>NZ_AUIC01000004.1 GCF_000423505.1 Pseudoclavibacter soli DSM 23366
CCGCGAAACCCTCAGCCCTCATCTGGTCGATGAAACCCATGATCAACGGTTGCGGGGGTCGAGTTCCCCCACGAAGAAAGACGTCGCAGCCTTGAGGATCGCGACGTCCTCCCGCAGACGCCGGTTCTCAGCCTTCAACGCCTTGATCTCGGCGGCCTCGTCACTAGTGACCCCTTCACGGGCACCAGCATCGATCTCGGCCTGCACGACCCACCGGCGCAGCGACTCACGTCCCACGCCTTCCTGACGGGCGACCGCCGCTATCGCGGCCGCCCGAGACGGGTACTCACTCGCGTGCTCCAGCACCAGACGCACCGCCCGGTCCTTCAACACCTGATCAGTTCTCTTCGGCATGGAAACCATCCTCTCAACTCAAAAGAGAACGGCACAAAACCCCAGGCGCTTCACTCCACGCACTCACAGCGGTGCTGTAATCTTCTCCATCTACCCCACTGTTGAACATCGCATTCTCAAGGGAGGCTAGGGTCGCGGCATCCATGTGGAAGCGTTTGAGCCAGGCGACCAAGTCGGGCTCGTCTGAGTCAAGCCCCTGCCTCGCGAAGCTGTGCACGTTCTCGGTGCTGCCGAGTGCACCCTTCGGGTCGGTGAGGTCGCGGATGGGGAATGCGTCGTACGCCCAGTGCGGCCGCCACAGGGTCACGACAACGTTTCGCCCCGCATCCGTCGCGCTCTTGAGCTCAGCGAGCATGGCAGCGGTCGACGACGCCGAGTACTGCAGGTTCTGCAGCCCATAGTCGGGAATGACCGCATCTGTCGTGATGCGGGTGAGCCCAGCGCCAGGCTCGATGCCGATCAACCGGCTGTCGAAGTCGTCGGCGTGGACCGCCAACTCACTCAGCGATGTGATCGGAGCATCGTCGTTGACCGCAATGGTGAGCTTCGCCTCGTCGTACCACGATCCCAGATCGAGCATGCGGTCGCCATACTGCGCAATGTAGTCGGCGTGCGTCTCGGGCAGCCAAGTGTCGAGCACCAAATCGTAGCTGCCAGAGCTGACCCCGACATAGGCAGCCGCGGCATCGACCGAGGTCAGCTCGACTGTGTACCCGCGTTTCTGCAGCTCCTGTTTCCAGAGCCATGAGGCGGCGACGCCTTCATCCCAGCCGCTCATCACCGCAATGCGCAGCCGACGTTTCTCGGTAGAGAAGACGTCAAGGCCGCCATTGAGGGCACCAGCTGCGGCGAGCACCGCGACTCCCCCGCCGGCAATCAGCAGATTGCGACGGGTGTGGTTGACGGGTGCATTTGCCGACTTTTCGCGACGTGCCTGCGTCTCGGCGCCGCCACTCGCCGCAACGGCTGCCGCGTTTTCGGCCACGTCGACCGGTTTTTCCTCGGCCTCTTCGGTGTGGTGGCTGGGCCCTGCGGCAGCACGGGCGTTGAGTGCTGACGTGACGCGATCCAGGTAGATGGCGAGGATTACCACAGACAGCCCAGCCTCGAAGCCCAGAGAGACGTCTACACGGCTCAGGCTCTGCACCACGGGTGCGCCCAACCCTGCCGCACCGACCATTGCGGCGATCACCACCATCGAAAGGCTCAGCATGATGACCTGGTTGATGCCGGCCATGATCGAGGGCAGCGCCAGGGGCAGCTGAATCTGACGCAGGATGCGCCAGCCAGACGCGCCGAACGACTCGCCGGCCTCGACCAGCTCGTTGTCGATCCCCCTAATGCCGAGCTCGGTGAGCCGCACTCCCGGGGCCAACGCGAAGATGATGGCCGCGAAGATGCCGGGCACCACACCGACCGAGAACAGAATGATCGCCGGAATCAGATAGACGAATGCCGGCATGGTCTGCATGAAGTCGAGAATTGGACGAATGATCTTCGACGCTGTGTCCGATTTTGCGGCAAGGATGCCCAGCGGCACGGCGATGACCACCGCAATGAGACTGGCGACGATTACGAGCGCCAAGGTGTCCATGGCGTTCTCCCACTGGTTCAGTGTGTAAATCAGCGAGAGACCGAATACCGCGAACACGGCGAGGCGCCAGCTGGCGACCCACCAGGCAAGTGCCGTGAGCACGGCGATCACGACCCAGAACGGAGGGCTCACGAACAGCCACGACAGTCCGTTGTACAGGCCACCAAATACCAGGGCGATGGCACTGAACAGCCAGCCGAAGGTCTGGGTGACCCAGTCGATGAATGCGGAGACCCAGTCTCCCAGTGGAATACGGAACAGTGGGGTGCTCATTTGCCGACCTCCTTGTCTTCAGCGTCGATCACTTCTTGCAGGGCGACCTGGGCTTCTTCGGTCAGGGTGTCGCTCTCAGCCAGTGCCTTCGCCTCGGGCGAGATCACGTCAAGCGCCTGAGTGTGCAGCGGAACGCTCGACAGCGACGCCAGCAGAGTGACACGCGGAATGCCCCCAACTAAACGCCCATGATCGTCGACGACACCGAGCGGCAGTTTTGAGATGACGGATGGCTGCACCAAATCGGCGAGCACCTCGTCGGGGCGCACCGTGATCGACGGCTGCAGAATCGAGGTGAGGTCGCTCGACCCCTCTTTGATGAGCCGCGTGACGTCGCGATCTGAGACCACGCCGAGGTAGCGGCGCCCACGATCGATGACGAACACGAAGGGAATCTGCTGATCTCGCATCAGGCGCAGCGCGGTGCGCGGGCCGGCGTTGACCTGGATCTGGCCGATGATCGGCTCCATCACGCTCGATGCGGTGAGCACTCGCGCCCGGTCGACGTCTTGGACGAACTGGGCGACATAGTCGTTGGCCGGGTCGGTCAGAATGTCTTCGGGCGTGCCCAGCTGCACGATGCGGCCATCACGCATCACGGCAACTCGATCGCCCAGAAACATCGCCTCGTTGAGATCATGGGTGATGAACACGATGGTTTTGTGCAGCTCAGACTGCAGGTCAATCAGCTGCTCCTGCATCTCGCGACGAATCAGCGGGTCAAGGGCAGAGAATGCTTCGTCCATCAGCAGGATGTCGGTGTCGGCTGCCAGTGCACGGGCCAGTCCAACCCGCTGCTGCATGCCTCCAGAGAGCTGTGCTGGATAGCGGTCGACCCAGCCGTCGAGCCCAACGGTGTGCAAGACCTCGCGTGCACGTGCATGTCGCTCCTCGGGCTCTACGCCCTGCACCTCAAGGCCATAGGCAGCGTTCTCGAGAACTGTACGATTGGGCAGTAGGCCAAAGTGCTGAAACACCATCGAGATGCGTTTGGAGCGCACTTCGCGCAGCCCCTTGGGCGAAAGCGCGCCGATGTCGTCACCAAACAGGCGAACAGTGCCCGCAGTCGGGGTGCTGAGCCCGTTGAGCATGCGGATCAGCGAGGATTTCCCCGAGCCGGAGAGCCCCATCACCACGAAGAACTCACCGGCTTCGACACTGAATGAGGCATCGATCACCGCGGCGGTGCCGAGCCCCGACAAGTCGCTGCGCTGGGTGCCAGCCTTGAGCCGGGAGACGACCTCTTGGGGTCGCCGGCCGAATACTTTGTAGAGGTGTTCAACCTCGATCACGGGTGCCATAGCATCCTCTCGCGGCGCGCTCGCCCACCTGCATGAGTACCGAGTCAATGCGCGCGGAGGCCGCAGTGCATCGACGGGAGCGGGTGTCGCCGAGTTGCGAACGGGTTGAGAAAGCGATCCTCCCGGGTCAAGCCTGATCCGTCACGGCGGCGACCTTCGGACGGCACGAGCGGTCTGCACTCGTTCGCCTCACAACCATACGAATAACCGCAGACGCTCTGAGCATCGACACGATCACGCGCGTTCTGGTGTGTGTCCGGCCAGTATAGTCCTGTTGCAAAATGTGCCAAACGATAGCTGGCCCAAACCGTGCGGCGTGCATGAGCACACGCCAGCAGAAGCAGCGGGTTTGAGAGAACCTGCGGAGAAAAAGAATCGGTGACGTAGAATCGCACTCCCCCTAAGCATGGGATTCTGCAGTCACCGACGGGTCGATCATAACAGACAAGAGCACTAAGTGTGCACTTGTTGTGAAAAACTCAGATCTGTGCTCCGGCGTCAATGGCCGCCAGACGAGCCGACCATTCAGCATCCTGCTGGGTCAATGGTCGCGAACCTGGCAGCAGCACCGCCGGCAGCAACACCCCGAGCAGCACATCGCAGACGCGACCGACATCGGGCATTTCGCGCAGCTCACCGCGGGTAAGCGCCCTCTCGAAGACCGCTTGCACCCGTGCGCGACGCGGAGCCACGAACCCGGCACCCCAGGTACTCAATGCCTCTCCGCCGTCGGAAACCTGCTGCATGAGGTATGGGAAGACTTTGCGGAATAGCGGGTCATTGAGCATAGCGACTTCGGCCTGCTGCAGCGCGGTCAGATCACCAAGCATCGAGCCGGTGTCAACCTGTTCTGGCTCGCTGAACCGCCCGGTGAGCACCTGACTGATGACCTCGTCGAGGCTGCTCCAGTGTCGATAGAACGTGGTGCGGGTAATGCCGGCACGGTCTACGAGAGCTACCACGCTCAAGTTGCCGGCGCCTACGGTGAGAATGAGCTCTTCGAGTGCGCGATGCACGTCTTCAATAACCGCCTGACGACGACGACGGATAGGAGCACCAGCAGGTCTGTTCACGGGGGAATCACCGCATCCTTCTGAATCTCTGTGCTGCACGGGGGGGTAGCAGCACTGAAGGTAAAATCGTACTCGACATTGCGCCGCTGCGCGAATGCGCAAGACGGCGGTTCGTCTCGCGGAATACCATGGGTGCATGAGCATTCTTCCCATTGTCATCACCGGCGAGCCCGTGCTGCATCGCATCGCCGCACCGGTCACCGAATTCAACGACGAGCTGCGCGTACTGGTTGCCGACATGTTCGAGACCATGGATGCCGCCCCCGGCGTCGGTCTCGCGGCCCCGCAGGTGGGGCGCGACCTGCGGCTGTTCGTCTACGGCTGGACCGATGAGCAGGGTGTCGAGCACCGCGGAGTGGCGGCCAACCCAACGCTGTGGATCGCATCGTTGCCCATCGCCGACCTCGACGATGACGAAGACGCCGAGGGGTGCCTGTCAGCGCCGGGGCTGCGCTTCCCCACTCGTCGCTCGCAGCGTGCTGTGCTGCAGGCGCAAGACCAGCACGGCACGGCATACGAGGTGCGCGCCGAGGGGTGGCTGGCCCGCATCTTTCAGCATGAGTATGACCATCTTGATGGCGTACTCTATGTTGATCGTCTCGAAGACCCACATGCCTACGCGGCGCACAAGATCATCAAGAAGCGCAAGTGGGGCAAGCCCGGCCTGGCGTGGACGCCCGGCGTAGATGACATCGACGCCTGATTCTATGGCAGACGCATTGGCAGACGCGGTGGCAGGATTCGAACCTGCGTTGGTATCGCACAGCGGGCTATGAGACCGCTTCCTTCGTCCACTTGGATACACCGCGTGACGTGGTGCGAGCCTACTCGGCACCATCTTCGCGCGACACGCAGATGTCGCCGTGTGTCTCGATATGACGAATGCGTCAGAGTTTGCTAAGATGAAGAGGTTGCAATACGCAATCCCCTGTAGCTCAATTGGCAGAGCATTCGACTGTTAATCGAAGGGTTGTTGGTTCGAGTCCAACCGGGGGAGCTGAGGCCCTCGCCGGTTGAATCATCCTGGCGGGGGTTTTCTTTACGCCTCTTTCATCACACAAGGCACCGCACACCGGAGCGCGCAATTTGGGGCTATAGACCGTAATTTGCGCGTCGTTTTTGCTCGCATATCGCCGCTTTGGGTGCGTCATCGACGCAGAAAACACAGCGCGGGCGGTTCAGGCGCCCCAGGCCTCGCGTAACTGTGCAGACGCCTGCTGTGGGTCGCTTGCGGCGCAGACCGCCGACACCACCGCAGCGCCCGCCAGACCACCGACGCGCAGCCCCGGCAGATCGTTGTGGTGCACTCCCCCGATGGCCACTGCGGGCAGTGACGTGGCACGGGCAAGCTGCGCCACGCCGTCAACGCCAAGTGCCGCGGGGGCATCCTGCTTGGTCGAGGTATCGTGCACCACGCCGATGCCAACATAGTCGACGCGTGCGGGTGACTGCTCGGCAGCAGCGATCTCGGCGATGGTGGATGCGCTGAGCCCGATCACGGCATCGTCACCCACCAGCGCGCGCACTGCGGCCACCGGCAGATCGGTTTGCCCCACGTGCACGCCGTGCACTCTGACACCGGACGCCCGTGCGGCCAGATACACGTCTACCCGATCGTTGACCAGCAGCGTCACTTCGGGCGGCAGCACCTGCGCGATGTCGGTGACCTGACGCAGAAACGGGCCACCATCAGTGTGCTTGGCGCGCACCTGTACAGTGGTGACTCCCCCGGCTACCGCTGCACTCACCACATCGACCACGCTGCGGCCAGCGCTGCGGCAGATCTGCTCATCGGTGACCAAGTACACCGACAAGTCGAGGTGGGTCATGACAGCTGAGCCTTGCGGATGAGTCGCGCGGGGGTCAACGTGCTGAGAGCGTCAAGGAAAGCCGGCTGGAAGGTGCCGGGGTGGGCCGTGACTGCTGCAGCATCCTGCGCGGCGGCCTCATAGGCGGCACTGGCGGCGACCGTGGCAGTGAGCGCGTCATCGACGACCCCAAGATAGGCGGCCATCACTGCGCCCAGGGCGCAGCCACCTCCGGTGATGCGGGTCAGCAGCGGGTGCCCGTTGGCCACGCGCACAATCGACTCGTGGTGCACGATGTGGTCGACCGCGCCCGAGACTGCAACGACGGCACCGGTGCGATCGCTCAGGCGGCGGGCCGCATCGAGCGCCGCGTCGACGCTGTCGTGGGCGTCTACTCCACGGCCAGCGCTGCCCTGGCCAGCCAAGGCCAGAATCTCTGAGGCGTTGCCACGAATCACCGTGGGCGAAAACTCGAGCAGCTGCGCCGCGAGCTCGGTGCGTACTGGCAGGGCTCCGACTGCCACGGGGTCGAGCACCCACGGAGTGTGTATCGTGTGCGCTGAGGCAGCCGCTTCGAGCATGGCCTCGCGCTGCTCGGCATGCGGGGTGCCGAGGTTGATCAGCAGGCCGTCGGCGATGCCCGCGAACACACCGGCCTCAACCGGGATGTCGACCATGGCGATAGTGGCCCCATGCGCCAGCAGCACGTTTGCCGTGAAGTTGGTGACGACGTCGTTGGTGATCGCCTGCACCAACGGGGTATGTGCCCGAACCGCTCCAAGTGCCGCGCCCAGCGCTTCAGCTGACACCTGCTGATCAGCAGTCATGGGTCAGTACCCGGCCTCGATGTCGACCACACCTTCGTATTCGCCTTCACCCTCGAATGCACGAACGTTGTTGGCGATGCGGCGAGAGAGCGGGCGCTCGGCCATCGCCCAAGTGTTGGCGGTGTGGGGGGTGATGAGAATGTTGCCCGCGCTCCACAGCGGGTGGTCTTCGGGCAGAGGCTCGGGGTCGGTGACATCGAGCCCGGCACCAGCGATCTGGCCGTCTCGCAGGGCGGCGACCAGGGCATCCGTATCGATGTGCGGGCCCCGAGCGATGTTGATCACCACAGCGTCATCGGGCAGCGCAGCGAACTCCCCGGCGCCCAGCAGCGACTTGGTGTCGGCGGTCAGCGCAGCGGCAAGAATCACCACGTCGAAGGCCTGCAGCTGTGCTTTAAAACCCGCAACGTCGACGGTCTGGTCGGCGCCGACCACAGGCTCGGCCGCACGGCGGCGCACCACGGTGATATGCGTGTCGAACGGCTGCAGCAGCCGCACGATCTCACGGCCGATGCCACCGGCGCCCACAACTGCCACACGCAGACCGAACAGCGATCGACCAGCCTGCTTCTGCCACTGCTGCGCGCGTGCGAAGTGTGGAAACTCACGCAGCACGGCGAGCGTGAGGGCCAGAGCGTGTTCAGCGACCGGCTGGTCATAGGCGCCTTTGGCCGAGGTGAAGCGAATCTGCGGGTAGCGGGCGAACAGCGGAATGAACGCGTCGACACCGGCAAAGGGCAGCTGCACCCATGTGACGGCAGGATGCTCGGCGAGCACCGCGTCGAGGGCATCGGCGCCCTTGGGGTCGAGCCAGACTACGGCAGTGGTGTCCTCGCTCAGCGGTTCGGCAGTCACTCCGCCCTCGGCGACGGCTTTCACGAACGGCGTTTTGGGCTCAGGCAGCACGGCAATCGACATGGGGACTCCTTCGTCTCGGTTGCGTCAGGCGATCGAGTCTTGCAGCGCCCGTCGCTCGGTCTCAAGTTCCACAAGCATACGCTGCACGTTGCGAACCTGTTCGGGCGGCGCGCTGGCGGATTCGCGCGACAGTCGCCCGAGCAGCTCACGGGCGCGCTGGGTGACTCGATCAATGACGTATCGGGTGAGCAGGTCGCGTGCATATGCCGCAGCCTCCGCTCCCGTGCCCACCGGCAGGTCGGTCATGGCCAGCTCCCCCGCCAGCGGACGCAGGTGGGCAGGCAGCTGCTCGATGACCCGTTCGATGCGATTGGTATCGCCGGCGTAGTCGGCGTCAGAGAACAGTGCGGTGAGCACTTCGCGCAGACGATGCTCGTTCACCGGCAGCTGCTGCACCCGTTCGCGCAAGGCAGGTTCGCACAGATCGGGTGACTGCAGCAGCACCTCAGCCAGTTGAATCTCGCGCAGCGCCTGAGCCGATCCGCGGGCGAGGTCGCGCACATGCACCTCCGGCTGGGCTGCGGGGGCTTGATCTTCGGCCGGTGGCTGCAGCTCGTGTGCGCGTTCTGGCTGCTGGGATGCCCGGCTACCGACCGCCCGAACCGCGCGCATGGCCTCGTCGGGGTCGACACCCACTAACCCGGCCAACACGCGCGCGTAGCCCGGCCGCAGCGAACGGTTGCGCATCTGGGCGACCATCGGCGCGGCTTGGTGCAGCGCCTGCACGCGGCCCTCGACCGTGTTGAGGTCGAACCGTGCGATCACCTGACGCATCGCGAACTCGAACAGCGGCACCTTCGCATCGATCATGCTGCGCACCGCCTGATCGCCGCGTTTCATGCGCAGATCAGAGGGGTCGAGGCCGTCGGGTGCCAGTGCCACGTAGGTCTGCGCCACGAAGCGCTGTTCGTCGGCGAAGGCGCGCAGGGCTGCCTTTTGGCCAGCCTCGTCTGGGTCGAAGGTGAAGATCACCTCTGCCGGCTTTGAGGCATCGTCAGAAAGGATGCGGCGGATCACCTCGATGTGTCCGGCACCAAATGCTGTGCCACACGTGGCCACTGCGGTATCGAGCCCGGCCAGGTGACAGGCCATCACATCGGTGTAGCCCTCGACGATGACCACCTGCCGCTTCTTGGCGATCGCACGCTTGGCCAGATCGAGCCCATAGAGCACTTTGGCCTTGTGATACACCGGGGTCTCGGGCGTGTTGAGGTATTTGGGCCCCTGATCGTCGTCGAAGAGTCGTCGAGCGCCAAACCCTATGGTACGCGAGGTGACATCGACGATCGGCCAGATCAGTCGGCCGCGAAACCTGTCGTAGACCCCGCGCTGGCCCTGCGAGAGCAGCCCCGCCTCGATCAGCTCTTGGTCGGAGAAGCCTTGCTGCCGCAGATGATCGTGCAGTCCGCTCCACCCTTTAGGCGCATACCCGATGCTGAAGTGCGCAGCGGCCTCACGGTCGAAGTCTCGCCGGGTGAGCTCTGCACGGGCGATTTCTGCGTCTGGGGTGTTCAGCTGTGCGGCGAACCACGCCTGTGCGGCCTCATTGGCCTGCAGAATACGCACACGCTGCCCCTGCGCGCGGCGATCGGGCCCACCGTCTTCGTAGTGCAGGGTGTAGCCGATGCGCGCGGCCATCTGTTCCACGGCTTCGCTGAAGCTCACATGATCCATCTTCTGCAAGAAGGTGAAGACATCTCCGCCCTCGCCACAGCCGAAGCAGTGGTAGTACCCGAGCTGCGGCCGCACGTGAAACGACGGGCTGCGTTCGTCGTGAAAAGGGCACAACCCCTTCAGCGAGCCGATGCCAGCTGACTTCAGCGTGACATGCTGGCCGATGATGTCGGCGATGTTGGTTCGCTGACGCACCTCGTCGATGTCTGTGCGAGAGATGCGGCCGGCCATGCAGCCATTCTAGTGAGCGCTCGAGTGCTTACCGCCCGAGCAGACGTTCGTGCCAGCGTTCGGCAGACAGATCGGTGAGCGCCGCCACTTGATCCACCACGACCCGCCGCCTCGCAGCGTCGTCGCCGGCCGCCTGCCACAGCTGCGCAAACAGGGGCTCGAGATGCGTGCCGCCGGTGGCCCACAGGTGATCGAGCAGTTCGCTGAGCATCTCGCGCTGCCGTTCGTAGACCGGTTGAAACTCGCCCGCAGACATGATGAACGTGCCCACAATGCCCTTGAGCACGGTGATTTCAGCCAGTGTCTCGCGCGGCACAATAACGTCAGCGTGATAGCGGATGAGCGAACCAGTGGGATGCGCAGCTCGCGTTGCGCGGGTGATCGACTTGGCGAATCTGCCGATCAGCTCTGAAGTGAGATCTTTGAGCCTGGCCACATTGCCGCGGGTCTCTTGCCAGGTCTGCAGCCAGAGCGGCAGCTGGCGCAGCCGCTCAATTGCCGCATCGAGATCGTCGGCGCTCAGATGCGTGCCGGTCCAGACTTCGATGCCTTTGATCACCGCAGCCCGCTGCATCGGATCATTGATCAGCGCCGGGTCGACATAGCGCTCGACGATGCCGTCTTCGAAGTCGTGCACCGAGTACGCGATGTCATCGGAGATGTCCATCAGCTGCGCCTCGATGCAGCGTTTGCCTGCAGGGGCTCCGCTGCGCACCCAGTCGAACGCGGGCAGGTCGTCATGGTAAACGCCGTATTTGAGCGGCGCACCGGTGGCATCGGCCCGACGCACACCCTCCTCGTACGTCCATGGGTACTTTGCCGTCGCATCCAACAATGCTCGGGTGAGGTTCAGCCCGTAGCTGACCCCGTCGACAATGCGCTTGGTCTCGAGTCGCGTGAGCAGCCGAAACGTCTGCGCATTGCCCTCGAACCCGCCGATGTGCACCGCCCACTCTGCCAAGGCGAGTTCGCCGTTGTGGCCGAAGGGAGGATGCCCGAAGTCGTGCGCGAGCCCGGCCGCCTCGACGAGATTGGGATTGAGCCCCAAGGCCTTCGCGAGCTCTCGTGCGACTTGTGCCACCTCGAGCGAGTGGGTCAGTCGGTTGCGCACGAAGTCGAGACCTGCCGTCGGCGAGAACACACCAGTTTTGGCCGAGAGACGACGCAGTGACGACGAGTGGATGATGCGGCCTCGATCACGCTCGAAGTCGCCGCGCCGGTTGGTGTGTACCTCAGGCCAGAGCCGGTCGCGGTCGAACGACGAGTATTTGAAGCGTTTGACCCGGCCGGTGCTCGAACTGTGCGGCTGGTGCGCTACGTCTTGAACCATCGCTGGTCAGCCTCCACTCACGCTGAGCTCGGCCTCGCGCAGCAGCTCGGCCTGACGCTCGTTCAGATGATCACTGTCGAGCCACCCGTCGGGAAGGTGCGGCTGCTTGGGGGTGCCAGCGCGACCGCGCGGCCCCTCGACATCGGCACCCGGGTACCCCACGGTCGGGTCGAGCTGGCCCACCAGGTCTTCGAGTTCGGCGAAGCTCTCGACCAGTGCCATGCGGTGTCGCAGCTCGCCGCCGACCGGATAGCCCTTGAAATACCACGCGACGTGTTTGCGAATATCGCGGCAGGCGTGCTGCTCGTCGTCGAAGAACTCGCCGAGCAGGCGGGCGTGCCGCACGAGGGCATCCCCCACTTCGCGCAGGCTCGGCTGCGCGGGCTGATAGTCGACGGATGGCCGGCTCGGGTCTGCGGCATAGGCTTCGAAGGCCTGTTGCAGGTCGTGGAACAGCCAAGGCCGACCCAAGCAGCCCCGACCGACGACCACGCCGTCGACGCCGGTCTCGCGCACCATGCGAATGGCGTCTTCAGCCGACCAGATGTCGCCGTTGCCGAGTACGGGAATGTCGAGCAGCTGCTCGCGCAGTCGTGCGATCGCTGACCAGTCGGCCTGCCCCGAGTAGTGCTGAGCGGCAGTGCGCCCATGCAGTGCGACGGCTGAGACGCCTGCGTCGCGCGCGGTTTTGCCAGCCCACTCGTAGGTGAGGTGGTCATCGTCGATGCCTTTGCGCATCTTGATGGTGACGGGCAGGTCTTCGGCACAGGCGACCGCAGTGCGCACGATCGAGGTGAACAGGTCTTTCTTCCAGGGCAGCGCAGAGCCGCCGCCCTTGCGGGTGACCTTGGGCACCGGGCAGCCGAAATTCAGATCGATGTGGTCGGCCAGATTTTCGGCGACGATCATGCGCACAGCTTCGCCGACCGTTTTGGGGTCGACGCCGTAGAGCTGCACCGACCTCGGCGACTCGTCGGGGTCGAAGGTGATCAGGCGCATGGTCTCGGCATTGCGCTCGACCAGGGCTCGAGTGGTGATCATCTCGCAGACGTAGAGCCCACCGCCGTATTCACGGGCGAGGTGGCGAAATGCCCGGTTGGTGATGCCAGCCATGGGCGCGAGCACCACTGGTGAGGCAGCCTCGATCGAACCGATCCTGAGCGGGGTCAACGATATCCTCCTGCGGTGATGACAGACGGCTGCCAGTATGCCACGGGTGCGAACTGCACGAGATCAGGCTGCGCGCGCAGCACGGTGATGCGTCGACGGCGAGCCATGGGCAGCACCCAGAGCAGATAGCCGCCGCAGATGAGCACCTCGGAGCCCAAGGTGACAAGTGCACCGAGCACCTCGGCCTGCGCCTGGCTGAGGCCGCTGCCGGCGGTCACCCCGAAACCAGCGCCTTGCAGCAGAAATGCGACCACATTATTGACCACATGCAGCGAGGTGGATGCTTCAATACCGCCGGTGCGCACGGTCAGCACCACGGTGGTCACTGCGAAGATCGCGATGGCGACCTGCCCTGAGAACCCGTACCCATGCGAGATCACGAACAGTATGACGCCCGGAATGGCGGCCAGCCAGGTGATCGGAATCCATGCGGAGAACGACTGCAGCAGCAAACCTCGGAAGACGACCTCTTCGGCGAAGCTCTGCACCGGCACCAGCACGATGACAAGCAGTGCGATGACGGCGAAATCAGACCAGTCGAAGGTGCTGCTCGGCCCGATCCACTGGGCGGGGTGGGCCAGTGCGCCAAACCCCTCACTGCTCACCAGCATGACCAGCATGCTGAGCAGTTGCACACCAACCACCAACACTGCGGCAGGCCCCAAAGTGACCGCCAGCCAGCGCCAGCGCAGACGGTATTCGACAGAGAGCAGATGTGTCCAGGGTCGCAGGCCGACGCTGAGGCATCCCAACATTGCAGCGGGCAGAAAGACGATTACCGAGCCCAGCAACAACAGCAGCATGACCGGGCTAGTGGAAACGGCCTCCATCAGCACCTCTTGTGACTGATCGAAGACGGAGAGATCGACATCGCTGCCGCCAAAGGCCAGCACGATGCCCATCACGATGCCGAGCACAATGGCGAAGGCGAAGAGATAGACCCCGGTGAGCAGCATTGCCAGCAGCGGTCGCCACCACCGATAGCCGCGAAGCCCGCGCTGCAGTCGAGCGAAAGGCAGTGGGGGCTGCGGAATGCGAACGAATTGCGGTGCCGGCTGCACAGGCGGCAACGGTGTGCGAATGCGCGGGGGCATCGGCCCCCACGCAGACGGCTGTTCAGACTGCCACCCCGGCTGTGCGGAAGGTGGCGGCCAAGACATCAGGCGCCGATCAGCCGCTGCGCCAGGTAGCCTTCGATCTCGGCGAGCGGCACGCGCTGCTGCGTCATGCTGTCGCGCTCACGAACGGTCACGGCGTGATCGTCGAGGGTGTCGAAGTCGACGGTGACGGCAAACGGGGTGCCGATCTCGTCTTGGCGGCGGTAGCGGCGGCCGATGGCGCCAGCGTCGTCGAACTGCACTGCCCAGTGGCGGCGCAGCGTGGCCGCCAGCTCTTGCGCGGCGGGGCTGAGCTTTTCGTTGCGCGACAGCGGCAGCACAGCCACCTTGACCGGAGCCAGCCGCGGGTCGAGGTGCAGCACAGTGCGCTTGTCGGTGCCGCCCTTGGCGTTGGGCACCTCTTCTTCGGCGTACGAGTCGACCAAGAACGCCATAAGAGAGCGCGTCAGACCGAACGACGGCTCAATGACGTAGGGCGTGTAGCGCTCGCCCGAGGCCTGATCGAAGTAGCTGAGGTCGGTGCCTGAGGCTTTGGAGTGGTTCTGCAGGTCGAAGTCGGTGCGGTTGGCGATGCCCATGAGCTCGCCCCACTCGCCCCCCTGGAACCCGAAGCGGTATTCGATATCGATGGTGCCCGCAGAGTAGTGGGCGCGATCAGCCTCAGGCACGTCGAAGCGACGCAGGTTTGCCGGGTCGATGCCGAGGCCGGTGAACCAGTTCCAGGAGTCTTCGACCCACTGGGTGAAGAAACGATCGGCATCTTCGGGCTTGGTGAAGAACTCGATCTCCATCTGCTCGAACTCGCGGGTGCGGAAGATGAAGTTACCCGGGGTGATCTCGTTGCGGAACGCCTTGCCGACCTGTCCGATGCCGAAAGGGGGCTTGCGGCGTGCGGTGGTGACCACCTGATTGAAGTTGACGAAGATGCCCTGTGCGGTCTCGGGGCGCAGGTAGGCGAGCCCCTCTTCGTTGTCGACGGCACCGAGGTAGGTCTTCATGAGGCCGGAGAACTGCTGCGGTTCGGTCCAGGAGCCGGGCTGGCCGGTCTCGGGGTCGTTGACGTCGGCCAGGCCGTTGACCGGCGGATGCCCGTGCTTGGCCTCGTAGGCCTCAATCAGGTGGTCGGCGCGATAGCGCTTGTGGGTGTGCAGTGACTCGACGAGCGGGTCGGTGAAGGTCTCGACGTGCCCCGATGCTTGCCATACCTTGGTCGGCAGAATGATCGACGAGTCGAGGCCGACCATGTCAGCGCGGCCGCGCACGAAGTCATTCCACCACTGCCGCTTGATGTTCTCTTTGAGCTCGACGCCCAGTGGCCCATAGTCCCAGGCGGAACGGGTGCCACCGTAGATCTCTCCAGACGGGAAGACGAACCCGCGGCGTTTGGCCAGCGAGATGACGGCATCGAGACGGGAAGACTGAGACAAGACACACTCCTGATGGTCTGCGCACCCGGCTGGCGCGCACTGTGCACCAGTTTAGCGGTCAGATGCGCCCGGCGCGGCACTCTCGCGAGGCGAGCCGGCCAGCGTGCGTGGAGCATCCACCGCACCACCGAACCGCCGATCGCGATGCGCATACTCGAGCACGGCATCCCAGAGGTCGGCGCGGCGGAAGTCTGGCCAGAGTGTGTTCTGAAACACCAGCTCGGCGTAGGCCGACTGCCAGAGCAGAAAATTCGAGATGCGCTGCTCGCCCGAGGGGCGCAGAAAAAGGTCGACGTCGGGCACTGGCCAAGTCGACAGATGCGTGGCGATGGTGTGCTCGGTGATGCCCCGGGGCTTGATGCGACCGGCCTGAGCATCGGCCGCGATGGCGCGTACGGCGTCGACGATCTCGGCCCGGCCGCCGTAGTTCACACACATGGTGAGATCCATCACAGTGTTGTGGCGGGTCAGGTCTTCGGCGATCTCGAGATCTTTGATCACGCTGCGCCAGAGCTTGGGGCGTCGGCCCGCCCAGCGCACCCGAACGCCCCAGGCGTGCAACTGGTCGCGCCGACGGTGCAGCACGTCGCGGTTGAAGCCCATAAGAAAGCGCACCTCTTCGGGCGAGCGCTTCCAGTTCTCGGTGGAGAAGGCGTACACGCTCAGATGCTTGATGCCGATCTGAATGGCACCAGCCACCACGTCGAGCAAAGACTGTTCGCCGGCACGATGCCCCTCGGTGCGGGTGAGCCCGCGCTGGTTGGCCCATCGTCCGTTGCCGTCCATCACGATGGCAACGTGTTTGGGCACGAACTTGGCATCGATTGCCGGGGGCTGCCCGCCGGCATAGTCGATGGGCAGCAGAGGAGCTGGGGTTTCGCGTGTGGCCACCTCTCGATTGTACGTGGCCGCGCGGTCTCAGCGCTCGAGGTGGCGCAGCGACCGCACCCTGCGCTCCAAGTGATACTGCGTGTAGCCAGAGACGATCTCGTGGGCGTTGTCTCGAGCGGCGATGCTGGCTTCGTCGTCTCCTTCGACGAGGTTCCAAGTGGCTGAGAGCAGGCCTGCGAGCACTTCGAGGGTACGGTGATCGACTGGCATGCTGCCAGCCGGCGCATAGGCCTCAGCCACCATACCGCCGGCAGACGCCGAGAACAGGTGATGGGGGCCCGGCTCACCTGACCGCGCGCAGGCCCCGAGCGACGGAGCCCACCCGGCCTGTGCGAGTGCGCGCAGCAGATAGGCATCGGCAACGGCCAGCGGTGGATGCTCGCGGCGAGCCAGCGAGCGAAGCGCCCCAAGAGTGAGCTGGTAGAGCCCAGGGTTCGGGGTTTCGGCGCTCAGCCGTTCAGCGGCCTCGAGAATGACTGTTCCTGCGGTGTAGCGGGTGTAGTCGTCGGCGATTGCGGCGCCGAGCATCGCAACGCTCTCTGCCTGGGTGACGGTGTCGAGTGTGCGTCCTTCGAAGCACTGAATCTGCACGACGCTGAAGGGTTCGAGCCTGGCGCCGAAGCGTGAGAGTGTGCGACGCACACCCTTGGCCACAGCAGCCACTCGCCCACGACGTCGGGTCAGCATCGTGATGATGCGATCGGCCTCACCCAGGTCATGGGTGCGCAGCACGACCGCATCATCACGATAGAGCGGCATCTTGGGGTCAGGCCACCGGCACGGCGACGGGCTCTGACGCTGCCTCGATCGTCTCGGTGGGCTGTTCACGCACGGCGCGGTTGACCGCAGAGATGACGGCCTTCAGCGAGGCGGTTGAGATGTCGGCATCAATGCCCACGCCCCAGAGGCGCTGGCCGTTGACGCTCGCCTCGACGTAGGCGGCCGCCACTGCATCGCGGCCGGAGGTCAGGGCGTGTTCGACGTAGTCTTCGACCTGTACATCGACGCCGGCCTCGCGCAGCGAGTTGACGAAGGCGTCAATCGGGCCGTTGCCGGTCGCCTTGACCTGACGCTGATCGTCATCGGTGCGCACCTTGGCGTCGATGCGCACTTCACCGTCGAGATCGCTGCTGGTGTTCAGCGACAGCAGCTCGTAGCGGCCCCACTTGTTGCCAGCTTCGTCTGCGGGCAGATATTCGTCGCTGAATGCGCTCCAAATCTGCTCGCTGGTGACCTCGCCGCCCTCGTCGTCGGTCTTGTGCTGAATGACCTGCGAGAACTCGATCTGCAGACGCTTCGGCAACTCCAGCTTGTGATCGGCCTTCAGCAGGTAAGCAACGCCGCCCTTGCCCGACTGCGAGTTGACGCGAATGATCGCCTCGTAGTCGCGACCGATGTCTTTGGGATCGATCGGCAGATACGGCACAGCCCACGGGATGTCGTTGAATTGTTTGCCTGCGGCCTCGGCATCGGAGGCCATGCGCTCCATGCCCTTCTTGATCGCATCCTGGTGCGAGCCAGAGAACGCGGTGAACACCAGGTCGCCGCCGTAAGGTGCGCGCTCGTGTACCTTCAGCTGGTTGCAGTGCTCGACTACGCTGCGCACGTGCGGAATATCGCTGAAGTCGAGCTGCGGGTCGACACCCTGCGTGAACAGGTTCAGCGCCAAGGTGACCAGATCGACGTTGCCGGTGCGCTCACCGTTGCCGAACAGGCAGCCCTCGATGCGGTCTGCGCCGGCCAGGTAGCCCAGCTCGGCAGCTGCCACGCCCGTGCCGCGATCGTTGTGCGGATGCAGCGAGATGATCACCGAGTCGCGACGATCGATGTGGCGGCCCATCCATTCAATGGAGTCGGCGTAGACGTTGGGGCTCGTCATCTCGACAGTCGAAGGCAGGTTCAGGATGATTGGGCGCTCCGGCGTCGGATCGATCACCTCGATGACGCGGTTGCTGATCTCTGCGGCGAAGTCGAGTTCGGTGCCGGTGTACGACTCAGGCGAATACTCGTAGGTGATCTCGGTGTCGGGGATGACCGACTCCAGGCTCTTGCACAGCTTGGCAGCCTCAACAGCGATCTCGACGACGCCGGCGCGATCCTTGTTGAACACCACATCACGCTGCAAGATCGAGGTCGAGTTGTAGAAGTGCACGACAGCTTGCTTTGCGCCCTCCAGCGCCTCGTAGGTGCGACGAACCAAGTGTTCGCGAGCCTGCGTCAGCACCTGGATGGTGACGTCATCAGGAATGGCGTTGTCTTCGATCAACGAGCGCACGAAGTCGAAGTCGGTCTGGCTGGCTGATGGAAAGCCCACCTCGATCTCTTTGAATCCCAGTGACACCAGCAGGTCGAACAGAATGCGCTTGCGCTCGGGATCCATCGGATCGATCAACGACTGGTTGCCGTCACGCAGATCGACCGCGCACCAGCGAGGTGCGGTTTCAAAGTGTTTGTCGGGCCATGTGCGATCGGGCAGATCGACGGTGAACTGCTTGTGGTACGGGGTGTACTTGTGCACCGGCATTGAACTGGGCTGTTGACGGTTCTGCATGATTTTTGCTTCTCTCTTCTCTCGGTCTGATTGACCAACGCCTGAAGACCATGACGAAACTCCGCGGCGAGGAAGGTCTTAGAGGCTAAGACTCGCCGCGGCGGCTAAGGAGAAGCTGCACCGAACGCATAGTCACATGGTAGCACGCCTTACGGCCGCTCATGTGCGCCAGGGGTGAAAAGGTGCCGCAGGGGTGACTGTGCTTCACCCCCACCGCACATTTCGGGAAATCTTCACCCCTACGGGTCAGAAGCCGAGACGATCGAGCAGCTTCGGGTCGCGTTGCCACTCCTTGGCCACTTTTACCCGCAGATCAAGATGCACTGGCTGTCCGAGCAGCTGCTCGATCTTGCCCCGCGCGCTGATGCCGGCAGCCTTCAGCCGCTGACCCTTGTGCCCGATCACGATGCCCTTCTGCGAGTCTCGCTCGACGAACACACTGGCGAACACCCGCACTTTGCGCTGCCCTTCTTCAGGCTGTTCGATATCGTCGACCACCACAGCCAGTGAGTGCGGCAGCTCGTCGCGGGTGCCGTCGAGCAGCGACTCGCGAATGAGCTCGGCAATGCGCTGCGAGCTGGTCTCTTCGGTGTGAGTCTCGGTGGCGTAGAGCTGCTCTGAGGGCGGCAGCAGCCGCAGCAGCTCGTCGATCACCACGTCGACCTGATCGTCGGTGACCGCCGACACCGGCACAATGGTCTGCCAGTCGTCGAGCTGGTCGATCTCGATCAGCCGCTGCGCGATCTCATCCCGCGACACCTTGTCGACCTTGGTCAACAGGGCGAGCCGCTTGGCCCGAGGGTGACGCGTGGCCTGCTCGATGATGCGCCGGTCGCCGGGGCCGATCTTCTCATCGGCGGGCAGACACACTGCGATCACGTCGACCCCGTCGAGCTCCGCGTCGACCACGTCGTTGAGGCGCTGCCCCAGCAGGGTGCGTGGGCGGTGCAGCCCCGGTGTGTCGACCACGATGATTTGGCCGGATGGCGTGGTGCGGATGCCCCGGATCGCGCGTCGCGTGGTCTGCGGCTTGTCACTGGTGATGGCGACCTTCTCGCCGACCAGGGCGTTGGTGAGCGTCGACTTGCCCACATTCGGCCGCCCGATGAAGGCGACGAACCCGGCGTGGTACTCGGTGGGCTCGGTCATGCGGACTCCTCTGAGGTTTCGGAGCGCGGGGCACGCTCGGCGATGAGCGTGAGCAGACGGCCAGATTTGGCGTCAATGCGGGCGGCTGTCAGCAGCAGACCGTGCACCCGAACTCGCTCTTGCAGCGTGGGCAGATGGCCGAGCGTCTTTACGAACAGGCCACCGACGGTGTCGACTTCATCATCGTCGAGATCGAGGTCGAAGAGCTCCCCCAGCTCGTCGACGCCGAGACGCGCGCTCACCCGGTAGCGGCCCTTGCCGAGGTTGGTGAACTCTGGCGTGGATCGGTCGTGCTCATCGCTGATCTCGCCGACCAACTCTTCAATGACGTCCTCGAGGGTGACCAGCCCCGCAACCGATCCGTACTCGTCAACCACGATCCACATGTGGCGTCGCGTGCGGCGCATCAGCTGCAGCAGGTCGTCGATGGGCTTTGACTCGGGCACGAGGTTGGGGCGCTGAGCGAGTTGGGCCACGGTGGTGGCTGCGGCAGGCGCATCGTCTCGGCTCTCGCTCAGCAGTCGACCAGCGACATCTCGCAGATAGACGACCCCGGTGACGTCGTCGAGATGCTCGTCACGCACCGGCAGTCGAGAGAACCCGCTGTCGAGAAAGACCTGCATCGCCGCTTCGAGTGACGTCGTTGAGTCGATGGTGCGCATGTCGACTCGCGGCACCATGATCGATCTGGTGAGTGTGTCACCGAACTCGACCACCTGGTGAATCAGGCGACGCTCCCCCTGCTCGAGCACCTCTTGCTCCACGGCTTTGTCGACCAGATGCAGCAGCCGCGTCTCTTCATCATGCTCGGTGGGCGCACCCGCCTGGCGCACCCGGCGGCCGAATGACGACAGCGACACAGCCAAGGGCCCGATGGTCACGCGGGCTGCGACAATCAGCCGGGCGCCCAGCGTGAGGATGCGCTCGGGCCGGTTGCGTCCAACGCTTCGTGGCGACGCACCGACAAGCACATACGAGGCGAGCGTCATGATGGCCACCGCGAGCAGCAGCGCCAGCCAGGGGTTGTCGAGCCAGCGCACCAGCAGAATGGCGACACAGACGGCAGCCGCAGTCTCCGAGAACACCCGCAGAAAACTCGCGGTGTTGGCATGCTCCACCGGCTGCTCGGCGATGCGTCGCAGCGCCTTGGCGCGTTGAGGATGCCGTTCGGCCAAGCTCTGAATCTCGGCCACCGGCAGCACCGTGATGGCTGCCTCAATGGCGGCGTGCAGTCCACCGGCGCTGATCAGTGCGACGGCGATGATCGCCAAAGCCGCATTCATCAGCTGGCTCGACTCTCGTTGTGCAGAAAGGTGGCCAGAATCTCGTTCTGCAGGCCGAACATCTCGCGCTCTTCATCGGGAGTTGCGTGGTCAAAGCCGAGCAGGTGCAGTAGACCGTGCGTGACCAAGAGCAGTTCTTCTTGCTCGGCGCTGTGACCGGCGGCCTGCGCCTGCTGCTCGGCCACTTGCGGGCACACCACAATGTCGCCGAGCAGCCCGGGATCGGTGATGTGGTCGGCGTCGCCGGGGCGCAGTTCGTCCATCGGAAAGCTCAGCACGTCGGTGGGGCCCGGCTCGTCCATCCAGCGGATGTGCAGCTGCTCCATGGCAGCCACATCGATGAACAGCAGATTCAGCTCAGCATCGCGATGAACATGCAGTTCGTCGAGGGCATAGGCGATCAGACGGCGAAAGCGGTCTTCGTTGAGCTCAACCCCCGATTCGTTGGCGATCTCAACGCTCATGGTGTTCTCCTTCTTCTGCCCGAACTCTGCGGGCGGTGACGGTCACGGTCTGCTGTTCGTCGTGTTCTTCATAGGCTTCGATGATCGCGCTGACCAGACCGTGACGCACGACGTCGTCACTGTCAAGGTGCACGAAAGCAATGTCGGCCACATCGGCGAGCACCTGTTCGGCGTCGCGCAGGCCGCTGCGGCCGCCCGGCAGATCGACCTGGCTGGCGTCGCCGGTGACCACCATGCGCGAGCCGAAGCCCAGACGAGTCAGAAACATCTTCATCTGCTCGGGCGTGGTGTTCTGGGCCTCATCGAGAATAACGAAGGCGTTGTTGAGCGTGCGCCCGCGCATATAGGCCAGCGGGGCAACCTCGATGACGCCGAGGTCGGTGAGTTTCTGCACTGCCTCAGGGCTCATCATCTCGGCCAAGGCATCGTAGAGCGGTCGCAGATAGGGATCGATCTTCTCGGCCAGCCCGCCTGGCAGAAAGCCAAGACGTTCGCCCGCCTCGACAGCAGGGCGAGTGAGCACAATTCGTGAGACCTCATTGCTGTGCAGCGCCGCGACTGCCTTGGCCATCGCCAAATACGTCTTGCCGGTGCCTGCCGGGCCAACGCCGAAGACGATCACGTTATCGTCGATGGCCTTCACGTAGCGGTTCTGCCCCACCGTCTTGGGGCGCACACTGGCTGAGCCCTCACCGATGATCGCCGGCGCAGTCGCAGGAATGGTGAGGCTGGCGATCAGCCGATTAACCGTGGCATCGCTGATGGTGCCCCCGCCAGATTCGGCATCGATCTGCCGAATCAGTGCGGCAGCCTCAGAGCGCTCAGGGTCGGGGCCTGCGATCGCGATAGAGCGCAGCGCGACGGAGAAACGAAGTGCGGGCCACTGCCGTTCAAGGCGTCTCAGATGGTGATCGCCCGGGCCCAGCACGCGTACGGCGTCGTGGGCCAGGTCGACCTGACTGGTCTCGTCAGGCAAGTCGCCCCTCATCAAGGGTCGCGCCAGCAAGCACGTGTGCGTGCACGTGGAACACTGACTGGCCGGCCTCGGCACCGGTGTTGAAGACCAGCCGGAACTGGCCGTCGGCATATTGCTTGGCGAGGTCGGCGGCGAGGCGAACAACCTTGGCGAGCAACTCGGGGTCGTCGGCCAGTTCGGTCACGTCGCGGTAGGCGCCGGTCTTGGGAATCACCAGCAGATGCAGCTCGGCCTGCGGGTTGATGTCGCGAATGGCGATCAGATCGTCGGTCTCTGCGACGATGTCTGCGGGCAGCTCGCGATCGATGATGCGAGAGAAGATGCTGGGTGATTCGGCGGTCATGCTGGCAATCTTAGTCGAGGGAGCATCGGGCTCACCAACGCCCCAGCGCAGCGTTGACCAGCGCGATGCCTGCCAGTCCGGCGTTGGAGGTGCGTAGCACGCTCGGCCCGAGCAGCACTCGTCGGGCACCTGCCGCATCAAGTGCGGCCAGCTCGGCATCGTCGATACCGCCCTCTGGGCCGACAATGAGCACCACGTCGTGCCCGGGCGACAACGGCACCGTCGACAGTGGCACCCCGGCAGTGGGTTCGAGCACCAACACGCTAGCCCCAGACGCGACCCAGGCAGCAACCGCCGCAAGCAGCCCCGGCGAATCGAGCAGGGCATCCACCGTGGGCGTGCGCGCCCGCAATGACTGCTTGGCTGCCTCGCGCGCGACGCTGCGCCAGCGGGCAATGCCCGAAAGCTGTTTCGCCTGCCCGGCCCAGACCGAGACGCTGCGACGAGCCTGCCAAGGGGTCACCGCGTCGACCCCGGCCTCGGTGGCCGCCTGCACCGCCAGCTCGTCGCGGCCGCCCTTGGCCAGCGCCTGCACCAGCCGAATCTGTTCGGTGGGCGCAGGATGCTCGATGCGGTCGGTGACGCGCAGACTCACCTGCTTGCGATCGGCTGTGGTGATCTCGCCAACGAGTTCGAGCCCGTAGCCATCTGCCAGGCTGATAATTTCACCGGGATGCAAACGGCGTACGGTCGCTGCGTGCCTGGCCTCATCGCCGCTGAAGCTGATTTCGGCTCCGACGGGTGTGGCCCAGTCGACGCCCTCTGGCAAAAACAGCGCCATTTCAGTGGCGGCCCATGAAACGATCGCGGAAGCGCTGGAAGCCTGACTTCGACACCGTTGCCAAGTGCGGTGCGTCATCGTGACGCAATTTGGCAAGCTGCTCGATCAGGCGTCGCTGCTCGGCGTTGAGATTGGTGGGGGTCTGCACACTGACGTTCAGGCGCAGGTCGCCGCGCGTGTTGCGACGCAGCCGCGTGACACCATGGCCGCCGAGAGTGATGACCGAGCCTGCCTGCACGCCCGGTTTGACTGATACTTGCAGGGGGCCGTCGAAGGTTTCGATGGTGGCCTCTGCACCGAGCACGGCATCAGCCATCGAGACCTCGAGTGAGGCAACCAAGTCGTCACCGTCACGGGTGAAGGTCTCGTCGGTCTCGACGTGCACCTCAAGGTAGAGATCGCCCCGCGGACCGCCACCGGGGCCGACTTCGCCACGGCCTGCCAAGTGCAGGCGCACGCCGTTGTCGATGCCCGCTGGCACCGGCACCTCTATGGTGTCGTGCTGGCGTACACGGCCCTGGCCGTCGCAATCAGGGCAGGGCTGCGGAATGGTGGTGCCGTAACCGTGGCACATCGGGCACTCCATCTCGGTGAGCACGTTGCCGAGCAGCGAACGCACCTGTTGCTGTACGAACCCAGCGCCTTTGCAGTAGGAGCAGGTGACTGGATCGCTGCCCGCAGCGGTGCCGGCACCATGGCAGGTGTCGCATACGCCAGCGGTGTCGACTTCGATGGTCTTGGTGACGCCGAACACCACGTCGCGAAGGGTGAGATCGAGTCGCACCAGAGCGTCGTCGCCCGGCTGCACGCGCGACTTGGGGCCGCGGTGACCACGCCCGCCCCCGCCGCCGAAGAAGGCGTCGAAGATATCGCCGAAGCCGCTGAACCCCTGACCACCCTGGTCGCCGCGATCGTAGCTGGCTCGTTTGGTCTCGTCAGAGAGCACCTCGTAGGCGAGGGTGACCTGCTTGAACTGTTCGGCTGCCTCGGGTGCCGGGTTCACATCGGGGTGCAGCTTGCGCGCCAGTTTGCGGTAGGCCTTCTTGATCTCGTCGATCGAGGCATCGCGGGCGACGCCCAAGGTCTCATAGTGATCGGTCATCAGTGATTCTCCTCAGCACGCCCTCGAACGTGCGCTTCGTGGTTCAGTAGTCTCGCATGATGTGCGACAGATAGCTCGCCACCGCATGCACGGCGGCCATGTTCGCACGGTAGTCCATTCGGGTGGGCCCGACTATGCCCAAGCGGCCTTCGATGCCGGTGCTGCCCGAGCCATAGTCGCCAGACACGATTGCAGCTTCTTCAAGGCCGACATGAGCGGTCTCAGAGCCGATACGCACAGAGACGCCGGCGCCCTCGCGACTCATTTCGCCGAGCAGACGCAGCAGTGCCACCTGCTCTTCGATCGCCTCGAGCACGGGCACCAGGGTGTGGTCGAAGTCGGCCTCGGTACGCAGCAGATTGCCGGTGCCAGAGACGATCAAGCGCTCACCTCGTGACTGGTCGACATCGAGGCGCAACACGTCGACGACCAGTTCGGCCAGGCGCCGATCATCGGGAGCGACGAGTTCGAACACCTGCTGAGCATGCACCTCGAAGTCTGCGAGGTCGGTGTCGCGCAGCTGGTCGTTGAGCATGGCCCGCACCCGAACCAGTGAAGCGCGCAATGAGTCGTTGACCAGCTCTGCGGGCAGGGCCAGATGGTGCTGCTGCACCGAACCGCGGCTGGTGATCAGCACGACGAGCAGTCGACCACCGTCGACATCGACGATGTCGATCTTGCGCACCCGCGAGTTCGAGAAAGTTGGGTAGCGAATCACGGCGAGCTGGTGAGTGAGGTTCGACAGTAGTCGGGCGGTCTTCTCGACCGTCTGTTCGAGATCGTCTTCGGCCGGTGAGAGAAACTTCTCGATGGCGCGCCGCTGCGGGGCGGTGATGCCGCGCAGCTGCGAGAGGTTGTCGACGAAGACTCGGTAGCCCTTCTCGGTGGGGATGCGCCCGGCCGAGGTGTGCGGAGCATGGATGAGCTCTTCTTCTTCGAGTGCTGACATGTCGTTGCGAATGGTGGCTGCCGACACGTCGAAGTTATAGCGACTGACGATAGCCGCCGAGCCGACGGGCTCGCGTGTGGCGACATAATCGTGCACGATCGCTCGGAGCACTTCAAGGCTGCGCGCTGTCGCCATGGCATCCTCCTATTTGCACTCACTCGGGTCGAGTGCTAATTATACGCCGCACTCCCCCGCATGCACAGCGCCGCGCAGAGCGCTCACACAAGCAGGTCGGCGACCACCCGATCGGCGAGCAGACGCCCACGCAGCGTGAGCACCAGTGCACCTGATCGCACGCTGGCGTCATCGATGAGCCCATCGTCGATCATCTGCTCAAGCAAGCCTCGTCGTTCTGGCGCGATGTCTTGCACAGGCAGCCCAGTACGCAGTCGACTGGCCAGCATCACCCGCTCTTCGTAGACGCTGGTGGCGTCAAGGGTCTCTCGCGCGGCCTCGGGCAGTCGACCAGCGCGTACCTGTTCGGCATAGGGCGCAGGATGCTTCAGATTGTGCCAGCGTTGGTCTCCGACGTGGCTATGCGCGCCGGGGCCCACGCCCCACCAGTCATCGCCCTGCCAGTAGTGCAGGTTGTGGCGGCAGCGGCGTTCGAGACCATCGTCGGCCACGCGCGCCCAGTTGCTGAGTTCGTACCAGTCGAAGTCGGCCGCGCGCATGCGCTGATCAAGCCACTCGTATTTGTCGGCGGTCAGATCGTCGTCGGGCTCGGCGACCTCGCCGTGACGAATCTGGCGGGCGAGCTTGGTGCCCTGCTCGACGATCAGCGCATAGGCCGAAAGGTGGTCCGGCTCGCAGGCCAGCGCAGCTTCGACGCTGCTGCGCCAGTCTGCCATCGACTCGCCCGGGGTGCCGTAGATCAGATCAAGCGAGGTCTGCAGCCCGGCTGCCTTCGCCCACTCGACCACTTGTGGCACGCGCTGCGGTGTGTGCGTGCGATCAAGTGTGGCGAGCACATGCGGCACGGCCGACTGCATACCGAACGACACCCGGGTGAACCCGGCGTGAGCCAGCCGATCGAGTGCTGGGGCATCCACCGTGTCAGGATTGGCCTCAGTGGTGATCTCACAGCCCGGGGCCAGCCCCCACTCGTCGTCGATGCGGCGCAGCATGGTGATCAGATCATCGACTGGCAGCTGGGTGGGGGTGCCGCCGCCGAAGAACACCGTGTCAACACGGCGCGGCTCGTCGCCGGTGCCAGCCAGCGTGGCCCGGGCCAGCGAGATTTCGGCGCAGGCAACCTCGGCATATTCGCTCTGGCTGAATCCGCGCAGCTGCTGACCGGTGTAGGTGTTGAAGTCGCAATATCCGCAGCGCACCCGGCAGAAGGGCACGTGCACATACACGCTGAACGCTCGGTTGGTCACCGGGACTTCTTGTCGGAGCCGCTCTTATCGGCGGCATCGCTCGAGAGCGCGGCGATGAATGCCTCTTGTGGCACTTCGACTCGCCCGATCGACTTCATGCGCTTCTTGCCCTCTTTCTGCTTCTCGAGCAGTTTGCGCTTACGAGAGATATCGCCGCCGTAGCATTTGGCGAGCACGTCTTTGCGCAGAGCGCGTATGTTCTCACGCGCGATGATGCGTGCACCGATGGCTGCCTGGATCGGCACCTCAAACTGCTGGCGCGGAATCAGCTCGCGCAGGCGCCCAGTCATGCGCACCCCATAGGCGTAGGCGGCGTCGCGGTGCACGATGGCACTGAACGCGTCGACCTGCTCGCCCTGCAGCAGAATGTCGACCTTGACCAGATCGGCGCTCTGCGTGCCGGTCTGTTCGTAGTCGAGCGAGGCGTAGCCCTGGGTGCGGCTCTTGAGCTGATCAAAGAAGTCGAAGACGATCTCACCGAGCGGCAGGGTGTAGCGCAGCTCGACACGGTCTTCGCTCAGGTAGTCCATGCCCTGCAGGCTGCCGCGCCGCGACTGACACAGCTCCATGACCGCCCCAACGTAGTCTTTGGGGGTGAGCACCGTGGCGCGCACCACGGGCTCTTGCACGTCGACGATCTTGCCCTCGGGAAACTCGCTGGGATTGGTCACGTGCACCTGTGAGCCGTCTTCGGCGGTGACGTCGTAGATCACGCTCGGTGCCGTGGCGATCAGGTCGAGATTGAACTCGCGTCGCAGCCGCTCGGTGATGATCTCGAGGTGCAGCAGGCCGAGGAAGCCACAGCGAAAGCCGAAGCCGAGTGCTACCGAGGTCTCGGGTTCGTAGACGAGTGCGGCATCAGAGAGCTTGAGCTTGTCTAGTGCTTCGCGCAGATCGGGGTAGTCGCTACCGTCGAGCGGGTACAGGCCTGAGAAGACCATCGGTTTGGCCTCGTCATAGCCGGCCAACGCCTCGGTGGCTGGGTGCGCGGCAGAGGTGATGGTGTCGCCGACCTTCGACTGGCGCACGTCTTTGACACCGGTGATCAGGTACCCAACCTCGCCCACCGACAGCCCCTTGGACGGGGTTGGCTCAGGTGCACTCACCCCAATCTCAAGAATCTCGTGGGTGGTGCCGGTGCTGAGCATCTGCACCTTCTCACGCGGGTTCAGGCGGCCGTCGACGACGCGCACATAGGTGACCACACCTCGGTAGGAGTCGTAGACCGAGTCGAAAATCATGGCTCGGGCCGCCGCGTCGGCGTCGCCGGTGGGAGCGGGGATGCGATCGACGATTGCGTCGAGCAGCTCTTCGACACCGGCGCCGGTTTTGCCAGAGACCCGCAGCACGTCTTCGGGTTTGCCGCCGATCAGGTTTGCCAGTTCTAACGCGAACTTATCGGGGTCGGCCGAGGGCAGATCAATCTTGTTGAGCACGGGGATGATCGTGAGATCGTTCTCAAGTGCCAGGTAGAGGTTGGCGAGCGTCTGGGCTTCGATGCCCTGCGCCGCGTCGACCAACAGCAGTGCGCCCTCACAGGCGGCAAGTGATCGAGACACCTCGTAGGTGAAGTCGACGTGACCGGGAGTGTCGATCATGTTCAGGGCATAGCCTTGGCCGTCGTGGCCCCATGGCATACGCACGGCTTGCGACTTGATCGTGATGCCGCGTTCGCGCTCGATGTCCATGCGATCGAGATACTGCGCGCGCATGTCGCGGTCGGCGACCACGCCGGTGATCTGCAGCATGCGATCGGCCAACGTCGACTTGCCATGATCGATGTGCGCGATGATGCAGAAGTTGCGAATGCGGTCGGGCGATGTGCTGGCCGGCACAATCGCCGCCGCCTGCCGGTCATCGACTCTGGGCACCGGGCTCTCCGTTCTGCGGGGTCACCGCCACACTGGGTGGATGTGCGAAAGGCCCGCACGATGGCGGGCCTTCACACTGTGGGTTCGAGCCTCGCTCAGAGGGCTGCGACCTGCTTGCTCAGCTTGGACTTGCGGTTGGCAGCGGTGTTCTTGTGCAGCACACCCTTGCTGACGGCCTTGTCGAGCTTCTTCGAAGCGGTCTGCAGCGCAGCCTGGGCGCGCTCTTTGTCACCAGCGGCGACAGCCTCACGAGTGGCGCGGGCGAGCGTGCGCAGCTCGCTCTTGTAGGCGCGGTTGCGTGCGGTCGCCTTCTCGTTGGTGAGGATTCGCTTCTTCTGGGACTTGATGTTCGCCACGATTGTCTTTCTGTCGATCTTCTGGGCCCGTCATGTGCTCACGACGAGCAGATCACACCTTTTGGTGTGCAAGCCAAGTCGAGAGTCTACCAAAACCGGCCAGGCGCCTCAAGCGCGCGCGGCCGGCGTGTACGAGCCGACGGCGATACGGCGATTGGCCAGCTGCCGGATCAGTGACTCGACGGCGAACTCGGCATCGACCACTCCCCCTTTGACCCCGGCATCGGTGTGTGCGACTGCACGCACGGCGCGAGCCAGCTCACGTTCGTGCCAGGCCGCGGCGTCACGACGGGCATTGCGCACCTGCCAGGGGGCAGCGCCGACGGCGCCAGCGAGTTGCTGATCGCTGCCTGTGGCACCGGCCACAGCTGCCATCAGCCGAATGCGGCTGGCCAAGGCAACCATCAGCGGAACCATGCTCACGCCCTGCAGCGTGGCGTGTCGAAAGAGCACAAGGGCCTGGCGTTCACGCCCGGCGGCCACGGCATCGGCGATTTTGAAGCCAGTGGTCTCGACTCGGCCGCCGAAGTAGAGATCGATGTGCTGAGCGGTCACTGTGCCCGGTACGTCGGCGACTAACTGTTGACAGGCAGCGGCGAGCTCGGTCAGGTCTTCGTGGAAGGCTTCGACCAACTGACGTGCGGCATCTGGTGCGATGGCGGCGCCCGCTGCCTCAAACTCGGCGCGCACAAACCCCAAGCGCTCGTCATCGCGTTTCAGCTGAGGGCATTCGACCTCAACTGCGCCAGCTTTCATGGCACGAATCGCCGTGAGTAGCTTCTTGCCGCGCACACCTTTGCGGTGCCGCAGCACCAGGGTGACGTCGGGGTCGATCACGTCGAGGTAGCTCAGCGCGTCGGCCAGAAAGGCATCGTTCATCGTCTCGAGGTGATCGACCTCGATCAGGCGAGGCTGCGCGAACAGCGATGGCGAGGCGGCTGACAGCAGAGTGCCGCCGGTGTAGTCTGCGGCGTCGAGCGCAGACTGCTCAATGTCTGCTGCCGCGCCTAACGCAGCCTTGATGCGAGTGCGGGCGCGATCGGCGAGCACGTCTTCGGGGCCGCTAAGCAGCACGATCGGTGTCGGGGTGACCTGGTGCCAGCTCGGCGTCGGGATCGATGCACGTGCTGCGGCCATTGACGATCTGCCCTTCGAGGTCTCGGTGATGTCTGCCCAGACTAGCAGCGCCGACTGACAGCGATCTGCGGTGTGGGTTCGTCGTTGCTCCGTGCTGTGATGGCGATGGCACCGCACTGATCGGTGCGCAGGATGCGCAGACCAGCGGCCTCAAGGGTTGCGATCAGTTTCGGACTGGGATGCCCGTAACGATTGTCGGCACCCACCGAGATCAGTGCGACCTCGGCTGGTATTCGCTCATAGAGTGTCGCCGAGTGATCACCAGACCCGTGGTGCGCCACTTTGACAACGTCGACTGCGGTGACGCCCATGCTGTTCAGGGTGCGCGATACACGCTCCTGCTCGGTTTCTCCGAGGTCGGCGAGAGCCAGCAGACGCAGCCCGGCCACGTCGAGCAGCATGGCCAGGCCACGCCCGTTCGCGTCTTCGGCGCGCCCATCGGCCTCAATGGGCTGCGCCGACGTAGCCGTCGGATTGAGCGCCTGCCAGCCAATCTGTCCGACTTTTCCCCGCATGCCGGCACTGAGGCCCACTCGTCGCGCCTGCAGCCGATCGGCGACAGCGGCTAACTCGGTGTCACGCACGTCGGGCACCAGCACGGAGTCGACGGGCACGTGACCGATCAAGGCATCTGCTGCGCCAATGTGATCGGCATCGGAGTGTGTGAGCACCAGGGCATTGAGTCTGGTCACGCCCTCGCGGCGCAGACAGTCGAGGAGTGCCTGATCGTGTTGCCCGGTATCGATGAGCACAGCTGCTGTTGCATCGCGCAGCAGCAATGCATCGCCCTGACCCACGTCGCACTGCACGATCGGTGCGTGCGAAGGCAACGCTGCGGCCTCGATCACCTGTTGGGTGCTGCGTACCCCAGATACCACCAGCGCAGACAGTGCGAGCCATGCCACTAGGTGAATACGCACTTGCCGATCGCGTGTCGTTGGCGCTGGGCGCCTCAGCCACGACCAGTCGATGCGCGCCACGGCCATGCCTGCCACCAGCGTGACTGCCAGAGCTTCGCCGGTGCCTTCAAGCGGCCACGGCACTTCGCCGATGTGCCGTTCGCTGACGAAGGCTGCCACCAGCCCGACCCACACCGTCAGAGGCATCGCGATCGCCGCCAACCACATGGCCGGCAGCACAAAGACCCCCGCCACGAGGCAGGCGAGAATGCCCACGACGGTGATCGCCGGAATAACCGGTGCCACCAAGAGATTGGCGATGACCTGCCCGAACGACAGCGGTTGGTCAGAGATCATCATGAGCACCGGCTGGCAGCCCAATAGAGCCGCCACCGTTGGCGCCAACACGTCGGCCACCCCTTGCGGCATCACTTTTGCGAAGGCTTCGGCGAATGCCGACGAGAACACGATCAGTGAAGCTGTCGCGACCACCGAGAGCGCGAACCCGACGCTGTGCACAATAGCCGGCTCAATGCCGAGCAGCAGCATCGTGGCCAGACACAGCCCGGGCAGCCCCTGGCCACGTCGCCAGATACGCAACACCACAACCACGCTGAGCAGCATGACCGCCCGGATCACGGTGACTTCGAAACCAACCAGCACAACGAAGGCCCAGAGTGCCGACAGCTGCCCGATTCGGCGCGCCCAGCGAGGCATGGAGACCGCCGACATCACGGCCACCACGAGTGCAGCCACCACGGCGGCATTAGCCCCAGAGACCGCCGTGACATGTGCGAGGCCGGCCTGGCGCATCCGTTCTGCTGACGCCTCAGACAGCAGACTCGTCTCACCGATCGAAATGCCACCAACGAGTGCTGCAGCCTCGTGGGGGCTCACGCCCCAATCGGGCAGCGACGAGAGCGCGTTGCTGAATCGCTCGCGCAGAGTCAGTGCCCACGGCTGCTGCAGGGCTGCAATACGCTCGGCCAAGTGCAGTCTGGCCTGCCAGACGTCTTGGTGCGTGGCCTGCCACCACCAGATGACGATCACCAGCGGCACCAGCGTGAATTCGCGCAGTGCCAAGCGTGATCTGGGTTCGCGCTGTACGGCGTGCAGCTCGATGAGATCGATAGGTCGCAGCAGCTGCAGCATGAGCGAGCCTCACACGGTGATCTTGTCGCGCAGACGTTCGAGGGTCTTCTCGCCGATGCCCGGCACGCGGGTCAAGTCATCGACGCTGGCGAATGGGCCGTCTGCCGTGCGCGAATCGATGATCTTCTGCGCTGTGGCCGGGCCGATGCCCGAAAGCGTCTGCAATTGCTCGGCTGTGGCCTGATTGATGTTGACCAGCCCTGAGGTGGCCGACCCTGAGCTGCTGCCTGAGGCGGCTGCCCCGGCTTGGGCCCCAGCGGCCATTTGCTCTTGGCTCGGCACCACGATCTGCTCGCCGTCTTGCACCACCCGAGCGAGATTGAGCGCATCGGGTGCCGCAGCTTGGGTGAGACCACCGGCAAGCTCGATGGCGTCGGCGACACGAGCACCGGCATCGAGCCGATATACCGCGGGCGCATTGACCTCGCCCGCAACGTGCACCGTGAGTGTGGCGACCTCGACTTCTACAGAGGCCGACGAGGCGCCATCATTAAACGATGCCCCACCGGAATCTGCGCGTTGACACGAAGTGAGCAGCACGGCAAGCGCCAGGAGAACCACTGTGAGCACAGCGAGTGCGCCGGTGTGCAGGCGTGCGGCGATCGCACGGAGGTATGGAGTCATGCCTCCATGATCGGGGCCAAACGTGTACCGCGCTGGCTCGTCACCGTGCCTGTGTACAGATTCGGCTCAAAGCCGACCTGTGTACAAACAGTGGCTCAGACTCAGCTGACCACGATGTTCACAAGTTTGGGCTCGCGCACGATCACCTTGCGCACGGTGGCCTCGCCGATCGAAGCGATGACATGTGCGTCGGCACGAGCAGCCTGCTCGAGGTCTGCAGCACTGATCTGTGGCGACACCGAAAGCCTGGCGCGCACCTTGCCGTTGACCTGCACCACTGCGGTGACTGAGTCTTCGACGAGCAGTGCCGCATCAGGCTCAGGCCACACTGCAAGGGCGACAGCATCGTCATGGCCGAGCAGTTGCCAGAGCTCTGCTGCAAGGTAGGGCGCGTACAGGTCGAGCACGAGCGCAAGCGTCTCGGCCGCCTCACGAACAGCTGGGTCAGCGGCACCTCGCCCATCGGGCCGGTCGATGGTTTTGCGGGCGACATTGACGAGCTCCATGAGACGGGCGACGACGACGTTGAACTTGGTGGCTTCGATGAGCCCCGGCGCATCGGCCAGCAGACGATGGGTCTCGCGGCGCAGCGTGAGATCGCCGTCGGCCAGCGCGCCCTCGGTTTCGACCTGGCTGACATCGCGAGCTACGCGCCAGGCGCGGGCCAAGAACTTCGCCGAGCCCTGCACCGAAACATCGGCCCAGTCGATGTCGTCTTCAACTGGCCCGGCGAATGCTAGGGTCACGCGCAGCGCGTCGGCGCCGTGGTCGCGCAGCTCGCTGGCGAACTCGACCAGGTTGCCCTTGGATTTTGACATCTTGGAGCCGTCGAGCAGCACCATGCCCTGATTGATCAGAGAGGTGAACGGCTCGTCGAAATCGACCCAGCCGAGATCATGCAGCACCTTGGTGATGAAGCGCGAGTAGAGCAGGTGCAGGATGGCGTGCTCGACACCACCCACGTAGACGTCGATCGGCGCCCACGTGCGTGCCTGCTCTTGAGAGAACGGCTGGCTGGCATCGTTGGGCGACAGAAAGCGCAGGTAGTACCACGAGCTGTCGACGAAGGTGTCCATCGTGTCGGGGTCGCGTTTGGCCGGAGCATCACTGCCCGGCAGCGTGGTGTTCACCCACTCAGTAGCCGCGCCCAGCGGCGATGAACCGCGGGGCTTGAGATCGAGGCCCTCGGTGTCAGGCAGCAGCACCGGCAGCTGGTCTTCGGGCACTGGCACCAGCGAGCCGTCTTCAGCGTGCAGAATCGGAATCGGCGTGCCCCAGTAACGCTGGCGCGAGATCAGCCAGTCGCGAATGCGGTAGGTCTTGGTGCCATGACCGGCGCCCTTGGCCTCAAGCACCTCGATGATCTTCTGAATTGCCTCACCCTTGTGCAGACCGTCGAGCGGGCCGCTGTTAACCAGCACGCCGTCACCGGCCACTGCCTCGCCCGAGACAGCCGGGTCTGCGGCATCGCTGGCAACGACCACGCGGATCGGCAAATCGTATTTGCGGGCGAAGTCGAGGTCGCGCTGATCGTGTGCCGGCACAGCCATGACCGCGCCATGGCCGTAGTCGGCCAGCACGTAGTCAGCGGCCCAAATAGGCAGTCGCTCGCCGTTGACCGGGTTGATCGCCCAGCGATCGAGGAACACGCCCGTCTTGGGTCGTTCGGCTGACTGCCGCTCGATCTCACTGGCCTTCTGCGTCTGCTCGAGGTACGCCTGGAACGCCATGCGAGCCTCGGCAGAAGCGCCACTGACCAGTTCTGCGGCCAAGTCAGATTCAGGGGCCACCACCAGGAAGGTCGCGCCATAAAGGGTGTCGGGCCGAGTACTGAATACCGTGATGGGCTGCTCACGGCCCTCGACTGCAAAGTCGATGTCGGCTCCGTATGAGCGACCAATCCAGTTGCGCTGCATCTGCAGCACCTTCGATGGCCAGCGCCCCTCGAGCTGGTCGAGGTCATCGAGCAGCCGGTCGGCGTAGTCGGTGATCTTCAGATACCACTGGGTGAGTTTCTTCTTCTCGACCACGGCACCAGTGCGCTCTGAGGTGCCGTCGGCGAGCACCTGCTCGTTGGCCAGCACTGTCTGGTCGACCGGATCCCAGTTGACCCAGGAGTCTTTGCGATAGGCCAGCCCCTTGTTGTACATCTGTAGAAACAGCCACTGGTTCCACCGGTAGTACTCGGGGTCTGAGGTATGCAGCTCGCGCGACCAATCGAAGCTCGGCGCATAGATCTCGAAGCTGTGCTTCTGCTGCGCGATGTTGTCGTAGGTCCAGGTGCGTGGGTTGATGCCGCGTTTGATCGCCGCGTCTTCGGCGGGCAGGCCGAATGAATCCCAGCCGATTGGGTGCAGCACATTGAAGCCCCGGTGACGCCAGTAGCGCGCCTCGATGTCGCCATAGCAGAACGCCTCGGCGTGCCCCATGTGCAGGTCGCCCGAGGGATACGGGAACATGTCGAGAATGTACTTGTGCGGTCGCTCGGGGTGACGTTCGCTGGCCGCGGCGGCGTCGAACAGCCGCTGCTCGGCCCAGATCGGAGCCCATTTGCTCTGCAGGGCGCGGAAGTCGTACTCAGGAACCTGGCTGTCTGCCACTCGTCTCACCTTTTCATGCACCGGTCGACCGCTGCACGGGTGACTGGCGATCAGCCGAGGTGGCGCGAACGCCCTGCCGTGAGCGGATGTGGCCGCACAGGCGGCCCAAGCGCCCAGTTTAGTCGATGGATGCCCCTACCGCGGCTGCAACGTGCCGTCGCGCAGCTGCCAGGCACGGTCGATCAGCTCGGCGGGCACGTGGTCGTGGCTCATCACGATGATCGCCGGTGCGTGGTCAGCGTCAGAGGCAGCGCTCAGCAGGTCGGTGAGCAGTCGCTGAGACATCTCTGGATCGACGTTGGCGGTGGGCTCGTCGAAGACCACCACCGGAAAGCGTGCCAGCAGTGCACGTGCCAGCGCGATGCGCTGCACCTGACCGCCCGAGAGCAGCTCGCCGTGCTCACCGACCAGCGTGTCGAGCCCCTCTCTCTCGGTGAGCAGCTCACCCAGGCCGACCCGCTGCAGCGCAGCGACCAGCTCGTCGTCTTCGGCGGTGGGATGCGCCAGCAGCAGATTGGCTCGAATGGTCGAGGCGAACAGATGTGGCCGCTGCTCGCACAGACCGACCGTGCGTCGCACCCGGTCTCCCCCGAGGTCACGCACGTCGATGCCGTCGAGCAGATAGCTGCCCGCATGATGGTCGAGAAAACGCACGAGCGTGGCCGCGAGCGTGCTCTTGCCGGCACCACTGGCGCCGGTGACCAGCACCCGGTCGCCAGGGTGCAGCGTGAGGTTAATGTGGCTGGCCACCGGTTCGGCAGCAGACCACCCTATGCTGACATCACACAATTGCAGTGAGGTGAAACCGACGGCGTCGGCATCCGGCAAGGCACCGTCGGCCGCGGCACGTGGGGCATCAGGGGCGCCCACGCCCGAGTCGATCACCTCGCCAATGCGCCGCGACGCCACCTGCACGTTCTCGAGGGCGCTCATCGCGGCCGGCACCTGGCCGAAGACATCGAAGATGCTGATCGGCACGAGCACCAGCACGGCCAGCATGGTGCCAGCGAATGCGCCCGCGGTGAGCTCGGTTCCGCCAGCCCACAGCGCACCGATCACCGCTACCCCGGTCAGCGCCAGCAGTACGAAGTCGGTGATGCCCTGCGACGACGCGCGTGAGGCGTCGACCTCGGCTGTGCGGTCGGCCAGGATGCCCGCCTCGGCCTGTGCGACTTCGGTCGCCTCATATGCGCTCAGCACGTCGAGGCCGGTGAGCGTCTCGAGCGTGTGCTGGTTCTGCTCGGCGCGCAGCCCGGCTGCGCCGCTGGTGATGCGCCGATGAGTGCGCTGTGGCAGCACGCCGCCAAGCACGAAGGCGGCGACCAGGCAGATCGCCACAATGACGGCTACGTGAACCGAGAAGCTGCCCAGCACCACAACCGTGGCGGCACTGACCAACACCGAGGTGAACAGCGGCTGCCAGAAGCGCAGTGGCAGATCCTGCAGATCATCGACGTCAGAGACGAAACGACTCATCATGTCGCCGCGGCTGATGCGGCTGAGGCTGGCGGGCGCGCCGGGCACCAGGCGCTCGAAGATGCCCACGCGCAGGCGGCCGAGCATGCGGAACGCCGCGTCGTGCGATGCGAGTCGTTCGATGTAGCGAAAGAAGGCGCGACCCAGCGCGAAGAAGCGCACCGACACGATCACCCACATGAGTGTGAGAATGAGCGGCCGCAGCGATGAGGCGGCGATCAGGTAGCTGCTGGCCCACATCAGCCCGATCGCGCAGGCTGCGCTCAATGAGCCGAACAGTATGCCGCTCCAGAAGCGCTTGGGCTCTGGGGTGGCCAGATCACGCAGTCGGGCATCGACGCCCGGGGCGGGAAGACGCAGGCTCACGCTCGCACCTCCTCGGCATCGCGGCTGCCGATGGCGACCTGCACATCGGCGGCGTCGCGCACAGTGTCGCGGTGGCTGACCACCACGACGGCTCGCCCGGCGTCGGCCAGCTCTCGCATGCCGGCGATCATCTGCGCTTCGGTGACCTCGTCGAGGGCACTGGTGGGTTCGTCAAGCAGCACGATCGGGCAGTCATGCTCGAGTGTGCGGTAGAAGCAGCGTGCCACAGAGACGCGCTGGGCCTGCCCGCCGGAGACTCCTTCGCCCAAGGCATCCAAGTGCTGATCGGCTGAGAGTTCGTCGGCTCCGGCCAGATGCAGCGCGCGCTCGATGAGCTCGTCATCGGGTGTCGCAGAGCCGAGTGAGACGTTGCCGCCGATGGTGCCGGTGAACAGGCGCGCCTGCTGACCGCTCCAGGCGATGGCCGGCTGAGCGTTCTCACCAGCCGCGAAGTCGATCACTCGATCGCCGATACGCACCTGACCAGTGGCCGCGACGGTGCCGGTGAGCGCGCCGAGCAGGCTGCTCTTGCCCGCACCCGACGGGCCATGCAGCACCGTGATCGCACCGAGCGGCGCGGTGAAGCTCACTGGAGCCAGCATGCGCTCGCCGCGTACGACAACAAGGTTGTCGACCTGCAGATCGCCAACAGCATGCACCGGGCGCACCGGGCGCACCGGCTCGTCAAGAATGCTCAGCACGTCGTCGGCGGCCGAGATGCCCTCGGTGGCAGCGTGATAGTGCGAGCCCACCAGGCGCAGCGGAGCGAACGCCTCAGGAGTGATCAGCAGCACGAACAGCCCGGTGTACAGGTCGAGTTCGCCGGCGATCATGCGAGTACCAATCGAGACGGCGACCAGCGCCACCGACAGCGTGGCGCAGATCTCGAGTACGAAGCCCGACATGAACGAGACGCTGAGCACTTTCATTGTGCGACGGCGGTACTGATCGGTGACCTCGCTGATCACCTCTTGCTGGTGACCGGCGCGGCCGAAAATCTTCAGCGTCGACAGCCCTGTGACCACGTCGACGAAGTGACCGGCCAACCCGCGGCTGGCCTCCCACTCGGCGTCTTGCACACGCTGGGTATACCAGCCGATCAAGATCATGAAGATCGGGATCAGCGGAAGCGTCACCAAGACGATGACCGCAGAGGTCACGTCGTTGAGAAACAGCACCAGCACCAATGTGGGTGTGGCGAGTGCGGTGAGCACCAGCTGGGGTACGAACTTCGAGAAATAGCCGTCAAGAGCATCGAGGCCGCGACCATAGACCGTGGTGAGCTGGGCTGGGCTGCGCCCGGCCATCCATTGTGGGCCCAGCGCAACGAATTTGGCGAACAGGCGCTCACGCAGCTGGCTCTTGACCTTGGCTGAGGCAAGCTGGGCGCTGGCATTGGCTGCGAAGCCGAGAGCAGCACGTGCGGCCTGAGCCACCGCAGCGATGAGCACAAGGCGCAGGCTTTCGCCCCAAGTGGCGTGCAGCATCAGCATGTCGGCGATGGCCTGGCTCACCGCCCAAGAGAACGCGACGATCGCCACGACTTGGCCGGCACCGATGAGCGCGCTGATGGCGATGTACCATGCGGCGCCGCGGGCTTGGCGCAGCAGGCGCGGGTCGATGGGCTTGATCGTGCACCTCGTGGTCGAATTGGATGTGGGAAGACGATGAGGGTCGTCTTCCGACTGCTGCTCACAACAGTGTACGGAAAACGACCCTCATCTGGTCAGGCGCTGCGTCAGTGCGCGGCCTGCTCGATGTGTTTGACAGTGACCCGCTTGCGGAACACCCAGTAGGTCCAGCCTTGGTAGACCAGCACGATCGGCAGGGCGATCACGGCCACCCAGGTCATGAACTGCAGCGTGTTCTGCGAGCTCGAAGCGGTGGTCAACGTGAGGCTGTGCTCCAAGCCGAGCGTCGACGGCAGCACCATGTGAGCGTCATATGAGGTGAACAGCACCATCCACAGCGCCAGCACGGCGAACACCACGGTCAGCGCAGTGAAGGTGAAGGCCAGACCGTCACGCTTGACCCAGTTGAACCCGAAGCTGACGATCAGGGTGACCGCGGCCAGGGCCGAGAACAGCAGCACCACTGGCGAGAAATGGATGATGTTGGTCCAGAGTAAGAAGCTCGCCGCAACCACGATGGTCAGGATGCCCGCCTTGCGCCCCAGCGCATGTGCCCGGTCGCGCACCACACCATCGGTCTTCAGTGCCACGAACTGCACACCATGGGTGAAGAACAACAGCAGCGTGGTGAGACCGCCCAGCAGCGCGTAGGGGTTCAGCAGCGTGAACAGGGTGCCCTGGAAGACGTAGGAGTAGCCGATCTTCTCGATGGGCAGCCCGTTGATGATGTTCGCCACGGCAACGCCCCAGAGCAGAGCAGGCAGTGCTGAGCCGATCACGATGAAGGCATCGAACCAGTTCGACCAACGGCCGGCACGACCCTGGTGCCGGTACTCGAACGAGACACCGCGCAGAATCAGTGCGACCAGAATCAGGAACAGGGCGAGATACGCACCGCTGAACAGCGTGGCGTACCACTCGGGGAAGGCCGCGAACAGCGAGGCGCCGGCGACGATCACCCAGGTCTCGTTCATATCCCAGACCGGGCCGATGGTGTTGATCACCTGGCGCCGCTCGTTGTTGGTCTTGCCGAGGAACGGCAGTGACATGCCGACGCCGAAGTCGAAGCCGTCAAGCACAAAGTAGCCGACGAACAGCACCCCGACGATGAGGAACCAGAGAATTTCGAGAGTCATTTTCTTCGTCCGTTCTTAGTAAGTGATCGCCAGTTTGTGCGGGTCGATCTCGGCCGTGCCATCGGAGTGGTCGTCGACATCGAACTCAGGCGGCCCGGCTTGGGCAGCCTTCTTGATCAGGCGGAACTCTACGACAGCCAAGGCGCCGTAGATCACGGTGAACAGCAGCAGCGAAAGCCCGACCGACCAAGCGGGCACGTTGGGCGATACCGCGCTCTCGGTGGTCATCAGGCCGAAGACGATCCACGGTTGACGCCCCATCTCGGCGAAGACCCAGCCGACCAGGTTGCCCAGCAGCGGCAGCGGCGCCGACCAGATGGCGACTCGCCACGCCCAGTCGGGCACGGCACGCGTAGCGGTGCGGCGGGTCAGCCACAGGCCCACGATGGCCACCAGCAGGCTGAAAGCGCCGAGACCCATCATCCAACGGAACGACCAGTAGGTCACCCACAGCGTCGGAATGAAGCCGCCGTCAGACGGGCAGGTCAGCGCAGCATTCAGCGCATCTGCGCCGCAGAACTGCGAGGTGTACTGCGCCTGCAGATCATTCAGGCCTTCGACTGTACCGTCGAACGTGTGCGTCGACAGGAAGGACAGCAGGTAGGGCACACGCAGAGAGAACAGCTCGCTGTGACCGTCGGGGGTGCCCAGCGTGAAGATCGAGAATGAGGCGGCGGCGCCAGTCGAGGTGTTGTACATCGCCTCGGCGGCAGCCATCTTCATCGGCTGAGTTTTCACCATGGCCAGCCCCAGTTGATCACCGGTCAGGAACACCGCGGCGAAACCGGCGATGACCGACCATGCACCGATCTTCAGACCGGTGCGCATGCTCTCAACGTGCTGGTTGCGGCGCAGGTGGTAGGCAGCCACAGAAATGATGACGGCACCAGCGAACAGTACGGCACCGGCGATGGCGTGCGGGAAGGCCGCCACTGCCACAGGGTTGGTGAGCACCGCACCGATGTCGTTGAGCTCAGCACGGCCGCGTTCGGCGTTGATCTCGTAGCCGACCGGGTTCTGCATGAACGAGTTGGCCACGATGATGAAGTACGCCGAGAGAATTGTGGCGATGGAAGTCAGCCAGGCCGAAGCCAAGTGCACACCGCGCGAGACACGGTTCCAGCCGAAGATCCAGACGCCAATGAAGGTCGCCTCCAGGAAGAAGGCGAACAGGCCCTCCATGGCCAGCGGTGCGCCGAAGATATCACCGACGAAGCGGGAGTACTCTGACCAGTTCATACCGAACTGGAACTCCTGCACGATACCGGTAACTACACCCATGGCGAAGTTGATCAGGAAGATCTTGCCGAAGAGCTTGGTGAGCTGCAGGTACTTCACCTTGCCAGTGCGCACCCACGCGGTCTGGATGATCGCGACGATGAGCATGAGCCCAATCGTCAGCGGCACGAAGAGATAGTGGTACAGCGTGGTGGCCCCGAACTGCAGTCGCGCCAAGGTCAGCGCGGTGGGATCACTCTGCAACACAGCCAATGTCTCGGTCATGTGCGTTCCTTCACGGTCGTTCTGATGGCATCGAGCATCTCCGACACCTGTTGGAGACGTTACTCCACGCCCAACGCCCATGCAAAGTAGGCGACCCTGACTTGGTCAGCGCCCCTTGGCCATCCAGCTGCGCACCGTGCTGATGCGCTTCTCAAGTTGTGCTAAATCGGCCTGCGCCACAGCGGGCCCGCCGCTGATTCGGCGAAGCCGAGCATGCACGCTGCCATGCGACTCGCCTGACATTTTTGCCCATACAGACACGGCACGGTTGAGTTCGCTGCGCTTGGCCTTCAGCTGGCGGTGCAGGGGCTCGGTGGATGCCGGAGCCGCCGCAGGTTGTTTGCTCGCGCTGCGCTGGCGTCGCTTGGCGATCTCGGCCTGATGAGACTGCAGCAGCGTGCGCACCTCGTCGGGCTCAAGCAGCCCCGGGAACCCCAGAAAGTCGAGCTCTTCGAGGCTGTCGGGCTCGACGGCAGAGCCGGAGCCGAACTCGTCGCCCTCGTAGAGCACGCGGTCGAAGGCGGCCTGCGCCTCAAGGGGTTCAAAGTCGGCGCCGTCAAGCAGCGCGTCGCTGGCCGCCTCTCGCTGATTGGCGCGTTCGAGCAGCTCGTCATCGAAGTCGTCGTCGGCTGCCTTGGGTGCACCCAGAATGTGATCGCGTTCGACTTCGAGTTCATGGGCCAGCCCCACGAGGCCAGGCACACTGGGCAGAAAGATGGTCGCCGTCTCGCCACGCCGCCGGGCTCGCACAAAGCGCCCAATGGCCTGAGCAAAGAACAATGGCGTGCTGGCGCTGGTGGCATAGACGCCGACGGCAAGACGCGGCACATCGACGCCCTCAGACACCATGCGCACGGCGACCATCCAGCGTTGAGTGCCGGCCGAGAAGGCCTCGATGCGATCTGAGGCGCCGTCTTCGTCGGAGAGCACGATGGTCGCTGATTCGCCGCTGATCTCGTGCAGCAGCTTGGCATAGGCCCGAGCCTGAGTCTGGTCGGTGGCGATGACCAGCCCGCCAGCATCGGGCACACCTTTGCGCACCTGGGTGAGGCGGGCGTCGGCAGCTCGCAGCACCGAGGCGATCCACTCGCTGCGCGGGTCGAGTGCGGTGCGCCAGGCCTGGGCGATGATGTCCTTGGTGGCCGGGGCGCCGAGATCAGCGCTCATTTCATCGCCGCTGCGCGAACGCCACTTCATGTTGCCGGCGTAGGTGAGAAAGATGACTGGCCGCACCACGCCGTCGTGCAGGGCACGACCATAGCCATAGGTGTAGTCGGCCTTCGAGATCTTGGTGCCGTCGGGCTGCGGCTCATAGGTGACAAAGGGAATCTGCGCATCGTCTGAGCGGAACGGGGTGCCGGTGAGGCACACACGCCGAGCGGCCCGAGCATACGCCTGCCGGATGCCGTCGCCCCAGCTGAGTGCGTCGCCGCCGTGATGCACCTCGTCGAGGATGACCAAGGTGCGCGCGGCCTCGGTGAGCGCGCGGTGCACCTCAGGGTTGGCTGCGACCTGCGCATAGGTTGCGGTCACGCCCCGATAGTGGGCGCCGAATACGCGATCGGCGTTGCGGAAGTTGGGGTCGAGCGGAATATGTGCGCGTTCGGCGGCATCGGCCCACTGACGTTTGAGATGCTCGGTGGGCGCTACCACGAGCACGCGATCGACCTCACCACGGTCGAGCAGCGCAGCGGCCAGCTGCAGGGCGAAAGTTGTTTTGCCGGCACCAGGCGTGGCGGCGGCGAGAAAGTCGCGTGGGCTGCGCTCGAAATACAGCGAGAGCGCCTCGCTCTGCCAGGCGCGCAGCGACCCCGCCGTGCCACGAGCGGCGCGGCGCGGGTACGCCGGAGGCAGGTCGCGCGCAGACGCGTTGCCGAACTCGATTGGGGGGTGCATATCGCAAGATTGTACCCGTGCCCACTGACACTCCCCTGTCGGCACGCTCGATCAGCCAGGCTGCAATAGGATGGCTGAGGCGCGGGTGCGCCACCGTCAGGAGGGATCATGGCCGAGGATCAGGCGAACAGCAAGGCGCTGCAGGCACGAGATGCCATCAAGCGCTCAATCGCTGCCGGCAGACTGCAGTCAGGCCACCGACTGGTGATCTCCCAACTCGCCCGAGAGCTGAAAATGTCACCGGTACCGGTTCGTGAGGCTATTCGACTGCTCGAGTCGGAGGGGCTGGTCACGTTCTCGCACAACATCGGTGCACAGGTCGCCGACTTCGACCCCGACGAATACCGTCACCTCATGTTCACACTTGCTGTGCTCGAGGGCGCCGCCGTCGCACAGACCATTGGGCATATGCGGCCGCAGACCATTGAAGAGGCCCGCTTCTACAACCAGCACCTCATTGAGTCGTTGAACCAGTCGCGCTTCGCCGAGGCCAACCGTTTCAGCACACTCTTTCATCGGGTGCTCTATCGCGACTGCCCCAACCGTTACCTGATGCAGACGCTCAACGAGGGGTGGGTCAAGGCAGCGGCCGTCAAGGGCGCAGTGTTCGGGCTGCTGCCGGGGCGCGTCGACGGCCTGGTCGAAGAGCACGAACACCTGCTGCAGATGATCGAGTCGGGCACCGCCCCAGATCAGGTCGAAAGCTACATTCGCGATCACCGGCAGCGCAACACCAATGCCTATCTGCGCTACGCCGAAAACACGCTCAATGACCGTGCTGCCGCAGCAGGGCCTGAGCCTGCCGCACCATAGTGATGTCTTCGCGCGTCTGCACGATGATGATTGCGGCGCTCGACCCCTTGGCCTGAATCTCCGAGCCCATTTCGTTGCGCAGGTTGAGGTCTTCGTCGAAGCGCAGACCGAGCGGGCGCAGCCGCTCGAGCACCATCGCACGCGCCACCGGGGAATTCTCTCCGATGCCGCCAGAGAAGACCAGCGCGTCGAGGCCGCCGGCCGAAACCACCATCTGCCCGATCATGCCTGCAGCGCGATGCGCCCAGACTCCCATGGCCAGCTGTGCCTCGGCCTCGGCCGCGTTGGCGCGATCGACGATGGCACCCATGTGCGTGTCGCCAGCCAGCCCGTAGAGGCCAGACTCACGCTCCAGCCGACGGATCACCTCGGTGACGCTCAAGCCGGTCTTAGAGACAAGCCAGGCCGAAATCGCCGGGTCGATTGTGCCTGATCTGGTAGACATCACGAGGCCCTCGAGCGGGGTGAAGCCCATCGTGGTGTCGACACTGTGCCCCTCGCGCACCGCAGCCAGCGAGGCACCCGACCCCAGATGCGCGCTCACCAGATGCAGCTCGTAGAGATCGCGATCGAGAATCTGTGCCGCCTCACGCACGTTGTACTCATGTGCCAGGCCATGGAAGCCGTAGCGGCGCACCCCGAGGTCTTCGCGCCAGTCGCGCGGAATCGCATAGGTGTACGACTCGGCGGGCATCCGCGCGTGAAAGGCGGTGTCGAAGCACGCGATCTGCACCGCATCGGGCAACAGCTTGCGCAGTCGCTCAAGCACCGAGACCGACGGCGGCTGGTGCAGCGGAGCGAGATCGCTCAGCTGCTCGATGCCGGCCATCACATGATCATCGACAATGGCCGCCTCGCCGAAGCGGGGGCCGCCGTGAGCCACGCGGTGCACGACAACTTCGATCTGCCCACCGTGAGCGGTGAAGTCGTCGATCAGCTCACGCCATTCGTTGTCGGTGATCTGCAGCGGAGGCGTGGTGACGGTGCGGGTATAACCGACCTCGCCATCCTCTGCGACGCTGATCTTCAGGCTCGACGACCCGGCGTTGACAAGCAGCATGCTCATTTTTTGCGTTCCCCTTTGAACTGTTGTGACGGAAGGATGTTGACGAGCGCCGGGCGCTCAGGCAATCGTCTGCGACTGAATCGCGGTGATGAGAATCGTGTTGATCACGTCGTCGACCGTGCAGCCGCGCGACAGATCGTTAACCGGCTTGTTCAGCCCCTGCAACACGGGGCCGATCGCCAGTGCGCCACTGGCTTGCTGCACCGCCTTGTAGGTGTTGTTGCCCGTGTTGAGATCGGGGAACACAAATACCGTGGCCCGACCCGCGACATCAGAGTCGGGCAGTTTGCCGGCGGCAATGACCGCATTGCTCGCGGCGTCGTATTGAATCGGCCCTTCAATGGGCAGCTCGGGTGCCAGTTCGTGAGCGATTGCGGTGGCTTCGCGCACAGCGTCGACATCGGTGCCGTGCCCCGACTGCCCAGTCGAGTACGAGAGCAGCGCGACGCGGGGCTCGACACCGAAGGCCTTCGCCGTGCCCGCCGATGCTACCGCGATCTCGGCCAGCTGCTGAGGCGTGGGGTTGGGAATCACTGCACAGTCGCCGTAGACGAACACGCGATCGTCGAGACACATGAACAGCACCGACGACACCGTTGACACCCCGGGCCGGGTCTTGATGATCTCGAAAGCCGGGCGAATGGTGTCAGCGGTGGTGTGAGAGGCGCCCGAGACGAGACCGTCGGCGCGACCAGTGTGCACCAGCATGGTGGCGAAAGTGGTGGGCTGAGCGACCTTGGCTCGCGCCTGCTCGATGGTCACGCCCTTATGCGCGCGCAGTTTCTGGTATTCGGTGGCAAACTCCTCGAGCAACGGTGAGGCTGCCACATCGATGATCTCGATGTCGCCCAGTTGCACGCCGTGCTGTGCAGCCAAAGTACGCACGTCGTCTGGCCGACCAAGCACGGTGACCCGAACCAAGCCGCGCCGCGTAACATCGGCTGCGGCGGTCAGGATGCGCGGATCCTCACCTTCAGGCAACACGATGCGTGCCTGAATGGAGCGAGCCCGACGGGCGAGCTCGTAGGTGAACCGCTCTGGTGTGGTGACGTCTTCAGTGCGCAGGTCGAGACGCGAGAGAATCTCACTGCCGTCAACATACTGCTGCCAGATCTTCTGCGCCAAGCGAACCCGGGTGGGGTTGCCCTCACCGATCTCGGCCCGCACATGGCTGGCGGCCTGAGCGGCGGCGAAGGTGTCGGTGTCGAGGGTGTAGATAGGAATGCTTGAGGCGGCTACGGCCTGCTGCCCTACCGGACCGAGTGCGAAGTCACCGCTGATCAGCACAGCTTCGGGGCTCAGGGGTGCACGCAGAATGGCGCTCAGCAGTTCGTCGCGGTCGGCTGGAACCACGACGAACGCCCCAGCGCCGATGACCTCGAGCGCGTGGTCTGGCTGCATCGCGGCCACCGTGATGCGACGCACCAGAGCGTCTTCGTCGCCAGTTTCGTTGATGCGAGTGGCACCAATGCGCCGGGCGATCTCACCGACACTGGGCCAGGTGAGTCCGTCGACGTTGGGAATCAGGTAGACCGGGCGGCCGAGTCGACCGACGGGCAGCAACCGAGCGGCTTCTTCGATCTGGTCGAGTGGTGCGCGATTGACAATCACCGCGATCAGCGTGGAATGCGCATCGATCAGTTCACGGCGTGTGAGCGCCACCGCGGCCGCGATGCGTGCGGCACTGCGACCGCTGCCGTCGATCACCCCAATGGTGGGCACACCCAAGTGCTTAGCGAGTTCAATGTTGAAGCCGACATCGCTCGGCAGACGCACACTGATGGAGTTGCTGCCTTCGACGATGACCAGATCGGTGTCTGCCGCCAGTCGTTCATAGGCATCGAGACAGTCAGAGATGACGTCTTCTACGCGGCCGTCGGCGATTTTGCGTTCGGCCTCCGCAGCGGTCATCACGCTCGCGGCATGCAGCGTACCCTCGGGCAGTAGCTGTTCGGCCAGCGACACGATACGCGACCCCTCAGTGGAGTCAGAAGAGGTGATCGGGCGAAGAAACCCTATGCGAGCGAAGTGTTCGGCGGCATCGCGAAGCAGCCCAATGGTCACCAGTGATTTTCCTGCGCTCTCGCCGATACCGGTGATCAACAGCCCCTGGGACATTCCACTCCTTGTTTTCGCGCCATTGCGGACCTGTTTACACTATCGCACCGGTGAGGCTACTCTGTTCAACCGCGCCCGAGTCGCGAAGACACTCCCCATGCGGTCACGCGACGCATCGCTTCTAGCACAATCGGCAGATCCATCTTCGACTTTCCTGCGGTGCGCTCGACGAAGGTGATGGGCACCTCCACCACCGAGTGGCCAGCTGCCACTATTCTGCGCAGCACGTCGATCTGAAAGCAGTACCCATGGCTCTCGACGTTCTCGAGTGAGATTTCTTCAAGCAGCGCGACAGGGATCACCCGATAGCCTGCGGTGATATCTCGGGTGCCGAGCCCGAGCAGCGTGCGCGAATACCAACTGGCCGAGCGAGAGAGCAGTTGTCGATGCCACGGCCAGTCTTGTGTCGACCCGCCCGACACCCATCGGGAGCCCAGCACAAGCACATCTGGGGCAGCTGCATCGAGCAGTGCAGCCAGCTGCTCCGGCTGGTGCGACCCGTCGGCATCCATTTCAACCACGTAGTCGTAGCCGTGTTCGGCGGCCCAGTGAAAGCCGGCGATATAGGCCGGCCCGAGCCCCTCTTTGCCAGCGCGGTGCAGCACTACAAGGTGTGCATCGGCCGTGGCAAGTTGGTCTGCCAGCTCGCCAGTGCCGTCTGGAGAGGCGTCATCCACGACCAGCACGGGCAGGTCAGGGTGCACCGCGCGCAACCGTCGCAGCAGCACTGGCAACGACTCCACCTCGTTGTAGGTGGGCACGACGACCAGTGTGGTGGATGCTGGCGCGCTCAATCGCGCAGCTCGCGGCGAATGACCTTGCCCACGTTCGATGTGGGCAGCTCGTCGCGAAACTCGATGTAGCGCGGCCGCTTGTAGCCGGTGAGATAACGACGCGCATACTGACGCACCTCGTCTTCGGTGAGGGCGGCGTCAGCCGGCACGATGAAGGCCTTGACGACCTCGCCTGAGTGCGCGTCTGGCACACCGATGACCCCAGCGGCTTTGATGCGCGGATGCCCCGCCAGCACGTCTTCGACCTCTGTCGGGTAGACGTTGAATCCGGAGACCGAGATCATGTCCTTTTTGCGATCGACGATGGTGAAATAGCCATCTTCGCGCAGCACGGCGATGTCGCCGGTGGCGAGCCACCCGTCTGCCGAGAGCACCTGGGCGGTTTCTTCGGGCTTGTGCCAATAGCCGGCCATCACCTGCGGGCCGCGCACGTAGAGATCGCCCGGTTCGCCGAACGGCGCTACCTGGCCGTCGGCGTCGAGCACCTTGATGTCGGTCGACGGCAGGGGAATGCCCACGGTGCCGATGATCGGCTCTGCCCACGTCGGGTTCACGCTGACCACTGGTGAGGCCTCGGTGAGCCCATAGCCTTCGAGCATGGGGCGCTGCGTGAGGTCTTGCCACTCGTAGGCGGTGGCCGGTCGCAGAGCCATGCCGCCTGCGACAGTGAGTTTCAAGAAGTCGAAGTCGGCTCGACGGAAGCGATTGTTGTCCAGCAGGGCTTGCGCGAGAGTGGAGACCAAGATGATGACCGAGGTGCGGTAGCGAATGATGGTCTTGGCCAGAGCGTCGACCTCGCGCGGGTTGGTGACCAGCACGTTGTGCAGCCCGTAGGCAAAGAAGCACATGCAGTTCACGGTCATGCAGAACACGTGGTAGAGCGGCAGTGCAGCAAGCACGACCTCGCCGCCCTCGTCGAGCACGAGCTCCATCCAGGACATCATCATTTGACCGTTGGAGATCAGGTTGGCGTGCGTGAGCATGGCACCCTTGGGGGTGCCCGTTGTGCCGCCGGTGAATTGCAGCAGGGCGACGTCATCTGGGCCGGCTTCGGGGCGCACATGCTGCAAATCTGCGCCATGAGCCAGCGCATCGCGCAGCCAGACCGCCTGCGGCAGCGAGTATTTGGGCACCATGCGCTTAACCGCAATGCCTGCATTAATCAGGTGACGCCGCGCACCATGGAACAGATCAGTGGGGCGAGTGACGATGACATGCTGCAGCGTGGTCTGATCGTAGATCTGCTCGATTTTGTCGGCAAACACATCGAGCACCACGATGGCCTTGGCCTCGGACTGGTTAATGACCTGTTTGGTCTCGTGTGCGGTGTACAGCGGGTTGGCGTTGACCACGATCAGGCCGGCCTTCAGCGCGCCGAACAACGCCACCGGATACTGCAGCAGATTGGGCATCTGCAGCACGATGTGATCACCGGGACGCAGCCCCAGCGCTACTTGCAAATATGCGGCGAAGTCATCGGAGAGCTGCCCCACCTCGGTGAAACTCAGGGTCTGCCCGAGGTTGGTGAAGGCCGGGCGGTCGCCGAAACGCGCACAGGTCGCGTCGATGAGATCGGGGATGCTGCGGTGCTGCAGCGGGCCGATGGTTGTCGGCACATTGGCCGGGTACTGAGCCAGCCATGGCTGCGGGAAGTCGTTAGCGGACATCGTTGCTCTCCTGCCTGATCACCCGTCCCATTATGCCGCATGCCACTGGCAACGACGGGGAATCAGCAGCCCGCTACAATCGGCGTATGCAATCTGCCGCCGATCTCTCGCAGTCGAACCAGGACTATCTCAAAGCGATTTGGCAGCTCGGCGAATGGTCAGATGCACCGGCGACCACCGGGCAGATCGCCGAACGCCTCGGGCTCACCAGGTCGACGGTGTCAGAGGGGGTGCGCCGCCTTGGCGAACAGGGGTTCCTCGAACACGAGCGCTACGGCACCATCGTGCTAACGCCGGCCGGTGAGGCCGCAGCCGTGCAGGTGGTGCGACGGCACCGCATCATCGAGACCTTTCTGGTCAGCTACTTGGGCTATGACTGGGATGAAGTGCATGACGAGGCCGAGGTGCTCGAACACGCCGTGAGCGACTTGATGGTGCAGCGACTCGACGCCCGTCTGAACCACCCCACCCGAGATCCCCATGGTGACCCGATCCCCCAGCCCGATGGCAGCATCCCGGTGCTCGATGCCGGTCCGCTGAGCGAGGTGGCCGTCGGCACCACAGTGCGAGTGCGCCGGGTCTCTGACGAGAACCCCGAAATGCTGCGCTACCTGACCGGCATCGGTCTGGGCATCGACAGCGTGGTCACGGTGCAAGGTCGTGTCGAAGTGGCCGGCACCATGACGATCGAACTCAACGGCCGCTCGCTCGACATCGGGCTGCCCGCCGCCCGCGACATCCAGGTGGCTGATCAGGCCTGAGCCGGTTCGACGCGCGCCAGCCCCTGCTCGTCGATGTGCACGACCGGCCCGGGCCACTTCGCAGCATCGTCGGTATGCGACACCCACAGCACCGTGCCCCCTTGGCTGCCACCCAGCACCAGGGAGCGAATCTGACGCGCCGTTTCGGCATCGAGCTGTGAGGTGATCTCATCGGCCAGCAGGATGGGCGCGTCGGTCAGCAGCGCACGCGCGACTGCCAGCCGCTGCAGTTGGCCACCAGACAGGCGAACTCTGCCGTGCCCAGCACCCAGCACGCTGTCGAGCCCCTTCGGCAGTCGCTCGATCAGCTCGCCCAGACGCACCTGCCGGCACACTTCAAGCAACTGAGCGTCGGTGGCGTCGGGCACACCGATGCGCAGGTTCTCGGCGATGCTGCGGGTAAACACGAAGGTGCGCTGGTCGATCACGGCCACGCGGCGCACGAGATCGGCTCGCCCCATGCTGCGCACGTCGACGCCGTCAATCGAGATGCTTCCAGCGTCGGCATCCCACACGCGGGCGATCAGATCGAGCAGCGTCGATTTGCCGCTGCCGCTCGGGCCGGTGATCAGCACCTGTGCGCCAGCAGCAATGCGCAGATCGGGCACCTGCAGCGCAGCGGCTGAGTCACCGTGCGAGAAGCGCAGATCGTGCACGCGAATCTCAGCCCCCGATGCATCTGTTGTCGAGGCCGATGCACGCGGTGCGATTTCAGCAGAAGGTTGCGTCTCAGGGGTCGGCTCCGGCACCGCTGGCGTGGCGTCAAGCACTGACTGCACTCGGGCAGCGGCCGCGCAGACCTGCCGCCATTCATTGACGAAGCCGACCACGGGCTCTGTGCTGGCGAACGCACCGAAGGTCAATGCCAACGCCACAGCAGCAGGGGCCAGGGTGAGTCTGCCCGCAGCCACGTCGAACGCTGCGAGCACCGATACAGCCACAAAGGTGGCCAGCCAGAGCATGTCGAATGCCAGCTGACGGCGACGCGCCAGCGCACCCAGTCGCGCTGCGGCACGGGTGCGGCGCTCCCCCAGCGCTGACCAGTCTGCGCCGCGCGCAGCAAAGGCATGCAGCCCACGCAGATCTTCACGTCCGGCGCACGTCTCAGAGATGTGCTGCGAGATGCCGCCGGTCACGGCAGCATCAGCTGCGGCAGCGCGGCGACCGGCACCCGGGTACATCAGTGCGACCGATATCGACAGCAGCAGCCCGAGGGCCAACGCGGTGGCAATCGGCCATCCGGCGCACACCCCAGCCGCCACCGTGAAGCCAGCGCTCAGCAGCACGGCGCTGATGCTCGGCACAATGGTGTGCGCAAAGAACACCTCGAGCCGGTCGATGTCGCGCGTTGAGCGCGAGAGCAGGTCGCCGGTGCGCGCTCCCGTGGCCACTGCGGGCGCCTGCGGCACCAGCGCGGCGAAGAAGCGCACACGCAGCCTCGCGAGCACGGTGAAGGCGACGCGATGCCCGAAGTACTGCTCGGCGTAACGGCTCAGCCCTTTGACCAAAGCGATGCCCACCATGATCAGCGCGGTCTGCCACAGGGGCACCGCGTCGGTCACCACCAGCACCGCCCCGACCGTCAGCGCGGCCACACCGCTGGCCTGAGAGATCAGCCGGCACAGCAAAGAGATACTGAGTGAGCCGCGAAAGCCCCGCGTCATCGGCAGCAGGCGCCGAATCGTCTGAGGCGTCGATGCGTCAGGATGCTCGGCGCGCGTCATGATGCCTCCCCCGTGTCGTTGCCGGTTTGGCTGGTGATGCGCCCGTTGGTCAGTTTCAGCTCGCGACCGAACCCGCTGAACAGCTCGGGTTGGTGTGTGACCGCCACGATGGCCAGATCTGTCGGCAGCTGAGACAGCGACTGCACCACCTGACGGGCGCGCTGCTGGTCGAGACCGCTGGTGGGCTCGTCGACGAGCAGCACGTCAGGGCTCGGCACCAAGGCCCGAGCAATGGCCAACCGCTGTTGCTGACCGCCGGAGAGCCCGGCGCCGAGCTCGCCGACCGGCGCATCGAGGCCGTCGGGAAGTTCGCGCACGGCATCGGCCAGGCCGGCTTCGCGCAGCGCCTGCCAGAGCCTGGCATCGTCGGCACTTGGCTCGCCCAGACGCAGGTTGCTGCGCACCGTGCCCGAGAAGATGCGGGGGTTCTGCACCACCGAGACGATGGTGGCCCCGGCGCGGCGTCGCACGGCACCACCGGAAGCCGCCAGCGTGCCTTCGAGCAGGCGCAGCAGCGTGGTCTTGCCTGAGCCACTCTCGCCCACCATCACCAGACGATCACCCGGCGCCACCGTCAAGTCGACGTCGTGAAGCACCGTGCGGTCGCCATCGACGATCACTGTGGCACCCGCCAGCTGCAGCTGTGCATCGCCGGTGGGCGGTTCAGCTGCTCGCGCTGTGGCAGACGCCGCAGACGACTCGACTCCGAGCGCCCCCGCCAGGCTTGACTCGGCACGCTTGCCAGCGGCTCGCAGATAGAAGAATCGTCCCACTACATCGAGTGGTGCGCTCATCACCAGCGCGCAGAGCACCAACGCGGCGCCCACGCCTGCGGTCAGTGCACCAGTGTGCACCCGCAGCTGCGCGATCACCGTCGCCGACCCCACCACCGACGCATAGAACACGGCGTCGAGCGAAAGAATAATGGTCTGATTCACCCGCAGCAGCCGCATGATCTCGCGACGCTGGGCTTCGCTCGAGGCCGCGATGCGCTGCAGCGTGCGACCGCCGGCGCCATAGAGTGAGAGCGTGCGCAGACCCTGCAGCGATTCGAGAAACTCGACCGACAGCTGCCCGGCTCGGCGCCGGTAGCCCGCCATCGATTTGAGGGTCAGCCGCTGCAGCCCGCCGACCAGCACCGTAGCCACGATGGTCGCCGCCAGCAGCACCAGTGCTGCCGGCAGATCGACCGACACCGCGATCACCACAATCACCACAATCGGCGCAACGACAGCCGCAACGATCGAGCCGTGGAACTGTGCCCGGAAGGTCGCGTAGTCGGTGATCGACGAGGTCGCCAGACGTGCGGCTGCACCGGGATCGATCTGCTGACCGTCTCGGGTCACCCCGGCATAGACCCGCTCGTGCAGATCGCCGACAATGGTGGTCGAGGCGGCGTCCTGCATCCAATCGGCCAACCAGCGAAGCGCAACGGTGAGCACTGCCCAGACGATAAGCCACGAAACTGATGCGGCCAGTGATTCGCCAGCCAGGGCTCGATCGAGCAGTCGGCCGGCACTAATCGCCGTGGCTGCCAGCGCGGCGGTTGCGCCAAACCCCGCGATCAGGGATGCCCTGGTGCGCGAGTCTGCCTGCTTCGGCACGGTCAGGCGCGCCGCTGGTGTACTGCTGCCGGGATGAGCGCTCATGGTCAGTGTGTGCCCGCGGACACGTCCGCCTGCCCGCCGCGTTCGTGGATGTTCACCCGCTGGATGCGCTCGATCCAGGCCAGCGCCACGGCCGAGAGGATGAACACGCAGTGGATAACCACCTGCCAGAGCACGCCGTTGAAGGTGTACTGCTCACCGGTGAGGGTGTGCTCGTCGCCTGCGCCCATGTCGCCGACCTCGATGAACGTCTTGAGCAGGTGGATCGACGAGATGCTGATGATCGAGATGGCCAGCTTGACTTTGAGGATGTTGGCGTTGACGTGCGAGAGCCAGTCGGGCTCGTCGGGGTGCCCGTCGACGTTGACCTTCGATACGAAGGTCTCGTAGCCGCCGATGATGACCATGATCAGCAGGTTGGCGATCATCACCACGTCGATCAGGCCGAGGACGGTCAGCATCACCGTGGTCTCGAAGCTCTCCACCTCAGTGGCGTCGGCCGTGCCCGTCCACACGTGGTACACATCGGTGAACAGATGCCACAGGTCAACCCAGAAGACGCCGACGTAGATGAGCTGGGCGATGATCAGCCCGATGTAGAGGGGAGCCTGCACCCACCGGCTGGCGAAGATGATCGCACCGAGGGCGTTTGCAGTGGTGCGGTATGCACGCCCGGAGTCGGCTGGCCGGTCGGCGGACTGGGGGGTCGGCTCCGTCATGGATGACCTTTCTGGTCGGCGAGTGGTGCACCGACGCTCAGCGCCGGGTGAGTGTGGTGTCGATTGTATAGCCAGGGCTCATCGCTGCGATGAAGGCGAGCATGCGCTCGGTGGCGTCGACGGCCTCTGGATATTCGTCGAGCAGCATCTGGTATTCGTGAGGCAGCGCCGGCTCGTGGTCGTCGTCGTAGAACAACGCGTCGACCTCGACGCCGAGCTCTTCGAGCCGCTCGGCCAGCAGCTGTGACTGCTCGAGCAGCGGGTCGCCGTTGCCTGCCGAGATGAAGGTGGGCACGAAATCGGCGGTGGCGTTGTCGATGACCGAGCTGTCGGCCAGCGCGGTCGAGGAGCGCCAGTCTCGCTCACCGGTATATGCCCACAGCACCGCGTCGACGAACTGCTGGAAGTCTCCGGCGTCGCCCAGGCGCTCAGCGTCGTAGGCGCCGCAGAACAGGATGGCCCCACGCAGCTGTGATGCGGAGATGCTCGGGGTGAGCACCAGCCGGGCCGCGGACGTGCTGGAGGTCACCGCGGTGACCCAGTCGGCGGCGATCTGCGAGCCGGCGGAGTCCCCGGCGACGTAGAGCTGATCGGGGTCGATGCCGAGTTCGGCGGCATGGGCGACGAGATATCCGACGGCGGCGTCGAGCTGGTGCACGGCCGTCGGGTAGGTGGCCTCCGGCGAGAGCGTGTAGTTGATCTCGACAACGGTCACCCCGGCGCCGGCGAGGGTTCGGGCATGGTTCTCCCCCGCCGATTTGTCGCCGCCGACCCAGCCGCCGCCGTGCACCCACACGATCGTCGGCCGCGCGGCGCCGTCTTCACCGGTGTACACGTCGAGCTGTTCGTCGGCGCGGTCGCGGTAGGTGTATGACAGATCGGTGATGGCGCGCACGTCCTGCGCCGCCCAAGCGGCGAGCTGCTCGTTGGCGCTGGTACCCGAGGTATCGAAGGCGTGTCTGATCAGCAGTGCGTACGGCCAGGGGCTGACCGCGAAGGCGACCCGCCCGATGACGGCCAACGCGATGAAAGCGGCTGCGAGCATCCATGCGGTGATGGCGGTGCGACGCGCGACCCGACGCAGATGCAGGCCGGGCCCGGGGGTGCGAGAAGGCATGAACTGAGCATAACCATGGTGAGGGTTGCGTGGCGGGTGCCGCGCGGTTTCGGCGTACCATTGACGAATGGCCTATTTACGCTCACGCACAGTCACCCACGGACGCAACATGGCCGGAGCACGCGCTCTGCTGCGCGCCGCCGGCGTCAACGGAAGCGACTTCGGCAAGCCCATTATTGCCGTCGCCAACAGCTTCACCGAGTTCGTCCCCGGGCACACCCACCTTGCCCCGGTCGGGCGCCTGGTCTCCGAGGCGATCACCGAGGCCGGCGGCATTCCGCGTGAGTTCAACACGATCGCCGTCGACGACGGCATCGCCATGGGGCATTCGGGCATGCTCTATTCACTGCCGAGCCGCGATCTGATCGCCGACTCCGTCGAATACATGGTCAACGCGCACCAGGCAGATGCCCTGGTCTGCATCTCGAACTGCGACAAGATCACCCCGGGCATGCTGTTGGCGGCCCTGCGTCTGAACATTCCCACCGTCTTCGTCTCGGGTGGGCCCATGGAGGGCGGCACCGCAGTGCTCGTCGACGGCACGGTGCGTAAGCGCGTCGAGCTCATCTCGGTGATGGCTGGCACCGCCGACCCCAACCTCTCCGACGAGAACCTTGCCCGGCTGGAGGAAAACGCCTGCCCCACCTGTGGGTCGTGCTCGGGCATGTTCACCGCCAACTCGATGAACTGCCTCACCGAGGCGCTCGGCATCTCGCTGCCCGGCAATGGCACCACACTGGCCACGCACACCGCACGCCGCGCACTCTTCGAAGAGGCTGGTCGTCTCATCGTCTCACTCGCGCACCGGTTCTACGACGATGACGATGCAAGCATTCTGCCGCGCTCGATTGTGACCCGCGACGCCTTCGAGAACGCGATGGCCATGGACATCGCGATGGGCGGCTCGACCAACACGATTCTGCACCTGCTCGCCGCCGCCCAAGAGGCTGGCGTCGACTACACCATGCGCGATATCAATGAGCTGTCGCATCGCGTGCCCTGCCTGTGCAAGGTGGCCCCGAACGGCAGCTACCTGGTCGAGGATGTGCACCGCGCCGGGGGCATCCCCGCCATCTTGGGTGAGCTGCATCGCGGCGGGCTGCTCAACGAGAACGTGCACTCGGTACACTCCGACGATCTGGTCGGCTGGCTCGACGAGTGGGATGTGCGCGGCGGCAAGGCCAGCGACACGGCTGTGGAGCTGTTCCATGCCGCGCCGGGCTGCGTGCGCAGCGCCAAGGCGTTCTCGCAGTCGGAGCGCTGGGAGACCCTCGATTTAGATGCTGCTGGTGGCTGCATCCACGACGTCGAGCACGCCTACTCGGCCGACGGCGGCCTGGCCGTGCTGTACGGCAACCTCGCCGAAGACGGCTGCGTGGTCAAGACCGCAGGTGTCGATGACTCAATTCTCAAGTTCTCTGGCCCTGCAGTGGTGGTCGAGTCTCAAGAAGATGCGGTGAGTGTAATCCTCGACAAGACAGTCAAGGCCGGCGACGTGGTGGTGGTTCGCTACGAGGGCCCCAAGGGCGGCCCCGGCATGCAGGAGATGCTCTACCCCACCTCGTTTTTGAAGGGGCGCGGCCTCGGCAAACAGTGCGCGCTGATCACCGACGGGCGCTTCTCCGGCGGCACGTCGGGGCTGTCGATCGGGCATGTCTCACCTGAGGCGGCCTCCGGCGGCACCATCGCGCTGGTCGAAAGCGGTGACCAGATCACCATCGACATCCCCAACCGCACCATCACCCTCGACGTACCCGACGAGGTGCTGGCGCAGCGCCGTGCCGCGCTCGAGGCGTCTCAGGGCTATCACCCCGTCGACCGCCAGCGCGAGGTGTCTACGGCGCTCAAGGTCTACGGTGCACTGGCGACTTCGGCAGACAAGGGTGCGGTGCGCGACAAGGCCAAGATCGACGCCATCTTCTGATGTGCGACCGATAGACTGATGGATGGCGCGGCCCCAGAACCGTGCCATCCATCACGGTCTCGACGCAGCACGTTCGAGCCCAGAGAGGTCTGTCTATGTCCACGTCCACGTCCGCGAAATTCATCAATTCGGTCTATCAGACCGTCTTGACCCGCAACCCTGGTGAAACCGAGTTTCATCAGGCCGTGCATGAGGTGTTCGAGTCGCTCGCCCCCGTGATCGACCGCCATCCCGAGTACAGCGAGTCTGCAGTGCTGCAGCGCATCTGCGAGCCCGAGCGCCAAATCATCTTCCGAGTGCCCTGGATCGATGATCACAACCGCGTGCACATCAACCGTGGCTTCCGCGTGCAGTTCAACTCCGCGCTCGGCCCCTACAAGGGCGGCCTGCGCTTCCATCCTTCGGTGCTGCTCGGCACCGTCAAGTTCCTCGGCTTCGAGCAGATCTTCAAGAACGCGCTTACCGGCCTGCCCATCGGCGGCGGCAAGGGCGGCTCCGACTTCGACCCCAAGGGCAAGAGCGACCGTGAGGTCATGCGCTTCTGCCAGTCGTTCATGACCGAGCTGCACCGCCACATCGGCCAGTACGTCGACGTGCCCGCGGGCGACATCGGCGTCGGCGGCCGCGAAATCGGCTACCTGTTCGGCCAGTACAAGCGCCTCACCAACGCCTACGAGTCAGGCGTCATCACCGGCAAGGGCATCGGCTGGGGCGGTTCGCGCGCCCGCACCGAGGCCACCGGCTACGGCGCAGTCATTTTCGCCCAAGAGATGCTCGCCACTCGCGACCAGTCGTTCGACGGTCGCAAGGTGCTGGTCTCGGGCTCGGGCAACGTCGCCCTGTACGCCATCCAGAAAGTGCAGCAGCTCGGCGGCACCGTCGTCGGCGCCTCCGACTCGCAGGGCGCGGTCTACGATCCCGATGGCATCGACTTCGATCTGCTGCGCCAGATCAAAGAAGACGAGCGCGCTCGCATCTCCGAGTACGCCGAGCGCAAGGGTGGCCGCGTGCAGTACCGCACGAGCGGCAGCCTCTGGTCGATCGCCAAAGAAGAACAGATCGACGTAGCCCTCCCCTGTGCCACGCAGAACGAACTGAACGCCGAAGATGCCCGCACCCTGGTCAACTCGGGCGTGCAGGCCGTCGCCGAGGGCGCCAATATGCCGAGCACCCCTGATGCCGTGCACACCTTCCAGAAGGCCAACGTGCTCTTCGGCCCCGGCAAGGCGGCCAACGCCGGCGGCGTGGCCACCAGTGCGCTCGAGATGCAGCAGAACGCCTCCCGCGACTCCTGGACCTTCGAATACACCGAGCAGCGCCTGACCGACATCATGAAGCGCCTGCACCGTTCCGTGCAGCAGACCGCCGACGAATACGGTCACCCCGGTGACTACGTAATGGGCGCGAACATCCACGGTTTCTCACTCGTGGCTGACGCGATGATCGCTCAGGGCGTCATCTGACACCTCTCATACACGCACGATGGCGGCGGATGCCCGAGAGGGTTCCGGCGCCATCGTGCGTTTCAGCGCTGGGTGCACGCTCACTCGTCACCGCGTGCGACCGCTGGTCACCACAGCACCTGTTGGTGACCAACGAGCACGCATCCTGACCAACGAACTCGCAGAAGCAGCCGATCAGCCAGCGCTCGGCACGTACTCCGTGGTTACCGCTGTCGCGCCGTCAACGTCAGTCGACAGCAGGTCGTTCTCGCGCATCCATGTGGCGTAGGTCTGCCACTGCTCGGGTGACTGCTGACCGAACGACCAGTCTTCGGGCACCGCGGCCAGAGTGGCGTCGACCATCCGAGCGAGCAGATCTTCGCTGTAGACCCCATCGGTGACCTCAGCAAGCCCGGCCACCGCCTGGCTGGCATCTTCACGCGCAGCCTGCTGTCCTTTGGCAGTGGCACTCAGAAAGTCACGCACTCGCTGCGCGTAGTCGGGGTCAGACTCGAGCCGCGACTTCTGCGCGATGATCACCAGCTCATCGTAGTCGGGCACCCCCAGCTCGGTCACCGGCACGCTGGTGAAGTCGCCCGAATCGGCCAGCTCAACCCCATCGATATTCACAAACGCCCCGAACGTGGCGGGCACGGTGCCGGCAATCAACGCCTGGTTGATGCCCTGTTGCAGGTTCACTGTCTCGATGCTCGACGGGTCGATGCCAGCCTGCCGTGCAATGTAGTCGATGGTCGGCTGTTGCGACGCAAGCCCCGAGATGCCGAGCTGCTTGCCGGCCAGATCGGCCACACCGCTGATGCCGGCATCGTCGCGATAGGTCAGTGACGTCAGCGCCGTGGGCACCAGCGCGGCCACCGACACCACGTCGAGGCCCTCTCCCGCCGCAATCAGGGTGTCTGGCTCATACGAGACGGCCAGATCCACCTGCCCCAGCGACACCTGTTTTGCCGCATCTGCCGTGTTGCCCGGCGTCTGCAGATCAACGGCCAGCCCGGCCTCGTCATATGCGCCGATGTGCTGCGCCGTATAGAGCGCCAGGTGGTCGGGGTTTGGCGTCCAGTCGAGCAGCACGCTGACCTGGGTCTTCTCGTTGGCCTGCTGCTCACCTGCCCCGGTGCACCCGCTCAATGCCAGTGTACCGACTGCGATCATGGCGGCTCCGGCCAGCAGTCCTCGTCTTCTCATAGTGTCTCTCCTCTCGTCTCCGTCTTCGGGAGTCTGCGGCGGCGACCAGTCGGGCGCAGCGCGAACCTTGGCACGCAGGCGTGCAGCACGGCGCTCATCACCGTCAGCAGAATCACGACGGCGAACACCACATCTGTGCGCAGCCGCGGAATGGCCTGCATGAGCACGAACCCCAAGCCGTCGGTCGACCCGGAATACTCGGCAAACACAGCGGCGACCGGTGCGAACATCACGGCGACCCTGAGGCCATCCATCGCCTGAGGCGCGGCCCAACGCATGCGCACCTGCCAGCGCAACCGCGACGAGCCCAGCAGCCGGAGTTCTTCAAGCAGCGCCGGCGGCACAGTCTGCAGGCCGCTCAGGGCGTTCACCGTCACCGGCACAAAGCACAGCAGCGCCACCACAATGATCTTGGGGGCGGCACCATAGCCCAGTGCGATAGTCAGCAGTGGGCCGATCACCACGACCGGAATGCTCTGCGAGGCCAGAATCAGCGAGCCAAGTGCCCGTCGCAACAGCGCCGAGGCATCGATCACCACGACGAGCACTGCTGCGGCAACGAGCCCGAGAGCCAGGCCGCCAAGCACTTCAATCGCGGTGACCCAGGCAGCGGGGCCGAGCAGTTCGGGCCACTGCGAAATCAGCGCATGGATGACCGCCGACGGACTCGGCAGCACATACGCTGGCACACCTCCCGGGCGCGTGGCCCATGCCCAAGCCGCGAACACGAGCACGACCACCAGGGTTGGCGGCATGATGGGGCGCGCCCAGTGTCTCAGGCCGCGCATGCGGAATCCTCGGCGATAGCGGCAATCAGGTCTCGACGCGCACGCACAAAGCTCGGCTCGGCAATCAGATCGTCGTCATCGACCCCGGCGCGCCCCCAACCGTCGCGTTCGAGCACAATCTGTGCGGGGGCTCCGCCGAGCACGAGCACCCGGTCGCCCATCAACAGCGCCTCTTCGATGTCGTGGGTCACCAGCACCAGGGTGGTGCCGAGGTCATCGAGCACCTCGCGCATCCAGCGCCGAGCTGCACTGCGTGTGATGGCGTCGAGCGCCCCGAATGGCTCATCGGCCAGCAGCACCGGGCGCTCGCTGAGCAGAGCACGCATCAGTTGCGCACGCTGTCGCATGCCACCGCTGAGCTCATCGGGCCGGGCAGAGCGTCGGCCGCCCAGCCCCCATCGATCAAGGGCTGCTGCCGCTTGGCGACGGGCTGCCGCGCGGGAGGCCCCCGCCGCTCGCAGGCCCAGCCCCACGTTGTCGTCGAGGCGAGCCCAAGGCAGCAGCGTGTCGGTTTGTGAGGCCAGGGCACATTGCGCTGCTCTGCGCTGATCGATTTCGGCCATGCCGATCGCGATGCTGCCCTGCGACTGTGGCAGCAGACCGGCGATCAGCCGCAGCAGGGTGGTTTTGCCGCAGCCCGAGCGGCCGACCAGGCTGAGACGCTCACCGGCGTTGAGAGTGAGCGACACTCCAGCGAGTACGTCAGCGGCCGAGCCCATCGGGCGCCAGGCGACCTCACTCAGGTGCACTGGCGCAGCTGCAGGCGCGCGCGACGAATCGTGCCTCATTCGACAATCCCTCCGCCCGGGTCAACGGGATCAGGTTCGACGGGTGTGATCTCAGCCCGCCTGCTGCGGGCACCCCGTGTCGATGCACCAGCCTAGCGCACGAAAGGGCGTCCGGGTCTGCCCGGACGCCCTCGATGTGCACTGTCGATCGGCTCAGCCCACTGGGCCAGCAATCAACGTGACTGTGACCGTATGGCTGCTGCCGGCCGTATCGGTGTAGGTGATGCGCACCTGCTCACCGGGTTCGCGCTGCGCAAGATCTTCGCTCAGCTCGGTGCCACTGGTGACCGTGGTGCCGTTGACTGCGGTGATCACGTCACCGGCAACCAGCCCCGCTTGGGCGGCCGGGGTGTTGTCGATCACGCCGCCGACTGTTGCGCCCTGCACTGTCGTGGTGCTCTGCTGGCGACCACGCCCGGTCGAGCTGCTGCCGCTCTGAGACGATGAGATCTCAACCCCCAAGAACGCGTTCTCGCCGATGTGCAGAGTCGTTGACTCTTCGCCGGCCTGAATCGCCTCAACCACAGCGGTGACGGTCTCGATCGGAATGGCGTAGCCGGTGACATCGGTGCTGCCGCTGCTGGCAGCTACCGTCATGGCGACCACCTCACCGTTGGCATCGATAACCGGGCCGCCCGAGTCGCCCGAGACCACATCGGCATCAAGCTCGATCAGCCCGCTCAGTGACTCGGAGTCGCCCGAGTCACCCTGCGTGGTGATCGACTGATCCGTTGCTATGACGGTGCCATCTGCCGCGACCAGAATGCCCCGCCCTTCGGCATTGCCGATCGCGGTGACTGCCTCGGCCTGTGTCACGCCGTCATCGTCCAGCTGCGCAGTCTCGAGACCGCTCGCGCCCTGCAGTTGCAGCAATGCTACGTCTTTCGCATCGTCATAGCCCACCACACTGGCTTGGTATGCCTTGCCGGTGGATGCGATGGTCACCTGAATTTCAGTGGCGCTTTCGATCACATGGTGATTGGTCAGCACAAGACCGTCGCTGCTCAGCACGATGCCGGTGCCGGCCGCCTCAGCGTCTTCATACCCGAGCGTGGTCTCGATCAGAACAACACCGCGCTCCTGCTCGTCAGTTGCGGTCTGCACCTGCTGTGAGGTGCCCTGCGCCGAAAACCCGCCTTGCGAGTTCTGCGAGTTCTGACCGCTCTGGCCCTGCGAGCTTGAGCCGGAGGGCGTGCGCCCGGTAGTCGTCGACGTCGAGAACGCGTTCACGCTGAACACCACGACTGCGGCAATGGCCAGCCCCACAAGCACGCCCACTACGAGCATCAGCCACGAGTTGGATCGCCGAGCGGGCGGCTGTGGCGCGTACGGTGCCCATCCTGCCGAACCGCCTGCACCGTACCCGCCGAAAGATGGAACCGGGTAGGGCTGCTGACTCCTCTGCGCAGGCGCGCCAAAGCCGACTGCTGCCGACGGTTGTGCACCGGAGGGCGGAGCCGGAGGCGTGGGCGGCACCTGTGGTGCGCTGGCCTGCGGGTATACCTGTTCGTTTGCCGTTGCCGTCGGCTGGGTCGTCGACGTGCTCTGCTCGCGCTGCTCCATGACCACTCCTTGAGAAATCAGGCCCTCAGTTGAGGGCGATGACTCTATTGCAGCGGTCGTGCCTTTGCCTCGAGTGATGTGGGCCGATCAAGTGCCTGTGCCAAACCTGTGCGCCACCTGAGCGGCCTGGGCGTGACAAGGTCAATAACGGTCAGACACCACAATCACGATGAGCGTGCGGGGGCCGTGAACGCCTTCCACTCGCTGCAGCTCGATGTCAGAGGTCGCCGACGGGCCGGCGATCATCGTGATCGGCGCTTCGGGCCTCAGCCGACGGATGGCCGCAGGCATATCGACGACGATGTCGGCGTCACGAGCCACACACACATGCACATCGGGCACAAGCGTCAGCGCGCGTCTGCCCTGGTCTGCTGAGCCGTCGAGCAGGATCGTGCCGTTGACCGCGCACGAGACGGCAGAGCCGGTGACGATCGCGTCGAGATCGGCCAGTGAGGGCGCCGGGATCGATGCGTCATCGATCTGCACCTCGCCGGTGAATTCGGCCAGCCAAGTAGGCTCAAGACCTGCTGGCACACCGATGCGCTGGGCCCCCACCGAGGCCAGAGCCTGCGCCACAGCCTGAGGGATGCCCTCGGGCCGTGCCTTGATCACCTGCGCTTTGTAGTCTTCGAGGCGATCGATCAGCAGATCGAGTCGCTCGTCGTCGGGCAGGGTGATCTCGGCGTCGTAGTCGCGCACGATCGGTTCATCGGCAACCGGTGTCAGCGTGAGTGCATCGGTGATGCGCCCAAGAATCTCTGTGCGTGCGTCGCTCATTGTGCGCTCCCATCTCGTTGCGCCGGCTTCGGGCGCGGTTGCCAGTCGATCGGCCCGTCATCGGGCTGGGGCTGGGCGGCCAACGTGGCCTGCCAGGCTGCCGCACGAGCGCGCTCCTGTTGCAGCTCTGCGGCACCCTCAGCACTGCGGAACCATTTGCGGCCACTGCGCGTGGCTGGCGCAGAGAGGTCACGCGCATCCGTCCAGCCGCCGAAGATGAACGGCAGGCTCTCGAATTTGCGATCTCGACCGGCAAGCCGGCCGCCAAGTGCCGCCGCAGCCTGGGCCGCGTGCCACTTCGGGCCGCTGCTCATGGCAATCGAAGCCGCCTTCATCATGGGCTTCTCGAGCCCACTGCCGACCGTCTCGACCTTCTTGTCGCGCAGTTCGACGAGAATCGACGGAATGTCGATCTTCACCGGGCATGCTTCGAAGCAGGCGCCACACAGACTCGAGGCGTAAGGCAGCGAGCTGTTGGGGTCGTGCGAATCGCTCATACCAGTCAGCAGAGGCGAGAGAATCGCCCCGATCGGGCCTGGATAGGTCGACCCATAGGCATGGCCGCCGGCATGCTCGTAGACCGGGCATACGTTCAGGCAGGCCGAGCAGCGAATGCACTTCAGCGCCTCACGCCCCAGCTGGTCGGCCAGCGCGTGTGTGCGGCCGTTGTCGAGCAGCACGAGGTGAAAATCCTGCGGCCCGTCTCCCGGGGTCACACCGGTCCAGAGTGACGTGTACGGGTTCATGCGCTCACCGGTAGACGAGCGCGGCAGCAGCTGGGTGAACACCTCGAGATCGGTGAACTTCGGCAGCACCTTCTCGATGCCCATGACCGAGATCAGCGTCTCGGGCAGGGTGAGGTTCATGCGGCCATTGCCCTCTGACTCGAAGATGGCCAGTGTGCCCGTCTCGGCGATGCCGAAGTTGGCACCCGAGATGGCGATCTTCGACTTCAGAAACTTCTCCCGCAGAAACCGACGGCTCGCCTCGGCTAGATGCGCCGGGTCATCGTCGAGAGCGGGATCGACACCGGGCATCTCTTTCAGAAAGATGTCGCGCACCTCGGTGCGATTGCGATGGATGGCCGGTACCAGAATGTGCGAAGGCTTGTCGTGACCCAGCTGCACGATCAGCTCGGCGAGATCGGTCTCCTGCGCATGAATGCCGTGCTCTTCGAGATACTCGTTGAGCCCGATCTCTTGGGTGGCCATCGACTTGATCTTGAGCACTTCGCTCTCACCACGCTCAGCAACCAGCGCGCGAACGATCTCGTTCGCCTCGGCTGCATCACGGGCCCAGTGCACGTGGCCGCCGTGGGCGGTCACATTCGCCTCAAGCTGTTCGAGCAGCTCAGGCAGGTGGTTGAGCACGTAGCGTTTGATCGAGGAGCCAGCGTCGCGCAGGCGCTGCCAGTCGGGCAGCTCGGCGGTCACGTGCAGTCGCTTGTCGCGAATCTTGTGTGTGGCGAAGTTCAGGTTGCGCCGCAGCTGTTCATTGGCCAGCTCGGGGATCGCTGCGTCAGGAAACTTCTGCTCGCCGCGCAGGTTGCCCACGCCGGCTGGAGCCACCGGAGGCATGCTGGGAATGCCGAGGAAGGTGCTCATGCGACCACCCCTTCCAGGCTCATGCGCTGGTCGGCATCTTCACGGGTCGCCGCCAAAATCTGCGCCAGGTGAATCGTGCGGGTACCCATCTGCAGACGACTCATGGCGCCACCGATGTTCATCAGGCAGGATGCGTCGCCAGCCGTGCAGTACTCTGCTCCGGTTTCGGCGATATGCGCCACTTTGTCTTCGACCATTGCGGTGGAGGTTGCCGCGTTTTTCACGGCAAAGGTGCCACCGAAGCCGCAGCATTCCTGCTGCATGGGCAGTTCTACGAGCTCGAGCCCGTCGACGTGGCTGAGCAGTCGATATGGCCTGGAGCCCACGTGAATCATGCGCAGCGAGTGGCAGGTCGGATGATATGTGACCTTGTGCGGAAAGTACGCCCCCACGTCGGTCAGGCCGAGCACGTCGACCAGAAACTCGGAGAGCTCATAGGTTTTGTCGTTGACCTGAGCGACCTGGGCCTGCAGCGAGTCGGCGCCGAATTTGCCAGCCACCAGCGGGTGCTGATGTCGAATTGACCCAGTGCACGACCCGCTGGGCACGACGACTGCATCGATCGATGCGTCGCCGAACGTGTCGACGTAATTGCGCACCAGCGGCATCGAGTCTTTCTGGTACCCGGTGTTGATGTGCATCTGTCCGCAACAGGTCTGCCCTTCAGGGAACACGACATCGTGTCCGAGACGGGTCAGCAGCTTTGCGGTGGCTCGTACGACCTCGGGATACATGGTGTCCGCCAGACAGGTCGCGAAGATTCCTACCTTCATGGTGCCTCCTTCGGCATGGCGCACCCTGCGCCACGGTCTCCCCCGACGCACACCGTCGAATGTGGTCTGACCACACCGTCGTGGTGCGCGCGTGACGCCCATTCCACTCCATCAGCGGCACTACGGCAACATAGGGTACCCTCATATTGTGAGGGTGCATGAGACGGTGATGTCTTGGGTTCGAGAACAGCTGGCCGATGGGTCGCTGTCCATCGGCGACCGTCTCCCCGGCGAACGCGCCCTTGCCGAACAGCTCGGTGTGTCTCGCGGTGCAGTTCGCGAGGGGCTGCGAGTGCTCGAGGCACTCGGCACGCTCACCTCAGCCACCGGCTCCGGCCCCACTGCTGGCACCATCGTTGTGGCCGAGCCGCAAGAGGCCCTGGCTCTCGCCTTCAACCTCCAGCTCGCCACCCATCATGTGGGTTTCGGCGAGGTCGTTCAAACCCGCCTGCTGCTTGAGACTTGGGCTGCCCGCAACGCTGATCCGAGCTACAACGACTGGGATGACGCCTCGCGCCTGCTCGACCGCATGGACGAGCCCGACCTCGACAAGGCGCAGTTCTTGGCTCTCGACGCCGCATTCCACGCGCAGATCTCGAAAGCCGCTGGCAACCCACTGATCAGCACACTGATGGACGGCCTGCGCAAGGCCATCTCTGACCACACCCTCGAGCGTGCCGAACAGCTGCCCGATTGGCCGGCCACCAGCGCCACCCTGCAGCAGCATCATCGCGCCATTCTCGAGGCGTTGAGCACGCACGACAACGCGCGGGCTGCCGCTCTCGTCGAAGAGCACATCACGTGGTACAACCGGCTCACCCAGCCGACCACGGTCTGAGTTGCGCACCTGTAGCTCGCCTGACTCACATCCATTCACGTGACAGCCAGTCAAATTCGATTTGACGTGGTCTGACCACAGCCGATAATCTGCACCAAAAGCGCAGTCAACCGCGCCATCCGACGTCCTCAAAGGAGAGAACATGTCTTCAGCACCCCCCCTGCTGCTGAGCGAGTCCTTCGTACCCAATACAGATCTCAGCCTCATTGCGGGCAGTGTGCCAGTCACTGCACTGGTCTCGCTCATTCCCCTCGTCGTCTTCTTCGTGCTGCTCGGCGGCCTGCGGGTGAGCGCACTTCGCTCGGCACTCGGGGCCCTGATTGCTGCACTCGGCGTCGCGATCTTCGGCATGAAAATGCCGTGGGCACTGTCTGTGGCGGCGGCTACCGAAGGCGCGGTTTTCGGTCTGTTCCCCATCATGTGGATCGTCGTCACCGCCATCTGGTTCTACGAGGTCACGGTGCTCTCAGGGCGCAGTGACGACCTGCGGCGTATCTTTTCGAGCGTGGGTCGTGGTGACATGCGCATCCAGGCCGTGCTCATCGCCTTCTGTTTCGGCGGTCTCTTGGAGGCTCTGGCCGGTTTCGGTGCACCGGTTGCGATCACCGGCGTGATGCTGGTGGCCCTTGGTCTGCCTCCGCTTCGTGCGGCACTCGCTGTGCTGGTGGCCAACACTGCTCCTGTCGCCTTTGGCGCTATGGCTGTGCCGATCACCACAGCCGGCGGCATCATCGCCCCCGACGACTCCCGCGTAGCAGCGGAGGGCATCGCACAGACCGTCGGTGTGCAGACACCGCTCGTTGCGTGGGTCGTGCCACTGCTGCTGCTGTTCATCCTTGACGGACGTCGCGGCGTCAAGCAGCTGTGGTTCCCTGCACTGCTCACCGGTGTGAGCTTTTCCGTGGCTCAGTGGTGGTGCGCCCATCACTTCGTCTACGAGCTCACCGATGTGGTCGCGGCACTCATCGGCTTCGTCGTCGCCACGGTGCTGCTGAAGTTCTGGAAGCCCACCACCCCTGAAGACCAGCGTTCGAAGGTCACCGAAGAGCCGCTGTCTGGCACTCGTGTCTGGATGGCGCTGTTCCCGTACGCGCTGGTCGTTGTGCTCTTCGGTGTCACGAAGCTCTGGACCATCGGCGTCAACGTGCCCAAGTGGCTGAGTTCCACCGACCTCAAGATCACTTGGCCGCTGCTCGGTACCGATCTGCTGAAGGCCGACGGCACCGTATCGTCGTCAGCCACATACACCCTCAGCTGGCTCTCGTCGCCAGGCACCACGCTGCTGATCACCGGCATCATCGTCGCTATCGTGTACAGCATCTTCACGGCCAACGGCAAGTTTGCCACCTCGCTGGGGCAGGCGCTCGCCGAGTTCTGGCACACCATCGTGAAGTCGCGGGTGTCGCTGGCCACCGTGGCGACGGTACTGGCCATCGCCTACGTGATGAACCTGTCTGGCCAGACTATCTGGATCGGTCAGTGGCTGGCCGGCACCGGTCTCGCCTTCGCCTTCCTGTCGCCTATCCTCGGCTGGCTCGGCACGGCAGTCACCGGCAGCGACACCTCGGCGAACGCGCTGTTCGCCAAGCTGCAGTCGACGGCTGCCCACCAGTTGGGTATCAACGAGCACCTGCTCGTGGCCGCCAACACGTCGGGCGGCGTTGTGGGCAAGATGATCAGCCCCCAGAATCTGACCATCGCGGCAACTGCTGTCGATCTCAAGGGGCAGGAATCGAGCATCCTGCGCAAGTCACTGCCCTGGTCGATCGGCTTGTTGGTTGTGGTCTGCCTCATCGTAGGTCTGCAGTCGACTCCGGTGCTGGGCTGGATGCTGCCCGGCTGATTGCTCGACACCAAAGAGAACCCCCTGCCACGGTCACCGTGACAGGGGGTTCTTGGCGTGGTGCAGATGATTCAGAGGCGCCGACGCTTCTCGCGTTCAGCTGCGGCAGCCTTCGAACTGACGCTGAACTGGCGCAGGCCCGTGCCGATCGACACGCCAAGAGCCGCGACGACGGCCGCCTCTGCAACCAGCACGCCGACCACTGTCAGAGTGCCGCCACCGATCCAGACTCCGCTGATCAGGGCAGAGACTGCCACCAGAGCCACCAGCACGAGCGGAACCTCCCAGAGCCGGCGCCACTGCTCGATGCGACGCCCCCAGATGATCGAGAGCACAAAGACGGACAACGGCACCGCCAGAATGAAGTAGGTCGTGACCCATCCTTCGAGCTGGCCAGGCAGACTCAACAGCAATGGCGCGGGCACAATGAGCCCCACTCCCCACCAAGTCAACGGCCAGCCGCTCCATCGGGTGCGGGCGTTCTCGCTCGGTGCAGCGCTCATCGGGGTCTCCTCAGTCGAAATGGCTTCGAGAGCCAGCCTATACAGTCTGGCTCTGCCCGCCCGACCTCAGAGGGTCGACGAGGCGGTGCGCTCCCAGGTCACCGACGGCTGACCGTCGTCGCCCACCGTGACTTTCCAGCCCACTCGGTCGACTGACTGGTTTCGCGTGGGTGTGCCGCTGTAACCAGAGTTAGCCCAACCACCCGACTCCACCACATAGCCACCGGCCACCGAGAAGTTGCTGGCGCCCTTCGTGGCCAAGTCATACTCGCTGATGGATGCGTCATACACCTCGAGCTTCTCTTCGACGGTGATGTGCACATTCACATAGTCGGTGTCTTGCAGCAGATCAGTCTCAAAGGGGCAGCTGGCCGCCGACCAGGTCGTCGCACATGCGTCAACGATGTCACGCGCTTTCTGCTGCACCGACTCATAGAACGAGTCGCTGAGCTTGGCGGTGGCCTCTGCAGGTGTGGCCGAGCTGTCGTCGGTGAACCCGACGGTCACCGAAGTGTCACTGGCCTCCCATGCGGCAGACAGCGGGGTGACCGTGGCCGCGTAGGTGCCGGGCAGCGCGGGCAGCGTGATCAGGCCCTGGGGCAGAGCCTCGCCAGAGGTGTCGGTCGCGCTGCTCGACCAGTACGAGTACGAGGAATACGACCCAGAGGTGTTGCTGCTGTTGTACTCAGATGCAGTTGAGTTGAACGTGCTGCTCGACGCACTGCTCGCTGCCTCGATGTCGAACGCCTGCCCTGCGATAGTCACGCTGCCGCCATGTGGCTCGGCCTGCACACGCAGATTCGCCAGACTCTGCGTCGAAAGTTTCCAGCGATCGAAGATGAGGTAGTCTCGCCCATCCTGTTCCACCGCAAAAGTCTGCTCTTTCTTGGTGCCGCCCACGGTGTAGCTCGCGACCACGCGCGTTCCGCTGTCATCGCGCTCGACTCGCACGATCTCGATGTCGCTGGGGCGATCCGTTGCCTGCTGGTATGCCTCGTCGCTCAGCAGAATGCGAGAGAAAGAGTCATCGTCCGGTAGCGCGATGTGCCCTTCAGCGATGGCATCAGAGGCACGACCGTCTTGCAGTGCGCCAAGGTATTGGCGCACTGTACCTTCGGGGCCGTAGTAATGCACATTGACGAACCAGAGTGCGAAGAACCCGCCGACGCCCAGCACGAGGACGATGCCGATGGTCCACAGCCAGCGCTTCAGCGCGCGCGAGTGCGAACGCTTTGGCGGCACTGGGGCGAAGGCATCCGGTGCATAGGGTGCGGCCTGCGCAGGCGCCGCTGGTGCTACAGGTGCTGGGGCGGTGACTCCCGCTGCAGGCACTCGCGGAGGCGGACCACCCGCACTACCGCCGGAAAAGCCAGAACCAATTCCACTCATGAGTCTCCCCCGTTCTCATCGGTGCCCCCTACAAAGTGCCACCCGCATCAGTCTAGACACCAGTCATCGCGAATTCGATGCCGACCCGTTTGCGAGGCGCGCATCCGACATCCCGACAATATCTCAGATATGAGATATGCTCGCGGACATGACGGATTCGATCACTCAAAGCGCACAGCCCTCTGGACTCGTCGAACAGATCGGTGCACTCATTCGCACTGCGCGTCAAGGCCGCGGCCTCACTCAGGCCGAACTCGCCGAACGTGCCGGCACCAGTCAATCTGCGATCAACCGCATTGAGCGCGGCAGCCAGAATATCGGCGTCGAACTGCTCGGTCGCATCAGCGACGCTCTGGGCGCCGAACTGCTCTCGGTGGGTGAGCGACCGCGCCACACTCATCTGCGCGTGCACGGCGGCAAGCCACTGCATGGCGCCATCGACGTGAAAACCAGCAAGAACGGTGCGGTTGCGCTGCTCTGTGCCGCGCTGATCAACCGTGGCACCACCAGGCTGCATCGCGTCGCTCGCATCGTCGAAGTCGATCGCATCATCGACGTGCTGCGCAGTCTCGGCGTGTCGGTCATTTGGGCCGATAACGGCGAAGACCTGGAGATTCGGGTGCCGCGCGACCTTGATCTCAGCCATATCGACGCTGAGGCCGGTCGACGCACTCGCAGCATCATCATGTTCTTGGGGCCTCTGCTGGGCTCGCATCAGAAGTTCGAGCTTCCCTACGCCGGCGGTTGCGACCTCGGTGAGCGCTCGGTCGAGCCACACCTGATCGCTCTGCACCACTTCGGTCTGCAGATTAAAGCCGAGGCGGGCTGGTACCACGCCACTGTGGCTCCTGACGCCCCCACCGACATTCGCATCGTGCTCACCGAGCGTGGCGACACCGTGACCGAAAACGCGATCATGGCCGCCGCAGTACACGAAGGCGTCACTGAGATTCGCAATGCGAGCCCCAACTATATGGTGCAAGACCTCTGCTTCTACCTCGAGCTGCTCGGGGTGAAGATCGAGGGCATTGGCACCACGACCCTGCGCATCACCGGTCGCACCGATATTGACGCCGATGTTGACTACTGGCCCAGCGAAGATCCCATCGAGGCAATGAGTCTGCTCACCGCAGGCATCGTTACCAACTCTGAGATCACCGTGCGACGAGTGCCCATCGAGTTCATGGAGATCGAGCTGGCGACTCTGCACGAAATGGGCCTGCAGTTCACCGTCACCCCCGAGTACCCGGCCGACAACGGGCGCACGCGACTGGTCGATGTCACGGTGCATCCTTCACAGCTGCGCGCACCGATCGACAAGATCCATTCAATGCCCTTCCCCGGTTTGAACATCGACAACCTGCCGTTCTTCACGGTCATCGCCGCATGTGCCACAGGGCATACCCTCATTCACGATTGGGTGTATGAGGGGCGCGCCATTCACCTCACCGATCTCACCCGCCTGGGAGCAGACGTGCGCCTGCGCGACCCCCACCGCCTCGACGTCACCGGCCCCACGCACTGGTCTGGGGCAGAGATCAGCTGCCCACCGGCACTGCGACCGGCCGTGGTGATCTTGATCGCGATGCTGGCAGCAAAGGGCGAGAGTGTGTTGCGCGACGTCGACATCATTGCGCGCGGCTACGAGCAGCTGCAGGAGCGCCTCGTGTCGCTGGGTGCCGACATCGAGACGTTCTACGACTGATTTCCCACCGAATCAGCCGGCGATCAAGCCCCAGCCCAAGCGCAGCAGCAGCGCACTGACCACCACGATCAGTGTGATGCGCACGAACTTGCTGCCCAGCCGCACCGCGAGACGCGCACCCAAGTACCCGCCGGTCATGTTCGCCGCGCCCAGCAGCAGGGCCACTCGCCAGTCGATCACGCCAAGAGGAACGAAAAAGGTCAGTGCACCGGCATTCGTGGCCACGTTCACCCACTTCGCGGCACCAGCGGCATGCAGATACTCAAAGTGCAGCGCCGCTACGAAGGCAATCACCAAGAACGACCCGGTGCCAGGCCCCAGCACGCCGTCGTAAAACCCGATCAGACCGCCCACGCACACCGCACGCACCACGGCACGCGTCGCTGTAGGCGCCGTCTGCTCATCGACCTCGATGCCGAACTGCGGCCGAGCCAGAGTGAACACCAGCACACCGGCGAGCACGATCACGATCACTGGGGTGAACACACTGGCTGGCAGATGCGAGGCGACCACTGCGCCTCCAAACGAAGCCACAAAGGCCGCGACGATCGCCGGCCAGATCTTGGCAAAGTTCGGTGGCACGCGGCGTGCATACGTGATGGCGCTGGTCACCGTGCCGAAGATCGACCCCACCTTGTTGGTACCTAAAGCCACCGCAGGCTGGATGCCCGGCACCAGTAACAGCGCAGGCAGCTGAATCAGCCCGCCCCCGCCGACGATCGCATCGACCAGACCTGCCAGAAGCGCAGCCAGAGCGAGAGCATAAGGGCCCCACGAAGGGAGCGCAGCGAGGAGATCCACGCGTGCAGCTTACAAGCCTCGCTACACTTGTGTCGGCGAGACGGCGAAAGGCCCGAGATGACGCATCTGTTCGACAGCGTGAACGCAGCACTGATCAGTGCTGCGGCTGAACCGTGGGTGCTCGTCGCCGTGTTCGCCTTCATCACCATCGATGGGTTCTTTCCTCCCGTGCCCAGCGAGTCGCTTGTGGTCGCGCTCGCCGCGCTCGCTGTTTCGACGGGCAGCCCCGACATCTGGCTTCTGGTACTCGTCTCCACCCTGGGCGCGGCATTGGGCGATAACATCGCGTTCTGGCTCGGCAGACGCATCGGTATCGATCAGCGGGCTTGGGCTGCCCGCCCACGAGTCGCCCGACTGATTCAGACTGCCCGGCGCACCTTGCAACGTCGACCCGCCGCGCTCATCGTGTCAGCTCGATACGTGCCGATCGGTCGTGTGGCAGTGAATATGACCGCCGGTGCCACGGCATTCCCATGGCGGCGCTTCCTGCCACTGTCACTGATCGGCGCAGGCACGTGGGCAGCTTATTCGGTGCTCATCGGTGCTTTCGCCGGCGCTTGGGTAAAACACTCTCCGCTGCTGGCGACCGTGGTGGCAATCACGGTGGCCGTGCTGGTGGGTGTGCTGCTCGACCATCTCAGCCGCCGCATCCGGCGCGCCCGCGTTGCCAAGCTTCGCGCCCATGTGCGCACGCTGCGCCGCGATGCCCAGACCGAGCCCGATCGAGAGCGCTCACTGCCTGAAGAGTGAGCGCTCAGGCTTCGAGCCCGCTGCGCGCATCGAGCATTTCGTGCGTGGCGTGGTTCAGCGCCCAGCGCCGCTGCCGCCAGTCGGGCAGTGCTTCGTCGAGGATGCTGCGAAAAGCCGGCCCATGACCCGCAACGCGTAAATGCGCCAGTTCGTGTACCACGACATACTCGATGAAGGGCTGGCGGAACCGGGCCAGCTCCAGGCTCAGCCAGATGCGACGCGCGCTCGGATTACAGCTGCCCCACCGCGTGGTCATGCGTCGGGTGCGCACTTCGGGGACGGGCACGCCCAACGCACTGATCCATGCGTCGAACATCGGTGCGGTGACCTCGAGCAGCCGCTCTTTGGCCACGCGCCGTTGATGTTCAGTCCATTGCAGCACCGGTATGTCGGCGGCGGCCACCGCAGAGATCTGCCGGGCGATCCACGGGCGCTGGGTCTGCACAAACACGATGATCTGGGCGTCTTTCGCCTGCATTGGCGCCGAGACGCGCACGGTGTGTTCCCACGCCTGCGCAGACAGCGCCGGGGTCTTCGCACCCAAGCGCAGGTACATGCGTCGAATGGGTTTGCGCGTCACCTCAACGGTGAGATCTCCGACGGTCAGGATGCTCTGTACAGCCACCCGAGCCCCTTCTGTCGTTGCCGGTTCTGCTGCTGAGTAGACTACCCGGGTGAATCCTCTGCGGCGTTTCTTCATACCGGTGTTTCTACCGGCCGTGGTCTTCGCCGCCGGCGAAGGTGCGCTCATTCCTGTGCTGCCCTCTCGAGCTATCGACCTCGGAGCATCCGTCGCCCTCGCGGGTCTCATTGCCGGCATGCTGATGTTCGGGCACATGCTCGGTGACCTGCCCAGCGGGTCGATCATCGCTCGGGTCGGCGAACAGCGCGGCATGATCATCGCCGCAGGTGTTGGTGCGTTCGGCGCAGTGGTGGCCATGCTGGCGCAGCACCTCGCCCTGTTGTTGGTGGGGGTTCTGCTCGTGGGTATGGCTGCGGCCATGTTCAACCTGGCCCGGCACGCACTGCTCACACAGTGGGTGCCGATCTCTCATCGAGCCAGAGCGATGTCGCTGTTGGGCGGCACTTCCCGGGCCGGCACTTTCATCGGCCCATTGGCTGCCGCACCACTCATCGCGATGTGGGGTTCTGCCGCTGCGTTCTGGGTCACCTTGGTCAGTGCAGGCTTCGTGGCCGTCTTTTTGCTCGTGACTCCCGACCCTGAAGTCGCCTTCGCCGAATCAGGTGCGTCGCGCCCCGTAGACACTCCCGCGGCATCGCAGCCGCCGGCGCACGCGCATGCCGGCCTCGCGGCAAGTCTGCGCGAGTACTTTCCGGTGCTGATCAGGCTCGGCGTCGCCGTCAGCACCGTGCAGCTGCTGCGAGCCAGCCGTCAGGTCATTCTGCCGCTCTGGGGCGCGCACATCTCATTAGACGTGACGACGATCTCGATCATCATGGGTATCGCCGGCGGGGTCGACATGCTGCTCTTCTATGCATCGGGGCAGATCATGGACCGATTTGGCCGCGTCTGGGTCGCCGTTCCCACGCTGGTCGGTCTCGGTCTGGCGCATTTTGTGCTGCCGGCCGCCGGCACTGAGGCCTGGTTCGTCGGTGCTGCACTGTTCATGTCACTGGCGAACAGTCTCGGCTCGGGCATCGTGATGACGCTGGGCGCCGACCTCGCGCCAGCCGACGATCCGGCACCGTTTTTGGGAGCCTGGCGATTGTTCGCCGACTCGGGGTCGGCACTGGCACCCCTGTTGCTGTCGGGCATAGCTGCACTGGCCGGGCTGACCTGCACCGCCTTCTTCTTCGGAGCCGCGGGGTTTATCGGTGCCGGGATGATGTGGCGCTACATTCCGCGGTATCTTCCCCCTGAGCTTTCGGGTCGTGCTCGGTAGACTGGTCGGGTGACCACCCAGACCGCAGTTCACGAACGCATCACTGACATTCCGCGCGTGCTGACCATCGCCGGCAGCGATTCCAGCGGCGGGGCCGGCATCGAGGCCGACCTCAAATCGATTGCCGCGCAGGGCGGCTACGGTATGGCCGCGATCACCGCGCTCACTGCTCAGAACACCCAAGGAGTGCGCTCCGTGCACATTCCCCCGGCGAGCTTTCTCACCGAACAGCTCGACGCCGTCTCAGACGATGTCGTGATCGACGCGGTCAAGATCGGCATGCTGGGCGACGCTGCGATCGTTGCTGCGGTGTCTGCCTGGCTCGACCGTGTGCAGCCGCCGCACGTCGTACTCGACCCGGTCATGGTCGCCACCAGCGGCGATCGCCTGCTCGATGCTGCGGCTGAGTCGAGTGTTCTGGCGCTCGCCCACCAAGCCCGGGTCATTACCCCGAACGTTCCCGAGTTGGGCGTGCTCGCGAATGCACCAGCCGCCCAAAGCTGGAACGAAGCCTTGGCGCAGGCCAACGCGGTCAGCGCATCCACCAACGCCGTCGTGCTGCTCAAAGGCGGTCACCTGCCCGATGAGATTGTGCGAGACGCGCTGGTCGACGCCTCGGGCACCCGGGTGCCCGGCGGAGTCTTCGAGGTGGACTCACCGCGTGTGCACACCAAGAACACGCACGGCACCGGCTGCACGCTCTCGTCGGCACTCGCCACCCGCCTCGGCGCCGGCGACGACCTGCCGCAGGCTCTCAGCACGGTCAAAGCTTGGCTCGCCCGAGCGCTGCAGAGTTCCGACCGCCTGCAGGTGGGTCACGGGCACGGCCCGGTCAACCACTTTGTCGATCTCTGGGGCTGAACAGCGCCCCGCAGAGTCTTGCCTTGCCAGGGTGCACGGTCGCTGGTCACCGCACGCCCTCTACTGACCAGCGAGCACACCCACTGACCAGCGAAGACACGCACCGTCAATAAACTGGCAACTCTGGTTCGATGTCACGCACCCAGGCCAGCACTCCCCCGCTCAGCTCACGCACGTCGGTGTGGCCCTGTGCGATGAGCGTGCGAAGCACTTGATGCGATCGAGCGCCCGACCGGCAGGTCAGGATGACCGACTCGCCCGGGTCGATTCGCACTCGGCCTTCGAGCAACTCGGCTTGCGGCACCAGCTCAGCGCCGTCGATATGCACGATGTCAAACTCCTCCGGCTCTCGCACGTCAATCAGCCGAAACGGTTTACCCCCAGCAGCACGCCTGGCCAGGAGCTCACGCAGTGCGATTGGGGTCACCTGCTGGCGCTGCAGTCGCTGCTCGGCCTCAGCCGTTTGAGCGGCCTCTGCCGCATCAGCCGCAGCGTCGACAGCGCACGCCAGCGCTTCGTCGACGACTGCGGTGACCGCAGGCCTGGCCGGGTCAGGCTCGACGCGCAGGGTGCGCCAGCGACCCGTGGCGGCGTCGACGGTCAGCAGCCGCCCGAGCAGCGACTCGCCCACACCGGTGATCAGCTTGATTGCCTCGGTGGCCATCACCGTACCCACCAGCCCCGGCAGCGTGCCCAACACCCCGCCCAGCGCACAGCTCGGCACCGCGCCCGCCTCGGGCGGCTCCGGATAGATATCGCGATAGGTCGGCCCGTGCCCGGCCCAGAACACGCTGACCTGCCCCTCGAAGCGCAGAATCGCACCCCAGACCACCGGGCGGCCAGCCAGCTCGGCCGCATCGCTGACCATGTAGCGTGTGGCGAAGTTGTCGGCGCCGTCAATCACCAGGTCGACGCCCTCAATCAGTTTGAGCGCGTTGTCAGCGCTGAGCCGCTCGGTGTGCTGCACCACCGTCACATTGGGGTTTATCTCAGTGATCGCCGCCGCGGCAGAGGCCGTTTTGGCCTGCCCGAGATCGGTCATTCCGTGAATCACCTGTCGTTGCAGGTTGGTCACATCAACCACGTCGTCGTCGATCACCTCGATGACGCCCACACCAGCAGCCGCCAGATACAGCAGCACCGGCGAGCCGAGCCCGCCCGCGCCGATCACCAGCACACGCGCCGACTTCAGGCGGCGCTGCGCCTGAGCACCCACACCGGGCAGAATGATCTGCCTCGCGTAACGGCCAAGCTCTTCGTCGGTGAGCGTGGCAGTCGGCTCGACCAGTGGTGGCAGCCCCGCCGTCACAGGTCGGGCCGTCCGTCGACCGGCGAAGAGGCAAGCGCATCGGCACGCTGCGGAATGCGGCCGCCGAGTGCTGCTAATCGCCCGGCCTCCACCGCATGCCGAAACGCGCGGGCCATCACGGCAGGATGCTCGGCTCGCGTCACCGCCGTCGCCAGCAGCACTGCATCACAGCCGAGTTCCATCGCCAGTGCCGCATCAGACGCCGTGCCGATGCCGGCGTCGAGTACCACCGGCACCTGCGCGGTGGCCGCAATCGCGGCGATGTTGTGTGGGTTCAGAATGCCGAGCCCGGTGCCGATCGGCGCCCCCAACGGCATGACTGCTGCAGCCCCAAGCTGTTCGAGCCGCCGCGCCACAATCGGGTCGTCGTTGGTATACACCAACACGTCGAAACCGCGCTCGACCAGCTGCTCGGTGGCATCGACGAGCTCGTGCGTCTCAGGCAGCAGCGTCTGGTCGTCGGCGATCACCTCGAGCTTGACCAAGTTGGTCTCGAGCGCCTCGCGAGCCAGTTCGGCGGTGAGCACCGCTTCGCGGGCCGTCAGGCAGCCAGCTGTGTTCGGCAGCACGTCGATGCCGTTACGCCGGATGATCTCGAACAGGCTGGGCCCGGTCGTCGGAGTGAACCGCCGCATGGCAACTGTGGTCAGCTGCGTGCCCGAGGCCACCAGCGCCTGTTCGAGCCCGTCGAGACTCGGTGCCCCTCCGGTGCCCATGATCAGCCGTGACTGGTAGCGATGCCCGGCGATCACCAGGTCATCGTCGACAATGTCGTGTGCGCTCATGGTCAGCCTCCCTGTTTCGCGGTCACGATTTCGATCTCACTGTCTTCGTTCACCGGGGTGGCCGCCCATCTGCTGCGCGGCACCACCGCGCCGTCGACCGCAAGCGCGATGCCGAGCCTCGCGCCGTCGATGCTGGCCCCGGCATCATCGAGGCGAACCTCGGCAGTCTGCTCGATGAGCTCGCGCAGCGTGGTCGCAGCGGTCTCGGCGGCATCGCCATTCAAGGTGATCTTGGTCATCGGTGCTCCTCTGTGTTCGGCTCGGGGGCAGAGCGTTCTCGGGCATCGATGGCCGAGAACCGCCACGGGTCAAACGCCTGCCACTGCGACGCCTCGACGCTGCCGTCGACCGTGTCGGCGACGACCACAGCGTTCTGTGCACTCAGCAGGATGCCGTGGCGATGGGTGCCCGTGTTTGCGATGAGCCCGGGGCACACCCGGCCAAGCAGTGGCGCGTTGTCTGGGGTGCCCGGGCGGGCGCGGGCGGTGACCTCGAGCAGCTGCAGCTCGGCGACGGCAGGCACCAGCTCCTGTGCATCGCGCAGCAGCTGCGTCACTCCCCCGACCGAGACTGCGTCGCTGCCGTCTTCTCGCTCTGTCGCCCCGAGTACAACAGTGCCGGTGGCTCGCGGCACCAGGTAGACACTGCGCCCGTGCACCAGCCCACGTATGGTCGTCGTCATCAGCGGGCGCAGATGCTCGGGTGCCCGGGTGCGCAGCACGTCGCCGTGCACCGGCCGGATGGGCCACACCAGCCCCAGCGGCAGCCCGCCCAGTCTCGGGCTGGCCAGCCCGTTCGCAATGACGACTTCATCGGCGAACACGTCGCCCGCAGCGGCACCTGACTCCGCAGTGAATGCCGCCGCCGCGGGATGGTCAGACGTCAGCACATCGGCATCGACCTCGGCTGGCGCAGCGGCGTTCGCGGCTGCATCAGGCAGGCGGTCATGTTCGTCGAACAGATGTGGGGTCTGCGGGCTGCGCGGCTGGTCGGTGACCGTGGTCACACCGATGACGCGGGCATCCTGCCAAATGAGCTGGTCGGCCCACGCCGACACAAACGTCACCGCGTCATGGCGCCCCAGCGCGTCGAAGTAGGCTCCCGCCAGCCGTCGGGGCGTGATCTGGTGGTCGTCGACGGCAAGAAACGCCCCGCTGACCCCCGGAGCCAGCAGCGGCTCTCGTTTGCGGGCCTCGCGCGTGGTCAGCGCCTGCACCTCAAGCCCCAGTTGCTGCTGCTGCGCCCGCAGCCTCGAGAGACGCTCGCGGTCGGCTGCATCTGCGGTCACCACCAGCGTCGGGGTGGTGCGCACTCCCGCATCGACGTCTGTGGCCTGCGCCAACTCGGCCACGATCTGCGGGTAGAGCTGTGCGGCGGGCACCGAGAGCTGCAGCAGTGACTCTTCTTCAAAGGCGTATTCGCTGACTGCGGCGAGCATGCCGGCAGCGGCATGTGTTGCTCCCGAGGCCGGTCTGGCGTCGATGATCGTGACGCGATGCCCGCGCTGCACCAGCCGCCACGCGGTGGCCAGCCCGACAATGCCTGCGCCGATGACGGCTACATGTCTGCTCACGGTATTGCTCGATTCTTCCTACGCCGGTGTCAGCCGGATCAGGTTCAACGGTCAGCACCACCGCCGGCAACCGGCTCGGTGCACTCTCAGTCGCCATATGGCGCGACTCCCGCGTACGACGTGGCCATTGTAGCCCTTATACACTTGGCCACATGACCCCAGAACCTCGCACCCTCGAATGGCGCCGCGATCAACTGCAGCGCGCTCAGCTCTACCTGTGCACCGATGCCCGCCTCGGCACCGGAGACTTCGTCGACTTCGTTGACGCGGCCTACCGCGGCGGCGTCGATATCATTCAGCTGCGCGACAAGCATCTCGACGCCGGTGACGAGCTGGAGTACTTCGATCTGCTCGCCGACGCCGCACACCGGCACGGTCGTCTGTTCGCGGCCAATGACCGTGCCGACGTGGCACTGCTGTCGGGTGCAGACGTGCTGCATCTCGGCCAGCGCGATCTGAGCGACGACGATGCCCGCCGCATCCTGCCTGACGACGTATTGCTGGGGCGTTCGACGCACAACCGCATTCAGGCTCAGTTCGCCTGGGGGTCTGCGGCTGACTACTTCTGTATTGGGCCGGTCTGGCCCACGCCGACCAAACCCGGCCGTGCGGCAACAGGTGTCGAGGCGGTCGCGCAGGTTGCCGCACTGCACCCCGACAAGCCCTGGTTCGCCATCGGCGGCATCAACGTACACACGGTGCGTGACGTGGTCGCCGCTGGCGCCAGTCGCATCGTGGTGGTGCGGGCAATCACTCAGGCCGAAGACCCTGAGGCTTCAGCTCGGGCGCTGCGGGCCCAGCTGCCGCAGCTGCCCTCCGCGCAACGCGCATGAGTTCTTCTGCTTCGTCGACCCGCCGCCTGGTGCTGGCGTCACTGCTGATGAGCGGTGCGGCCCTGTTCTGGGCGCTCAACTATCAAGTCGCCTCCATTGCGCTGGCCGAGATGACTCCGGTGTCGCTGACCTTCTGGCGCTGGCTGATCGCCTGTGGCCCGTTGTTCGTGCTCGCCTGGGTGATCGAACGACCAGATTGGCGCATTGTGGCTCGCCGGCTGCCGCAACTGGTGCTGCTGTCCGGGCTGGGTCTGCTCGGCTACAACTTGCTGCTCTACTGGGCACTGCACTTCACCACCCCGATTGGTGCCGTCGTGATCAACGCGGCCAACCCGGCCCTGATCGTGCTGCTGGCCGTCGTGCTCACTGGCCAGTCGGTGAGCCGGCGCGGTGTGCTCGGCATCGTGGTCAGCTTGGCCGGTGTGCTGTTAGTGCTTTCGCAGGGTTCGCCCATGACGCTCGTGCGCGACGGCGTCAACACCGGTCAGCTGTTCATGCTCGGCGCCATCACTGTCTGGAGTCTCTACACGATCTGGGGTCGAGTCGACGGCGTCGGACCCATCACCTCGACCGCGGTGCAGTCGGCGATCGCGGTTATCGCGCTCTCGCCCTGGGCCGTCAGCGGTCATGCACCGCTGCCGACGTCGCAGGCAGGCGTGCTCGGGCTGCTGCTGATCGCCGCACTGCCCAGCGTCGGCTCGTATGTGCTGTGGAACACCGCCACCAGCATGGTCTCGTCTGCAGCTGCCGCCGTGCACCTGAACCTCATCACCGTTTTTGTGGTGATCATCGGGGTGTTCCGGGGGCAGCCGCTGAGCCTGGCCGATCTGATCGGCGCAACGCTGATCATCGTGGGCGTGGTGATGACGAGCCTCGCCGCCGCACCGCCGAAGCATCTGCGATAATAGACGCGATCGGCGGCCCTCGACCGACGAAGCCAGACCTGACGAAGAAAGTGGTGACCATGTCATCGGTATTCGATGCCCAGCATGAACGTTTCTCGACCGGTGCGGGGTTCCTCGCCGCACTCGACCAGAGCGGCGGCAGCACACCGAAGGCACTGCGCCTCTACGGCGTCGAAGAGTCGGCCTACTCCAACGAGGCCGAGATGTTCGACCTCATCCACCAGATGCGCACCCGCATCATCACCAGCCCGGCGTTCACCGCTGAGCGCGTGCTCGGCGCCATCCTGTTCGAGCAGACCGTCGACCGCGAGGTCAAGGGCCTCCCCACTGCCAAGTACCTCTGGCACGAAGAGGGCATCGTGCCCTTTCTCAAGATCGACAAGGGCCTGGCCGAGGCCGCCGACGATGTGCAGGCGCTCAAGCCAATTCCCACGCTCGCGGCGCAGCTCGACAAGGCCAACGCCAACGACGTCTACGGCACCAAAGAGCGCTCGCTGATTCTGGCCGCAAACGAGTCGGGCATCACCCACGTCGTCGACCAGCAGTTCGAGCTCGCAGAACAGGTCATCGCAGCTGGCCTCGTGCCGATCGTCGAGCCCGAGGTCGACATCCACTCATCGTCCAAGGCCGAGGCCGAAGACATTCTGCGCACGCAGCTGCTCGCACACCTCGATGCCCTGAACGACGACCAGCAGGTCATCCTCAAGCTCACGCTGCCTTCCACCGATGGGTTCTACACGTCGCTGGTCGAGCATCCCCGTGTTGTGCGCGTCGTCGCTCTCTCGGGCGGCTACAGCCGCGAGCAGGCCAACGAGCTGCTGTCGCACAACCCCGGCATCATCGCCAGCTTCAGCCGCGCACTGACCGAAGGGCTCAGCGCCACCCAGACCGACGACGAGTTCAACGCCACCCTCGATGCCTCCATTGAGGGCATCTACCGCGCCTCGATCGCCGGTTGACCCATGGCCAAAGCACATCGCCGGGGCGCCGACACTGGGTCGGCCACCCCGGCGACTGTGCAACTCGACGCTGCCGGCGTGGCCTACCGCACCCGTGAATACGAGCACGCCGACGACGTGCACGACTTTGGCGACGAGGCGGCGGCCTTGCTCGACGTTGCTGCCGAACGCATCTTCAAAACGCTGATGGTCGAACTCGAGCCGGCACCGAGTCGCGGCCCCGCACTGGCGATCGGCATCGTGCCGGTGACCGGACGTCTCGATCTCAAAGCCCTTGCTCAGGCGGCGGGTGCCAAGCGTGCTCGCATGGCCGATCCGGCCACCGCCGAGCGCAAGAGCGGCTACGTGGTGGGCGGCATCAGCCCGTTCGGGCAGAAGACGCCGCTGCCGACCTATCTCGACTCTTCAGCCGAGCAGGCCGAGACGATCCTCGTCTCGGGCGGTCGCCGCGGGTTCGACATCGAACTTGCCCCCAACGACCTGATCAGCGTGCTGCAGGCGCATTACGCTGACATTGCGCGAGACTAGGCGACCGCTCAGCTCTCGCCTTCCTCGGCTCGCTCGGTTCGGTGTCTCGTGCCGAGACGGCCGTCAACCTGATCGGCGAACTCCGTTTCAGCGGCGGTAGCCGGTGATTCGTCTTGCCAGACCTGTTCGAGGTCAGCGCGCAGCGCGTCTTCGCTGCGGCCCGGCAGTCGAGGGTCTTGGGGTGTGTGCTGCGTGTTCATATCTCGAGCGTATCCACCCCGTTCGCACAGGCACAGTCTGCCAGGCGACCATATTCGATCGGCCCCACCACACGACGAGGGTGAGCTGGCCGCGTAACATGCTTGGGCATCCATTCGACAAAGGAGCATCAGTGTCAGCCGCCGCACGCCATGCCGTCAACGCCATCGATCAGGCACGCATCGCTTACCGTGTGTTCGAAACCGAGACCCCGTCATCTGCCGCCCCCTTGGTGCTGGTGCACGGCACTGCCCTCTCGCAGGCGATCTGGCGTGGCGCCGGATGGACCCGTGCGCTCAGCGCCGATCGCACGGTGATCACGCTCGATCTGCGCGGCCACGGCCGCAGCGATCGCCCGCATGCAGAGTCGGCTTACACAATGCCGCTGTTCGCCGCCGACGTGCTCGCGGTGCTCGACGCCTGCGAGGTGCCCCGCGCACATATCGCCGGATACTCCCTCGGCGGCCGAGTCGCCTTCCACCTGACGCAATCGGCCCCTGAGCGCATGGCATCACTGATCAGCGTCGCCGGCGCACCGAAGAACGTGCAGGGCGCGTTCGACCGGGTGTTCTTTCCCGGCGTGATCGATGCTCTCGGCACCGGTGACATCGAAGTCTTCCTAGCCCGCTGGCAGCTGCACACCGGCCACCCGGTAGCCGCGGTGACTGCCGATGCGTTTCGCGCCAACGACGCGCGTGCACTGGCTGCCTACATGCGCGCCGGAGACGTCGACGGCGGGGTGTCACTGCACGACTTAGCCCATTTCACGCAGCCAGCCCTGCTGCTGGTGGGCAGTCAAGACAGCGAAAGGATGCACGCGGCCGAACTCGCCGCCGCTCACCTGCCCGACGCGCGGCTGGTGGTCATCGACGACGCCACCCACAGCAGCGTCATCTGGCAGCCTGCCGCACGTGATGCCGTTCTCGGGTTTCTCACAGACATCGACCCGCCGCTGGCGCAATAGACTGTTCACGTGCCAGAGACGACGTTGTGCCACAGCACCGAACAGCAACAGTTGCTGCAGGCTCGTGAGCGCTATCTTGATCTCGGCAGTGTTGATCGTTCTTCGCTGACGGTCACCGTCGCCGAAGCGTGGCGCAGGTGTCTGCCCGCGCTGCCGGCGATCACCTCGGCCGACGCACCACCGCTCGATCTCACACCCACCGACGAGTTTCTCGCGTCGCTCGTGGCACCGGTGCTGCAGGCGCTGGCCGAGCGGCTGAACGGCTTGGGCGCCGGGTTGGTGGTGGCCACCGACGAAGGCGCCATCGTCAGTGTGCGCTTCGCCGACCACACCGCCCAGTCGGCACTCGAACGCATCGCGATGCTGCCCGGGCACAGCTATGCCGAGCGGCTCGTCGGCCCCAACGGCATCGGCACGGCCCTCGAACAGCTGCGACCGGCATTGCTCACCGGCGCCGAGCACCTCAATGATGCCTTCGCCGACTACACCTGCTTCGGCATGCCGCTACTGCACCCGTTCACCGGTCAGCTCATTGGCGCAGTCGAGGCCACGACACGGCAGCCGCTGCAGCGGGCGCAACTCGAGGTGCTGCAGCACACCGTGCTCACGGCGCAGCGGGCCATCGCCCAGGAGTTCGCCCAAGCTCGCCGCTCTGGCAGTCTGCGCGCCGGCAGTGCGCTGCCGATCAACCCGCCAACTCGCAGAGCGCACTTCGGCGCACAATATCGCAGCTTCGCTGATGTTCGCCTCGCTGAGGGTGCATCGCCGATGTGGCGTCAGACGCGCAACGATCTCAGCGGGGCACTGCTGCGTCACGAGTCGGTGCTCGCCATCGGCGAGACCGGCACCGGCAAGACCTCGGCGATCGACGAGATCTATCAGCAGACCTCTCCTTGGGGGCCGTCTGTGGTAATTGAGCCTGGCGATGTCGTGGGCAGGCTCAACCGGTCACGTCAGCTCGACCCCCTGCTCGACGACGACCCGGGCCTGCTGATCTTCCGCAACATCCATGCCCTGCCACAATCGGCCATCCGCCCGCTGTCAGAGTTTCTCGAGACCCGGGCGGCCCAAGTGCAGCTGGCTGCCACTTATAACCCGGCACACATGACCGACCGCACCCCGGCCGCGTGGCTGCTGCCGGCATTTCAGCACACGACGAACATTCCGCCGCTGCGCGCTCGTTCAGACGACATCCCCGGCATCGTGGAGCAGTTTCTCGAGGTGCTCGCTAACGGTCGGCAACCGCTGCGCTGCTCGGCAGAGGCCATGGATGTGCTCAGCGCCGGCAGTTGGCCGGGCAACTTGCGTCAGCTGCACGACGTGCTCGCCGAAATCGAGGCCAACCGCGGCACTCGCAGCATGATCACTCTCGCTGACATTCCGCAGCACGCCAATGCGTCGGCACTGCGCGAGCTCACCATGATGCAGCGCATCGAGAGCGACGCCATCATCAAAACCCTCTACGAACACGGCCGCAATAAGTCAGCAGCGGCACAGGCTCTGGGCATCTCGCGCTCATCGCTGTATCGCAAGATGAGCGCATACGGCATCACGCAGCTCTGAACAGCGTGCGCCACGCCTATACTGCTGAACATGCCCGTTCACTCCCCTGCAGCGCAGTATCTCGTCTTGCACGGTTTCGAGAACGCCCAACCCGCCGAGCACTGGCAGCATCAGCTGGTCGACCGTCTGCGCGACACCGGTGCCGAGGTGAGCTATCCTGCGTTTCCCGACCCGTGGCATCCGAAGCTCGATGCGTGGCTGGAGCGGTTTACCGACGCGGCTGCAGAGATCTCCTCAGACGCCCCACTGACGGTCATCGCGCATTCGCTGGGCACGCTGACCTGGCTGCACGCGGCGGCGGCAGGGCTCGCCCCGCAGGCCACAACTCGAGTGCTGTTGGTCGCCCCCGTCACCCCACTCGCGCTGCGCCCTGAGCCTCGCATCGACGCGGCCTTCTCAGAACTGGCTGACTTGCACTCGTTCGACGCACGGGCACTGCCCTACGACACGTCAGCGGTGCTCGGCACGGCTGACCCGTATCGCAGCGACGACCACGAGCAGATCTACCTTGATCAGCTGCACATTCCGCTGCTGCTGGTGCCGCAGGCCGGGCACTTCGTGATCGAAGAGGGGTACGGTTCTTGGCCCAGTCTTGACGCGTGGGCACTCGACCCGGGCCGCAGCATCCGGGCGAACCCTGCGGCCTGAGCTCAGAGCGTCGGCAGCTCACAGACCGACCCAAATTCGCCTTCGAGGTCGACGGGCGGCAGCGGCCGCGGGAGGCTGGCTCCGGCATCGACTTCGGCTTTCGTGGGTGCGGGCGGCAGTTCGGCATTCTCTTCATCGGTGAAGATGCGCGCGCGAGACAGAAAGACATACCCCTCCGGCCCTTCCAGTGAGAAGCCGCCCATGGCCATGCCCTCCGTCACATCGATGACGACCTGGCTGTGCTCCCAGGCGGTGAACTGGGTGCCGGAGATCCAGACTGGCGTACCCTGCGCATCCTCAGCGCTGCCGTCGAGCACAAAGCCGAGCAGGCGGTCATAGGGCGAGACGATGTAGCTGCCGACGGCGAAGCACGACGGGCCAGAGCCCTCGCAACAGCCGCCAGACTGATGAAAGATGAGTTCTCCATGCTTCTCTCGAAGTACGTGCAGCACCTTCGCTGCCGCCGTGGTGATGACCGCTCGTGATCGCAGCGCTCGATGCAGCACCGCTTCAGATGTGGTGGGCTCTGGTGTCGTGTTCATGGTGTCTCCCTCTGTTTTCGTTGGTCACAGCTCACTGTTTTGCAGAGACGACGAAGGGGCGCCACGGCGGACGCCCCTTCATCGGTCAACATGCGAATGTCGGTTTAGAAGAAGCCCTGTGGCTTCTCGCTGTACGACACGAGCAGGTTCTTGACCTGCTGGTAGGCGTCAAGCACCATCTTGTGGGTCTCGCGACCGATGCCTGACTCTTTGTACCCGCCGAACGCGGCGCCGGCCGGGTAGTTGTGATAGGTGTTGGTCCAGACGCGACCAGCCTGAATGGCGCGGCCAGCCTTGTAGGCGATGTTGCCGTTGCGGCTCCACACACCTGAGCCCAGACCGTACAGCGTGTCGTTGGCAATACTCATCGCATCGTCGAAATCGCTGAACGTGGTCACCGACAGCACGGGGCCGAAGATCTCCTCCTGGAAGATGCGCATCTTGTTGTTGCCCTTGAAGACGGTGGGCTGAATATAGAAGCCCCCGGCCAGGTCGCCGTCAAGGTGTGCAACGTCGCCGCCGATGAGTACCTCCGCGCCCTCTTGCTTGCCAATCTCGAGGTAGCTCTTGATCTTCTTCATCTGAGCCTCGCTGGCCTGTGCACCCACCTGGGTGTCGGTGTCGAGCGGGTTGCCCTGAATGGCCGTGCTCACGCGATCAATTGCATCGGGAATGAAGGTGTCAGCGATCGACTCCTGCACCAGTGCACGTGATGGGCAGGTGCAGATCTCCCCCTGGTTGAGCTGGAACAGTGCGAAGCCCTCGAGCGCCTTGTCGTAGAAGTCATCCTTCTGCGCGGCAACGTCTTCGAAGAAAATGTTCGGGCTCTTGCCACCGAGCTCGAGGGTGGCGGGAATGATCAGGTTCGCCGCCTGCTGCGCGATGAAGCGACCCGTGGTAGTAGAACCAGTAAAGGCGATCTTGCGGATGCGAGTGCTCGACGTGAGTGCGGCACCGGCCTCGGCGCCGAAGCCGTTGACGATATTCAGCACACCGGCGGGTAGTAGATCTTCGATCGTCTTGATCAACTCGAGAATCGACACCGGTGTCGACTCAGCGGGCTTCAGCACGATGGTGTTACCGGCTGCCAGTGCGGGCGCGATCTTCCATGCGGCCATGAGAATCGGGAAGTTCCACGGAATGATCTGGCCGACGACACCCAGAGGCTCCTTGAAGTGGTAAGCCACCAGATCGCTGTCGATCTCGTTGGTGTTCGTCTCCTGAGCGCGAATCGCGGCCGCAAAGTAGCGGAAGTGATCGGCGGCCAGCGGAATGTCGGCAGCGAGGGTCTCGCGTACCGGCTTGCCGTTGTCCCAGGTCTCTGCCACGGCGATCTTCTCGAGGTTCTCGTCAATGCGATCGCCGATCTTCCAGAGAATGTCGGCACGCTCTGTGGCCGACAGTGCGCTCCACTTCGGGAACGCTGCCCAAGCCGCGTCAAGCGCCTTCTCGATGTCGGCTGCTTTGCCGCGGGCGACTCGGGTGAACACCTGGCCGGTGACTGGGGTGACGTTCTCGAAGTAATCGCCGTCAGCGGGGGCGACCCATTCGCCACCGATGAAGTTGTCGTACTTCTCCTGGAAAGTGATCAGACTGCCCTCTGTGCCGGGCTGGGCGTATACAGTCATGCTGCTCCTCACGCGTTGCTTCCGCTCCAGCCCTAGTGCCGGCGCGGCGCGGCTGTGCCGCGTGATCTCATTCTGAGAAGCCCCAAGAGGCCGGTCAAGCCGCGTATACGATGAGTTCTCCGACTGTTCCAGAATGAGACATCCGCATGGAGGCTCCCGCGTTTTTCTCAGACAACTGGCGGAGAGTGGCCTGCGCGTTCACTGTTCACCAGGTGCTGCTACGCACCACTGCAAACTCCACCCCGCGCGCTCATTGGTCACCACGTACCGCCACTTGCCACCACAACACCTGCCGTGACCAACGAGCACACCCCCTGACCAACGAGCACGCGGCTAACCCCGACCAGCGATCACACATGCTGGGAAAATATGCGGGTTGGAAGTGGCAGCACAAAGGCCTGCGGCAACGCACTCGGCGTCGACGCAGGCCTCTGCGTGGGTTCGGCTACTTCAGCAGGCCGTCGATGACCTCGTTGAAGGCCTGTGACGGGCGCAGAGCGGCGGCAGCCAGCCCGTCATCGGGGCGGTAGTAACCGCCGATGTCGACCGGCTTGCCCTGTACGCCCAGCAGGTCGCTCGTGATCTGCTGTTCGCGCTCGGCCAGAGCCTGTGCCACGGGCGCGAACTGCTGCTGCAGCTCGGCGTCGGCGGTCTGCTTGGCCAGCTCGTCGGCCCAGTATGCGGCGACGTAGTAGTGGCTGCCGCGATCGTCGATCTCGCCGGCCTTGCGCGACGGCGACTTGTCTTCGTCGAGGTAGCGCTCCGTGGCCTTGTCGAGGGCATCGCCCAGCACCTCGGCACGCTTGTTGTCGGTGGTGCGAGCGTAGAAACGCAGGCTCTCACCGATGGCCAGGTACTCGCCCAGGCTGTCCCAGCGCAGGTGGTTCTCTTCGAGGAACTGCTGCACATGCTTGGGAGCCGAGCCGCCCGAACCGGTCTCGAACAGGCCGCCGCCGGCCAGCAGCGGAACGACCGAGAGGGTCTTGGCGCTGGTGCCCACCTCGAGGATCGGGAACAGGTCGGTGAGGTAGTCGCGCAGCACGTTGCCGGTGACCGAGATGGTGTCTTCGCCGGCGCGGAACCGCTTGAGCGTGAACTTGGTGGCCTCGATCGGCGAAAGAATGCGGATGTCGAGCCCCTCGACATCGTGCTCGGGCAGGTACTGCTGCACCTTGGCGATCAGGTTGCGATCGTGCGCGCGCGAGTCATCGAGCCAGAACACCGCTGGGGTGTTCGACAGACGTGCACGTATGACCGCGAGCTTGACCCAATCACGGATGGGCTCGTCTTTCGTCTGACCACCGCGCCAGATGTCACCGGTCTGCACGTCGTGCTCGATCACGACATCGCCGGCTGCGTTGAGCACCTGCACCTTGCCGTCTGAGGGCACCACGAACGTCTTGTCGTGGCTGCCGTACTCTTCGGCCTTCTTAGCCATCAGGCCGACGTTCGGCACGGTGCCCACCGTGGTGGGGTCGAACTTGCCATTGGCGATCGCATCTTCAACGGTGGCCTGATAGACACCCGCGTACGAGCTGTCGGGCACCACTGCAAGGGTATCGTCTTCAACACCGTTCATATCCCACAGACGACCACCGTTGCGGATCAGCGCGGGCAGCGAAGCGTCGATGATCACGTCAGAGGGCACGTGCAGGTTGCTGATGCCCTTGTCGGAGTTGACAGCTGACAGGCGAGGCCCGTTGTCGAAGCCCTTCTTGATGGCAGCGCGCACCCCGTCACGGATGTCTTCAGGCAGCTCATCGATGCCGTTGACGATCGCAGCCAGGCCGTTGTTGGCGCTCAGACCAGCGGCATCGAGAGCGTCGCCGTACTCAGCGAACAGGTCGGGGAAGAACGCGCGCACCACGTGACCGAAGATCACTGGGTCGGAGACCTTCATCATGGTGGCCTTCAGGTGCACCGAGAAGATCACGCCGCTCTCTTTAGCCGCCTGCACCTGCTCGCGCAGGAACTCGTCGAGCGCCGCTGCGCTCAGGAACGTGCCGTCGAAGACTTCACCCTCGAGCACCGGCAGCGACTCTTTGAGCACCGTCACGGTGCCGTCTGCGGCCACATGCTGAATCTTGAGCGTGTCAGCGGCGGGCAGCACGATCGACTTCTCATTGCGGCGGAAGTCACCGGACTGCATGGTGGCGACGCTCGTCTTCGACTGGTTGCTCCACTCGCCCACGCTATGCGGATGCTTGCGCGCGTAGTTCTTGACAGCCGCCGGCACACGGCGGTCAGAGTTGCCTTCACGCAGCACGGGGTTGACCGCAGAGCCCTTGACCTTGTCGTAGCGGGCACGCGCATCGCGCTCGGCATCGGTCGACGGCTCGTCAACATAGTCGGGAACTGCGAAGCCCTTGGCCTGCAGCTCGGCAACGGCGGCCTTGATCTGCGGCACCGATGCAGAAATATTCGGCAGCTTCAGAATGTTCGCCTCGGGGGTTTTGGCCAGCGCGCCCAGCTCGGCCAGCGCGTCATCGGCACGCTGATCTTCGGGCAGCTGATCGCTGAACGCGGCCAGAATGCGCCCGGCCAGCGAGATGTCACGCGTCTCGATGTCGATGTCGGCCGACGATGCGAAGCCCTGCAGAATCGGCAGGAACGAATACGTCGCCAGTAGTGGCGCCTCGTCGGTGTGCGTGTAGATGATCTTCGCCATGGATGTACTGTCTCCCTTGATCAGATGCTCCGGTCTTTCGAAGAGCGAAAGACCCCGGGTATTTCTCCACCCTCAAACATACTCGATCACGGGTGCACTCCCCGACCGAGATCAGTCGACGGTGCCGTACAGCCGATCGCCCGCGTCGCCGAGACCCGGCACGATATAACTCTTTTCGTTCAGCCCTTCGTCGACCGACCCCACGACAACTGTGACATCGCGATCGGCGAAGTGATCGGTGACCGCCTGCAGCCCCTGCGGTGCGGCAAGGATGCTGATGGCCGTGACCGATTTGGCCCCCTGCTCGAACAGGTAGTCGATGGCTCCAATGATCGATCCGCCGGTGGCGAGCATAGGGTCGAGCACATAGCAGGCCCGATCGCTGAGATCGTCGGGCAGTCGTTTCGCGTACGTGGTCGGCTGCAGCGTCTGCTCGTCGCGCACCATGCCCAAGAACCCGACCTCTGCGGTGGGCAGCAGCTTGGTCATGCCTTCGAGCATGCCGAGCCCAGCACGCAGGATGGGCACCACCAGCGGCAGCGGAGCCTTCAGTCGTGTACCCACAGTAGTTGCCACCGGGGTCTCGACCTGCACTGGTTCGACGGCGATATCGCGGGTGGCTTCATAGGCCAACAGCGTCATCAGTTCTTCGACCAGCTGCCGAAAGACCGGCTGCGGGGTGTCACGGTTACGAAGAACGGTGAGCTTGTGATCGATCAGGGGGTGTTCAGGGGTGATCAGACGCATGTTCTCAGCCTACCGCCCCGTTCAGTGCGACTCGTCGGCGCGCTCGGTGCTGCCCGGCGTCACCGGAGTGACCGCGCGGCCACCGCGCAGGCCCGAGACACCACGCATCACGTGATAGACCGCGATGGCCGCAAACGTGCCCAAGGCGATCCCGCCGAAGCTGAGCTGCCCCCACTGCCAAGTGAAGTCGGCGATCGCAATGATCAGCGAGACCGCTGCGGTGGTCAGGTTGATCGACTTCGAGAAATCGACCTTGTTCTCGACCCAGATGCGCACACCAAGCACACCGATCATTCCGTAGAGCACCACTCCGGCACCGCCCAGCACGCCAGCCGGAACCGTGGCGATGGCCGCGCCGAACTTCGGAAACAGGCTCAGCCCGATGGCCACAATGCCAGCCACCCAATAGGCCGCGGTGGAGTACACCTTCGTGGAGGCCATCACACCGATGTTCTCGGCATATGTGGTGGTGCCAGAGCCGCCGCCGAAGCCGGCCAGTGTGGTGGCCAGGCCGTCAGACATCAGGGTGCGCCCGATGTTCTCATCGAGGTTGCGATTGACCATCAGCCCCACTGAGCGCACATGCCCGATGTTCTCAGCGATGAGCACGAACACGACCGGCACAAACAGGCCCACCGTGGCCAGATGGAAGGTCGGGGTCTGCAGGTGCGGCAGCCCGAACCAAGCAGCCTCGCTGATGCTCGAGTAATCGATCTCGCCGCGCAGCGCGGCCACGACATAGCCGATGATCACACCGAACAGAATCGACAGGCGGCCGATGAACCCTTTGAACAGCACACCCCACAGCACGATGGCCACCAGGGTGACCAGTGCGGTGACTGGGCCCGCCATGAAGTTGGTCTTGGCACTCGGCGCCAGATTCAGGCCGATCAGCGCCACAATGGCGCCGGTGACCACCGGTGGCATCAGCACCTCGATCCAGCGCACGCCGACGGCCTGCACCAGCACACCAATCAAGAACAGCGTGACACCGGCCATGACCACACCTCCGAGTGCTCCGGCATAGCCGTAGTCACTAGTGGCGGCCGCGATCGGCGCGATGAACGCGAAGCTTGACCCCAAGTAGCTGGGGATGCGGTTGCGCGTGATCAGCAGAAAGAGGATCGTGCCGAGCCCGGAGAACAGCAGCGTGGTGGCCGGTGGAAACCCAGTCAGCAGCGGCACCAAAAAAGTCGAGCCGAACATAGCCACCACATGCTGCGTGCCGATGCCGATGGTGCGCGGCCAAGTCAGCCGCTCGTCAGGGGCCACCGCCTCGCCGGGTTCGATATGTACTCCGTCGCCATGCAGTTTCCAGCGGAATGTCGATGACATGTGGGGGCTCCTGTCACTCTTCAAAGATGCGGGCCGTGGTTGCGACCATCGAAGAGTGTACGCGGTGAAGTGTTGCAAGCATGTTGCCCGCCGACCGACGTCACTGGGGCAGCATCGACCCTGTGCGCTCGAAGCGGGCATACCATTCGAACGCCTCGTCGAACAGATGCGGCACGTGCCCACCCTTGGCGCGAGCTCGTTCGAGGTAGTCGTTCAGTGCGCCTTGGTAGTCAGGATGCGCCACATTGTCGATGATCGTGCGGGCGCGCCGCACCGGTGAAAGCCCTCGCAAATCGGCGAGGCCCCGCTCGGTGACCAGCACCTGAGTGTCGTGCTCCGTATGGTCGATATGCGCAGCAAAGGGCACGATCTTCGAGATCGCGCCGCCCTTGGCGGTCGATGGGCTCATGAACACCGAGAGGTAGCCGTTGCGCCCGTAGTCGCCGGAGCCGCCCAGGCCGTTGACCACTCGCGTGCCGTTGACATGTGTCGAGTTGACGTTGCCGTAGATGTCAGCTTCAACCATGCTGTTCATCGCCACCACGCCGAGGCGACGAATGAGCTCGGGATTGTTGCTGATCTCTTGCGGGCGCAGCACGATGTGATCGCGGTAGAACCCGATGTTCTTCTTGACCTGCTCGAACTTTGCCGGGCTCAGGGCCAGGGCGGTGGCCGAGGCAAACCCGACCACACCCGAGTCGATCAGATCGATCATGCCGTCTTGAATCAACTCGCTGTAGCAGTTCAGCCCGCGATACTGAGAGGTGGCCAGGCTCGCCAACACGGCATTGGCCACGTTGCCCACGCCGGATTGCAGCGGCAGCAGCGTGTCGGCCGGCATGCGCCCGGCTTTGACCTCGTGCTCGAAGAAGTCGAGAATAATGCCGGCCATGGCGCGGCTGTCGGCATCTGGGTCGGTGAACGCCGGTGATTCGTCGGGCAGATCGGTCAGCACAACCGCGACGACCTTCTCAATCGGCACGTGCAGGTGCGGGCTGCCAATGTGCTGATTGACATGCTTCAGCGGGATGGGCGTGCCGTTGAGTGGCAGACCCAGGTTCTGGTAGACATCGTGCGCGCCGTCTAGCTCAATGGGCTGCCACGAGTTGACCTCGAGAATCACCTGATCGGCCTCGTCAAGCCAGGCCTGGTTGTTGCCCAGCGAACTGCCCGGGATCAGTTCTCCGTCAGCGGTGATTCCAGCGACCTCGACGATGGCCGTATGCATCCGACCGAAATAGCCCTCACGCACCTGCTGGGCCAAGCGCGACAAATGCACCTCGACATAGTCGACCTCGAGGTCGTTGATCTGGCGCCGCAGCTCGGCATCGGCGTTGTACGGCACGCGCCATGCGATGGCACCGGCATCGGCCAGTACGCCGTCGGCACCACGTGCGGTGGATGCGCCGGTCAGCAGGCCGAGTCGGTAGTCGTGGTGGCCCTCGCGAGCTCGCTGCTCATCGGCCAGACGTGCGATCGCCGGAGGTACGGCTTTCGGGTGGTTGGCACCGCCGAAGCCAGAGAGGCCAACCGTCGCCGCGGGCTGTACCAGTCGCGCTGCTGCTTTTGCCGACGTGATTTTCTCCCGAAAGCGTGGGCCAAGGACGCGATCATTCTGCGACTGTGTATCAGAGACTGATGAGGTGTGTGAAAGGCTCATGCTGCGCATCGTAGGCACACGTTGTAACGCCATGGAAATGAAATACGACACTGCGTCGCATACAATTCGGTACCGAGTGCCACGCCGTTGTCATTCGGTGAAACAACATTCTGCTAGCGTCATCGCCATGGTCACACCTTCACTCAGCCGCGTCGAGATCGCCGACATCGCCTTGGCCCTGTTCACTGCACGAGGCTACGACGAGGTGAGCGCTGCCGACATCGCCCGCGCGGCCAAGATATCTCGCAGCACCTTTTTTCGACAGTTCGGCAGCAAAGACGACGTGATCTTCGCCGACCACGACGAGGTGCTTCGCATGGTCGATGACTTCTTTGAGCAGCGCATCACCGGTGAGGTCGAGAGCACTGATGCACGCGATGACGTGATCGAGGCAGCCGAGCTGGTGTTCAATCACTTCATTTCACGCCTCAGCAGCATTCGCACCCGCGATCGCATCGTGCGTGCGACGACGAAGTTACGCGATCGTGAGATCGTGACCGTCACCCGCTACGAAAAGCTGTTCGCGGCCTACCTCCGCCGTCAGCTACCTGGCATTCGCCCGATCGAAGCCGTGCAGTTCGCTGATGTCGTCGCCGCCACGCACAACTACGTGCTGCGTGAACTGATCCGCAGCGATCAGACCATCACCGTCGAGACGCTGCGACGAGAGCTGCAGATCTTGCGTCAGAGCTCAGACCAGCTGCATCCACAGCCGACGGGCAGCTCAGTGGTGGCGGTGTTCTCACCAGAGACCCCTTTTGCCACGGTACGTGAGCTGGTGCGCCAGGCCTTGGAAGAGCAGGCACGCCCGCTGTGATGAAGAAGCGGTAGCGGCCTCCCCCGAGTAACCGCCACCGCTCACTTGATCGTATCTGATTCCGTGTCGCACTTGCAATGAGACTGAGTCTCACGCAAGAATATCGTCATTCGCTCAGTGCTGCACGAAAGGATGACGATGACCCTCGGGGCCGACTCTCACACCGCTTACTCTCCAGATCTCACCTTTGAAACCGCAGTCGAGACGCGAGGTGACCGACGCATCCTGCTGATCGTCATCACACCTGCCTCAGGCATTCTCGTCTGGACTCCCAGCGCGATCGACATGCTCGACACGTTCGTCTCGAGCCTTGATGTCACGGGCATCGACGCGATCGCATTCACCGCGGCGGGCCGCGTTTTCGGCGCCGGTGCCGATCTCAAAGACTTTCTCCACGTCACCGAACGCGAAGACGCGATCGAGACTGCAGCTCGGGCATATCGAGCGTTCGCAGGCATCTCTGCACTGCCGGTGCCCACCTTTTCGCTGATCAACGGCGCCGCACTCGGCGGCGGTTACGAATTCGCTCTGCGCACCGACTACCGTGTCGCTGCAGACTCCGTCTCTGCCATCGGCCTACCCGAAGTGAACCTCGGTCTCATCCCAGGTTGGGGTGGCGTCACACTGCTCAACGATGTGGTTGGGCCCGAACAGACCGCCGCCACCGCAGTGCTCGACTCCATCGCCAATCGCAGTGCGAATGCGGCTCGCGCGCTGCGCATCGGGTTGGTCGACGCGGTGCTGCCCACTGACAACTTCGTCAGCGCCGGTCTCGACTGGGCTGCTCGAGTGCTCGACGGCCGCGAATCCCCGGCCGCGGCCGCTCAAGTGCCCACACCGTTCGATCCCGAGCAGGTGCGAGCACGAGTCGCCAAACGCATTCCCACACCGCTTTCTCAGGTGGAGGCGGTGCTCGAACTCATCGCCCGTTCCGACCGCGGCGAAGATCGCCCGGCCTTCGCCGACCGCACTACCGACCGCCTGGCTCGATTCGGTTCGGGCGAGCACCAGGTCGCCGAGGCCTACACCATCGAGACCTTCGCCGATCTGCTGCTGACTGACGAGGCTCGGGCCAGCATTTACGCTTTCTTTGCGCTGCAGAGTGTGACCAAGCGAGCTCGCCCTGGTACCAGGACCCCGCCGATCACCGAAGTGGGCGTCGTCGGCGGTGGGCTCATGGCCACACAGCTCGCCGTGGTCTTCGCCACCAAGCTCGGGGCTCGGGTGCGTATCGCCGAGGTCGACGAAGCCCGTGCTGCAGCCGCCCAAGAGCGCGTGAACTCCCTGCTCGAGGCCGCCGAGCGACGCGGCAGCCTGACTGCGGATGCCCGGGCTGACTTGGCTGCCCGCATCACGGCTTCGGCGTCAAAAGCCGATCTGGCTGATAGCGAGATCGTCATTGAAGCCGTGTTCGAAGACCTCGAGGTCAAGCGCCAGGTCTGGCGTGAGGTTGAGGCCGTGGTCGCCCCAGACGCCGTGCTGCTGACCAACACCTCTTCACTGCTGGTCAGCGAGCAGGCACAGGCCCTCGAGCGCCCCGAGCGTCTGGTCGGCTTCCACTTCTTCAACCCGGTGGCCGTGTTGCCCTTGGTCGAGCTCATCTTCACCGAGCGCACATCGGAGGCCACTGCCGACACTGCTCGAGCACTGGCGAAGGGCCTGGACAAGACCGGCATCGTCGTCGGTGATCATCCGGCCTTCTTGGTTAATCGCCTGCTTTCGCGCCTGTTCGCTGATGTGCTCACGCTGATCGACTCCGGGGCTGACGTGCCCACCGTCGACAACGCGTTGACCAGCGACGGCCTGCCGATGACTCCACTGACCCTGCTCGACTACGTGGGTCACGCCGTGCAGCTGCACATCTTCGAGACCCTCCACGACCACTGGCCTGAGCGTTTTCCGGTCAGCGCCAGTCTCAACGCTCTCGTGGCGCAGCAACACCCCGGTCAGCCAAGACTGCGCTATCTCGAAAAGGATGGATCGGTAACCGCTGTTGCGCAGGCCGCCATCGACGCTGCGCGTGCCGGTGAGCATCCGTCGCTGGCGCAGGCTCCCGGCCTCGATGCAACCTCGGTGACAGCAGATCAGGCGCGCACGCTGCTGCTGACCGGTCTGGCTGATGAAGTTTCGCGCCTCCTCGCCGACGGCACCGCGGCACACACCGAAGACATCGATGCTGCGATGATCCTCGGCGCCAACTACCCCCGCCACATCGGCGGCATCATTCCCCTGCTCGACCGCAGCGGGGCGAGTGTGCTCGCCACTGGAGACTTCCTCCTCGCCGACGGCATCGCCAATGTACCCGGCGACCGCACCACATCCACCACCGATTCGAAAGCAGAGTGACCATGACCATCACCAACCCAACCACCCCTGCCGCACCAGTGTCGACCGTGACCGAGTACGACGTGCTCAAACCGCTCGACACCGATTACTACGCTGTGTTCGCCGACATCCCGGCCGCCGACCGGGCCTTCCTCGACCGGGCCCGTCAGTTCAGCGAGGAGGTGCTGCCCGAGATCGACGACGCCTGGGACAAGGCCGAGTACCGTCTGCAATACGCTCGCCGACTGGGCGAGCTCGACTTGCTGACCGATGGCGTCGAGGGCCCTGGCCTCACCCCGCAGTCGAAACTGGCCGCCGGTCTGGTCACCGCCGAGGTCTCTCGTGCTGACGGTTCGCTCGGCACGGTCATCGCGGTGCAGGGCGGTCTGGCGCTGCGCACCATCGCCTTCTTCGGCAGCGACGAGCAGAAGGCCGAGTGGCTGGTGCCGCTCGCCCGCGGCGAGAAGCTCGGCGCCTTCGCACTGACCGAACCCGATCACGGCTCCGACTCCGTGGGCCTGGCCACCACGGCGGTGCGCGACGGCGACGAATGGGTCATCAACGGTCACAAGAAGTGGATCGGCAACGGCTCGGTCGGTGACATCACCGTGACCTGGGCTCGAGACGAGCAGGGCAACGTTCGTGCGTTCCTCGTGCCACAGAACACACCGGGTTACCACGCTGAGACGATCACCGGCAAGGGGTCGCTGCGGGCCATCCATCAGGCGCAGATCACCTACACCGACGTGCGCGTGCCCGCCGACGCGGTGCTGCCCGGCGCCAACTCGTTCAAAGACACCAACAAGGTGCTGGCTGCCACCCGCCTGGGCATCGCCTGGGCCGCGCTCGGTCATGCCCAGGCCGTCTATGAGATCGCCGTGCAGTATGCCGCCCAGCGCGTGCAGTTCGGTCGCCCCCTTGGCCACTTCCAGATCGTGCAGGAGCGTTTGACCGAGATGCTCGCCGAGCTGACCACCATCCAGCTGCACCTGCGCACGCTGGTCGAGTATGAAGAGGCCGGCACGCTTCGTCCGCAGCAGGCATCGCTGGCCAAGTGGGTGGCGACACGAGGCGCGCGGAGCATCGCTGCCAACGCCCGCGACTTGCTCGGCGGCAACGGCATTCTTCTCGAATATGGCGTGATGCGGCACTTCGCCGACATCGAGTCGCTGCACACCTACGAGGGCACCGAGACCATTCAGGCACTGCTCGTCGGCCGCGACATCACGGGTCACTCGGCCTTCAGCGGACGGTGAGTTCGGTGAGCGTCGAATCACATCAGCCTCGCCCCGACGACATTGTGATCGTCGGCGGCGCCCGCACCCCACAGGGGCGCATCGGAGGTCAGCTGGCCTCGCTGAGTGCAGTCGAGCTCGGCGCGCATGCCGTGCGGGCCGCGCTGAGCGACGCCGGCGTTGAGCCGACCGCTGTCGACGAGGTGATCGTCGGGCAGGTGCTGCAGGCCGGTGCCCGGCAGAATCCGGCGCGTCAGACGGCGGTCGCTGCGGGCATCCCGCTGACCGTGTCTGCCACCACGATCAACCGCGTCTGCCTGTCAGGGCTGGCTGCGGTGATCGACGCGGCCCGGCATCTGCGCCTGGGCGAGGCCACTCTCGTGGTCGCCGCCGGCCAGGAGTCGATGACCAACGCCCCGTACCTGCTGCCGGGTGCACGCACCGGGCTGCGTTTTGGCGCCGCCACCGCGCCCGATGCGGCCGAGCTCGACGGGTTGGTCGACGCCTTCAGCGGCGAGAGCATGGGTGTGGTCACCGACCGTGACGCGGCAGCTGCTGGCATCGGCCGTCAGGCGCAGGATGCCGTGGCACAGCGCTCACATCAGCGTGCGGCCGCTGCGCAGGCAGACGGGTCACTAGCCAGCGAGATTGCGCCGGTGACCGTGCGCTCTCGCCGCACCGAGGTCGTGCTCGACGCTGATGAGGGCGTTCGCCCCGATTCAAGCGTCGACTCGCTCGGCCGATTGCGCCCAGCCTTCGCTGCCGATGGCACCATCACGGCCGGCAATGCGTCACCCCTGACCGACGGCGCCGCAGCGGTGATCGTCACCACACGTGCGCACGCCGAAGCCCTCGGGCTCACCGTTCAGGCACGCATCGGTGGCTGGGCGCAGATCGCCGGCCCAGACACCGGTCTGCTCGACAAGCCCAGTCAGGCCATGCGACTGGCCGCCGAACGGGCGGGTGTGGCAGTCACCGAGGTCGAGGTAGTCGAGGTCAACGAGGCGTTTGCCGCCGTTGTGGTGGCTACCGCAGACGCGCTCTCAATACCCGTCGAGCGGATCAACGCACTGGGTGGTGCTATCGCGATCGGGCATCCCATCGGCGCCTCAGGCGCCCGGCTTGCCCTCACCACAACCCGGCAGCTGCAGCGGCTGAGCACCGACGGTGCACCGCATGCCGGCCTGATCGGTGTGTGCGGCGGCGGCGGCCAAGGCGATGCCCTGCTGCTTTTCGCCGAGTGAGCCGTGGCGGTGTGCGGCCGGGTCAGCGCCCGCCGCCACCGCCTCCTCCGCCTCCCCCGCCGGCGAATCCGCCGCCGCCAGCACCGCCAGAGAAGCTTCCGCCGCCGCTTGACACCGGTGATGTGGAGGCGGTCGTCGCGGCGTTGCTGAACGCATGCAACTGCGAGCCCAGCAGCACCGCGTTGAAACCGAACGGCGACGAATACCAAGAAGGTTGGCTCTGGCTCTGCTGATATGCGATGGACAGCTGATTACCCCAGCTCTCTTCGATGCCCCAGAGCACTGCCCATGGCAGCAGACGCTCATAGAGATGCACCACGTCAGTCGCGCCGTTTGGCCCGACGACTCGCTGCGCACCAGACGCGCTTTGCAGCATCGCGAAGCGATCTCGCTCGGCAAGTTCCATGTACATGCGCAGCCCTAGGATGTACTCCGCCTGCATCGCACCCGGCTGAGTCAAGGTCTCGGGTCGACGCAGTGAGTACAGCATGGCTCCGAAGGCCCAGATAGCTGCGATCAGGGCTCCGACGGTCCATCCTGAGACGATATCGAATCGCCCCGCGATAATGACCACAAAACCGCCGGTCAACACACTGAGGATCCCGGCCGTCCAGCGTAGCCAATTTGGCATCGCCCGTGGCGCCTTTTCTCTGAAGCCGCGTGCCTTCATGGCCGCACTCGTCTGAGAGACCAGGTCTGCGAAGGCCTTGGCACGGGTGCTACTCGGAGTGCGCAACTGAACCCGCTGACCCGGGTAAAGGGCAACACCGAAAATGATCTGCAGAAACCATCGCTCGGGCGGAGTCACCGCCGCGTCGGAGACGAACTCCACGCTGAACGACTGCTTCTGGCTCAGTCCGAATAGTCCGCCTCGCGATGGCTCGCTGGTATCGACGATGCGCACGGCCCGCCTGACGGCAAGATCGACAACCTGTGCAGCAAACGATGTCGCGGGCTGCCCCACCAGATCAGCACCCTCGAGAACGGTGAGCCCGGCAGGTGGCAGGTACTCGGGCACGATGACACCCCGACCCGGCGCATTTCGCCAGCGCCGATCCCGAACGATCAACGTCGCAACTGCCGCAGCCACGGCCGCCAGAGCGCCACCAGCGGGCAGCCAGGTGGCCCACCATGAGCGCGAAGGCACCTCGGGAATGACAAATGTGCCGCTGTCGAAGCCCACTGCGATCGTCATGGTCTGATTGGCAGCGATGCGGGATGCGCTGGCTCTGAAGGCCCCGTCGGTCTCGGTGATCACACAGCGCGTGGTGGCCCTCTCAGCACCGACATAACATGATGACTCATTGTTCAATGAGGCCACCAGCTCATCATCGACCACCAGCGAGGCCTCGACTGTGCCGAACGACTGGGCCCAGCCGGTGCCATTGACATCCCAGTAGAACTCGTCGGTGTCGGTGTCGTCGAAGTGCCGCACCACATTGTCGAGAGTGTAGGTGATCATGTAGGTCTGCTCACCGGTCACATAGTCGTCAGTGCCAGTGAGCACGCGGATGGCGCCATCACCGTCTTCGGTCCAGTAGGGAATCTCCATTCCCTGCGCGTCAGTCACCGAGAGCACCTGAGGGTTGAGCGGCACACCGTCGTAATCGGTGTTGAGATCTCGAGTGATGCCCTTGTTCTGTTTATAGGCCGGAAACTCCGCCACCAGTGTCTCGGTCACCTGCAGGTGCGCGGTGCCCTCATCGTCTCGGGTCAGGGTGTATTGGGCGCTGAACTTCGCGAAGGTGAAGTCGTCGGTGGAGGCGGCTGCTGCCGGGGCTGAGCTCAGGCCCACTGCAGGTGCGAGCAGCACAACAACCATGAGCAGCATGACAAGCAAAATGGCCTTCGCACGGGTCGAGAACGAGGCAGATGTTGCCGCCCGGTGGGTGCCGCTGATGTTCGAGTCACGCATGCGTGCAGTCTATCGGGGTGGCTCGCAGGCAGCAGTCAGATCTCCTTTAGAGTGGGTTTCGGCATCGGCGCACTGCAGACATCGGAGATCAGGGGTGATCATGGGGTATATCGGCGAACCGGCGCAGGTGGTGCCACTGCCGCCCCGTGCCGATGCGCTGCTCACAGCCGCGCATGACTCCACGATGATTCGAGCCGCTGCGCTGCGCCGGCTGCTGTTACCGGCTCCGGTGCGCATGGTGACCGGCGTGGTGGGCTCGGCCAAACATCATCTCATCGACGCCGCACTACAGTCAGACGACTCCGCTTGCATGTTGCGCGTGCATCTGGGGCCGAGGCACACCACCGTAGCCGGGCTCGCCGAACTGCTGCTGAGCGCAGCGGCCGAGCAGGGCAGGTTGCACGATCCAGCAGTGCTCCGTCAGCTGCAGCGCCATGGTGCGCTTCCGCCAGAGCAGCTCGAGGCCGTCTTTGACGAGCTGTTCAACGAACTTCCTGCGGTGACCGTCGTCATCGAAGATTTGCAGTGGCTCACTGACGCAGTCGGCCCACAGGCACTGGTCACCGCTGTGCAGCGCTGGCCGCAACTTCGACTGCTCGTCACCACAGTCGACGACGCCGCACTGCAGCAGAGCTGCACTGACGCGCACGTCTCGTTCACCTCCGTCGCCGAACACGACCTCTTCTACACTCGCGCCGAGGTTGAGCAGCTTTGTGTGACCGTCGGGGTCGGCGAGCAGGCCGAACGCTGCTGGCAGATTTCGGTGGGGCATCCCCTGACTCTTGCACTTTGCGCCGATCTGCTCGGCGCACGGCCCTATGTCGGCGATGCCGAGGCGACCGCCTGGATCGGAGCCATGATCGCGCGCATCGCTTCGCGCACGCTCCCCGATCTTCGTCTCGACAACGGTTCTGGCATCGGCTTCGCAGGTCTCATGGCCCGTTGCTCAGCGATGCCCGCCTTCACTCGATCAATGCTCGCTGCACTCGACCCTGACGCGCACCGCGAGACACACCTGAACAGACTGCTCGACGGCCCCATGGTCGAAATCCTGCGTGAACTGCTCGACGGCGAACCGGTCTATCGCTGGCGGGGGCAAGTGCGGCAGACCTTCGCGAGCATCGCCAGAGGCCTGCAGATGCCACCCGTTGACGCACAGCTGATCAATCGGTACGCCCGACAGCTGGCCACACACGGGTTTACCGAAGAGGCCATCGACCTGTTGCTCCACCTGCAGTCTGCCGAGCTGTTAGAGAGCGCGTGTGCTGAACACCTCTTAGAAATCGTCTCCTCTGCCAGACTGCTTCGTGAACTGCGTGCCAGCAGCATCACCGAGATTTCTGCCGCAGAGCACCCCCATTTCGCGCTGCTGCGACTCATCTCGGACGTGCTGTACGACGTCGATCCCCGGCAAACATCGCCACTGGTTGCGCAATTGCGCGCGGCGGCCAACAACGACGCCGTCGCCCCCGGCTCAGGGTTTGCCGCTCTGGTCGAGATCACCGCCCTTGCCCTGGCCCTTCTCGACGGAGACCTCGCCACCGCTTCTCGCCTGGCCGCTGAGACGACACCAGCACCGAAATCGACCACCGACTCCCCAGCGATGGTGCGCTTCACTCACACGTGGTGGCTGCTGCTGCGCGCCTTTTCGCTGCTGTGTACCGGTGACCTCTCTGAAGCGCATCATGTGTGCCAAGGGGTGCTGCACCGCTCGCCGGCGGCGATTCCCGCAGATGCACTGGCGCTCGCCCGATCGGCTGAGCAGATGATCATTGCAGCCGCTGCGCTCCCCCAGTCACTTTCCGCAGACCCAGCCGCCCAGCCAAGTGTCGAGGTCTCTGAAGGTGGTTCGATCACTGCGCTCAACACCGCGTTTCAGCGGGTTGGGCAGTGTTGGATGCTGATGGACGCGGGCCGCTTCGTCGAGGCGGGCGCCCTGCTCGATGCCCACGCCGATGAACCGCTGCCCGGGCCGGCCAGCACCGAGCACGCGGTCATCCGTGCCCTCCTGCTACTCAATAGAGACCCAGAGCTCGCCCTCGAACTGGCCCGACAGCATCGAGTCGCCCAAGAGCTCGTCGCTCCCGACCTGGTGTCACAACGCCTGCTGTTTGTTGAAGTCGTCGCCTTAACTGCATTGCGCCGCACCTCGCAGGCGCAGGCGCTGCTGAACGAGCGAGCAGCCGATCGACCGAGCCCTGCGCGCATCGTTGCCCAAGCACTCGTGTATCTCGCCACTGGCGCCGACGCCGAGGCACATGCCGCACTCGCCAGCGCCCGTCAACCCGGAACAGAGCGCTTTGCCCCGCGATCGCAGTGGGTGTGGGAGCTGCTGAGCGCCGCGGCCAGTGCACGCCTCGGCCAGGCGCAGCAGGCTGTGACGCATCTGCACCGTCTGGTCGATCTGCAGCCAGCCACCACGGTGCCGATGCTGTTTGTCATGACGGCTCCGACCGATGTGGCAGCGCTCATCTGCCTGATCGAAAACCAGACCACGCCCGACCCTCGTGATGCCCAGGCACTCGCCTGGCTACGCCAGGCAGAGGCTCAGGGCCTGTATCTGCTCGCCTCGCCTCAGCGGCACGGTGAGCCGAGTCAACGCGAACTGCAGGTACTCGAGGGCCTGCGCGCAGGGCTCTCGTATTCAGAGATTGCCGCAAAGCTCTATGTGTCGCCAAACACGGTGAAGTCTCAGGTGCGCTCGCTCTACGCGAAGTTAGGCGCCGACGGGCGGTCCGAGGCGATCGCCAAGGCCAACCTGCTGGGCTGGTGACCCACCGCACAGTTCAGTGCAACAGGGCAAGCCCCACACCCACCAGCACGTAGAGCACACCGAACACGCGGTTCATCGTGCGCTGCCCGTTGGCGTTGCGAGCGAAGCGGCCCAGCGCATGGGCGGCCTGCGCGAACCCCAGCCACATCACGCAGATGTCCACCGCGACAATAGTCGCGATCGCGACCGCATACTGCGGCACGGCCGGCCGCGACAGATCGATGAACTGCGGAATGAAGGCGAGGAAGAACACGATCGCCTTGGGATTGAAGAAATTCACCCAAACGCCCCGGTTGAACATCGCCGCAGGCCGAAGATATCGCTCGAGTCGGGCATCCTGCGTGGCCTCGGCGTCAACCGCTGCAGCTGCCGGTCGCCCGGCCAGCCAGAACTGTCGCACACCCAGATAGACCAAGTACGCCGCGCCGGCCAGCCGAATGCCCTGCATGGTCTGCGGCGAGCTGGCCACCAGCACACCCACGCCGAATGCGACGATCAGCAGCAGCGCAATGAGCCCGACCTGCTGACCGAGAATGCCCCAGATCGCTCGCGCACGGCCGACCGCGATCGCATTGGTCATCGTGAAGATTGCGCCAGCCCCAGGCGTGAGGCTGACGAGCGTGGCGGCACCGAGCAGCGCGAGCCAGAGGTGCACAGACATGCGCACAAGTCTACGAGAAAGCTGTGCGGTGCTCAGAGCCAGTCGCGGCGTTTGAACTGCACGTAGAGGCCCACTGAGGTGGCCACCATGAGCACCGTGGCGACCAGAGCACCCTGCCAGGTCTGCATCAGCGGAAAGACGACGTTCATGCCGAAGAATCCCGTGATCAGTGTGGGCACTGCGATGATGGCCGCCCAGCTGGTGAGTTTTTTCATCACGAGGTTCATGCGGTTGCCCTGACTGGTCAGGTTCGTGTCGATGATGGTGCTGGCCAAATCGCGCAGCGAGTCGGTCCAGTCGCTGACTCTGAGCGTGTGGTCGTAGACGTCAGCGAAATACGGCAGCAACGGCTGCGGCACCGGCGGCTGCGTGCGATTGATCATGCCGCTGACGATCTCGCGGGTGGGCAGAGCGAGTCGACGCAGGGTCACCAGGTGTTTATGCAGTCGGTAAGCGCTGCGCTGAATGCGCGCGGTGTTCGGCTGCGCGGCGAACAGTTCGTCTTCGAGCCCTTCGATGCGCTCATCGAGCGATTGCACGGTAGCGAAGTGCGTGTCGACCACCACATCGGTGATCGCCCACATCAGGGCGGCCACTCCAGTGGCCAGCAGTTCGGGCTGGTTCTCCCAGGCCGCATGGGCGTCATCGATGGGAAACCCCTCGCCGCGGCGCACGCTCACCAACACGTTGCGGGTGACAAACACGTCGATCTCGCTGCGCTCGAGCTCGTCGTTCTCGTCATCGGGCGCAGCCAGCGCGTAGAGCGTGAGAAACAGGTGGGTCGGGTACCGGTTGAGCTTGGCTCGCTCGTGCTCAGCGATGACGTCTTCGACCGCGAGCGGATGCAGATCGAGCTCACGGGCGATCTGGTGCAGAGTATCGTCATCGGGGTCTTGCAGATCGACCCAGACGGTGACCGTCTCGTCGCGTCGAAGCTCAGAGACCTCGTCGAAGGCGAAGTCAGAGCGCTCGAGACGGCCGTCGCGGTACAACCTCGTGGTGACGATCATGACTCGATTCTACGGTCGATCACCGTGCGGTAGGCCGCGGCGAGTGCGTCGGCGCTGCGCTGCCAGGTCTGGGTTTCGGCGTGGGCTCGGCCTGCTGCTCCTTGGCGGGCGGCGTCGGCAGGATGCTCGATCAGCCGGGTGATCGCGCTCGCCCAGTCGGCGGGTCGTCTGGTGTGCAGCAGCTGGCCGGTTGTGCCGTCGAGCACGGCCTCACCGAGGCCTCCGGCTGCGGCGGCGATCACGGGCACGCCGCTGGCCGAGGCCTCGAGTGCGCACAGCCCGAAGGTCTCGGAGTGCGAGGGCACGACCACGGCGAGCGCGTCGCGCATGCGTGCGGCCAGTTCGGTGCGGCCCAGCGCCCCGACGAAGTGCACGTGTCGGGCAATGCCCCGTCGGGCGGCGAGCGCCTGCAGCCTTGCGAGTTCACCGTCGGCCTGGCTGCTCTCGCCGCCGGCGACGGTCAGATCGGGGCGTTCGTTTTCGGGCACCAGGGCAAGTGCCTCGATGGCGAGGTCGATGCCTTTGAGTGGCTCGATGCGTGCGGCAGCGACGAGCTCGCGTGGGGTGAGGCTGGCCGACGCATCGCGGGGATGGAATCGGGTGATGTCAACGCCGGGGTGCACCACGATGACGTGCTCGGCGGGGGCACCGAGTCGTTTGACGACGGTGTCGCGCTCGGCCCGGCTGACGGTGATCACGGCATCGGCGCTGCGGGCGAGGTGACGCTCGGCTTCGAGCCGAGCTGGCACCTCGGGCCGCTCGCCGGCGTCGAGTGGGGAGTCAACCGGGGCGGCAATGCTGTGGAAGCTCTGCAGGAAGGCGGCTCGGGCATCCTGCGCCCACTGTTCGGCTGCCAAGCCTGAGTACCAGTGATGCGCATGCACCACGTCGTAGCCGCTGTAGTCATGCAGTGCCTCGGCGAAGGCGGGCACCACGGTTTCGTGTTCGCCCTTTGACAGTGGATGTTCGGGCCCGGCGGTCAGCGCGATCACGCGCAGTCGCTCGTTGGGCGTGCGTACCTGTGGCTGTCCGTGCGCACTGCGCCTGGTGAACACGTCGACGCTGTGGCCGGCGGCCGCAAGTTGTGCGGCGGTCTCGCGGATCACGATGTTCATGCCGCCCACGTCGCCGGTGCCGGCCTCACCATAGGGGTCGGTGTGCACCGAGATCATCGCGATGCGCAGCGGTCGGTCGGCGCTGTTTTGGTGAGCGGGCATGTCTGCCAGTGTAGGCCGCGGGTGCGGGTGACGACTGGTGTGGGTAGTCTGCTCGTGTGATGCGCATCCCGTGCATCGACGGTTCGGGCGCTGTTCGGGCCGGTGGTCCGGGGGAAGAACAAGGAGTCATCATGGCACAGCCAGTGAGTCGGCATTCCATTCCGCAGCATGCGCTGAACGACGGCACGTCGGTGCCGGCCGTGGGGTTCGGCACCTATCGGCTCAACGGTCACGAGGGCGTGGAGGCGATCGCCCGGGCCATCGACAACGGCTATCGCCTGATTGATTCGGCCTTCAACTACGAGAACGAGGGTGCGGTGGGTCGAGCGGTGCGCCTGGCCGAGGCGCCACGCGATCAGGTGCGGGTCACCTCGAAGCTGCCCGGACGGCGTCATGGCCACGATGCTGCGCTGCGCACCATTGAGGAGTCGGTGTATCGCACCGGGCTCGATCATCTCGATGTGTATCTCATTCACTGGCCGAACCCCGGGCGCGAGCGCTATGTCGAGGCGTGGCAGGCGCTGATCGAGGCGCAGCGGCAGGGGCTGGTGACCACCATCGGGGTCAGTAATTTTCTGCCCGAGCATCTGCAGCGGCTGATCGATGAGACCGGGGTCACCCCGGCGATCAACCAGATCGAGCTGCACCCGTACTTTCCGCAGGCCGAGCAGCGGGCGTGGCATGCCGAGCACGGCATCCTCACCGAGGCGTGGTCGCCGGTGGGCCGTGGCGGCGATGTGATCAATGATCCCGTGGTGCAGCAGGTGGCCGAGGCGCACGGGCGCACCCCGGTCGAGGTGATTCTGCGCTGGCACACGCAGCTGGGCGTGGTCCCGCTGCCGAAGGCCGCGCACGCTGACCGACAGGTGCAGAATCTCTCGATCTTCGACTTCGAGCTGGATGCCGACGAGGTCGCCGCGATCACCGGGCTGGGGCGTGCCGATGGGCGCATCAACGGCCAGGATCCGGCGGTCTACGAGGAGTTCTGAATCCCGTCTGAGCCCACCAGGTGCGCACGTTTTCACCCGCCTGCACACGGTTTCACCCCCAGCACGGCACATCTGCTGAAATCCTGCGCAGTGCGGTGAAAACCTGTCCGCTGTCTTCTGCCACTGACCTAGGTGAGGGCGGTCGGTCGAGTTCGTCGACGAGCGCATCGCCCCGAGGCTGCGCGAGCACTGGCTGATCGACAGCGCAGCTGGCCGATCACGGCGAGACGGCGCCGTGCAGCATCGGCTGAAGCATGCCGACCCGGTGCGGCTTGCCGCGGTGTGTGAGAAGGGCGGCGTGTGGGGAAGACTCAATGCCTCGGGCATGTCGCAGGTGCTCGTCGACAACCAAATGCGGGTGCCCGAGTCGACGCGGGCGTGATCGCCGTGGATGTCGAGTCAGTGCACAGCGGCAAGGCGCTGGGGGCATCTCGTGCGCTCGAGTTGCTGCTCGGTACCGGCAAGCCGCCCGAACGCTGGATCACCGTCGGCGATTCCGCGAGCGACTATGCCATGGCCGACTGGCTGTACCAGCTGGGACTGCCGGTGTGGCAGAACTATGCGCCTGTCCGAGCCCCCGTACCCCGCGTCTTCACTCGGCGGTGTGGGGCATCGCTTGCCACAACACACCCCGCTCATGACCAACGAGCACACCGGCTGACCAACGAGCACGCAACAGCCTCCCGCCACGCACTCAGTGCTGCATGTGCTCGTGCGAGAGCGTGCCCGCCGGCTCGATCTGGAACGTCGAGTGCTCGATCGCGATCGGCAGATGTTCGGCGGCGCAGCGCTGCAGATCGCTCAGAATGTTCGCGAGTTTCTCTGCGTCGATGCTGTCGTGGTCGACCACCACATGTGCCGTGAGCACAGACAGGTCACTCGAGATTCGGGTGATGTGCAGGTCGTGCACGGCGAGCACGTGCGGCAGCTGCTCGAAGTGCTCGCGCACTTGTTCGAGCTCGACCTCTTTGGGCGTGCCCTCGAGCAGCACGCCGAATCCGCTGCGGAACAGTGCGATGGTGCGCGGCAGGATGAGCAGCGCAATGATCAGCCCGGCCACCGCATCAGCCCGGTTCCAGCCGAATGCCCAGATCAGGCCGGCCGAGACGATCACCGCCACCGAGCCGAGGGCGTCGTTGATCACCTCGAGGAATGCGGCGCGCATGTTCAGGCTTGACGACCGCCCTGCGGTGAGCACCAGCATGCTGAGCAGGTTGGCAGCCAGCCCGATCACGCCGAACACGATCAGCAGATTGCCGGTGATCTGCGCTGGCTCGAACAGGCGCATCACGCCTTCGACGATGGCGTAGACCCCCACCGCGAACAGCAGCAGCGCCTGCAGCATTGCGCTGATGATCTCGACACGGCGCAGCCCGAAAGGATGCCGATCGGTCGCTGGTCGGCGCACCAGTTGCGCTGCGAGCAGGGCCATGGCGAGCCCAGCGCAGTCGGTCAGCATGTGCACGGTATCGACGATGAGCGCAAGACTGCCGGTCAGAATCGATCCGGTGACCTGGGCCAGAAAGACGATGAACGTCAGCGCGAAGGCGATCGCCAGGCGGGTGCGATTGGTCTGCTGAGCATGCGCATGCGTGTGATCGTGGGATGCTGCGGAAGGTTGCGTAGAAGGCTGCTCAGGCGAGCTCATGGCTTCAGGCTAGCACGGGTGTTGCCGGTGTCAGTGGCACGTCGTAGGCTGACAGCGTTCGAACATATGTTCGAATCGTCGACTCGTTCGACGCCCCGCCTCACGCACCCAAGGAGCCATCATGCCCGAGAAAATCGACGAGCCGGTCACCGTCGTGCTCTCCCCCGAGGGCGAGCCACGCAGCTTCGTGTGGCGCCGCTTCGAATACGAGATCACCGGGGTGCCCCAAGCCTTCTTCCGCCGACGTCCGTGGTGGCAGCCGGCGACCGGCCCTACGGCAGCCGTGCTTGAGCGCATCGACCGCGAGCTGTGGCGCGTCGAGGCTTCTTGCACCGGCGACGACTTTCTCACCTACGACCTCGCCCGTGAGCCCGACGGCCAGTGGCGACTGCAACTGGCCTGGCGCTGATGTTCACCCACTTGCATGTGCACTCCGGCTTCTCGGCACACTACGGGGTGAGCACACCTGCCGCGCTGGTTGCCGCCGCTGCCGACGCCAACGCCGGCATCGCCGCGCTCACCGACCGCGACGGGCTCTACGGTGCGTGCGCTCACGTGCAGGCCTGCATCGACGCCGAGCTCGCCCCGGCGCTCGGTGCCGACCTGGCCGTGCTCGACGAGCACCTGCAACCGCTCGGGCGAGTCGTGCTGCTCGCGCACGGCGGCACGGCAGGCAGTGGCTACGCCGCACTGTGCCGGGCGATCAGCGCCGCACATGCCACCCCGTCGGCACCGCGCAACAGGCACATGCCAGCGACTCCCGCATCTGAGCGAGACTCGGGCGCGGCCATCCCCCGTGACACGTTGATCGACATCATCGCCGCACGCCCACATCTGAGCGTGCTACTCGGCCCCGACAGCGACGTCGGGCAACTCGTCGAGGCCAGGCGTCTGCCTGAGGCACGGCATGCGCTCACCGCCTGGCGGCGGCGATTCGCCGGCATTGGGCGCACCGATCTGCTGCGCATCGAGATCGTGTGCTGGCTGGCCGAGCCCGGGCTGCCCGGCAGTGTCACCCCGGCCACACGGCTGCTGGGTTTGGCCGAGGCTGCCGGTGTCGAGGCTGTGCTCACCAATCAGGTGCGCTACGCCACACCGGCAGAGGCAGTCACTGCCGATGTGGCCGAGGCGGCACGCACCCTGCACTCTCTCGACGAGCTCGACCTGCACCAAGCCCTGCCGGTTACCGGGCAGGCCTGGCTCAAACCGGCCGCTCAGATGCAGCGCATCGCCCGCATGGTCGTCGACATCGGCCATCATCACACCACTGCCGTCGAATTGCTCGGCGCCACCGAGCGCCTGGCCGAGCGCTGCGCACTCGATCCTGCAGCAGATCTCGGCTGGGGGCGCCCGCGCATGCCAGAGGCGTCAGTCATCGGCATCTCGGGCAGCCCTGACCGTGCACTGAGGCAACGCGCCTACGCGGGCATCGGCAGGCGCTACCCCGGCGCATCCGTCGCGCAGCTCGGCCGCATCGAGACCAGGCTCGACCATGAGCTGCAGACCGTGCGGCATCTCGGCTTCGCGCCGTACTTTCTCACCGTAGCCAGAGTGGTCGACCTCATCCGCGCCATGGGCATCCGTGTGCAGGCTCGCGGCTCAGGAGTCGGGTCACTGCTCAACCATCTGCTCGACATCTCAGTGGTCGATCCCATCGACAACGGGCTGCTGTGGGAGCGTTTTCTCTCTGAGCAGCGACGTACGCTGCCTGATATCGACCTCGATGTCGAGGCACACCGGCGCCACGACATCTACCGGCGCATCTTCGACGAGTTCGGCGCCGACCGAGTCACGCTCATGTCGATGACCAACACCTACCGTTCACGCGGTGCCGTGCGCGACGCCGGTCTCGCCCTCGGTCTGCCGCCGGCACGCATCGATGCGATTGCCAAAGAGCTGTGGCGATTCTCCGCGCGCAGCTTTCGACGTGCACTGGCCGAAAAGCCCGAGCTCTCGGCTATTGCCCAGCAGGTGCACGATGACCCCCGCCTCGATCTGCTGGTCGAGCTCACCGAACGCCTCGACTCGCTGCCCCGGCACGTGTCAATGCACCCCTGCGGGGTCATTCTCTCTGATCGCTCGCTGCTCAGTCGCACCCCAGTGCAGCCCTCCGGGCTCGGGCTGCCCATGTCGCAGTACGACAAACACTCGGTCGACCCCATGGGGCTGATCAAGCTCGACGTGCTTGGGGTGCGCATGCAGTCGGCCATGTCTCACGCCGTCGGTGAAATCGAGCGCTGCACCGGGCAGCACATCGATCTCGATGCCGTGCCGCTCGACGACGAGCCCACCTTCGAGACCATCCGATCCACGCACACGCTCGGCATCTTCCAGATCGAGTCACCCGGCCAAATCGAGCTGATCGGCAAACTGCAGCCAGAGGTGTTCAACGACCTGACCATCGACATCAGTCTGTTCCGGCCCGGCCCCATGAAAAACGACATGCCGCTGCAGTTTCTGCAGGCGCGCCACGGCGAGATCATGCCCGACTACATCCACCCTCGGCTGCGCCCCATCCTGCGCGAGACCAAAGGGGTCGTGGTCTTCCACGAACAGGTCATGCGCCTGCTCGACGAGCTCACCGGCTGTGGCCTGGCCATGGCCGACGTCTACCGGCGCTGGCTGGCCGACGACCGTCGCCTCGACGAGATCGAGCAGCTCGTACGCACCCAAGGCGCCGAACGCGGATTTCCCGCCGAGGTGATCGAACGGGCTTGGCGCATCATCAAGGGTTTCGGCAGTTTCGGGTTCGCCAAGGCGCACGGTGCGGCCTTCGCACTGCCCACATACCAGTCAGCCTGGCTCAAGACCCATCATCCGGCGGCATTTCTCGCCGGGCTGCTCACCCACGACCCGGGCATGTGGCCCAAAGACCTGCTCGTCGCCGAGGCTCGCCGGCTCGGGGTGCCGTTGCTGCCGCTCGATGTGCAGCACTCGGGGCTCGAGTATCGCCTCGAGCCGCTGCCAACCGCACCGGGCGGCCAACCCAGCCACGGCATCCGGCTGCCACTCGACGAGCTGGTCGGCAGCAGTGCGGCCGAGCGTCGACGCATCACCAGGCATCAGCCGTTCAGCAGCCTGCAAGATCTGCGCGATCGGGTGCGACCACGCCGCACCACCTTTGAGGCTCTGGCACGTGTCGGGGCGCTCGACGCCTTCATCGACTACCAGCCAGCCCGGCGACACGAGCTGCTCGCCCACATTCGCGCGCTGACTGCCCCGGCCATCCGAGTGCCCGACACACAGCTGGCCTTCGAGCTGCCACTGCCCCTGCCCACTCGAGACAATGTGCACGCCCTCGACCTGCGCGGCCGCACGCAAATCGATCTCGAACTCGAGCATCTGCGGCTGGGCGTCAGCGGTCACGCAATCGAACGCTTTCATCCTGTGCTGCAGCGGCTCGGTGTCACCCCCACCCGAGATCTGCTCGCACTGCCCGGCGGCACCCCCGTGCTCATCGCCGGGCTGCGCCGAGCCACCAACACGCCTCCGATGCGCGGCGGGCGGCGAGTGGTCTTCGTCTCACTCGACGACGGCACCGGCCTCGGCAACGTGGTGTTCTTCCACGACGCACAGCAGCGCATCCGCAATCCCATCTTCCGCGCCCAAGTGATGCTTGTGCAGGGCGTCACCCGTCGCAGCGGCCCACGCGGCATCAGCGTCACCGGGCAGATGGCCTGGTCTCTGCCCGATCTCACCGACGACGAAGTGCAGCGCATCGCAGCCGCACAGGCGTGCCCGCCAGCCCCGGCGGCGCCCCGTCATCTACGATTAGAGGCATGACGTTCATCTCGACTCGCGGCCAGATGCCTGCCCGGCAGTTCTCCGAAATTCTCATCGACGGCCTCGCCTCAGACGGCGGTCTGGTCGTTCCTGAGACGCTGCCCACCGTCACCGCAGACACCCTCGAGGCCTGGCGCCCGCTCACCTACCCCGAGCTCGCCGCCGAGGTCATCGGCCTGTTCGCCACCGATCTGCAGCGCGATCTGCCTCGCCTCACCGCCGCTGCGTACGCCCCCAACGTCTTTCCGGCACCCGAGGTGGTGCCGCTCACCCGACTCAACGACTCCCTCACGCTGGTCGGCCTCTCTGAAGGCCCCACCCTCGCGTTCAAAGACCTGGCCATGCAGTTTCTCGGCCAAGCCATTCCGCACGTGCTCGCCCGCACCGGCCGGTGCCTGAACATTCTGGGCGCCACCTCCGGTGACACCGGCTCGGCCGCAGAGCACGCCTTCCGTGGCAAGCCGGGCATCAGCGTGTTCATGCTCTCGCCGCAGGGCCGCATGAGCGCCGTACAGCGAGCCCAGATGTACACGCTGACCGACCCCAACATCCACAACATCGCTATCGACGGCGTCTTCGACGACTGCCAGAACCTGGTCAAGGCGCTCAACAACGACGCCGAGTTCAAAGCTGCCCACGACATCGGTGCAGTCAACTCGATCAACTTCGGCCGCATCGCAGCCCAAACCGTCTACTACTTCTGGGCCTGGCTGCGCACCACCGACTCACTCACCCCCGCCGACCGGGCCGATCTGCAGCTCTCGTTCGCCGTGCCCTCGGGCAACTTCGGCAACATCTACGCCGGCCACCAAGCTCGACGCATGGGGCTGCCCATCCACCGCTTGGTGCTGGCCACCAACGAGAACAATGTGCTCGACGAGTTCTTCCGCACCGGCGTCTACACCCCGCGTTCCCGAGCCGAAACGCTCAGCACGAGCAGCCCCTCAATGGACATCTCGAAGGCCTCCAACCTCGAGCGCTTCATTTTCGACCTGCTCGGCGCCGACGAATTCGCACGACGCTGGCCCGAACTCGAGGCCACCGGCACGCTCGATCTGAGCGACCAGCAGCCTCGGTTCGAGAGCGAGTTCGGCATCGTCAGCGGCACCAGCACTCATGCCGACCGACTGGCCACCATCCGGCACACCGCCGAGGCCAGCGGCGTCATCATCGACCCGCACACCGCCGACGGCGTCACCGTCGCCACCCGCATCAACGAGCCGGGGCTCACCTTGGTACTCGAGACGGCCAAGCCGGCCAAATTCGAGGCCACCGTGGTCGAGGCGCTCGGCGAGAACGCGCCTGAGCTGCCCGCCGAGGTGCGACGTCTGCTCGAACTGCCGCAACACACGGTCGACCTGCCCGACGACGCCGATCAGCTGCGCACCTACATCGACGAGCACACTCGCTGAGGCGCTACGCGACGCTCGCGGGTAAACGGAATCGCCACCAGCGACACCACCACGAACCCGAGCACCAGCACGAAGGCATGCAGAATGCCAACGTGCTCACCGAGCACGCCGAGCAGCGGCGGCCCCACCAGCGACGCCGAATAGCCGAACACCGACACCAGACTGACTCGCCGTGCGGCGTCGGTCGGGTGGTCGGCGGCCAGCGTCATTCCCACCGGAAACCCGAGCGAGGCGCCGAACCCCCACAGCACAACTCCGACGAACGCCATCGCCGGCGTGAGCGCGGTCATGAACAGCACCAAGCCGACTACGGCGATCGAGGCCACGCCCACCAGCGTGCGCTGTCGCCCAAACCGATCGACGATCGGCCCACCGACCACACGCCCGGCCGTCATCGACAGCACAAACAAGGTGTAGACGAGCGCACCAGTGGTGTTGCTCATGCCATGACCGTCCACGGCCGCGAGGCTCAGCCAGTCATTGGCGCTGCCCTCGACAAACGACATGCCCACCATCATCACGCCGATCAGCAGCAACCGGCCGTCGCGCCACAGCGGCACAGAACGGGCAGTCACTGCGGTGGCATCGGTGGATGCCCGCGCACCGCCCAGCGCATCCTGCCGGCCGACTGCCGACTCGCGTCGTAGCCCATCGTCGCGGCGTGGCACCGAGTGCAGCCCACCCGCGGCCCCTGCGGCCACCACGACACCCATGAGTGCGGCGAACACCAGCATCGACACCCCGAGAGCCGCGGCCAGCGCCCCCAGTAGTGCGCCCACGATCGTGCCGGCGCTGAAGCAGGCGTGCATCATCGGCATGATCGTGCGTGCGGTGCGCCGCTCGACCACGGTGGCATCGAGGTTCATCGTCACCGAGGTGCTGCTCAGGCTGAACCCTAGGGCGACCAACGCTGCACAGGTCAGTAGCATCGAGTGCGCCACGTCGACAGCGAGGCCAACCGCTAGCAGCGCCACGGCGGCAGCCGGCAGCGCCACCGACATCATGCGGCGGCTGCCGAGCCGTGCGATGGCTCTCGGTGCGCACACCAGCCCGATGATCGACCCGACCGACAGTCCGGCGAGCAGCACCGCCATGCCAGACGTGCCCACGCTCAGTTGATCGCGCACCTCGGGAATGCGCGAGACCCATGCGGCAGTGGTCAGCCCGGTGATGCCGAACACCGCGAACACGGCGTTGCGCCAGGCGGTCACGGGGCGGCGAGCCTGTCGCTCGTCGATGACGTGAATCGGCTGGGTGACGACCGGGATGGTCTGCGTGATCACCGGGATCGACCCGGTGAGGGTAGCGAAATCAGACACGGGGCATCCTTTCGAGGGGTGTGGCACGGTGGCGGGGTGAAGGTGTGAACAGGCAGGGAAAACCAAGGCAGTCGCCATGGTGTGTGGGGCGGGGTGTGATCGCTGCGCTGCGGTCTGCGGGATGCCGTGGGCCGTTGGCCTCGTGGGCTTGCGTTCACGGCGATTCGCCGGTGAATGCATCGATGCTAAGACCCTGATGGCCCGTGGTGCAAGGGCGAATCACCGCAATCTGTGCAGAGTTCACACAGTCGTGATGTCTGCCACATCCACAGCCGATGTTCAGCATCAGAAATCGACTGTGCTCGACGCAGTCGCGTAGTGTGAGAAATGCACCAAACATGGGAGGCCCACCGAGTGCTTGAGGTCATCAGCTACAACTTGAGAAAGAACCGTGCACTGTGCGAGCTCGATGCACTGGTTGCCGAGCACACACCCGACGTGCTCTGCCTGCAAGAGTGCGATGTCGACCAGCTGCCGAAGCGTTTCGGCGAACTCGAACTCGTCGAGGCGACACGCGGCAACCGTCTCGGGCTTTCGGTGTTCGCCAGCCGTGAGCGCTTCGAGATCGTCTCCACCGACACGTTTCCGCTCAAGAAGTCGCTGCACGATCGCATCGCGGCTCCGGCCAACGAGCGCCTCGTGGCCACTAGGCTGCACGATCTGGCTCGCGACCGCGAGCTGTTGGTCGCGTCATTTCACGGTGCACCACTCACCGCCCGCAACGCCCTGCGTCGCAAACAGATCGCCACCTCGTACGATCTGCTGGCCAGTTTGGGCCCAAACCTGCCCACCTTGATGATCGGCGACTACAACTACCCGTTCTTTCAACGGCACCTCGATCGCCGTATCACAGCCCGCGGCTACAGTCTCAGCGCGAGCGAAGAGGGCACCTATCAGCGCTACAAGATCTTCCGCGGACACTACGATCTGGCCACCACATCGGGCTTCGACGTTGCCGCGCTGACGAGTCTGCCGCAGGGCACCTCCGACCACCGGCCGATTCTGCTGCAGGCAAGCTACTCTCCCACCGTGGTGCCGGTGCTCGCTGGCGCTGGCGCAGCCTGAGCCTTCCCACTGCCCCGCGCAGCCCGGTGCTGGCGCGCCCGCACGCGAGTAGGCTCAAGATATGAGCACCGTCGCAGCTGAGATTCCCACCACCATGCAGGCGTGGCAGGTCGTGCAGCCTGGCCCAGTCGAGACGACCACTCCCGTCGAATTCGTGCAGCTGCCGGTGCCGACACCCGCAGCCGGTGAGATCCTCGTGCGCGTGCTGGCGTGCGGCGTATGCCGCACCGATCTGCACGTCAGCGAAGGCGATCTGCCCGTGCATCGAGACCACGTCACCCCCGGTCATGAGGTTGTCGGCGCAGTCGCCGCTCTTGGTGACGGCGTCACCGGCTTCGAGCTTGGCGACCGAGTCGGCGTCGCGTGGCTGCGGCACACCTGCGGCCAGTGCAAATACTGCCTGTCCGGCGATGAGAACCTCTGCCCCAACTCCCGATACACCGGATGGGATGCCCCAGGCGGCTATGCCGAATACACCACAGTTCCAGCCGCCTTCGCGTATGCCCTGCCCGACGGCTACTCAGATATCGAGCTTGCTCCGCTGCTGTGCGCGGGCATCATCGGGTATCGGTCGCTCAAACGCGCTGCGCTGCCCGAAGGCGGCGTGCTCGGCATCTACGGGTTCGGCGGCTCGGCGCATCTCACAGCACAGGTCGCTCTGGCGCAGGGCGCTCGCGTGCATGTGCTCACCCGCGACGAACAGTCACGGCAGCTGGCGCTTGACTTGGGGTGCGCCAGTGCGGCAGGAGCCTACGATGCCCCGCCCGAACCGCTGGATTCGGCCATCCTGTTCGCCCCTGTCGGCGATCTCGTGCCCGTGGCGATGCGCGCACTCGACCGCGGCGGCACCCTCGCCTGTGCCGGCATCTACCTGAGCGATATTCCCGAGCTGCACTACGAAGCCGACCTGTTCTACGAGAAGCAGCTGCGCAGCGTCACCTCGAACACCCGCGGCGATGCCCGCGAGTTTCTGGCCTTCGCTGGTGCGCACCATCTCGACGTCGATGCGCACCCCTACGCTCTGGCTGACGGACTGCAGGCGCTGCGCGATCTCAAGGCCGGAGCGTTCGCCGGTGCTGCGGTGCTGGTTCCGGACCACTGACGCAGCCGAGGCACCGGCGACGAACAGGGCTGAGCCGCGGGTCAGAGCACCTCGGGGTGCAGCATGCCGCCGATGCGGTCGCGCGTGGCCGGTGAGACGCCTGCCGCCGTGGCGAACTCACTCCATGAGTCAAGCGCTGTGGCGATGGATTCTCGCGTCTGCTTGACGTGCTGCACTTCGAACTGGTCGGCGACTTCGAGCAAATCGTCACGCGTGATGTCACGGAATCGACCGTTGACCGCCAGCTGATGCTGATTGGTCCACTGGCCTCGGGGATTGTAGGCGAAGGTGAGGTCATACGCCGGAGACAGGCGCCAGTTTCCTTGCTCGTCGGCAAGAAATCCGATGTTCTTCGCATGGTCGTCATTGTTCGAGGCCGCGACGTTGAACGCCATGCGACGCCAGATCTCGGTTCGAGTATGCCTCAGCTGATCTGCAGGCAGGCCGAGTTCATCGATGGTCGTGAACACCTGCGCGTAGCTGTTTGCGCCGGATGCTCTGAAATCGACGGCGGCGAGCCCGGTCAACGATTGCAGATGCAGTCGACGAGTTCCCTCGCGATCGAAGCGACGGGTCATGAAGTGCGCTCGACCGTGCTCTTCGAGCAGTCTGGTCGGCGCCATCTCAACGCCGGCTGCCCGTGCCATCTGCGCATAGGCCTGTTCGATGCGCCCGTACTCGCTCGTCTCGCCCAGTTGCTCGTCGATGCCCACGCCGTCGAACTTGAGCAGCCAAGGTTCGGCGTCAGGCCCGGGCGCGATGTGCCCGGAGGTGATCTCGCCAGTGACGGTGTTGAGGTTGATGATGGCCTTGGCTCTTGCTCCTCCAGCGCTCGTGCCCACGTCGATGATCTGTTGCAGGGCGTGTTGGGCTGCGCGCTCGGTCGTCAGCGTCCCATGCACCGCTGCTCGAGCGGCGAGCACCACATCGTTCATGTCGAGTGCGCTGGGCCTTTGTGCAGCCGGCTGCACATCAGGCACGTATTCGAGTGCGCCCATGCCTCGATTGCCCAAATAGGCCAGACGGTCCAGTGCGGTGACACGATCGTGGGGGATGCCCTGCTCGGCCATCCAGGCGTCGATCAGGCTGTTGCCGAAGGCGTCGGGGAGGCTGTCGGCGATCATCGGCGGCAGACCCGAGTAGGTCTCTCGAGGAAGATCGGCGAACGAGAATGGGCGTAGGCGCCTGGGCATCAGCACCGGAGCGAGCTCGACACCTGTGCGCACCCAGGCGGGGTCGTATTCGAAGTCGTACGCGCCTCGGCGGCGGCCCGCTGCGAGCACTCCCACACGCCTGCCCCACGCGAACACCTGCACGACGTCTACTGGAGTGTAACTCATGACTGCCGGTTTCGAGAGACACGGCGAGGACGCGGTGGCAGACCTTCACGCGCGCGCAGCAGTTGCATCGGGGTCGGCCCCGCACCCACTGGGTCGAACGTCTCGAACCAGTCATGTCGCCCCAGCACTCGCCCCACGGCGATCAGTGTGCTGACCGAGGTGTCTGCACCTGCCTCCAGGCGGCGCACTGTGGCGATGCCGAGATTGGCCCGATCCGCGAGTTCAACCTGGCTGAGCCCCTCGGCGATGCGCACCTGGCGCACCTGCTCACCAAGAGAGGTCAGAATTTCAGCAGTCGACGTCATGATCCAAATATATCAAATGTGATCTCTCACGCTCAATTATGCCAATAACATATCTTTTCTGATCAGATACTTTTCTGGCGCTTCGGCTTGGCCCTACAGCTCGATATCTTCGCTGCCTGGTGCTACCTCGAGACGAGACTGCCCGCCACTTCTGGCGCAGCAGGTGCATCCGAAACCTCCGCAGCGTCCGTACGCTCGACCCCGGCATCCTCATGCGTGGCCACATGTTCGGCGAACAGCCCCGGCCACGCCATGATGCCATACGGGGTCTGCGCCACCACGAGCCGGCTGCCCTCGATCAGATGATGCAATGACGTCGCCGTCGACATCGGGTGCGCCGGGTCGGCGATCCAAGCCAGAATCAGCGTGGGCACCGTGATCTTCGACAGCTGCTCGGGCGCCGGCAGGTCGGCCTGCGCCGCCCCGCGCAGCACGGTCGGCAGCAACGCCTCAGCGACCGTCGGGCGGGTGTCTGGCACGTCTGCCAGAGCCGGCGGATTCGCCACCTGCTTGCCCTCGGCGACAAACGCCTCGATGCCCTCACGCTCGACTAAATCGGCCTGCGCCAGATAGTTGCCGGCCTGCGCACGCCGCGTCTGCCACGCCGTCGGTGGGCTCACCAACGTCAGGCTCGCGAAACGCCCGGGGTCGTGAACGGCCGCATGCAGCAGAGTGCCGCATCCCATCGACTGCCCCACCCCATGCACGCGTTCGCCCGGTGCAACGTGATCGAGCAGCGCCAGCAGGTCTTGGGCAAGGTGCGCCCAACGATACGTCGAAGCATCGAGGGTTCCCGTGGAGTGGCCATGCCCGCGAGCGTCATACCGCAAGATGCGATGGTTGCGCAGCGCCCGCCCATGGTCGAGGCCAAGTGCGGCGTCGCGTTCCCGACTCGACGTCAGCCCATGCAGCTGCACGACAAGCGGCCCCTCATCGCCCTCGATGTGGTAGTCGATCGTCACGCCGTCATGTTCAAACCCTGACACCCGCACTCCGTTCGTAGGCCGACGTGACTCTCAGCACGCCGGCCTCAGTTAGCCGCCCCGACGGTGCCGTCTCAACCAGGCCACGGCACGTGACGGGAGATATTCGTGCAAGTCTACCGACATCCGACCGCACAGCACAGGGCAGCAGGCGCGCGAAATGTATCCATCATGTTGCCGTCCACCCCTCGGTCACCGCTGCGCAACCTTCTGCCGGTAGGGTCGCCTCGTGCGCTTGACCAACATCACCCGAGTCACGCTGCCTGCGGGTTGCGTACGCCATTTCGCCGTGACCGCGGGCGACGTGGTGAAACACGGCCTGCCGATGTCGTTCGACCAGCGTCGCCATGTGGGCGAGGGTGATCGCGGCGGCTCTTGGATGGCCTTGACGCTTCGTCTGCCCACCCCGGTTGACGAGCGCCTGCTGGGTCAGGCCTGGATGGTCGTGCTGGCCCGCCATGGCACGCTGCGCACGGTGTTCTCACGCGATGAGAGCGGCCGGCTGCAGCTGAGCGAGCACCTGATGCAATCGGGGCACTGGCACACGCAGCCGGTGCAGCCCGGTCAGCCAACTCGCGACGCCGTGCGCGCTGTGCTCGACCGGCACTGCCGACCGTTCGACGCCCCATCGCACCGCCTGGTGCTCATTGAACCCGATGCCGATGCGCACGACCGGCGCCCAGTGCTGGTGATCGCCTCTGATCACTCGCATGTCGACATGTGGTCGGTGCTGATCATGGCGCGCGACCTGCTCAACGCACTGGCCGCCCTCGATCAGGGCGCCGCCCCGGAGCCACTCGTGGCGCAGGCCGCCAGCGATCAGGCCCCCGACTTCGCCGAGCACACCGCGGCGCTCGACTCCCGCGGCAGCACACCGCCTGAGATCCTTGAGCGGTGGAACGAGATTCTGGCGGTCGAAGACGGCAGGCTGCCCGCGTTTCCGCTCGATCTGGGCGATGTCTCACATCTGGTGCCCGAGGTGGTCGAGGTACGAGACGTGCTCGATACCGCGCAGCTCGCCACGCTCGCCGCGCAGGCCGACGCCCAGGGCGTGCGCCTGCTGCACATGGTGCTCGCCGAGATGACGGCGGTGACCCTCGAGATGGCAGGGCACCCACTGCGCGCGGTGTTCCCCGTACACAGCCGATACGAACCGCAGTGGCACGACGCGGTGGGCTGGTTCGTGACGAATTCCGTGATCGAGTGCACCGCATCCGACGCTCGCAGCTGCGCTGCCGATGTGAAGCGAGCACTGCAGCTCGGGCAGCATCCGGTGGGTCCCGTGTTCGCACCGAGAGGAGGCATGCCGCACACCCCCGGCATGTTCGCGATCTCGTGGCTCGACACCCGACGGCTGCCAGTCTCCCTCGATGCCGGACTCGAGATGCAGTATGTGTCGGCGTCGATGAGCGTCGATGGGGTGATGATCTGGTTCGTGGTGAGCGCCTCGGGTGTGCACCTGCGCTGCCGCTACCCCGGCACACCGCAGGCGACACGCAATGTGCAGGCGTGGTTGACCGCCCTCGTGGAACGGCTGCAGCAGCGCACCAGCGCGCCCCTTGATGCCGAGGTGCGGCACTGCGCGAGCTGAGGCCTCACCGACCTGATGTGGGTTACCACACTCGCATCTTGAGCGCGGAGGCCTTCCATGACTCACTTTAACGCACCTTTGATGCCCGAGGGGCGTCGCCGTCTTGCTGTTCTGATCGTGGATCAGCGTTGGTCGTTGCGGCGGGCAGCGGAACGGTTCACCCGCCGGTGGGGCCGCCGCCCCGACGGTGGCGGGTGGCGGCTCCTGCTACCGCTCACACACCTTCGCGGACGCACTCGGCGAGGGCGTGAAGCACAAATAGACCAAACCCTACCGGCCGCAGACCAGCGGGAAAATCGAACGCTTCAACCACACCCTCGCCACCGAATGGGTCTACGCGAAGCCCTACACCAGCGAGCCCGAACGCACCGCCGCCTACCAGACCTGGCTGCACCACTACAATCACCACAGACCCCACACCGGAATCGGCGGCCAAACCCCCTCAACCCGCGTTCACAACCTCCAGGGGAAGTACATCTAGCGGCTCGGCCTTTGGGCATTCGCCTGAAAAGCTCAGGCTGATCGTTCACAATAGAGGCATGCCCCTGTTCGTCGAGACTCTCGCCACTTTGACCAGGGTGGCTCCATAGTGAGCGCGGCAGATGGCGCAGCGACACCGGCGCCGTTCGACTTGGTCAAAATCAGTGAGCATCTGCCGGCAGGCGAGCTTCGCCCCGGCCTCGAACGTGCCTTCGCCACAGCCTCACCGCGAATCGTGATCGAAGCTCCGCCGGGCTCGGGCAAAACCACGGTTGTGCCGCCAGTCATCGCGAATGTGCTGTCAGCGACCGAGCAGCCACGGGTGATCGTTGCCGAGCCACGACGCCTTGCGGCCCGCGCCGCCGCAGCCAGGCTGGCTCAGCTGAGCCGCACATCCATCGGCGACCTCGCAGGCTACAGCGTGCGCGGCGACCGCAAGGTGAGCGAGCGCACCCGCGTCGAATTCGTCACCAACGGCCTGCTGCTGCGCAGACTGCTTGCCGACCCCGCGCTCACCGGCGTTGGTGCCGTCGTGCTCGACGAGGTGCACGAGCGAGACCTCGACGGTGATCTGGCATTCGCAATGGCTGCACAGATTGCCGATCTGCGCGGCGATCTCGCCGTCGTGGCCATGTCTGCCACGCTCGATGCCGACCGATGGGCCGCACTGCTCGGCTCATCCAGCACGGTGCTCAGCGTCGCAATGCAGCCACATCCGCTGCGCCATCTCTGGGCGCCGCCGCCAGCGGGTGTGGCCAGAATCGACGACCGTGGCATCACCCCAGCATTTCTGACCCATGTCGCCCGCACCGCAGCCCAGGCGTTTCGCACCCACCCCGACGGGTCAGTGCTCGTGTTCGTGCCAGGTCAGCGCGAGGTCGACCGCATCGTCACGCTGGTGCGCGAGCAGGGCATCCTGACGTTGCCACTGCACGGGTCGATGACTGGCCGTGAGCAAGATGCCGTGCTCACTGCCCCGCCCAACGGCGAGCGGCGTGTCATCGTCGCGACCTCCATCGCCGAGTCGTCGCTGACCGTGCCCGATGTGCGCACGGTGGTCGACGCCGGGCTGGCGCGCGAGCCGCGTATGGATGCCCGGCGCGGCTTCTCTGGTCTGGTCACCGTGCCAGCCTCGCAGGCTTCGGTGGCTCAGCGGGCCGGTCGAGCCGCGCGCCTGGGGCCTGGTGTCGCGGTGCACTGCGGTGACGAGCAGTCGTTGGCGCTGGCGCCGGCGCACTCTCGCCCGGCGATCACCACCGCAGACCTCACGTCGACGGCACTCACCCTGGCGGCCTGGGGTGACCCAGAGGGCCTCGATCTGGCACTTCCCGATCGCCCGCCCGTTCAGGCCCTCGACGCAGCCCAGCAGTCGCTGATCGCACTGGGCGCCCTGACCGAGCGCGAGCACGCCGATGGCCACGGCCCCCGGCTGCGCATCACCGAGCGAGGCCGTCGACTGGCGGCCATTCCGACTTCGCCCCGGCAGGCACGTGCGTTGCTCGACGGCGCACCCCTCGTCGGTGCTGCGCGGGCCGCCGAGCTGGTGGCTGCACTCGACAGCGACGCGCGTGCTCCTGGGGCTGACTTCGCGGCGTTGGTGCGGCAATTGCGCAACGGCAGCTCGCCAGCGACATCGAGATGGCGACGCGATGCCGATCGCCTCGCTCGATTGCTCTCATCCAGCGATCACCGGCAAGATCGCACCGCAACCTCAGTGGGCGACGAGCAGGCCCTCGGGCTCGTCGTCGGGCTCGCTTTTCCTGAACGTTTGGCCCGGCTGCGCGCGGGCACATCACATGAGTATGTGCTGGCCTCTGGAACTGCGGCCACACTGCCTCGCGACTCTGCACTGCATGGTGCGGCATGGCTGGCCATCGCCGACGTCTCTCGAGTGGGCGCGAACCAGGGCACCGGCGCGCTGATCCGATCAGCCGCGCCGATCAGTCGCGACATTGCCGAAACTGCCGGCGCCCACTTGCTGAGCGAGAGCATCGAGGCCACTTGGCGCGACGACCGTCTGAAGGCCGAAAGAGTGCGTGCCCTCGGCGGCCTCGAACTCAGTCGCACCAGCGCCCGACTCGCGCAGAGTGATGCACGCGAGCACGTTCGTCGCCTGTTGCTCGGCCCCCTCTCTGCTGATGCGACCGGCCCGGGCACTCACGGTGAGGGTACGCAGGATGCCCCGCTCGGCATCCTGCACTGGTCGCCCGCCGCCGATGAGCTGCGGCGACGTCTCGCACTGCTGCGGCATGTGCTCGGCGACCCGTGGCCCGATGTTGATGACGCGCATCTGGCCCAGCGGCTGGATGAGTGGCTTGCTCCCGAAATCGATGCCCTGGCTGCTGGGCGCCCGGCCCGCGACCTCGATCTCGTCACTGCACTGCGGCGCCTGCTGCCCTGGCCTGATGCTGCTCGGCTCGAGGAGCTCGCTCCAGAGCGGCTCGGAGTGCCTTCGGGCGAACATCATCGGCTGGCCTATCCCCCGCTCAATGCGCCGGATGCTCCCCCTGTGCTGGCAGTCAAACTGCAGGAGTGCTTTGGCTGGCTCGAGACCCCACGCATCGTCGACGGCCGCGTGCCGGTGCAGCTGCAGCTGCTCTCGCCCGCACAGCGACCTGTCGCGATCACTGCCGACCTCGCCTCGTTCTGGGCCGACGGCTACCAGCAGGTGCGCTCCGAGCTGCGCGGACGCTACCCGAAGCATCCTTGGCCCGAAGACCCGCTCACGGCTGCGCCCACACGGCATACCAAGAGACGGCAGCAATAGACCTGTGCTCATGTGTGAACTGCGCTGAGCCAAGTGGAATCCGGCTCGTTGAGCCGCTGCTGCCCTCAGCACGATATCTGGCAGCCCATTTGCGGGCGGTTGGCGGCGAGACCATGAACAGCCTCGCCGCAACACGGACGGGGTAGCCTCCATCGACGATCAGACGCGCCAGACGTAAACGTGCACGGGGCGTCAGAGCTGCATTTGCGTGGGACATGAGTGGCCTCTTGCATGGTGAAGCAATGTATCAACAGCTCCACTTCACAACAGGAAACAACGTCCCTGGACATCACACCTAGTGCGCGGCCTGGCCTGGTACGCAATATCGGTGTGGCCATGCCTCCGATGACTCACACATGTTGCATCAGCCGAAAGCCAAGTGGCGATGAAACACAAAACCCGCCAGACGAATCTGACGGGTTTTTGATAACGAGCTGATGTCTCAACCTTCTCGTGTGGACCTGACGGGACTCGAACCCGTGACCCCCTGCATGCCATGCAGGTGCGCTACCAGCTGCGCCACAGGCCCCTTTCGGGGCTTGGAAACACCCTAAGGTGTTTCAGCCAACTCGACTATGGTAGCAGATCTTCAGCACCTGCGCGAACCGGTTCAGGCTCGGCTTCGGTGATACCAAGATCAAGCACCGGCGCCGTATTCCATATGCGCTCCAGGGCATAGAACTCGCGAGCCTCCTGCTGGAAGGTATGCACGACCACGTCGCCGAAGTTCTGCAGCACCCACTCCCCGACATCGCGACCCTCTCGCCCGCGCTGCTTGACACCTTGCTCGACAAGGGTGTCTTGCACGGCATCGGCGATCGCTGCGACATTGCGCTGGCTCGACCCGGTGAGAATCAGAAAGACGTCGGTGAACGGGTTCAGCTCAGAGACGTCGAGCGCCACGATATCGTGAGCATTGAGTTTGATGGCGGCCTCAGCCGCGGCACGGGCGATCTCGATCGCCTGGTCGGTTGCAGTCATTATCCGAAGATCCTCAGGAGTACGAAGGCGGTCGCGGCGACGATCAGCACGCCGGCACCCACAAGCAGCCAGACGGCCGCGGCGTTGAGCCGCGAATGCTCGGGTGACGAAGGCAGAATCACGTCGCTCTCGTAGCGCCGCACGGTGTCGACCGCAGAGATCGGTCGGTTCTCGTCGGTGATGGGCAGTCGATCTGAGCTGTCGGCCAATGGGTCGCCGGCGTCACGTTCGAACACCGCAGGGATAATGCCGGTGTCGGTGGTCAGCTGCGGCAGTGTGATCGACCCGGTGGTGAGCACCACGTCGCCGGTCGAGTCGAGCGGCAGCGTGAAGTTCTGCTCAGGAGTGCTCGGCAGCACCAGCACGCTTGCCGTGGCCGGCCCGGTTGACACCCCACCGCTCAGCTGCACGGCATCGGCATCGTCTTTGTCTGCACGGTCGGATGCGGAAGCCTTGGTTTCAGGCTTCTCGACAGGCTCGGTGCGAATGAACGAGGCACCCTTGGGAGCGCCATCGCCATCGTGCTGATTCTGTGCGACAACACGTTCGGCGACAGGTGAGCGCTTGGGCAGCACCGCAGCTGCCTTTTCAGCAGAGGTCACCTCAGGTTTGGGCTCAGGTTTGGCAGCAGGCTGGGCCGGAGCAGCAGAGCGAGCCTTGTCGGCAGGCTTTGCCGACTCTTCGGCAGGAGCAGCCTTGGCAGGCTCAGGCCTGCTGGCCCGTGGCTCTTCGGCGAGCAACGGCAGAACAGACGCGCCCTGCTGGGCAGCTGCCGGGCGTGGCGGCACCGGTGCGTCAGCGGCAGGAAGACGCTCGCGGCTGCGGCGCAGCAACGGCTGGGGCGCAGCCTTCTCAGTGACGGGCTTCTCGGTGACCGGCTCGGCCTTCTGCTCAGCGGTAGCGGCTGCGTGTGCATGCGCGCGCGAACGCCGCGCCGGAGCCTCGGTGACCGGCTGCTGAGGTGCAGCATCTTGCTGGGCAGGCTCGGTTGACTCGGCTGCGTGATGATGGCTGGAATGCTGCACTGGAGCATCGGGCTGCGCAGCCTTGGCAGGCTGTTGGGCGGCCTGAGACTGGGCCTCACGCTCAGCGGCGAGTTGACGCTCACGCTCACGCAGCTCGCGCCGGGTCAGCTGATGTTCTTCTGCCACTTATTCCTCGTCATCCTGGTAGAGACCATATTTATTGATGTACTGCACAACCCCGTCTGGCACCAGGTACCACACCGGTTGCCCTGCCGCTGCACGTCGCCGACAGTCTGTCGATGAGATGGCCAGCGCAGGAATCTCCAACAAGCTTACGTCTTCGTGCGGCAGACTCGAAAGCGACAATGGATGCCCGGGTCGGCTCACAGCCACAAAGTGCGCCAGCGGCCACAGCTGTTCGGCGTCTTTCCAGGTCAGAATCTGTTCGATCGCGTCTGCTCCCGAGATGAAGAACAGCTCTGCATCGGGTCGAGCGGCATGCAGATCTCGCAGTGTGTCGATCGTGTAGGTGGGGCCAGGCCGATCAATATCTGCGCGACTCACCGTGAAGCTCGGGTTCGAGGCTGTGGCGATGACCGTCATCAGGTAACGCTGATCAGCGTCAGTCACATCACGGTCGGCTTTCATCCACGGTTGGCCGGTGGGCACGAAGACAACCTCATCGAGGTCGAATGCGTTGGCCACCTCACTGGCTGCCACCAAGTGGCCGTTGTGGATGGGGTCGAAGGTGCCGCCCATCACCCCGAGGCGGGGTCGGCGCTGCTCGGCCATCTATAGGCTCAGCGAAGACTAGTGCTCGCCCTTGCCACCGTGCTCGATCGACTCGAGAGCGGGGTTGGCGGGGATGACCTCGTCGTGATGACGGTTGTAGACATCGCGGAAGCTGAAGACGATGAAGCCGAGCAGCAGGAAGAAGCCCGCAGCGATCAGCGCAAAGCCCCATGCCGGAATAGGCAGGGTGCTCTCATGGTGTGACTCGGCGGCCAGAAGGATCGTGTTGATAGCTGACATAGCTCCCTCGATTTAAAACGTCTCTGCTCATACTACTTGATATGACCATGTGGTCGGTGCACCGAGGCGATCAGGCACGCACCTGCCCGGTGCCGCGCACCAGCCACTTGGTCGAAGTCAGCTCTGGCAGCCCCATGGGGCCCCGGGCATGCAGTTTCTGGGTCGAGATGCCGACCTCCGCACCGAAACCGAATTGCCCGCCGTCGGTGAACCGCGTCGAGGTGTTGACCATCACCACGGCAGAGTCGACCTCGGCCAGAAAACGCTCGGCCGACGCATAGTCTTCGGTGATGATCGACTCGGTGTGGTGCGTCGAGTACTGAGCAATATGTGCCAGCGCCTCGTCGAGCGAGTCGACTACGCGCACCGCCAGTTCAAGGGCCAGATACTCGGTTTGCCAGTCGGCATCAGTGGCCGGCACCACGTCATCGCCCAACGCCTGAGCCCGCTCGTCACCATGCACCGTGACGTGCTTGGCCTGAAGCGCCGCCAGCACTGCCGGCAGCACACGTTCGGCTGCTTTGGCATGCACAAGCACCGTCTCTGCGGCGTTGCACACGCTTACCCGCTGCGTCTTGGCGTTGATCACGATGTCAACGGCCTTCTGCAGGTCGGCAGTCTCGTCGATGTAGACATGCACATTGCCGTCACCGGTCTCGATGACCGGCACGGTCGAGGTCGTCACCACTCGCTGAATGAGTGCGCGACCACCACGCGGAATCAGCACATCGACCAAGCCCCGCGCATGCATCAGCACATCGGCGCCCTCGCGGCCGAAGTCGTCGACGCTCACCACCGAATCTTGCGGCAGGTCAACAGCCTCAAGCGCCTCACGAATAATGCCCACCAGCACCTCGTTGGTGGCCTGAGCCGCACTGCCGCCGCGCAGGGCGACGGCGTTGCCGCTCTTGAGCGCAAGTGCCGCGATATCGACAGTGACGTTGGGCCTGGCCTCGTAGATCACGCCGAGCACGCCAAAGGGTACTCGCACCTGTGTGATCTGCACCCCCGACGGCAGCCGGTGACCGCGCACCACAGTGCCCACTGGGTCGGTCAGACCGATGATCTCGCGCACGGCCGCAGCCAGCTGCGCGATACGCTCCTCGGTCAGACGCAGACGGTCGTGCAGAGCTACCGGCACCTGGTTGGTCACCGTATTCTCGAGATCGATCGCGTTGGCCGCCAGAATGCGCGCCTGCTCGCTGACCAGCCGGTCGGCGATCGCGGCCAAGGCCTGATCTTTGCGATCGCTGGTCAGCGTGGCCAGGGTGCGCGCGGATGCTTTGGCAGCTTGCAACCGCGGGGTCAGCTGCTGCTGGGCAAGTTCGAGTGACATGCGTCAAGTCTACGCGGCGCTCGGTGCGCCAGCGTGATTGACTTTGCGGTTCAAGGCTTCGGCTGGATGCTCGACACCGGCGCCGTGTCTGGGTTGCCTTCGTCGCTCGACTCCTGTTGCGGCAGCAGCGGCAGCTGCACGGTGAATGTGGTGCCCTCCCCCGGCACCGAGTCGACGCGGATGCTGCCATCGTGGGCATGCACCAGCGCCTGCACGATCGAGAGCCCGAGCCCGGTAGACCCCGCCCCGGGGGTGCGTGATCCGTCGCCCTTGGTGAAGCGGTCGAAGATGTGCTCGAGCAGTTCTGGCGGCACACCCGGCCCATCGTCGCGCACCGTGATAACCGCCTGATCGTCGACGCGGTGCGCGCCGAGCACGATATTGGTGCCCTTGGGCGTGTGTACGCGTGCATTCGCCAGCAGATTCACCAGAATCTGACGCAGGCTATTCTCGTCCCCCATCAGCTCGAGGGGCGTGGCCGCATCAAGATCGAGTTGCCAGTGGTGATCGGGGCCGGCGGCATGAGCATCCGCAATGGCGTCGATAAGCAGACCGCGCAAGTCGGTCTCGCGCCGTTCGATCACCGGCTCGGAGTCGAGCCTGGCCAACAGCAACAGATCTTCGACCAACCCCGACATGCGCTCAGACTCGCTCTTGACGCGCCCCAGCTGCTCGGTGGCATGCTCGGGCAGGTGTTCGCGATCGCGCAGCACAAGCTCGGTATAGCCACGGATTGAGGCCAGCGGCGTGCGCAGCTCATGGCTCGCATCGGCCACGAAACGTCGCAGCTTGCGCTCAGAGCGGTTGCGAATCTGAAAGGCTTCGTCGATGTGCGTGAGCATCTGGTTGAAGCTGCCAGCCACACGGCCAACTTCAGAGGTGCCGTCGACGTATTCCTCGGGAATGCGCGCCGAGAGCTGCACCCCTGTCGACGACAGTTCCGTGGCACTGACCGCCTGAGCGGTGGCGGCCACCACTTCGAGAGGGCGAAGAGCTCGACGCAGCAGCACCCAGCCAATGCCGATCGCACTGACCACAGCGATGCCCATAACCAAGAACTCAACGAAGATATATGACGCGATAGTCTGCGAGACCGTGGCCTGCGACACCGCGGTGACGATGCGGGCCCCGGTTGAGTCGGTCTGTGCGATAGCCCGGTAGGTGCCAAGACCCGGCACTTCGACTTCGTAGATGCGACTGTCATCAACGGGCACGGCCAGCAGCGCCGAGACCTGTGCCTGGGTCAGCTGATGATAGGTCGGGGTGCCGCTGTCGTCGATGTAGCCGGCGCGCAGCACACCGTTGCGCACGTCAACGCTGATGGTGCGAGCGCGCTGGGTGCGCTGGGTCAGCCCCGGCGGCAACGGATCACTCGGGTCGATCTGTGAGTCGCCGGTAGCCACAGAGGTCGACAATGACCGTTCTGCGGCCAAGCGCACCTCGGAGTTGAGCTGCCCGTAGAGCGAATTGCTCAGTGCAGAGGTGGTGACCGCAGCGATGATCGTCACGCTCGACAGCAACAGTGCGGCCATGAGCAGCGGCAGCGCTTTGCGCAGCGGCAGTCGTCGGTGCACCCGACGGGCAGTCGGTGCGCTGTCGGCACCGGCCGGTTGCGGGTCGGGGGTGGATGCGCGGGTCACGTCAGGCTGCGGTCGCGGGCTTCAGCACGTAGCCCACACCGCGCACGGTGTGAATCATCGGCTCGCGCCCAGCGTCGATTTTCTTGCGCAGATACGAGATATAGAGTTCGACGACGTTAACCTCGCCGCCGAAGTCGTAGTGCCAGACATGATCGAGAATCTGTGCCTTCGACATGACCTTCTTGGCGTTGCGCATGAGAAAGCGCAGCAGCTCGAACTCGGTGGCCGTGAGCTTGATCTCATCGCCGCCGCGGCTGACCTCGTAGCTCTCTTCGTTGAGCGTGAGATCGCCAACGGTGATGCTCGGGTCGTGCTCTTCTTCGCTCCACTGCCGAGACCGCCGCAGCAGCCCGCGCACGCGTGCCATCAGCTCTTCGATGTTGAACGGCTTGGTGACGTAGTCGTCGGCGCCCACAGTGATGCCCGCGATGCGATCTTCGACCGCGTCGCGCGCGGTCAGGAAGATCACTGGGATCGCCTCATCAATTTCGTGCAGTTTGCGCAGCACCTCGAAGCCCGAGAGATCAGGCAGCATCACGTCGAGAATCACGACATCGGGCCGGTTCTGGCGGGCTGCGGCGATCGCACCACGCCCATTGAGCGAGGTGATCACGTTGAATCCCTCGTAGCGCACCGCCGAAGCGACCAGCTCGAGCAGGTTCGGCTCGTCGTCGACCACCAGCACGGTGACGTCGGATGCCTTGACGGTCTTGTCTGCGTTCTTCGCTGACTGTGTTGGGTTGCTCATGTCTCCACCTCTCATGCACTCTCGACATTACTGAGTGAAGTCTGTGAACGCCTTGTGACACGTCAGTGTCGATGCCGTGAAGCCTACGACTCGTGTGTGAATACCTCGATGGTTTGCAGTGCCCCAGTTGTCGTGAGCTCGTCAGGGGCCGCCTCGGCCGCATGAAACCACGTGCCCACATCGGCGCCGCGAAGTGCCAGGCCCACCTGCTCGGCCGAGGTGAGCAGCACCGGAATACCGGCCTCGGCGGCCAGTCGCGCCGACGCCAGCTTGGTGACCGCTCCCCCGGTGCCGACACCGTTGACCGCGACCGGCGCCACCTCGACACCAGCGAGGTCGTCGTCGAAGGCCACTTCGCGAATCGGCTGGGCACCCGCACGCTCTGGCGGGCGATCATAGAGCGCATCGACATCGCTCAGCAGCACCAATGCGTCAGCGCGAACCAGCACCGCGACAAGTGCGGCCAGTCGGTCGTTGTCGCCGAATTTGATTTCGTGTGTGGCCACCGTGTCGTTCTCGTTGACGATCGGCAGCACACGCAGGTCGAGCAGTCGATCGATCGCCTCTTGAGCATGTCGACGATGGCCGCGCTCTTCGAAGTCGTTTGCCGTCAGCAGCACCTGTGCGGTGACGATGCCAAAGGCGTCAAGAGCCGACTCGTAGCGATACATGAGGCGCCCCTGCCCCACCGCTGCCGCAGCCTGGGAGGTGGCTAAATCGTCTGGCCGACCGTCAAGATTCAGCAGCGGCAGCCCCGTGGCAATTGCACCCGACGAGACGAGCACCACTTCGGTGCCACGCTCGTGCGCGCTGGCCAGTGCCGAGACGAGATGCCCGAGCTGATGCTCACGGTCGCCGGTAATCGACGACGAGCCGATCTTGACAACGATGCGGCGTGCCGCGGGAATCTCTGAGCGCGTAGTGAGGCTCATTCACCACGCTCCTCGTCAACCCGCTCTGCACTCTCTGACGCAGAGGAGGCATCTTCGGCGAGGAAGTCTTCAGGAGAGCTCCACAAGCCAGCCTCTCGCTCAGCCGCCAGCTCGTCTCGGGCTCGTGCCTTCGCATCCATGCGCTCATAGTACTCGGCGCGCTTCTCGGCACGAGTCGGCCGGTGCTGATCGGCCAGACGCGGATCGGTGCCACGCGGAGCAGCAATCTCGGCAGCCGAAGTGATCGTCGGCTCCCAGTCGAACACCATGGCGTTTTCATCGGGCCCGATGACCACGGTCGAGCCCTCGCGAGCCCCAGCACGGAACAGCTCGTCTTCGACACCGAGCTTGTTGAGGCGATCGGCGAGGAATCCGACGGCCTCTTCGTTGTCGAACATGGTCTGAGCCACCCAGCGCTCAGGCTTAGCGCCGCGCACGCGGAAGATCTCACCCTCGAAGGTCTTCTCGCGCGTGATGGTGAAGTCGGGCTGGTCGACCGCTTTGGGCCGCAGCACAATGCGTTCGGGCGTCTGCTCGGCAGCCGCTGCCTTGGCATCGCGCCCACGCTGCACCAGATCGGCCATGGCGAAGGTCAGCTCGCGCAGACCGGCATGGCTCACCGCCGACACGGGGAACACCCGCAGCCCGCGCCCGCGCAACTCGTCGGTGACGAATTCGGCGAGTTCTTGCGCCTCGGGCACGTCAACCTTGTTGAGCGCCACGAGCTGCGGCCGCTGATCGAGCGGAATCTGGTCAGGGCCCACGGGGTAGTCGGCGAGCTCTTTGAGAATCACATCGAGGTCAGAGATGGGGTCGCGGCCTGGCTCGAGCGTGGCGCAGTCGAGCACGTGAACCAGTGCCTCGCAGCGCTCGACGTGGCGCAGAAAGTCGAGCCCCAGACCCTTGCCCTGGCTCGCACCCTCGATGAGTCCTGGTACGTCGGCAATGGTGAAGCGCACATCACCAGACTCGACCACGCCTAAGTTCGGCGCGAGCGTGGTGAACGGATAGTCGGCGATCTTCGGCCGCGCAGCGCTGAGCGCAGCGATCAGGCTCGACTTGCCGGCCGAGGGATATCCGACCAAGGCAACGTCGGCCACGGTTTTGAGCTCAAGACGAATGTCACCGGACCAGCCGGGTGTGCCCAGCAGCGCGAAGCCTGGAGCTTTGCGCTTTGTCGAGGCCAGCGCATTGTTGCCCAACCCGCCCTGGCCGCCTTCAGCGATGGTTACTCGCATGCCGGCTTCGCTGAGGTCTGCAATCACCTCGCCATCAGCGGTGCGCACAACCGTGCCCACCGGAACAGGCAGCACGAGGTCTTCGCCATCGTAGCCGTTGCGATAGTCACCCATACCGAAGCCACCGGCGGTAGCCCGCTGGTGTGGGCGACGGTGGTACGCCAGCAGCGTCGTGGTGCCGGCATCGGCGTAGAGCACCACGTCGCCACCGTCACCGCCCTTACCGCCGTCTGGGCCGGCCAGTGGTTTGAATTTCTCGCGGCGGATCGACACACAGCCGTCACCACCGTCACCGGCAGCAACGTGCAGGGTGACATCATCGACGAAGCTCAGTGCCATGTCAGACTCCTTCTGCGGCGCATTGGCGCCGCCGCGGGGCACACTTCAGCGTAGCGTGCCGCCGTAGACAGAAAGAGGCGAGCCCGCATGCGGACCCGCCTCAGTCAGGGGTGTGCTCGACGACGATTACTCGGCGTCGGCACCCGTGAGAATGTTGACCACGCGACGGCGGCCCTTGCTGTTGAACTCGACCGAGCCCGCAGACAGTGCGAACAGGGTGTCGTCTTTGCCGCGACCCACGTTGGCGCCGGGGTGGAAGTGGGTGCCACGCTGACGCACGATGATCTCGCCGGCGTTCACCTCCTGCCCACCGAAGCGCTTGACGCCGAGACGCTGAGCGTTTGAATCGCGACCGTTGCGAGTAGAGCTCGCACCCTTCTTATGTGCCATGAGAGCGCCTTTCGATGCTTACTTGATGCCGGTGACTTTGAGGCGTGTGAGCTCGGAACGGTGGCCCAGACGACGACGGTAGCCGGTCTTGTTCTTGAAGTGCTGGATGTTGATCTTGGGGCCGCGCAGGTCTTCGACCACCTCAGCAGTGACCTTGATCTTGGCCAGATCGGCAGCCTTGGAGGTCACCTTGTCGCCGTCGACCAGCAGCAGAGCGGGGAGCTCGACGTTGCCCTGGGCATCGGCCTTGACACGGTCGACGGTCACGATGGTGCCGACCTCGACCTTCTCTTGACGCCCGCCGGCGCGCACGATTGCATATACCACGTGTCATCCCTCTTCTTGGAACTCTAGTCTTGAAGCGTGAAGCCTTGTGCTCTGTGACGGCATGACCGGCACGAGCCAACACTCTACTTTACTTGATCACACCAACTCAGGTCAAACAGCCCACGACGCGTGTCGCGGTCAATTTTTGCCTTCGTCGTGCGACGCGGCATCGACTGCTCCCCCGGCTGGCAGCGACGCCCGACGTGACCGACGGCGGCTGCCCGGCGCATTGCCGTCGGGCAGACTCGCCAGCACGTTGGCCAGCAGGCGATCAGTGTCTGGGCTCGATGCGCCCTCACTCTTGGCTGCCGGCTTGGCTTCCGGCAGTGTGAGCACCTGCGAGTCAGCCACTGGCTGTGCTGCAGGCTGCGGCTCGGGCTGCACGGTCACGGCTTCGGGCACGATGGATGCGGTGGCCGGCTTGGCCGGCTCGCCCTCGGCTGCGTGCACCGCGGCTGCACCGGCAGCGGCACCAGTGTTCGACGAAGCCGCCGCGATCGTGCTCGCCGCAACCGCGGCCACTGCTGACTTCACCTCGTCGTTCAGCTTGGGCTGCTGCGCCTTCGGCTGCTGCTGAGCCTTCTTCTGTCGCGACTTTTTGCTGTGGCTCTGCGGTTTCTGCTCTTGAGCCGCGTGCCCGCCATCGGCAAGCTGAGTGAAAGTCTCAGCCAGACCGATACCGATCTTCTTACGCGTCATCTGCACCAAACCAAGCGAGGTGACCTCGGCCACCTGGTGCTTGGTGCGGTCGCGCCCCAAGCACTCGATGAGTCGACGCAGCACCAGATCGCGGTTCGACTCAAGCACCATGTCGATGAAGTCGACCACGACGATGCCGCCAAGGTCACGCAGCCGCAGCTGGCGCACAATCTCTTCGGCGGCCTCGAGGTTGTTCTTGGTGACCGTCTCTTCAAGGTTGCCGCCAGAGCCGACGAACTTGCCGGTGTTGACGTCAATCACCGTCATGGCCTCGGTGCGATCGATGACCAGCGAGCCACCAGAGGGCAGGAACACCTTGCGCTCACTGGCCTTCGCCAGCTGCTCGTTGACCCGGTACTGCTCGAAGATGTCTTTGCCGTTGTGCTCGGCCGGGGCATAGTGCTCGACACGGTCGACCAGGTCGGGCGCCACTGTGTGCAGGTATTTGTCGATGGTCTGCTCAGCGTCTTCACCGCTGACCACCAGCTTGGTGATGTCTTCGTTGAAGACGTCGCGGATCACCTTGATCAGCAAGTTGGGCTCTGAGTGCAGCAGCGCCGGTGCCTTAGCGGTCTCGCGCAGACGCACGATCTCTTCCCACTGCATCTGCAGGCGGCTGATGTCGTGCTCCAGCTGCTCTTTGGTCGCACCTTCGGCGGCAGTGCGCACAATGACGCCCACGTTCTCGGGCAGCGTCTCTTTGAGGATCTTCTTGAGCCGTGCCCGCTCGCTGTCGGGCAGCTTGCGGCTGATGCCGTTCATGCCGCCGCCAGGCACATAGACCAGGTAACGACCGGGCAAGGAGATCTGCGAGGTGAGTCGAGCACCCTTATGGCCGACCGGGTCTTTGGTGACCTGCACCAGCACGATGTCGCCGGGCTTGAGCGCGAGCTCGATGCGCCGCTGCTTGGCGTCGGTGACCTCGGCAGCCTCCCAGTCGACCTCTCCTGAATACAGCACGGCGTTGCGGCCGCGACCGATGTCAACGAAGGCCGCCTCCATGCTCGGCAGCACATTCTGCACCTTGCCGAGGTAGACATTGCCGATCAGCGAGAGGTCGCGCGAATGCGCAGCGTAGTGCTCGACGAGAATGTCGTCTTCGAGCACGCCGATCTGAATACGGTCGTCGGTGGAGCGCACGATCATCTGCCGATCGACTGCCTCGCGGCGCGCCTGAAACTCGACCTCGGTGACACTCTGACGATGACGCCCGGCATCTCGACTGGCATTGCGACGCTGCTTTTTGGCCTCGAGTCGCGTAGAGCCCTTGACCTTCATAGGTGCGTCAATGACCGGAGCTTTCCCAGCAGCATCGCCGGCGCGCTGGGCGTCGGTGGTGCGCGATCGCGAGCCCTCACGATGCCTGGTGCGGCGACGCGATGAGCCAGACTCGTCGGCCTCGGGCTGCTCGCTGTCGTCGTACGACTCAGGCGACGGCTCGGGCAGCACAGGAGCTTGGAAGGTCAGGGCCACGCTCTGCTCGACCACACTCGGCACAGCAGGCGCGTGCTCGACGTTCTGCTCGATCGCACTGAACGGCGAGAACGGGGTGATGTTGGCCAGCGGATCTGTCGCGGCGACTTCGGCTGGGGCCTCAACCTGAGCAGGCTGGGCAGCTGACTCGGGCTGGGAGTCGACTGCGCCATTCGCTGGCTCAGCCGGCTCGTCTGCGGTCGGCACAGCCTCAGCAACCTCGTGCTCAACGGCGTCTGCGGCATGCGCCTCACCTTGAGGGGTCTCGGGTGCGTCGGCGACCTCGGGGGCGCTCGGCTGGGGCGCCGGTGCCTGTGCGACAACGGGCTGCGCGTCGTCGGGCGTTGCCACCTCTGCCTCAGCCAGAGCCTGGGCTGGCTGAGCCTGGGCTGGCTGAGCCTGGGCTGTCGCTGCCGCAGGAGGCTCGGGCGTGTCGCCCGACTGGCTCGCTGCAGACTCGGCCGACTCGGCTGCCCCGTGGCGAGCCACGTGTGCGCTGCGGCCACGACGCGACCGTTTGCCGCCGAACAATGAGAAGAGGCCAGTCTTCTCGTTCTCTGAATTCTCATCCACCATCGCTGGTGCACTCCTGTATCTGCCACTGCCCTGTCGCCCAAGGCCGGCTCTCACGCTGTGCGCCCGGGAGATCCGGGGCGCCAAATTCTCGCGAGGCACGTGCTTCGTGCCTAGTGGCCTCGCCCGCTGCGGTGCAGCTGGGCGGTGGCCGAAAACTCTGCGCGTGCGTGAGGGCGACTCACGCAACTGCCCTCCAGTATCTCATGAATCAGCTCTGAGCAGCAGTGCCGGCCCGACGTGCGATAATGAGCCCATGTCTTCAGACCAGCGCGGAAGCGCAATTTCGAAGCCTCTTGCCACACTGCTCATCGTGTGTGGCGCGATCGGCCTGTTCGCCGCATTCGAACTCGCCACCGAGTACATGAAAACCCTCAAAGACCCGACGTATGTGCCCAATTGCGCCGTCAACGTCTTGGTCACCTGCGGGCCCAACATGGGCTCGTGGCAGGGCAGCCTCTTCGGCTTCTCGAACACCATCATCGGCCTGATTGCCTTCGGGTTTCCGATCGCCGTCGGCATGAGCGTGTTCGCCGGTGCCCGCTTCTCCGCGTGGTACTGGCGGCTGTTCAATCTCGGCATGCTCGGCGGCTACGTATTCATCACGTGGCTGTACTCCGAGAGCATCTTCTCGCTGGGCACGCTGTGCCCGTGGTGCATGGTGGTGTGGGCCGTGACCATTCCGTCGTTCTGGTACACCACAGCCTGGAACCTGCGCGAAGGCCACTACGGCCAGGCACTGCGCGGCTTCGGCCAACACCTCTATGACTGGGCCTGGGTGATCACCGCACTCAACTACCTGCTGGTCGCCGTGCTGGCTCAGGTTCGCCTGGAGTGGCTGCAGCTGCTGCTGTGAGCCGCAGCCACTCGGCGTCGGTCGGCTACGCGCCGAACCAGATGTCGAGTTCGCGCTCGGCCGACTCGGTCGAGTCAGACGCATGCACGAGGTTGCGCTGCACGGCAACGCCCCAGTCGCGACCGAGATCGCCGCGAATGGTGCCGGGTGCCGCCACGGTTGGGTCGCTCGCGCCGAGCAGTGAGCGCACACCGGCGATCACTGCGTCACCGGCAAAGGCCGCCGCGACAATGGGGCCCGAGAGCATGAACTCGACCAGCGGCTCGTAGAACGGCTTGCCAGCGTGCTCGGCGTAGTGGCGCTCGAGAATCGCGCGGTCAGGCGTGACCAGGCGAATGTTGGTCAGCACATAGCCCTTGGCCTCGATGCGCCGAATCACCTCGCCAGTGAGGCCGCGTTCAACGGCATCGGGCTTGACCAGCACCAGAGTCTGTTCGGTCATAAGTTCTTTCCTCTCATTGCGCGCCGTCACGCTCGGCCTGATCAGCACGAGCGCCGGCGACGAAGACGTAAATCCACATGGCCACGAAGACCAGGGCGACAATCAGAATACCGAAGTTGAGCAGCCCCGCTGCCAACAGCACCACCTGCACGAGCCATCCCAGCATCAGCCCGGCGCGGCTGCGACGGGTCAGGGCAAGCGCTGCAATCACCAGCACCAGCACCGCTGCACCCAGCCACCACACGGCAGGCGAGGCGATCAGCTGCATGCCGAACGCGAACAGCGTGATGAAGATCACCACGAACACTTCGAAGCCCAGCATGATGCCGGCGAGCTTACTGCGCAGCCGGTCGCCCGAGGTTTTGGGCCAGGTGGATGCGCCGCTCACTCGTCCTCCTCAAAGTCGTCGAGGTCGCCGAGGGGGTCGAACAGCGATGACTCGTCGCCCGACTCACGGCTGTCATCACCCTCAAGCCCCTCGTCGGTGTCGTCTTCGAAGGCATCGCTGCCAGCGGTGGTGTCGAGCCCGGTCAGCGCAGCGACCTCGCCAATGACCGTGATCGACCCGGTGGCCACAATGCCGGAGTGCTCGCCCTGTCGGGCGATGTACCGGGCCTCTTCAAGCGCCTCGGCCACGTCGTCGACCACTTGCACGTTTTCGGCGCCGAAGACCTCGACCGCCAGGGCAGCGAGCTCGTCGGCATCTCGAGCACGCGGCGAGTGCGATGCCGTGATGATCACCTCGTCGAGGGCACCCTCGAGCTCGGTCAGCAGCCCCTCGGCATCTTTGTCGCTCAGCACCCCGATCACGCCGATCGTGCGATCGAAGTCGAAGTTCTCGGTCAGTCCGCGGGCCAGCGCACGGGCACCATGCGGGTTGTGCGCGGCATCGATGATGACCGTCGGATTGGTGTCAACGATCTGCAGGCGACCTGGCGATGAGGCCCTGGCGACACCGGCTTCGACGACCACCTGCGACAACGGTGTCTCGCCCCCACCTAAAAATGCCTCGACTGCAGCAACGGCCAAAGCCAGGTTCTCGGCCTGATGGTCGCCGTACAGCGGCAGCGCAAGGTCGGGGTAGGTGCCAGCCAGACCGCGAACGGTCACGACCTGCCCGCCGACGGCCGGGCGGTCGTCAGTCACCTCGAAGTCGGTGCCTGCGATGGCAAGCCGCACGCCCAAGAAGTCGGCCTTCTCACGCAGCTGAGCCAGGGCATCCACCGGCTGTCGCGCAGTAACGGCAAAGGCGCCCGGCTTGATGATGCCGGCCTTGGTATGCGCGATCTCGGCGACAGTGTCACCGAGCACCTTCGTGTGGTCGAGGTCGATCGGGGCGAACACCGCGACATCGCCATCGGCGACGTTCGTGGAATCCCACTCGCCGCCCACACCCACCTCGAGCGTGATCACATCGACCGGGGCATCGGCGAATGCGGCAAAGGCCAGCACCGTCAGTGCTTCGAAGAAGGTCAGCGGAGCCCGTCCTTCGTCGCTCAGCTGCGCGTCGACCATCTCGACATACGGAGCGATATCGCGCCAGGTCTCGATGAGACGCTCATCGCTGATCGGCTGCCCGTCGATCACGATGCGCTCGTTGAAGCGCACCAAATGCGGGCTGGTGAAGATGCCCACGCGCAATCCGGCGGCTTGCAGAATAGATGCAGCGATGCGCGCCGTCGACGACTTGCCGTTGGTTCCGGTGATATGAATCACCCCGTAGGAGCGCTGCGGGTCGCCCAGCAGATCGAGCACCCTGGCCGTGGCGTCGAGCCGAGGCTCAATGCGATTTTCGGGTGCGCGAGCATAAAGCTCGTCTATGAGCACGTCAACCTCAGGCTGTGACACCCGAACTCCTCACGATCGTCGGCATCACTCAATGCCACAAAACAGTATGCACCACCACGGCATCGTGCCTCAGGCGCGCTGCAGCGTGATCGACACCAGTTGACCGTCGCCGACCGGCTGATCCGGCTCGGCCTGTGCCTCGGCCGGGCTCACCACGGTGAACGAGGTGGCCAGTGTCTCGGCAGCCACCAGCTCGCGGTTCGCCTCAAGCGCTGCACGCACCTCGTCAGCAGCGCCCACGGTCAGGGCGATGCGATCCGAAACATCGAGACCGGCATCGCGGCGTGCCTGTTGCACTTGGCGCACGGTGTCGCGTGCGATGCCCTCAGCTGCGAGCTCGGGAGTGACCTCGGTGTCCAGCAGCACGAACCCACCGCCGGGCAGCAGCCCCACGGCCTGCTGCGCCTCAGCAGCGACTTCGTCGGCCACCAGATCGATGCGGTACTCACCTTCGCGCAGCTCGACGCCACCGGCACTCACCACGCCATCGGCCTGCGACCAGTCGCCCGCCTTCGACGCCTTGATCACCGACTGCACCTCACGCCCGAGGCGAGGCCCGCATTCGCGTGCGAACACGGTCAGTCGCTTCGAGACGCCGAATCGTTCGGCTGCATCTTCGCTCAGGGTCTCGAACACCACGTCTTTCACATTGAGTTCGTCACGCAGGATGCCCGCGAAGGTCTGCAGCCGCTCCGCACCGGTTTCGACCACGGTCAGTCGCGCCAGGGGCAAGCGCACACGCAGATGCTCCGCCTTGCGCAGTGCGAGTGCTGCGCTCGACACCTGACGAATCTCGTCCATCGCGCTGACCAGATCGGGATCGCTCGGGAAAGCGTCTGCGTCGGGCCAGTCGGCCAGGTGCACGCTGTCGCCACCAGTGAGATCTTTCCAGATGCGCTCAGTGACCAGTGGCAGCAGCGGCGCGGCAACGCGAGTGACGGTTTCGAGCACGGTGTAGAGCGTGTCGAACGCGTCGTGATCGTCACCGGCCCAGAAGCGATCGCGACTGCGGCGCACGTACCAGTTGGTCAGCACGTCGGCGAACTGACGCAGAGCGTCGGTAGCGTCGACGCCGTTGAGCACGTCGAGGCTCGCCTGCACCTGGCGTACTAGGTCGCCGGTCTTGGCCAGCAGGTAGCGGTCGAGCACATCGGGTGAGTCGGTGCGCCACTGCGCCTGGTAGCCCGAGGCAGTGCCATCGGCTGCCGTCGCGGTGTTGGCGTAGAGCTGGAAGAAGTACCAGGTGCTCCACAGCGGCAGGATGACCTGGCGCACGCCTTCGCGGATGCCCTCTTCAGTCACGATCAGATTGCCGCCGCGCAGCACCGGGCTCGACATCAAGAACCAGCGCATCGCGTCAGAGCCGTCGCGATCGAACACCTCATTGACGTCGGGATAGTTGCGCCGCGACTTCGACATCTTCTGCCCGTCGTTGCCCAACACGATGCCGTGGCTGATCACGTTGGTGAACGCCGGGCGATCGAACAGTGCCGTGGCCAGCACGTGCATGTTGTAGAACCAACCACGGGTCTGCCCGATGTACTCCACGATGAAGTCAGAGGGGTTGTGCGTCTCGAACCACTCTTTGTTCTCGAACGGGTAGTGCACCTGCGCGAACGGCATCGACCCCGACTCGAACCAGCAGTCGAGCACCTCGGGCACGCGACGCATCGTCGAACGGCCCGTCGGGTCGTCGGGGTTGGGGCGGGTGAGTTCGTCAATGTAGGGGCGGTGCAGGTCGGTGACCTCTACCCCGAAGTCGGCCTGCAGCTGTTCAAGCGAGCCATAGACGTCGACGCGCGGGTACTCGGGGTCATCGCTCTTCCACACCGGAATGGGCGCGCCCCAGTAGCGATTGCGCGAGATGTTCCAGTCGCGTGCGTTCTCAAGCCACTTGCCGAACTGCCCGTCTTTGACGTTTTCAGGCACCCAGGTGATCTCTTGGTTGATCTCGAGCAGACGCTTTTTGACTTTGGTGACGTCGACGAACCAGGCCGGCAGCGCCATGTAGATGAGCGGTTTGCCGCTGCGCCACGAGTGCGGGTACGAGTGCTCGATTGTGGCCTGCTGCAGCAGTCGGCCCCGCTCTTTGACGAGCTTGATCAGCGGCTTGTTCGCCTCGAACACGTTGACCCCGGCTACCTCGGGCACACTCGGCAGAAACTCGCCGGCCTGGTTGACTGAAAGCACCACGGGGATGTCGTACTTCGCACAGGTCAACTGATCATCTTCGCCGTAGGCCGGGGCTTGGTGCACGATGCCGGTGCCGTCGGTGGTCGATACGTAGTCGGCGACCAGAATCTGCCACGCGTTCTCAGTGTGATACTTCTCTGCGTCAGCAAAGTAGTCAAACAGTCGCTGATAGCGCACGTGCTCAAGGTCAGCGCCGAGCAGATGGCGTTCAACTGCCGCCTGCGCATCCGCCGCAGACTCATAACCCAGTGCCTTTGCATGCGCGCCCACCAGCTCGGCTGCCAGCAGAAAACGCTGCCCCGGCGCAGAACCGTCGCCGGCGCCAGCAGGCCCGGCCGGCACCACGGCGTAATCGATCTCGGGCCCGACGGCCAAGGCGAGGTTGGTCGGCAGGGTCCAGGGAGTGGTGGTCCAGGCGATCGCCTTCACTCCCTCGAGGTCGAGCGCGGCTGCCTTTTCACCGGTCAGTGGGAAGGTTGCGACCACCGTTGGGTCTTGGCGCATCTTGTACGCGTCGTCGAGCTTGGTCTCTTGGTTCGACAGCGGCGTCTGCTCGGCCCAGCTGTATGGGAGCACGCGGAAGCCGTCGTAGATCAGGCCTTTGTCGTAGAGGGTCTTGAAGGCCCAGATGACGCTCTCCATATAGGTGATGTCGAGGGTTTTGTAATCGTTGTCGAAGTCGACCCAGCGCGCCGATCGGGTGACGTAGTCGCGCCACTCGTTGGTAAAGCGCAGCACGCTTGCTCGCGTCGCCTCGTTGAAGGCTGCGATGCCGAGCTTGTCTTCAATGTCGCGCTTATCGACGATGCCAAGCTCTTTCTCGGCCTGCAGCTCGGCCGGCAGACCATGCGTGTCCCAGCCGAAGCGGCGCTCGACGCGCTGACCGCGCATGGTGTGGTACCGCGGAAACACGTCTTTGGCGTAGCCGGTAAGCAGATGACCGTAGTGCGGCAGACCGTTCGCAAAAGGTGGGCCGTCGTAGAACACCCACTCGGGAGCCTGCTGATCGCGGCGCTGGTCGATAGACTTCTGAAAGGTGTCGTCGCGCTTCCAGAAAGCCAGGATGCCCTGTTCGATCGCGGGAAAGCTCGGTGAAGGGCTGACCTGCTCAGGATGCTCACTGCCGGGGCTGGGAAGGGGATAGACCATGCGTCGTGCTGCTCTCGTGCTCATTCACCTGCACGAGGACGCCACACTCCGTCGGAGGGTGTCGCGGTACCACCTCGTTTGCACACCTGCGGTGTGCCACTCGCCTGCGGCTGTCTCGGGCCTGCCCCGTCTGGATCTACTGAGCGTGACGCCTCGCGTACGCCGTTCTGCCAGATGCTCCCCGGTGATGGCCGGATCAACGCATTGCCTCAGATTCTAGCACTGTGACCGCGACTGGCGGCGGCTCACTCCACCAGTTTGCCGTTGGTCGAAATGTCTTCGATCAGAGCAGCAGCTCGATCAGTGAGTTGCCCCCCCCAACGGTTGGCTCCGTGCAGGCCGCTGGAGGCTTCACCAATCGCCCACAGCCCGGGTACGCCGGTTTCACGCGCTCACCGAGACCGTTGCGCAGAATGACGCCCCGCCGCGGGCTGAGTCAGTACCAGCCGGTGCTCTCGGAGTGCGCCCACGCACCACACGGGTTGCCGTATCGCGCTTTGATGTACCCCAGCCCCCAATTGATCTGGGTCTGTGGGTTGGTGCGCCAATCAGCGCCTGCGCTGGCCATCTTGGAACCCGGTAGCGCCTGAGGAATGCCGTAGGCGCCGCTGTACGAGTTGCTCGCGTTATAGCGCCAGCCTGACTCGCGGGTCCAGAGGTTCACGAGACACGTGTACTGGTCGTCACCCCAGCCATACGAACTCAGGCGCCCACGGGCGTAGGCCTTGGAGGCTGCGGCTGACGTGTCGATGCTCGGAGTCGTGGGCGTTGTCGGGGTGGTGGGAGTGCTCGGTGTGGTGGGCGCGGTGGGCGCGGTGGTCGTGGGCGTCACTGTGGATGGCGTGCTCGCGCTGCCGCCGGAGCCAGACGATGACGACTGCCCAGTGGTGGCACCGGTCGAGGTCGATGCGCCAGGGTCGTTCGACTCGGCATACGAGGCGGCAAGCTGTTGCTGTTCGCGCTCGCGCGTCTCTTGCTCAATGGTGGTCTGTTTGAGCGCTGCCAGTTGGGCGATGAGCTCGCTCTGCCGCTGCTGCTGCTGGTCGACCGCGCTCTGTGCCGAGGCGCTCGCACTTGCCGCTGATGCCGCATCTGACTGCGCCTGCTCATTCAGCCGCGCGCGTTCTTGCTCAGCTTGTTGCTGCTGTTCGACGAGGGCGGTGAGTTCGCGATATTGGGCGTTTGCACGGCTGACCGCGTCATCGGTGCGATCCGATACCTGCGCCAGCGTGCTCATGCGCCACAGCGCGCCGTCGGCGTCTTCGACTCCGACAAGCTGCAGCGTCGAACCGACCTGCGTTGACTGCCCCCGCACCAGCTGCTGCACCACCGCTGCAGTCTGCTCTCGTGCGGTGTCAACTTGGGTCTCAGCGGAAGCGATTTGTGCACTAAGCGCCGCCACAGAGGCCGTGGCAGATTCCAGCTGCTGCTGAGTCTCGGCGGCGGCGCCGGCTGCGCTGACCGCAGCATCACCCAAAGAGTTCGCCTGCTGCTGCAGCTGGTCGAGCTGTGCGTTGATGGCATCGATCTGCGTCTGTGTGTCGCTTGCGGTGTCGGCTGCGGCCGGCTCGGCAACACCCGCGCACTGCCCAATGAGCAGTGCCGATGCCGCCAAAGCCAGCCCGGTGATCACGCGCACGAGTCAGTACTCCAGCCCGAGCCCGTCGGCGAGCAGCTGAGCCAGCGCGCGCCCCTGCACGTCGAGCAACTGATCGGCCTGAGTGCGGCAGGAGAACCCGTCGGCCAGATACACGCCTTCATCGCCGCATCGCTCACCCAGCTCCCGGAGCGCGGGCAGCAGATTGTTCTCTGCCACTGCCACTGAAGTCTCGTAATGCCCCTTCTCCATACCGAAGTTTCCGGCAAGCCCACAGCACCCGGCCACTTCAGTGAATGAGACGCCTGCCCGGGTGAGCAGCGCACGGTCGGCACCGAAGCCCATCACTGAGTATTGGTGGCAGTGCGGCTGCACGACGACCTCGGTGCCAGCCAGATCGGGCAGCGACCAGTCGGCACGGGGCCCGAGCGGCGCCGGTGCGCTCAGCAGCTCGCTGAGAGTGAAGACGTGATCAGCCACAGCCTGTGCCCGCTCGTCGTCAGGCAGCAGGTGCAGCAGGTCACTGCGCAGCACCGCGGTACACGACGGTTCAAGCCCCATGATCGGAATGCCGCGCGCTGCGAACGGCGCAAGCTTACCGACCAGGTCGGTGAGTCGAGCCCGCGCACCGTCGAGCTGTCCGGTGGAAATCCAGGTGAGGCCGCAGCACGCATTATCGGGCGGCAGCACCACCTCGTACCCGGCGTCTTCGAGCACTGCCACCGCTGCACGCGGAATCTCCGGGGCGATGCCGTTGCTGAACGAGTCACTCCAGAGCACGACCGGCGTGCGCACACCAGCCCGCCGCGCATCCACCGCACCCTTTCGGGCCGAGGTGCCCGCAGCATCCACCGGGAGCATGCCGCTGGCGGCACCCGACCGACCGCCGACCGCGGCAACCCAATCGACCTCGGTGAAGAAATCACGTGAGCGCGCCCGGCCGTTGGCACGCAGCCAGCGCCCGAACTGCTGTGGGGCGAACTTCGGCATGCGCCGACGCGAGTCCATGCCGCCACCGCGGATGATGGCCTGGCTGACGCCCGGCACTTTGAGAATCGCGTTGACCGCAGCGGGTGCGATGCCGATCAGACGCAGCCAGCGCGGCAGCCACCCCAGGGAGTAGTGCGACAGCGGGCGGATGCGCCCCTTGTTTTTGCGGTAGAGCACTTCAGACTTGTACTGCGCCATGTCGATGCCGGCCGGGCAGTCGCTGGAGCAGGCTTTGCACGACAGGCACAGGTCGAGTGCATCAGCCACTTCAGGGGCATCCCAGCCGCCTTCGACGAGCGTGCCGCGGATCATCTCTTCGAGCACGCGAGCACGCGCACGCGTTGAGTCTTTCTCATCTTTGGAGGCTTGGTATGACGGGCACATGAAGCTGCCCGAACCGCGCAGGTCGGCGCGGCACTTGCCCACACCCATGCACCGGTGCACGGCCTGCGAAAAGTCGCCGTGATCATGTTCGAACGAGAACCCTGAGGGCGTGGCTGGCACCGTGCCGGCTGCAGGACGGCGCACATGTGCATCGATGGGGTCTGGGTCGACCAGCACTCCGGGGTTCAGCACGCCTTCGGGGTCGAACACGGCTTTGACGCGGCGAAACAGTTCGATGGCCTCGGGCGAGTACATGCGCGGCAGCAACTCGCTGCGGGCTCGCCCGTCACCATGCTCGCCGGAGAACGAGCCGCCGTAGGTGGCGACGAGGTCAGCGGCGTGCTCCATGAACTCGCGCATGATCTGCGGCTGACGATCGAGGGGAAAGTCAATGCGAATGTGAGTGCACCCATCGCCGAAGTGCCCGTACATGAGCCCGTCGAGGTCGTAGCGTTTCATGAGCGCGTCGAACTCGCGCAGGTACGAGCCGAGCTTGGCCGGCGGCACCGCAGCATCTTCCCAGTTGGGGTACGCCTGCTCACCCCCCGGAGTGCGGCCGCCAAGACCAGCGCCGTCGGCACGAATGCGCCACATGGCGCTCGCCTCGGGCCCAGGTGGAAAGACTGCTGCAGCTGAACTGTTCGATGCCTGAACCATGGCGTCGGCTCGGGCGCGCGCGTCGGCTTCGTCGGCGCCGCCAACCTCGACCATCATCCAGCCGGCACCCTCCGGCAGCTCTGGCACCGCGGCAGGCCCTTTGTGGGCCTTCACCACGTCGACCAAGCGCGAATCGAGCCCTTCCACAGCCAGCGGCTTCAGCGGCAGCAAGTTCACCACGTCATCGGCGGCCTCGAACATATCGGGGTAGCCCAGCACCACCAAATGCGGTGCCGTGGGCACGGGCACCAGCCGAATCGTGGCGGTCAGGATGATCGCCAGCGTGCCCTCAGTGCCAGACAGCGCCTGAGCTAGGTGTTCACCACGCTCGGGCAGCAGATGTTCGAGCGAGTACCCCGAGACCTGGCGGCCGAAAGTGCCGAACTCGCGCCGAATCGTCGCCAACCCGTCGCGCACGATCTCACGCAGCTCGGGCAGCTGGTCAAGTCCGGTGCTGACGGTGAGCCGCCGGCCCAGGCCGTCGACGATCTCGAGTTCGAGCACCTGGTCGGCGCTGCGCCCCCATGCCAAAGCGTGAGGCCCGCAGGCGTTGTTGCCGATCGAACCGCCGATGGTACAGCGAGTCCAAGTGGAAGGGTCTGGGCCGAAACGAAGCCCGTGAGGCGCCCCTGCCTGTTGAATGTCGGCCAGCAGCACACCGGGTTGTACCACCATGGTGGCCGCTTCGGGGTCGAATGACAGGATGCGGTTGTAGTGCCGCGAGGTGTCAAGCACAATGCCCGGGCCGATTGCGTTGCCGGCAATGGATGTGCCAGCACCGCGCATCGTCACCGGAATGTGGTGCGCACGTGCGGTTTCAACAGTGGCAACGATGTCATCGGCTGTTCGCGGAAACACCACCGCTACTGGAGCGACACGATAGACCGACGCGTCAGAAGAGTACTCAGCGCGACGCCGAGTGCCGGTGTCGACGTCAGACTCGCCCCCGCTGAGTCGAGCGGCCAGCTCTGAGACGATCTCCTGAGACAGAGGCTGCGCATCTGGTTCTGGTCGCAGCACCGGGGGCACAGTGGTGATGGACATCCGAGTCGTCCTTTCTCTCACCCCGTGTGGTAGTGCCGCATGGCATGCGCTTTATCTTAGCCCAGCATGCTGTGGCGCTTGCGCGCAGTAGAGAGGCTCAGTAATGCACCGAGACCGGCGTGCCGATCGGCGCAAAGTCGTAGACAGTTTTGGCGTTGGCCTCGCTGAGATTGACGCAGCCGTGACTCATGTCGGCAATGCCGAACTTGTTGTGCCAGTATGTGCCGTGCAGTGCTTCGTCGCCGTTGTAGAACGTTGACCACTTCACATTCGGCGTCTCGTATGTGCTGCCGTCGGTGTTTGTGCCTCGCATGGTCTGCGTCGAGGTCTTGTACCAGACCTTGAACTCACCGACATCGGTAGCCGTCGCTGCGCTCTGCCCCACGGTGTTGGTGCCAAGCCCTGGCGACATCGGGAACGTGGCGACCACCTGACCATCTTCGATCAGCGAGGCAGTGCGAGCTGCCAGTGCAATGTCGATGCGACGATCGACCTGGATGGTCTCGAATTGCTGCTCGTCAACCGACACCGCAAAGGTAGTGGTGCCCTGTAGCCCAGTGGTGGCCACCTGATCGATCAGTCCGTCTACGTCAGTGATAGTGCGACCAGTCTGACCTTCAACCAGCGCAGTATCAGTGTCTTTGAGCACCTTGGCCGTACGTGTCTCACGATTGACCTTGGCCACAACCGAGTCATTGACGAACGCTGCGACGCTCTCGCGGTTCAGTGTGGCCTGATATTCGCCATCGACCACTGTGCCCACGACCCATGACCCGACTGTGGCTCGATCAGCCGTAGCCACCTCGTCGTCGCCAACGGTGAAGGTCAGCGCCTGCACGCTGGTAGGCAGTTCAGTGGCCACCGCAGTGGCCTGGTCAACGCTGATCGCGGGCTGCACGTCAACCTGCTCGACCTCTTGCGGGGTGCCGAGGCCGGCGGAAAAAGCCTTCACGAAATCGGCAGCTGCTTCATCGCTGTCGATGCCCTGGCCAGCTTCGCCGGGCTGCACACTGAAAGTGTCGCTCGCGGCAACGTAGCTCAGGGTGGGCTCTGTAGCAGTAAACGCCGTGGGCCACGTCTGCGAGAAGAACTGCTGTTCGCTCGAATCGTTCGTCTGTACGGTGGCAACAACCGATGAGGCACGGTTCCAGGTCCAGGGTTGCCACACCGGCTGGGCAGCAATGATGTCACGAGCAGTTGCCTCGGCATCGACGCTCAGGTCAAGATCTGCCGCCGTGACGGAAACTGCCTCGCCATCAAAGGTGTAGTCGATTGAGTAGTCGTCGAAACGCTGTTGAATAATCTCGGCGAGCTCTGCCGTGGAGGCGCCACCGACATTCTGCCCGGCAAACGTCACGTTGGGTGCAGCATGATCGGCGGAGTACCAAGCCAGCCCGCCGATGGCTGCAGCTACGACCACCCCAACACCGCCGAGTACCCAAGGAAGTTTGCGTCGCTTCGACTGCGGCGCGCCAGTCGGCAGCCCCAACGTCGACTGCTGTGCTGAACTCTCTGCGGCGTCGATGATGACCTCCTCGGTCGTTGCCGTACTCTCCCCCATGAATCTGTTCCTCATACTTGTCACGTACACCGACTCGCCTCGGGCACTGGTCTCTCTATTGTATGTGTGCAAGACGTTCCACGCTGCAAAGAAACACCCTTGATATGCTTGAGCAGTTCTCATTCGAACCACAATCAGGCACCAGGCGACCGCCGAGCGCGGTACATGACACGGTGCCGCCAACACAGAGGAGCGCCATGAGCGACCAGCCTGCACAGATCCCCGAGAAACCCGCGCTCGAGGGGCTCGAAGCTAAATGGAACGACCGCTGGCAGCAGCAGGGCACGTTCCGCTTCGACCGCGAAGCAGCCAAGGCCCGTGGCGTCTACTCAATCGACACGCCTCCCCCCACGGCATCTGGCTCACTGCACATCGGCCACGTGTTCAGCTATACCCACACCGATGTGATCGCTCGGTATCAGCGGGCCGCGGGCCGCGAGGTCTTCTATCCCATGGGCTGGGACGACAACGGTCTGCCCACCGAGCGCCGCGTACAGAACTACTATGGCGTGCGCTGCGACCCCACGCTCCCCTACACCCCAGACTTCGTGCCGCCATTCGAAGGCGGCGACGGCAAGAGTTCCAAAGCAGCCGACCAGGTGCCGATCTCACGCCGCAACTTCATCGAGCTGTGCGAACGGCTCACCGAAGAAGACGAACAGCAGTTCGAACACCTCTGGCGAACGGTCGGCCTGTCTGTCGACTGGTCACAGACGTACCGCACCATCAGTGATGAGTCGATCACTGCCAGCCAGCGCGCCTTCCTGCGCAACCTGGCCCGCGGCGAGGCCTACCAGGCCGATGCACCCACTCTGTGGGACGTCACCTTCCGAACCGCAGTCGCTCAGGCCGAACTCGAAGACCGTGAGCGCGACGGCGCCTACCACGCGCTCGCGTTCCACGGCCCAGACGCTGATGTGGTCATCGAGACGACCCGCCCAGAACTGCTGCCGGCGTGTGTGGCGCTGGTGGCGCATCCTGACGACGAGCGTTACCAGCACTTGTTCGGCACCACCGTGCGCACCCCGCTGTTCGACGTCGAGGTGCCCGTGCTCGCGCATCGTCTTGCTCAGCCCGACAAGGGCTCGGGCATTGCCATGATCTGTACCTTCGGCGACGTCACCGACGTGATCTGGTGGCGTGAGCTACACCTGCCCAACCGCACGATCATTGGTCAGGATGGCCGGGTGCTGGATCGCGAAACCGACTGGATCAGCACCCCGGCTGGTCGCACCGAGTACGACGCTCTGGTCGGTAAAACCGTCTTCTCAGCACAGAAGGGTGTGGTCGATCGCCTGCGCGAGACCGGTGAGCTGCTCGGCGATCCGAAGCCGATCAAGCATCCGGTGAAGTTCTTCGAGAAGGGCGATCGCCCGCTCGAGATCGTGAGCACCCGCCAGTGGTACATCACCAACGGCGCGCAGAACGATGAGTTGCGCTCGACGCTCAAGGCGCGCGGCGCCGAGCTCTCCTGGCACCCCGACTTCATGCACGTGCGCTACGACAACTGGGTCGATGGGCTGAACGGCGACTGGCTGGTGAGCCGTCAACGGTACTTCGGCGTGCCGATTCCGGTGTGGTACCCGATCGATGCGAACGGCGAGACCGACTTCGACCACCCGATTCTGCCTGCCGAGGCCGACCTCCCGGTCGACCCGTCGTCGCAGGCACCGGCGGGCTTCGACGAGAGCCAGCGCGGCCAGGCCGGCGGGTTCGTCGGCGAGGTCGACGTGCTCGACACCTGGGCGACCTCGTCGCTGACTCCGCAGCTGGCCGGTGCATGGGAGCGCGACAACGAACTCTGGGATCTCGTGGCGCCGTTCGATCTGCGCCCCCAAGCCCAAGACATCATTCGCACGTGGCTGTTCTCGACACTGCTGCGCAGCGAGCTCGAAGATCACCGGCTGCCGTGGGCGCACACCACGATTTCGGGCTTCATCGTCGACCCCGACCGCAAGAAAATGTCGAAGTCGAAGGGCAACGTGGTCACGCCCCTCGGGCTGCTCGAACAGTACAGCTCCGATGCTGTGCGATACTGGGCCGCCGCGTACAAGCTGGGCACCGATGCAGCTTTTGACCCGCAGAACCCCAAGCAGATCAAGGTCGGGCGCCGCCTGGCGATCAAGATTCTGAACGCAGCCAAGTTCGTGTTGAGCTTTGGTGAGCGCCCTGAGCAGGCGCAGGTGACTGACGCCCTCGATGCGAGCCTGCTGGCAACGTTGGCCGATGTCGTGGCGCAGGCCACTCGCGCGTTCGATGCATACGACCACGCACGTGCCCTCGAAGTCATCGAGTCGTTCTTCTGGACGTTCTGCGACGACTACATCGAGGTTGTCAAAGAGCGCGCCTATGGTGCGGCCGGCAAGGCTGGCCGCGACTCAGCGCTGCTCACCCTGCACACGGCCCTCGACGTGCTGCTGCGTCTGTTTGCCCCGTTCATCGTGTTCGCCACCGAAGAGGTCTACAGCTGGACGCATTCCGAGTCAGTGCACCGTCAGCCGTGGCCGACCGAGGCCGAGGTGACGGCTGATGTGGCGCATCCTGCCGAAGCATCGGTGTTTGCGGCGATCAGCGACGCACTGATCACGTTCCGTCGCGCAAAGACCGAGGCCAAGGTGAAGATGCGCACACCCATCGTGTCAGCGGTGCTGCATGGTGCACCTGAGCGCATCGAGCGCGTTGAGCTTGCCCTCGACGACCTGCGTTCAGTGGCCAAGGCAGAGCGTATCGAGTTGGCCGCAGACGGCACGGAATTCGCCGTCAGCGACGTGGTCTTCGGCGATCTCGACTAGTCCAGCTCGGGCGGGGCGGCTGCCGGGCTGGCTCGGCGCTGCCTCGCCCCCGCCTCACCCTACGCAAATTCGGCACCTCAGACGCAATGTCCGCAGCTGCATCGCGGGTCGTGCAGACACCTAGTTGCAGGTGCAGACATTGCGTCGGCAGCGACACCACTCACTGTTACGCGTAATCCCGGTCTTTGGTCTCGGGAGCGAGCCGAATTGCGACCAGCGAGATCACGCACATCACCGTGAGGTAGATGCCGACCCAGAAGGCGCTGCCTTCGCCCACCTTCCACAGCCACACCGCGATGAACGGTGCGACTGCGGCGCCCACAATGGCTGACAGGTTGTAGGCAATTGCCGAGCCCGTATAGCGAACCTTCGCCGGAAACAGTTCGGGCAGGGTCGAGGCCATCGGCCCGAAGGCGAACCCGGTGAGTGAGAACCCGACGATCAAGAACACGATCAGCCCGGTGAAGCCGCCGCCGAGCAGCGCACCGAAGACCAGGCCGAACAGCGCCATGGCCACATTCACGATCGTGTTGAGACGACGGCGGCCGATGCGATCGGCAACCACGCCCGACAGCACGGTGGTCACCGTGAAGAACAGGCACCCGAAAATAAGCAGCAGGATGAAGGTCCCCCGGTCGTACCCTAGACCTGCGGGAGTCTTTGTGGTCGCGGTGGTACCGAAGGTCAGTGCGAACGTGTTCACGAGGTAGAACACCGTATATGTCGCTGCCATCAGGAACGTACCGATGATGATCTCGCGCCAGTAGCCCGAGAAAGCTGCGGCGATCGGCTGCCGCTCGATCTCGTCTGCGTCGATCACCTTCTGGAAGACTGGCGCCTCGACCAGGCGCAGGCGCACCCACAGCCCGATCACCACGAGTACGAAGCTGACCAAGAACGGCACGCGCCATCCCCAGGCAGCGAAAGCCGCGTCATCCAACGTGAGCGCCAGTCCCAAGAACACGAGGTTCGCGAAGATGAAGCCGAGGGGTGCACCCAACTGCGGAAAGGTGCCCCACAGCGCACGCTTGGCCTTCGGAGCATTCTCGGTGGCGACCAGCGCCGCACCAGACCACTCGCCACCCAGCCCGATGCCCTGGCAGAAGCGCATCAGAGCCAGCAGCGCCGGCGCCCAGTACCCGATCTGGCTGTATGTGGGCAGGCAGCCGATCAGAAACGTTGCAAGCCCCATGAACAGCAGCGAGGCGACGAGCGTGCCCTTGCGACCGATGCGATCGCCGAAGTGACCGAAGATTATCGACCCGATGGGCCGCGCGACGAACGCAACCCCGAAGATTGCCAGCGAAGACAGCAACGCCACCGTGTGATCGGGGTTATTGGGATCGTTTGGAAAGAACAGCGTCGGAAACACCAGCACGGCCGCAGTGGCATACGCATAGAAGTCGTAGAACTCAATCGTGGTGCCGATCAGGCTCGCCACGATCACGCGGGCAGGTGAATTGGTGCGGGCGGTCGCGTCAGTCTGAGCGGGCGCGGCAGGCGTCGTTGCCATGGGCGGGGATTCTCCTCATCGCTGGGCGACAGACCGTCTGTCGACCACCGACCAAGAGTACCCCAGGTCGCGGCATGCCGGATGCCTTAGTCGCCTGAGCAGTCAATGGCCAGTTTGCCGCGCACTCGGCCCGCTTCCAGGCGCGCGTAGGCTTCGGGGGCCCGCGCGAGCGTAAACGTCTCTTCGACCAGCGGGCGCAGTCGCTCGTCACCGAGCCAGTCGGCCAGCAGGCAGAGATCGGCGCTGTTGACCTTCGTCGCCATAATGCGGTTGCGCACCCCACGCCAGGGAGCGCCAGCCCGCCGACCCAGCATCGCCATTCCTCCGCCGAAACGGTGGCCCGCATTGACCGCGCCCACGCTGACCACGGTGCCACTCCCGGCCAGCATGCGACGCAGCTGGGGCAGCGTCGCCGCGCAGATCATGTCGAGAATCACGTCGTACGGCCCCTCGGGCTGCTCGTGTTTGGTGTAGTCGAAGACCTGGTCTGCACCGAGTCGGTGTGCGAGCTCGACGCTGCGCGTCGACACCACGGCGTCGACCGCCGAGGCTCCCAGCAGACGTGCAATCTGCACGGCGAAGTGTCCTACGCCTCCAGCTGCTCCCCAGATCAGCACACGTGCGCCGGAGGTGAGCCCGCCGAAGTCGCGCAGCCCTTGAAGTGCGGTCAGCGCAGCGAGACCGGTCACCCCTCCGGCGGCAAAGCTCACAGAATCTGAGATGGCCGCCACCCAATCTGGGCGCACCCGAACGAACTGCGCGACTGATCCGCCGAGTTTCGCGGCAGCAGGCGACGTGCCGAACACTCGATCACCAACATGCCACCCGCCGACTTCAGCGCCAACCTCTGCCACGATGCCAGCGAAGTCCTCCCCCACACCGCGAGGCTCAGAGAACCGCGGGTGCAGCAGCCTCAGCACCGCTGGGTCGCCGCGGTAGAGATGCCAGTCAACGGGGTTGGGTGATGCCGTCGCGACCTCGACAAGCAGCTCTCCCGGGCCAGCCACAGGTCGGGGCACATCGCGAACACGCAGGTTCGTGTGATCGCCGAAGCTGCTGTGCGTCAGCGCAGTCATCAAGGTGTTCGACATCTTCTGCCTCTTCACTGGTCGTTTGTCTGCAACGCAACGTGGCGCATCCTTGATCGTGATTCAGCAGCCAAGCCGAGGAGCGCCAACCCTTATTGGAACAGCGTGAGTAGCGTTCGTATTCCGCTATGGTGGGTGAGCGCGACGCAGCAGCACCACACGCTCCGCCACCACCCGAACACGCAGGAGGATCGCATGCAGATCGGCAGCCGTTGGCCCGTGGGCGCACGCCCGCCGGCCCTGCCTCAGCAAGTGCTTGATCGAATCACCGAGCTCGAGGCTGAACTCACTGAGTCTCAACGGGCTCGCTTCGGATGGACGCTCACTTGGCTCGAACGGCACCCTGTTGTCGAGCTTGATGACGGCACCGTGATCACTTGGCGCCCCCAGCTGGGCGAGGCAGTCGTCGACCGCCCCGACGATATCAACGGGCGCTGAATCACTCGCTGCCGCAGCAGGCGTTAGGCGGTGCGCTCTTGCACGATGTCGCTGTGCAGCACGATCTGGGGCTCACCTGAGCCGTCAACGGCTGCGGCCGTGACGATGACTCTGGCGATGTCTTCGCTGCCGGGTACCTCAAACATGATCGGCCCGAGCACGGTTTCAAGGATGGCCCGCAGACCTCGAGCGCCCGTCTTGCGTTCGACGGCCAGGTCGGCGATGGCCGTGAGGGCGTCGTCGTCGAAGTCGAGTTCGACGCCATCGAATTCGAACATGCGCTGATACTGTTTGACTAGGGCGTTGCGTGGCCCGGTGAGGATGTCGATGAGCGCGGTGCGATCGAGCGCATCGACAGTGGTGAGCACAGGCAGGCGCCCGATGAACTCGGGAATCATGCCGAATTTACGTAGGTCTTCGGGCTCGACCTCGGAGAGGATATTGACCTTGTCAAGCTCGGTCGCCAGGCTCGCGGTGAATCCGACGCCGTGTTTGCCCGCGCGCTCAGCGATGATCTCTTCGAGCCCGGCGAACGCCCCAGCCACGATGAACAACACGTTGGTGGTGTCGATCTGAATGAACTCTTGGTTGGGGTGTTTGCGCCCGCCCTGCGGGGGCACCGACGCAACGGTGCCCTCAATGATCTTGAGCAGAGCCTGCTGCACGCCTTCACCCGAGACGTCACGAGTGATCGAGGGGTTTTCGGCCTTGCGCGCGATCTTGTCGATCTCGTCGATGTAGATAATGCCCTGCTGCGCACGCTCTACGTCAAAGTCGGCGGCCTGCAGCAGCTTGAGCAGAATATTCTCGACGTCTTCGCCGACGTACCCGGCCTCGGTGAGCGATGTGGCATCGGCGACGGCGAAGGGCACATTGAGCCGACGCGCCAGCGTCTGGGCCAGATAGGTCTTGCCGCAGCCGGTGGGCCCGACCATGAGGATGTTCGACTTCTGAATCTCGATGTCGTCGTTCTCGAGGCGCTTGCCCTGGGCAGAGGTGGCGCGAATGCGCTTGTAGTGGTTGTATACCGCCACGGCGAGATCTCGCTTGGCACGCTGTTGCCCGATGACGTATTCGCCCAAGAACGCGTAAATCTCTTTGGGCGTCGGCAGCTCGAGTTCGCCAACCGGCTGGGGCTCAGAGAACTCCTCTTCGAGGATCTCGTTGCACAACTCGATGCACTCGTCACAGATGTAGACGCCCGCAGGCCCAGCGATGAGCTTGCGAACCTGTTTCTGGCTCTTGCCGCAGAACGAGCACTTGAGCAGATCTGACGTCTCGCCGATGCGTGACATGCGCCCTCTCTTTCTGTGCTCGATTCAGTTGGCGCCCGTCAAGCGGCACCGTACCAGCAGCCTACCCCGTTGCACCGACAAACCGGTGCACCCTGGGCCGCTGCGTCAGGATGCGCGCGGCGCTTTGCGTGTGGTCAGCACCTGGTCGATCAGACCGTAGTCGAGCGCCTGCTCGGCGGTCAGGATCTTATCGCGATCGATGTCTTTGTGCACCTGCTCGCGAGTGCGGTTCGAGTGCGCAGCGAGGGTCTCTTCGACCCAGTCGCGCATGCGGTTGATCTCAGCTGCCTGAATCTCAATGTCAGAGGCCTGGCCATGGCCGCCCTCGCCACCGATTGCCGGCTGGTGAATCAGCACGCGAGCATTGGGCAGTGCCAGTCGCTTGCCGGGGGCACCCGCGGCAAGCAGCACGGCAGCGGCACTGGCCGCCTGCCCCAAGCAGATGGTCTGCACTTCAGGACGGATGTACTGCATGGTGTCGTAGATTGCCGTGAGCGCAGTCAAGGAGCCGCCAGGCGAGTTGATGTACATCTGGATGTCGCGCTCAGGGTCGAGGCTTTCGAGCACCAGCAGCTGAGCCATGATGTCATCAGCGGAGGTGTCGTCGACCTGTACGCCCAAGAAGACGATGCGGTCTTCGAAGAGTTTGGCGTACGGGTCTTGGCGCTTGTATCCGTAGGCGGTGCGCTCTTCGAAACTTGGCAGAATGTACCGCGAAGAGGGCATGGCGATACCGGCCTGCACGTTGGGGATTTGTGGGAAGTTCATCTGTGTGCTCATCTCTGCTCGCCTGCTGCTACTTCGAGGTCTTTGCCGACTTTGCGGCGTTCGAGGTGCCGCCGCCGCCCGTGACGTCTTGGGCCGAGCGCTGAATGTGGTCGACGAAGCCGTATTCTTTGGCCTCTTCAGCCGAGAACCAGTGATCACGGTCGCCGTCGATCTCGATCTGCTCGACGGTCTTGCCGGTCTGCTCGGCAGTCAGCTGGAACAGGCGACGCTTCATGTCGCCGATGAGCTGGGCCTGAATCGAGATGTCTGAGGCAGTGCCGCCGAAGCCGCCATGCGGCTGATGCAGCAACACTCGGGTGTTCGGCGTCGCGTAGCGCTTGCCTGCAGTACCGCTCGAGAGCAGGAATTGCCCCATGGAAGCGGCCATGCCGATGCCCACGGTAACAATGTCGTTGGGGACGTACTGCATGGCGTCGTAGATTGCAAAGCCTGCGGTAATCGACCCACCAGGTGAGTTGATGTAGAGGTAGATGTCGGCCTCGGGGTCTTCAGCCGAGAGCAGCAAAATCTTTGCGCAGATCTCGTTGGCGTTCTCGTCGCGAACCTCGGAGCCCAGCCAGATGATGCGCTCTTTCAGCAGCCGATCGTAGATCGAGCTCTCACGCTGCGGTTCGGCCATCTCAACTCTCCATTCACTTCTGCTGTGGGGCTGGTCACCCCTGCAGGCGGCCAGCTCGCGCACGGTTCGATGTACCGCGCACTACCGAATGTACTTGATGCCACTGACGCACACGCACGTGTTCGCCGTGGGCAAAAGCAACGGGGCGCCACAGCTGTGCTGCGACGCCCCGTCTGCTCTGGAACGAAACTATTCAGCGCTCTCTTCGGCAGCAGCATCCTCAGTCTCGGCCTTGGCCTTCTTGGTGGTGCGCTTCTTCTTAGCGGGAGCCTTGATGGCCTCAGCCTCAGCCTGATCGCCAGCAGGCGCCTCTTCAGCGGCTTCGGCCTCTTCGGTCTTCGGCAGGTAGTCGCTCAGGTCGACGGCGGCACCGGTGGTGTCAACGACCTTCACCTTGCCGAGCAGCGTCGAGATGGCCTTGCTGCGCGACACCTCGCCGAACAGAGCCTGAAGCTGGCCCTGCTCGCTGATGATGCGGAAGAACTCGTTGGGCTCGATGCCGTACTGCATCGACTGCTGAATGAGGTACTGCGAGAGCTCGTCTTGGGTGAGCTGCACCTCGAGGTCTTCGACGACCTTGTCGAGCAGCAGCTGTGTGCGAATGCCACGCTCGACGTCGGGGCGCACCTCTGCGGCGTGCGGATCGTCAGCTGACTTGCCCTCCTGCTCGAGGTGGGCGTTGACCTCGTCATCGACGATGCCCTCGGGCAGCGGCAGCTCGATCTTCTCGAGCAGCGTCTCGATCAGTTTGCCGCGAGCCTGCCCCACCTGCTCAACGTTCTTGCGCTTGGCGGCCTCGGTCTTGAGGCTGTCGCGCAGCTCGTCGATGGTGTCGTACTCGCTGGCCAGCTGAGCGAACTCGTCATCTGCTGCCGGCAGCTCACGCTCCTTGACAGCTTTCAGAGTGACCTCGATGAGCGCATCTTCACCCTCGTGGTCGCCGCCGACCAGCTTCGAGGTGAACGTGGTGGTCTCATCTGCGGTAAGCGTCTCAAGTGCCTCGTCGATGCCGTCGAGCAGCTGGCCCGAGCCGATCTCATATGAGATGTCGTGGGCATCGTCGATCTTTTCGTCGTTGATGCTGGCGACCAGATCGATGGTGGTGAAGTCGCCCTTGGCTGCCGGACGATCAACCTTGGTCAGCGTGGCGAAGCGTTCGCGCAGGTGCTCGAGCTCATCGTCTACGTCGGTGTCGGTCACCTCGGCCGGGTCAACCTCGATGGTGAGCTGATCGAGCTCGGGCAGCTCGAAGTCAGGGCGCACGTCGACCTCGACCGTGAGGTTCACATCACCCTCAAGCGTCTTGAGGTCGGGCAGATCGCCGATGTCGGCGGTCGGGCGGCCGAGCGGACGCAGCCCGTGCTCGGTGAGCGCCTGCTGGTAGTACGCGTCGAGGTTGTCGTTGATGGCCTGCTCGATGACGGCCGGACGACCGATGCGCTGGTCGATGATCGCTGCCGGAACGTGGCCCTTGCGGAAGCCCGGGATCTGCACGTTCTTCGCGATCTCTTTGTAGGCCTTGTCGAGAGTCGGCTTGAACTCCTCGGGAGTGACGCTGATCGCGATCTTCACTCGGGTGGGGTTCAGCTGCTCAACGGTGCTCGTCACAGTCTTGGTCTCCTCGTTATCGGTGCGTGCCTGACGGCACATGTACAACCTCTCGGCGGCCTCAGCCGCTGTCGGGATGACAGGATTTGAACCTGCGACCCCTCGCTCCCAAAGCGAGTGCTCTACCAAGCTGAGCTACATCCCGTGGCTGTGCAGAGCACTCACTCGGCACATCCTGCCGTATGAACGGCCCGTGCAAGCTTAGCGCAAAACCGCTAGACTCGTCAGTCGGTGCAACCAATCGGTGCACCGACTTGCGGCTGTAGCTCAATGGTAGAGCCCCAGTCTTCCAAACTGGCTACGCGGGTTCGATTCCCGTCAGCCGCTCGCAAGCACATCAATGGCAGTGCACCCGGTATACCCTGTGACCATGTGTGGACGAATCGTGCAGGCCAATCCAGGTCTCTATCCGGCGCAGTTTCATGTTGCCGAGAACCTCGCCGCCGACTTCACCCCCACCTGGAATCTCAAGCCCACGCAACAGGCGCTTATCGCGTTAGACGGCGCCAAAGACGGCATCCGTCGACTCGCCCCCGCACGCTGGTCTCTGGTACCTTCGTGGGCCAAAGACCTCAAACTGAAGTTTCCGACATTCAACGCACGCATCGAGACAGCTGGTGAGAAACCGACATTTCGAGCGGCGATGGCACGGTGCCGCTGCGTCTTTCCGATCGACGGCTACTACGAATGGCAGACCGTGGGAAAGTCGAAGACACCGTTCTACGTGCACGGTGACGAGCCGATCGGCTTGGCCGGCCTGTACTCCTGGTGGCGTGCGCCAGATGCCACCGAAGGCGAACGCTGGGTACTCACGGCCACAGTCCTGACTCAGGATGCTCCGGCTTCGATGACCTGGCTGCACGAGCGTGCGCCGGTGGTGCTGAACCCCGCACTGCTTGATCGGTGGTTGGATGGCTCAATCGACGGCACTACGCTGACTGCCGAACTCACCGCTGGCAGCACCAGCCTGCATCAACAGCTGACCTGGCATGAAGTTGGCCCCGTGCACGGCGACGGTCCCGAGCTCATCGACGCCGCACCCCATCGCTTCGACTCCTGAAGTCTGCTGCCCTCTTTCTTACTCACTTACTCACCTACTCTCGAAGGAACTCACGTGCGCCGACCCCGTCACCCTCGCACCGCGCTGCTCACGGTCGTTATCGTCGCAGCTCTGGCAGTCGCCGGCGTCTCAGCCGCGATGCAGAGCAACCACGACTCGGCTGAGACCGCCGCAACCAGTGTCGAGGTCTCGAGCTCGCCATCCACCGAGCCCGATGACGCTGAAGGTGACGAACCAGACGCGGCAGACGACGGCGAGGTCGTGCAAGACCTTTCCGCAAGCGCGGCGACCACAGGGTCGGCGTTTTCGAGCAGTGCACAGACCACCTCCACCGCACTCGAACTCTTGCAGTCGCTGCCGGTCAAAGGTCGCGCGCCAAAGACCGGCTATGCGCGTGATCAGTTCAGCAGCGGCTGGAAGGATCCCGACCGCAACGGCTGCGATGCCCGAAACGACATGCTGGCCCGAGACCTCACCGACGTCACGCGCGATGGCCCATGCAAAGTGTTGACCGGCACCCTTGACGACCCATACACAGGCACCGTGATCTCGTTCGTGCGGGGCAACTCGACGTCGACCGCGGTGCAGATCGACCACTTGGTGTCGCTCTCGAACGCCTGGCAGACCGGCGCTCAACAGCTCACCGCCGACCAACGCCTAATGCTGGCCAACGACCCACTGAACCTGCAGTCGGTCGACGGCCCCACCAACCGGAAGAAGGGAGCCGGCGACGCCGCGACCTGGCTGCCACCACAGAAGAGCTACCGCTGCGAGTATGTGTCACGCCAGGTGTCCGTGAAGGCCGCGTATGGCCTCTGGGTGACGCAGGCCGAGAAAGATGCAATCATTCGCGTGCTCGATGTCTGCCCCGGGCAGATTGCATATCAGTCGGCCCTCTCGCCGTACACCTACGCGACCTCGACGGCGACTGCGCCGAGCGCTGAGACGCAGACCGATTCGAGCAGTGCCGCCAGCACAGGCAACCAGCAGACCGCACCACAGACACTGCAGTCGACACCGACGCCTGCCCAAACAGAGTCGGGTGGTTCGGTGAGCTATCGCAACTGCACCGAGGCTCGAGCCGCGGGCGTCACGCCGATTTATCGAGGCCAGCCCGGGTATGCCGCAAAACTCGATCGCGACGGCGACGGCGTCGCCTGCGAGTAGGGCTCTCGACGCAAGTGACCCCGCAGCCTCAGGGGGATAAGACTGTGGGGTCACTTGAGCCTAACCGAGTCGCTGCAAATTGCGCAGTTCTGACACCTGAATGCGCGATCCGGCGTGTCGCGTGACATAGCGTCATGTTCGCGAGTGCTCACAGAAAAGCCCCCGAGTGCACGAGGCACCCGGGGGCGATACGTACTCAGGGGGGCAAGTACGTGAAACTCACACTAACTGCGTGATCTGTGCGCACACTGTGCGCGCGGGCCACTGCGCAACGATAGCGATGCCCAGCGACTCGTCAGATCAGTCGCGCAGCTCTTCTTCGATCTCGTTGCGCTGACGAACTGACTCCGCCTCAGCCTCAGCCTTTTTTACCTCAGCATCGGCCTTGACTTCGTCGGTCTTGTCTTTGACGCGATCCGCTGCCTCGTGCACCGCATCGCTCACCTTCTCTGCACCGGCTTTGATCGTCTCTTTGGCGTCATCCAGGAATCCCATGTGATCCTCCTTGTTGTTTCGGTGTACGCGCAGGCTAACGTGCGACACGCTCGCAACGCCAGCATCGAATACCATGTGCGCGCGCAGCGAACAGCGGGGTGAGGCGAGCCTGTGTAACACGGCTTAGCCCAGCCTCGGTTTCGTTGACGCTCGCAGACAGAGCATCTACCGTGAAGGTACGAGTTCGGAAAGGAATTCCAAATGACCACTCAAACCGTTGCACCAGTTCAGACCTCAGTCACCCCCGATACCGTCGCAGGCGTCGCTCAGTTCTTGCAGCCCGTTGTCGTTGAGCTCAGCGCGCTGTCGCTCAACGCAAAGCAGCTGCACTGGCATGTGCGCGGTGCGAACTTCGGCCCCATCCACGAGCTGCTCGACCAGCTGGTCGCCGATGCTCGCGACTGGGCCGACCTCGCTGCAGAGCGCGTCGTCGCTCTCGGTCTTCCGGTGGATGGCCGGCTGCAGACGGTTGCCGCACAGACCGCTGCTCCGCAGCTCGCTGACGGGTTCCAGCAGTCGTCCGACACCATCAAGGCAGCGATCGAGCAGATCGATGCAGCCCTGAAGGTCGTGCACACCGCAGTCGTCGAGCTCGACGGCATCGACCTCTCGAGCCAGGATGTTGTGATCGAGATCGAGCGCGGCCTCGACAAAACCCGCTGGTTCTTCTTCGCACACATCGCCGAAGCCTGATCCGCACCTCCGACTCTGCCACAGATGGGGAGCACCACTTGGTGCTCCCCATCTTCAGATTAACCACCAGTTGTGGTGGTGCGGCATAGAGGTGTCATGAAGTGCGGCTCAGAGAGCTCATAACAACATCTGGCGACACCTGTGTCGCCATACAGCTGTGTTCCGCCACCAACACGCGTGTCAGGATCGACACCTGTGCCTCCCTGCAGCTGTGGCGAATAGCAGCCGGTCGTCAGCCTCGTGTGCGCTCGTACTCGGCGATCTGGCCGATACGCCGCACGTGCCGCTCATCACCACTGAAGGGTTCGCGCACGAACGCCTCGACCAGCGCGGTGGCCTCGTCAACGCTGTGCTGACGAGCCCCGACCGCAACGACGTTAGCGTCATTGTGTTGGCGGGCAAGCACCGCAGTGTCGTGGCTCCAGACCAGAGCAGCACGAATGCCCACGACTTTGTTCGCTGCGATCTGCTCGCCGTTGCCCGACCCGCCGATCACGATGCCGAGAGCGAAGCGACCCTCGCGAGCATCCTGCGCGACTGCCTCTGCCGCGGCGATGCAGAATGCTGGGTAGTCGTCGACTGGATCGTATGAGCTCGGGCCGTGGTCGTGCACCTCGTAGCCGAGCCCGCGGAAGTGCTCGATGAAGTGATGGCTCAGATCGAGCCCGGCATGGTCAGTGGCGATATGCAGAATAGGAGTGTCGCTCATAGCGCAATCATAACGGCGGGGCTGCCCTGGCCCCGACCGCTCGCCTAAACTTGTGGCCATCGAGCACATACCGATGACGGAAAGAAGCACTGACATGCCAGGACTGAATCTCACTCGTGATGAGGCACGCGAACGCGCCGAGCTGATCGAGGTGCACGATTACCAGATTCGGCTCGATCTCGCCGGTGACTCCCCCACCGTGTTCCGCAGCACGACCACCGTGCACTTTTCGGCCACGGCGGGTGCCAGCACGTTCATCGATGCCGTCACTGAGCACGTGCACTCGATCACCCTCAACGGGGCCGAGCTTGACCCGGCCGTGGTCAGCGACGGCCTGCGCATCGAGCTGCCTGATCTGAACGAGACCAATGAGCTGATCGTCGATGCCGACGCACGCTACTCCATCACGGGTGAGGGCCTGCACCGCTTCGTCGACCCCGTCGACAACAAGGTCTACCTGTACTCCCAGTTCGAGGTGCCCGACGCTCGGCGCGTATTCGCCGTGTTCGAGCAGCCCGATCTGAAGGCGTCATTCAGCTTCACCATCACCGCTCCGGCCGAGTGGGTCGTGGTGTCGAACACGCCGGTCGAGTCAGTCGACGAGCAGGGCACTGCCAAGACTTGGACCTTCGAGCCGACTCAGCGCATCTCGAGCTACATCACCGCGATCATCGCCGGCCCCTACGTGCATGAGCACTCCTCGCTGATCAGCTCCGACGGGCGCACCATTCCGCTCGGCGTCTATGCCCGTGCGTCGTTGGCAGAGCACCTCGACGCCGACTACATCTTCGACAAGACTCGCCAAGGCTTCGACTTCTTCGAACATCTCTGGAACGTGCCCTACCCATTCGAGAAGTACGACCAGTTGTTCGTGCCCGAGTTCAACGCTGGGGCCATGGAGAACGCCGGCGCGGTGACGTTCACCGAGACCTACGTGTTCCGCTCGACGGTGCCCGACGCGGTGCGCGAGCGTCGCGTGGTCACGATCATTCACGAGCTGGCACACATGTGGTTCGGCGATCTGGTGACCATGCGCTGGTGGAACGACCTGTGGCTCAACGAGTCGTTCGCTGAGTACACCTCGACGCTGGCCGTTGCCGAGGCCACCGAGTGGCACGATGCCTGGGCGACCTTTGCCTCGACCGAGAAGGCCTGGGCATATCGCCAAGACCAGCTGCCCTCGACTCACCCGATTCTGGCTGAGATCCGCGATATCGAAGATGTGCAGGTGAACTTCGACGGCATCACCTATGCCAAGGGCGCCTCGGTGCTCAAGCAGCTGGTGGCCTACGTGGGGCGCAGCGAGTTCTTCGCGGGCATTCATCAGTACCTGACCAAACACGCCCACGGCAACACCGAGCTGCGCGACCTGTTCGTCGAGCTTGAGGCCACCAGCGGGCGCGACCTCAAGAATTGGTCGGCAAAGTGGCTCGAGACCGCCGGCGTCAACACCCTGCGCGGAGTGCTTGACACCGATGCCGACGGGCGCATTGCCTCGTATCGCATTGAACAGACCGCCGCACCCGAACATCCCACGCTGCGACCGCACCGCCTGGCCATCGGCCTGTACTCACTCACCGGCTCAGGGCTGACTCGCACCGAACGCATCGAGCTTGATGTGGATGGCGAGGTCACCCTCGTCGACGAGCTCACCGGTCACGAGCTGCCCGACCTCATTCTCATCAACGATGACGACCTCACCTACACGAAGGTGCGGCTCGACTCCCATTCGGAGCGCACCGCCATCGAGCACCTGCGCGATGTGCACGACCCCACCGCGCGCGCCACGATTTGGGGGGCCCTCTGGGATGCGACCCGCGACACCGAGCTGCCGGCGCGCGAATACGCGCGATTGGTGCTCGGCAACGTCGATGCCGAAGATCAATCGACCACACTGCGCACGGTGCTCGCCCAGCTCAGCACGGTCGTCGGCAGCTACGCCGAACCGTCGAGCCGCCGAGCCGCGCGCACCCACGCCGCCGATGTCATCTGGCAGTTCGCGCAGCACGCCGATCCGGGCAGCGATCAGCAGTTCCAATTCGTGCGCAGCTTCGCCGCACTGGCAATCAGCCCGGCGCACTTCGACGTGATCGCCGACCTGCGCGAAGGTCGCCTGACCCTGCCCGGTCTGCACATCGACACCGATCTGTCGTGGGAGCTGCTGCAGGCGCTCGTGGTCGCCGGTCGTGCCGGTGACGCCGAGATCGACGCCGCACTCGAGGCCGATCACACGGCCACTGGTCTGCTCGCTGCCGCACGGGCACGAGCCGCCGAGCCAGATGCCGCACACAAGCTCGAAACGGCCAAGCGCATCCTGACCGACGACTCGCTGACCAACCTGACCGTGCGCCACACCGGTCTGGGGTTGCTGCGCACGCTCGACACCGAGTCGCTGCGAGCCATCGCCGACGAGCACTTCGCGAGCCTGCTGACGGTCTGGCGCGATCGCAGCTACCACATTGCCGATGAGATCTTCGAGGCGACGTATCCGTTCCCGCTGGCCGACCAGCAGCTGGCCGACCAGACTCAGGCCTGGCTCGACCAGCACGCCGACGCTCCGCAGGCACTGCGCCGCATTGTGATCGAGAACCTTGCCGGGGTGCAGCGCGCCCTCGACGCGCAGAAGCGTGACGCCGCCGAGGCAGAGAGCACCGCACGGTGAATCTGCTGGCCGAAGACGCCGCCGACACCGCCGATGCGTGGTGGCGCACGGCCCTGTCGTATATCGCGAGTTTCACTGATCAGTGGGAGATCGTCGGCCGCATTCTGCTGATCGTGGCGGTGACGCTGCTGGTGCGCTGGGTGCTGATCGGCACCACATCGCGCATCGTGGCTCGCATCGTCAGCGGTGTCAAGACCAAAGAAGACGTGGCCAAGACCACTGAGCTGATGGTCTCGCCGCTGGCGAAGGCACGCGTGATTCAGCGCACTCGCACCATCGGTTCGGTGACCAAAAACGTGATCACCTGGACGCTGGTGATTCTCGCGGTCATCTCGATTCTGGGGCTGCTCGGGTTCAACACGAGTGCGCTGGTGGCCAGCGCCGGCATCGTCGGTGTGGCCGTCTCATTCGGTGCGCAGAGCCTGGTCAAAGACTTTCTGACCGGCCTGTTCATGGTGTTCGAAGACCAGCTCGGGGTCGGCGACTTCGTCGATCTGGGCGAGGTTACCGGCACGGTCGAGAGCGTCGGCCTGCGCGTGACGCAGGTGCGCGGCGCCGACGGCACGCTCTGGTATGTGCGCAACGGCGAGATCACTCAGGTCGGCAACCAGTCGCAGGGTTGGGGGCGCGCGATCATCGAGGTCGAACTGCCCACTTCGAGCGACTTCGAGGCCATCGAAGAGCTCATGCTCACTGCCGCGCGCGAGATGGTCAAAGAGCGCTTCTGGATGCGCAAGGTGCAGGGCAAACCCGAGCTGTGGGGCATCGACTCGATGACGGGTGACACCATCGTGGTCAAACTCGCCATTCGCACTCGACCTGCCCAGCAGACCGACGTCAGCCGCGAGCTGCGCCTGCGCATTCTGCGCTTGTTCGAGCAGTACCACATCTCCCCCGCACCGCAGCAGACGGTCTATGCGACCATCGCCTCGCCGAACCCGCGAGCCAAGGGTCATGGCATCGCCGAACGTGTGCAGCTGGGCGACAAGACCACCGACAAGCCGAAAGACGGCGACGCAGCGCAGCCCGAACATCCTGCCGAAAAGCCCAAGAAGAGCGAGCCCGACGATGAGTGATGACGTGACGGTGAACGCCTTTTTCGACGAGGTCGGCGGGCAGGCGTTCTTCGAGCGCTTGGCGCATGCGTTCTATCAGCATGTGACGGCTGACGACGTGCTGGCACCCATGTACCCACCCGACGATCTGCCGGGCGCCGAGCGCCGACTGGCACTGTTTCTCACGCAGTATTGGGGCGGGCCGACCACATACAGCCAGGAGCGCGGGCATCCTCGGCTGCGCATGCGGCACATGCCGTTCAAGGTGAACCCCGAGGCACGCGACCACTGGCTGACCTGCATGCGACTCGCCCTCGACGAGCTCGCTCCGGCGCCCGCTGCCCGCGCCGCGTTCGACGACTACTTCGATCGCGCCGCCCACGCGATGCTGAACACCTTCGACGCCTAAGTGCAGTCAGTCTCCCAGCTGCGGCGTCTCTTCAGAACCGTTCGCATCGCCGGTTGACCGTGTCGCGAGCACAGCCGCCCCCACCAACAGCAGCCCTGCCAGCGGAAAAGCGAATATCGCGCCGAACGACTGGGCGATCGCCCCGGTCAGCAGCGGCATGGCAAACTGGGTGATGCGGTTTCCCGCCAGCCGGGTGGCCAGCCAAGTGGCCCGCTGATCACGCGGCACAGCATCACTCACCCACGCCATACTCAGCGGCTGCCCCAGCCCAAGCACGAACCCCCCGACGGCAAGCAGAAGCGCGAGCAGCCAGACCGGCCAGGGGAAGGCCAGGCCGACCATACACGCCGCCGAAAGCCAAAGCCCCGACAACAGCACCGGCATGCGCCCTCGACGATCGACCAAGCGGCCCATCAGCAGTCTGGAGAGCATCGAGGTCGCACCTCTGAGCATCAGCAGTGTGGCGACCACCCCGGCAGTCAAGCCCTGTTGCGCCCCGATGAGCGGCAGAAAGAGCGTGATCACGTCAACCGCGCTCAGCACGATGACTCCCACGATGATTGCCGAGAGCACCTCTCGGCGCGCTTCTTTCGAGAGCGCAACCGGGGCATGCACGTCGCGCAGACGGCGCCTCGGTGCGCCGGCTTTCGCTTCTGGGATGCTCCACCCCAGCAGCACGAGCAGCAGCGCAAGTACCAGCGCGCCCCAGTAGACGGCCAAAAGATGCGGCACCGTCTGATGCCAGCCTCCCCACCAGCCAATCAGCAACGGCCCAACTGCCTGGCCGAGAGAGGTGTAAAAGGCGAACATGCCGAAACTGGCATCGACTCGGCGGCCACTGGCCTGCGCGACCGCGGCCTGTTGCCCCACGACAACCAGCAGATGACCACTGCCGAGCAGCGCAGAGATCGCGATCAGTGCGGCAACGCTGCCGGCGAAGAGCAGCAGCGCGGCCGTAGCTGCTGCCATGATCAAGCTGCCTGTGACGACTAAGAGTCGCACGCCGACCTGATCGGCGACTCGACCCGCTCTGATGGCGATGAGGATCGGCACCAACGCGAAACTCGCCGCGATGGCACCGATCCACCAGCCGCCGGCACCGACCTCTACTGCTTGATAGGTGATCGCCGGGCGCACCACGTAGGTGAGCGCTTGCAGCACGATCACGTGCAGCGGAAACAGCACCCGTGCGATCACGTACGCGGTCGGTCGCGTTCGGTTTCTTCGCCGTCACCATCTGCACTGCGACCGGACTGCTCAGCAGACGTGCTCACCGTGGTCACCGGCTCGGTGTGCTCAAACTGGCGTTCGAAACCAGGCGAGTGCGATGCACCCGTAGTGACCTCGGTGACCAGTTCGCTCACTTCGCCGTGGTCGCGTTTACGCGCCCGCATTCGCAGAGCGACCACCGCGATGAGCATGATCACCAGGATGCTGTAGACCGTTGCCGCGAAGGGCGAGTTCACCAGCGCTTTCGGGTCGCCGGCCGAGATATCGAGTGTGCGGCGCAGCTGCAGCTCGGAAAGCGGCCCGAGGATGGCACCGATGATGACCGGGGTAATGGGCACCCCAAATCGACGCAGGAAGTACCCGAGCACGCCGATACCGAGCATCAGAAAGATCTCGAATGCGGCCGAGCTGAGCGCATAGGCCCCGAGCAGCGCGAACACACTGATGCCCGCATAGAGATACTGCTTCGGAATGCTCAGCAACTTCACCCACATGCCGACCAGCGGCAGGTTCAGCACCAGCAGAATGGCATTGCCGATCAAAAGGCTGGCGATGAGCGTCCAGACTAGGTCGGCCTGCGTTGTCATCAGCTGCGGCCCGGGCTGCAGACCGAACTGTTGAAAGGCCACCAGGATCACGGCGGCCGTTCCGCTGGTGGGCAGACCGAGAGTGAGCAGCGGCACCAGAACGCCCGCGGCGTTTGCGTTGTTGGCAGCCTCCGGGCCGGCAACCCCCTCGATCGCGCCCTTGCCGAACTCCTCAGGGTGTTTTGAGAGCTTGCGCTCGAGAGAGTACGACAGGAAGGTCGGAATCTCGGAGCCGCCCGCGGGGATGGTACCCATGGGGAATCCGATCACGGTTCCGCGCAGCCAGGGCTTCCAAGAGCGTCGCCAGTCTGAACGGGTCATCCATTTCTGCCCTTTGATACTCATCGCACCGGTCACAAACGTGGTGCGGTGCGCAACAACATAGAGCACCTCCCCGATCGCGAACAGCGCCACGATCAGCAGCACCACGTCGATGCCGTCGAGCAGCCGGGCATTGCCGAAGGTCAAGCGCGCCTGACCAGACTGGAAGTCCATGCCGACAACCCCGAGCACCAGGCCGATTCCGAGCGCAGCAAGCCCACGAATCACCGAACGCCCCATCAGCGAGCTGACGGTCAGAAAAGCCAGCACCATCAGCGCCAGATAGTCGGCACTGCCAAGCTTGATCGCATAGTCGGCAATGACTGGCGCGAAAAAGGCGAGCAACAATGTGGCGATGAGACCGGCCACGAACGAGCCGATGGCCGCCGTCGCGAGCGCGGCAGCACCTCTTCCGGCTTTTGCCATCTTGTGCCCGTCGATCGAGGCGATGATCGACCCCGATTCGCCTGGGGTCTTCATCAGTATCGATGTGGTGGAGCCACCGTACATCGCACCGTAGAAGATTCCGGCGAACATGATGAACGCCGCTCCGGGGCCGAGACCATAGGTCAACGGCATCAGCAGTGCGATCGTCAACGCGGGCCCGATCCCCGGAAGCACACCGACCAATGTGCCGACCAAACAGCCGATGAAGGCATAGGCGAGATTCTCGGGAGTCAGGGCATTGCCCAGACCGCTGAGCAGCTGCATGAAGCTATCCATTTGCGATCAGTCCTTCGAACAGCCCGGGCAGGTAGATGCCGAGGCCCAAGGTGAAGCCGTAGTAGATCGCCACCGACAACACCAGGCCGATGACGGGGTCGAGCAGGTATCTGCGCGACCCGAGGGTGAATGCGATGCCCCAGAACGTGAGCGTGGAGGCAACGACGAATCCGGCTGGCTCAATAAGCAGCCCATGCACGATGATCACGGCAATGGCGGTGAAGAGCATTCCATAGCGCGTCTTGCTGGGATCGACGTCGCCCTCTGCCTCATCTGGCTCTCCTCGGTTGCCACGCAACAGCTGCACGAACAGCAGAATCGAGACCACAACGAGAAACCCACCGACCACTTTCGACATGAGGTCGGCGCCAATGCCGGAGGCCGAGATCGACGGTGGCAGATGCAGAGAGTCGACGATGGTGATGATGCCGGTCAGCAGGAGGAGTGCGCTGAACACGCACTCCCCCACTGGCAGACCGGCTCTCCGCGAAACGGAGCTGTCGGTCAGGGTACTCATGATCAGGCCAGACTCAGATCCTCGAGCACCCCGCGCACCCGCTCAGACTCGGAGGTCTGCCAGGTGCTGAAATCGTCACCGCTCAGGTAGAGATCCTGCCAGTCGTTCGTGGTCAGCGTTTCTTTCCACTTGTCCGACTTCACCAGTTCGTCGAGCACGGCCAGATACGTTGTGCGATCAGCATCGCTGATGCCTTTGGGTGCGAGCACCGACCGCCAGTTGTAGAAGTCGAGCTCGCTCTTATCGATGTCGGTCACCGTGGGTGCGTCAGGCAGTGACTCGATCTTCTCGGTGGAGCTGACCAGCAAAGGTCGCAATTTGCCGGCCTGCACCTGCGCGGCGAATTCCGAAGTTCCTGCCACCCCTGCGGCAACTTTATTGCCGAGCAGTGCAGTGGTTGCTTCACCGCCACCAGAGAACGGCACGAAGTTCAGTTTCGAGGGCTCAATGCCATAGGCCTGAGCCCACAGCCCCAAGAAAATGTGATCGGCGCTGCCAGCCGACCCGCCAGCAATGGCGACCGACCCGGGGTCGGCTTTGACAGCCTCCGCGAGGTCGTCAATGCTCTGGTACGGGGAGTCTGCCGGCACCACGATGAGCTCGCTTTCACCGGTCAGACGTGCCAACGGAGTGACGTCGTCGAGCGTCGTATCGGTCTTGTTCGTGATCACGCCGCTCATCATGGCCAGGCCAGAGGCCATCCACGTGCCACTCTTGCCCTCACTGGCGCCAAACTGTGCCAGGGCAACGGTGCCGGATGCTCCAGGCACGTTGGTGACCTCGACTCGCTTGGCGAGCCCGGTGTCTTGCAATGCTTCTTGCAGCGCACGAGCGGTGCCGTCCCATCCGCTGCCGGGGTTGGCCGGCGCGATGATTGACAGCTGCGAGAGGGAATTGGCGCTGTTGGAGCCACCGGAGCTCTGTGTGGAGCATCCTGCGGCAGTGGCAGCGAGCGCGGCGACGGCGACCAGTGCCGTCATTCGGGAGATCTTCATTGGTCTTCCTTCAGTTGTCAGTCAGACGCCGCACCGTTGCGACGCCTGGCCTGCGCGACCACAAGAGGACGCGATGTCTAAAGATGACGACGTCATTGTCGTCGCGCAGATGGCGAAGTGAGGCTAACACGCAGGGGTACAGAAGATGAGAGAAGGCTGTGAAATTCGCCGGGTTGTATACGACTGTTCGCCGAATGGGGTATCGAAGTACGGGATGTGCTAGGGCCGCGTGATGCCCAAGACGCAGCTCACGCGAGACGGGCGCGCAATCACATCGCCGAATGCGGCACTCGCGCGCTGCCAACGGCCGTTGGTCGACAGTCGCACCGGTTGCCCGTCAGCCAGAAACCCGAAGCCGTCGAGGGCGAACGCGACGCCGCTGACGAAGCCGGCCAGGGCATCCTCACTGACCCCCCAGATTCGCGCGCGCAACTCGTGCACGGCGAGTTCACCGGCCACATCGGGCACCCCCGCGCTCACCCGTTCGATGCCGGCGCGAGCAATCTCGGTAACGCGTGCTGAGGTCACCTCGGCGAGCGGTGCCCATCCTGCCTGCGGCGGGGTGACCGCCGCCCAGACCTCGAGGGTTTCGACCGGCGGGGCGCGAAACACAGTGTCATCTGTGCTGCGCAGTCGCGCGGTGCGGTCGGTGACAGCTTGGGCCGGGGCCACAAAGTGCACGGTGGATTCTTCACTCAGCTGCAGCACTTTCACGGCTAACAGCGTGGGCGCCTGGTCATTGAGGCCAGTGCTGTAGAGCGGTGACGCGGTGACCACGGCCACCTGCCCATGCGCCGCGACCGAGATGCCTGCGTTCTCATCGAGCCGCAGCGCCCGACGTGCGAACTGATCGAGGTCGGCGACGGCACGCTGATCGCGCAGTCTGAGGGCGTTGTCCATGCCCACCACGGTAGCGCACGTGTGGTCAGCACACCGGCGCGCGCCGACTATACTCGCAACAGAATCTCACAGGAGGCACCGTGCCAGAGCGCAACTTCTCGATCGATCAAGTGCAGCCGGTCAAGAGCATCAAAGAGGTGCTGACCCTGACCGATGCACCTGCAGCACACAGCAACGAGCGCGGTTTCCGTGGGCCCTCGCACTGGATGCCGACTGGACGCGTCTTCGGTGGGCAGATTCTCGCCCAGGCGCTGACCGCCGCCACAAAGACCGTGCCCGATGATCGCTTTGTGCATTCGCTGCACGGCTACTTTCTGCGCGGCGGCGACATCGAGTTGCCCGTTGACTTCTCAGTTGAGACGCTGCGCGACGGCCGCTCGTTCAGCCAGCGTCGCGTGCAGGCGTACCAGAACGACCAGCCCATCCTGTCGATGATCACCTCATTTCAGACCGACGACCCCGGGCTGCAACACGAGGTGCGACCGCCCGAGGGCATCCCGGCGCCCGAAGACCTGCCCTCGACGTCTGAGACTCTGGCCAGTGCGCCCGAGGTGGTGCGGCGGTACTTCTCTGACTACCGTGCGTTCACGATGCGCCACTACCCTTCGCCGATCTACGTGAGCGTCGACGATGATGCGCGCGACGCGCCCTGGCAGGCCGTCTGGATCAAGACCCGCGAGCCGCTGGGCGACGACCGCGGACTGCACGCCGCAGCACTCGCCTACGCGAGCGATTACACGACGTTCGAGCCGATTCTGCGCAAGCACGGCATCCCGTGGGCCTACCCCGGGCTGAACACGGCGAGCCTCGATCACGCGATGTGGTTTCATCGCCCAGCCCGCGCCGACGAGTGGGTGCTGTACGTGCAGGATTCCCCGAGCGCCCAGGGTGGGCGCGGCCTCACGGTGGGGCGCATGTTCACGCGCGACGGCACGCTCATCGCCACCGTCGCGCAAGAGGGCTTGGTGCGCCTGCCGCAGTTTCGAAAGTAGCGCCCGGGCGCTTGTCTAGTGCGGGCAACTGTGCACCCCAGCGCTCAGTGTGCTCAGGGCGCTCAGAGCGCTCAGAGCGCTGAGGTGTCACGAAATGCGAGATTCACCCCCGATGCGCTCAACATGCCGAACACACGTGTCACCAAACGCGAGTTTCACCACCGAAAACCACAATCCGTGACACCTGGGCGCACAGCACTCCACATCCACACCCAGACATCACCACCGTGCACCACACACGTGTCACCAAACGCGGGATTCACGACCGAAAACCCCAATCCGTGACACCGCAACCCACGCACACCGCATCCTGCGCTGCGAGCAGACGAAGAAAGGGCCCGCACAACGATGTGTCCGAGCCCCGTCTTCACAGCATGAGCGCTCAGTCGCGCGTGAGCTTGCGGTAAGTGACCCGATGCGGGCGCGCGGCGTCTTCACCGAGACGCTGCACCTTGTTCGCTTCGTAGGCCTCGAAGTTGCCCTCGAACCAATACCACTTGGCCGGGTCGGTCTCGTCGCCTTCATAGGCAAGGATGTGCGTGGCGACTCGGTCGAGGAACCAGCGATCGTGGGTGATCACCACGGCACAGCCGGGGAACTCCAGAAGCGCGTTCTCAAGGCTTGAGAGGGTCTCGACGTCGAGATCGTTGGTGGGCTCGTCAAGCAGCAGCAGGTTACCGCCCTGTTTGAGCGTCAGGGCGAGGTTCAATCGGTTGCGCTCACCGCCCGAGAGCACGCCCGAGGGCTTCTGCTGATCGGGGCCTTTGAAGCCGAAGGCCGACACGTAGGCACGCGAAGGCATCTCGACCTGGCCGACCTGAATGTAGTCGAGCCCATCAGAGACGACCTGCCAAACGTTCTTGTCGGGGTCGATGCCCTCACGGTTCTGGTCGACATACGAGATCTTGACCGTTTCACCGACCTTCAACTCGCCGCCGTCGAGCGATTCAAGCCCAACGATGGTCTTGAACAGCGTCGACTTGCCCACACCGTTGGGGCCGATCACACCGACGATGCCGTTGCGCGGGAGCGTGAACGACAGGTCGTCGATGAGCGTGCGCCCATCGAAGCCCTTCTGCAGGTGGCTGGCCTCGAGCACCACGTCGCCCAGACGCGGGCCCGGCGGAATCTGGATCTCCTCGAAGTCGAGCTTGCGAGTCTTCTCGGCCTCGGCCGCCATCTCTTCGTAGCGGGCCAGACGAGCCTTGCTCTTGGTCTGGCGCCCCTTGGCGTTGCTGCGCACCCACTCGAGCTCGTCTTCGAGGCGCTTGGCCAGCTTGGCGTCTTTTTTGCCCTGCACCTCGAGTCGAGCGGCTTTCTTTTCGAGGTACGTCGAGTAGTTGCCTTCGTACGGGTAGGCACGACCGCGGTCGAGCTCGAGAATCCACTCGGCCACGTGATCGAGGAAGTAACGATCGTGCGTGACGGCCAGCACTGCACCCGGGTAGGTGTGCAGGTGCTGCTCGAGCCAGAGCACACTCTCGGCGTCAAGATGGTTGGTGGGCTCATCGAGCAGCAGCAGGTCGGGCTTCTTCAGCAGCAGCTGGCACAGCGCGACACGACGGCGCTCACCACCCGAGAGGTTTTTGACCAGTGCGTCAGAGGGTGGGCAGCGCAGGGCATCCATGGCCTGCTCGAGCTGCGCGTCGAGATCCCAGGCGTCTGCGGCGTCGATCTGCTCTTGCAGGCGCCCCATCTCTTCGAGCAGGGCGTCGTAGTCGGCATCGGGTGAGGCCAGCTCTTCTGAAATCGCGTTGAAGCGATCGACCTTGGCCTTGATCTCACCAACGCCCTGCTGCACGTTTTCGAGCACCGTCAGGTCTTCGTCGAGCGGCGGCTCCTGCTGCAGGATGCCAACGGTATAGCCGTCGGTCAGACGGGCCTCGCCGTTGCTCGGGGTGTCGAGCCCCGCCATGATCTTGAGCACGCTCGACTTGCCAGCACCGTTGGGGCCGACCACACCGATCTTCGCTCCGGGGAGGAACGACAGCGTGACGTCGTCGAGGATGACCTTGTCGCCATGGGCTTTTCGGGCGCGGACCATCTGGTAGATATATTCAGCCATGCGCACCAGTCTATCGGCACGGCGTGGTCGCCACAGAGCATCCTGAGCCACGCCGAATCATCGGCTCTGCGATGTCACCAATCGATGTCGACCGTGTCACCGACCAAGCAGGCGCCGTCGATCGGGTCGACCACTGCGCTGCCACCGTAGGTGCCTTTGTGGTACTGCCCCACCAGACACTGCCCTTGCACTTCGGCCGAGACTGAGAGCGTGTCGGCGGCGAGCCCAGTAGGCGTGACCGCTGGGGTGACCTGCAGCTGGTCGGTCGTGAGCCCGGCCCCGCGCAACGCATTGACCACGTCATGCTCGTCGGGCACCCCGTCGGCGTTGGTCAGCGGCTGCAGCAGCCCATCGAAGGCCGCCTGATTGGTGGCGGCGTCTCCGTCGGGCTGCCACGTGGCCACGACACTGGGCGACACAGTGGATGACGGGCTCGCTTCGGTCTGCACAATGGTCGAGCACCCAACCAGGGTGGTGGGCAGCAGGGCAAGCACAACGAGAGAACGGGCAACAGAACGCATGTCGCCAGCCTACCGTCTGCACTGCCAGCAGCACGGTCGATCGCCCCCTATGCCGGCCCTGAACCGGACACTGGTGTCACCCTGCCTGAGCCTGCGCACCCCAGTCGGCCTTCTGCTGCCCTGGGTGATGCCACGCCTCGGAAGCCTGATCGTCGGCTGGCACCGCAGGCGCCTGTTCGTGCTGCGACGGCTCGGGCACCGCGTGCACGCCAGCGCCGGCATCGTGCGCGCCGCTGGCCCCCACTGGCTCATCGTGCGGTTGGAGCTGGGCGTCGCCAGGGTCGACGGCGCGCGGCGAGCGGTCGACTTTGGTGAATGTGGCCGTGCCCCACGAGAGATCGTGACCGATGCTGTCGGCGAGAATCTCGACACTGGTGCCGCGACGATCTTCTTTGACCCAGTTGCGCACGCGCAGCCGCCCCTGCACCAGCACACGGTGCCCCTTCTCAATGGAGCGCTCGATATTGGTGGCAAGTGACCGGAACGCCGAGACAGTGAACCAGTTGGTGTCGCCGTCTACCCATTGCCCGGCCTTGGCATCGTAGCGCCTGGCACTCGTGGCCAGCCGAAAGGTGGTGATAGTGAGGCCGTCGCCGGTGCGCACCGCACGGGGCGCAGTGGCGACGAAGCCGTTCACGCTGATGGTGTCTGAAGCCATGGGAGTCTCGCTTTCGCTCAGGTGTGCGCATCGGACGATGCACATGCCCAGACTCGCGCGTCAGACGCGACCGCACGAGGCGCATCCATTAGCTGTGGAGAAAATCAGCGAAAAACGCGCCTGTGCACAACCGGTCAGTCACGCAGCACCCCGGTCGTGCGAGAGGTCAGTCCCTCAGCAGGTCAGTCACGCAGCAGGTCAGCCCCACAGTAGGTCAATCGCGCAACAGGTCGGCGTTTTTTGCGCGCACCTTCGCAATCTTCGGCGGCACCACAGCCTGGCAGTAGCCCTGGGTCGGGTTCTTCGCGAAGAAGTCCTGGTGATACTCCTCGGCGTCGTAGAACGCCCCTAACGGCTCGAGCGTGGTCACGATCGGCTGAGTCCACAGCTGCCCCGAGCGCACGATCGCCCGCTCGAAGGCCGCCCGCTGATCGTCATCGGCAAAGAACAGCGCCGAGCGATACTGCGTGCCGACATCGGCGCCCTGCCGGTTGAGCGTCGTGGGGTCGTGCATCGTGAAGAACACGTCGAGCAGCTGGTCGAGCGAGACCTGATCGGCGTCGTAGCGCACCAGCACCGCCTCGGCATGCCCGGTGGCCCCCGTGCACACCTGCTGATAGGTAGGATGCTGAGTCACCCCGCCGGTATACCCACTGACTACGTCGGTCACCCCGCGCACCCGGCGAAACACACTGTCGAGGCACCAGAAGCACCCACCGGCCAAAACCACCTGCGCCATATCATTCCTCTCCATCACGTCGGTCTCTGTACAGCACGATCAGTGCAGCACGGTGCCGCGCCCGAGTCAAGCAGAAGACCCCGGCAGCTGCATAAGCCATCGGGGTCTTCGTACGCACTGCTCGATCAGCCGATCAGTGACTCGATCGGGCCGCGGGCGAAGTAGATCAAGAAGCCTGCGGCCACGATCCACAGCAGCGGTGAGATCTCGCGCCATTTGCCAGCCAGGCTGCGAATGATCACCCAGCTGATGAAGCCCACGCCGATGCCATTGGCGATCGAGTAGGTCAGCGGCATCACGGTGATGGTCAAGAACACCGGCACCGAGGCCGACAGCTCGCTCCAGTCGATGTCTTTGATCTGGGCGACCATCAGCGAGCCGACGGCCACCAGGGCTGCAGCGGCCACCTCGAGTGGCACCACCTGGGTCAGCGGAGTGAAGAACATCGCCAGCAGGAACAGCCCGCCGGTGATCACCGCGGCGAAACCGGTGCGCGCGCCTTCGCCGACACCTGCCGCGGCATCGACGAACACAGTGTTAGCCGAGCCCGAGGTTGCGCCACCGGCAGCAACCGCCACGCCCTCCATCACCATGGCCGACTTCAGTCGCGGAAAGTTGCCGTCTTCGTCAGCGAGCCCCGCACCCTTGGCCAGGCCGGTCATGGTGCCCATGGCATCGAAGAAGCTGGTGAAGAACAGGGTGAAGATCAGCATGGTGGCCGACAGCCAGCCGATGCGCTCGAAGGCGCCGAAGTTGAACTGCCCCACGAGGCTGAGGTCGGGCAGCGAGAACAGTGCGCCCGACAGCTGCGGCACGTTGAGCGACCAGCCCGAGGGGTTGGTGACCGAGCTGCCGAGGTGCAGCACCGATTCAACGATGGCCGCGACGATCGTCGAGAACACCAGACCGATCAGCAGTGCGCCCTTGACCTTCTTGGCCATCAGCACGGCCATGATCAGCAGGGTGATAAAGAAGATCACGACCGGCCACGTGGTGACCGAGCCGCCGTCGCCGAGCTGCACCGGCGGCGAGTTCTGCCCGCTGGCGCGCACAAAGCCCGAGTCGACGAAGCCGATGAACGCGATGAACAGACCGATTCCCACCGTGATGGCGGTCTTCAGCTGCTGCGGGATCGACTCAAAGATCATGGTGCGCAGGCCGGTCAGCGACAGGATCGTGATGATGATGCCATTGATGACGACGAGCCCCATGGCCTCAGCCCAGGTGACGTCTTGCACCACGCTGACGGCGAGGAACGAGTTGACACCGAGCCCCGCGGCCAGCCCGAACGGCAGGTTGGCGACGAACCCGAACAGCACGGTCATCACGCCGGCGGTGAGCGCGGTGACTGCAGCCACCTGCGAGTTGGGCAGCCAGCCGCCCAGCACGTCGACGGAGGCTTGGTCGGCGCTGAAGCCGCCGATGATCAGCGGGTTCAGAATCACGATGTAGGCCATCGCGACAAAGCTCACGACGCCGCCGCGCACCTCAGTGCCGACAGTCGAGCCGCGCTCGCTGATTTTGAAGAATCGGTCGAGCCACGACCGCTGGGTGGACGTTTCGGGGGTGACGCTCACAGGGGCTCCTCTGGGGTGCTACGGAATTCGAGATGCCCTGGCCGGCGTCGTCAGCGAGCTCGCGAGGAGCGGGCTGCGGGTGTCAGAGCCTGACCAGTTTAGCGCGCGCCAGCAGCAGGAACATCTCGCAGCCCAGGCAGTAACCGAACACTCCGTTGAGGAATGCCGCGATGAACGCGAAGATCACCGGGATCAGCAGCCCGTAGGGCACTCCGGCCAAGCCCAGCACTAGCCCGACCGCGGCGAACACAAACCCGACCAGCTGCGCGAAGGTCGGCGGCTTCGGGTTCTCGAAGTGATCTGGCGCCCCGAGCTTCGGGCGAATGACGTTCTTGAAGAACAGCCCGTAGGGGTGCCGCTCGACCCCGGCAAACGCACCCCACGCGAACAGTGCGGCAATCACGATCAGCAGGATGACCGAGGGCTGTGCCAGCCGAGCGCCCAGTGTCTCGCGCACAGCTGCAGGCCCCTCGATCAGGTTCAGAAAGATGGTGACCAGCAGCAGCGCCCACGTGATGTTCGCCCCGAAGCGCGGGCCACGCGGATCGACCTTGGGGCCGCCGGGCTGCGCCTCAAGCGTGTATTTGACTGGCTGGCGCGCGTCGGTGTGTTCGGTCATCGGTACTCCTCAGATGGATGGGCTGTGGTGCGGTCGCGCCTACAGTGTGGCGACCAGCTGTGCGAGGTCTGCTCGCTTCGGTGGCCCGACGATGCGGGCCACCGAGTGGCCTCCGCCGTCGAGCACCAGCACGGTGGGGGTCTTCATGACATCGGCCTGCTTGGCGATGTCGAGGCGCTGCCCCACGTCGATCTCAATGAACTCGATGTCGGCATGCTCATCGCTGATGGCACTGAGCGAACGTCGCACTGAGGGGCAGTTGGCGCAGTATTCGGTGGAGAACTGCACAAAGGTCGCACGCTGGCCAAGGGCCCCGAACTCACCGACGATCGAGGCGAGCTTGGGCTGGGAGTCGGCTGGGGCATCCGTTGGCTCACCAGACTGCGCGACCACGCGACCTGAGCGGCGCTGCTGCCAGACGCCCAGCACCGTCGCGACCAGCACAATGCCGATCACGATCGCGAGCGCCGGGAGAAGGTTCATAACAGAGTCACTGTAGGGCCGCGACTGCTGGGGCGCACGCGCAGTTGTCACATGAGGTCACATGGGTGAGTTGCATGCGCGCCTGGCCCCAGCCGCGCGCTCCCTTGCCGCCCCAGGCGCTGTAGCCTCGCGCGCTCCCTCGCCAGTAGGTGCGCTCCCTCGCCACCACCGCCCCACCTCGTGACCAACGAGCACGCATGCTGGCAAACGAGCACGCAGCGCACCTACTCCGCGCGCGACATGCTGCAGTTTCTTCGCGGCAGGTCTCGCGGTACTATCAAGGGGTGCAGAAAGCCCTTCTTCTTGAGAACATCCACCCACTCGCCGTGGCCAACCTGAAGGCTCGTGGCTTCGAAGTCGTGACCACCTCTGGCGCGCTCGACGAAGACGAGCTCATTGCGGCCACGCAAGACGTCTCGGTGCTCGGCATCCGCTCGAAGACGCATGTCACCCAGCGCGTGCTCGAAAGCTCGCCGCAGCTTGAGACCGTCGGCGCGTTCAGCATCGGCACCAACCAGATCGATCTGCAGGCGGCAGCCGACCGCGGCATCGCCGTGTTCAACGCACCCTACTCCAACACCCGCTCGGTCGTCGAGCTGGTCATCGGCGAGATCGTGATGCTCGTGCGTCACATTCCGCAGAAAGATCGCCTCGCTCATCGTGGCATCTGGGACAAGTCAGCCACCGGCTCGCACGAGGTGCGCCACCGCACCCTGGGCATCGTCGGCTACGGCAACATTGGCGCGCAGCTGTCGGTGGTTGCCGAGGCCATGGGCATGAAGGTCATCTTCTTCGACCCGCAAGAGAAGCTCGCCATGGGCAACGCCGAGCGCCGACACACGCTCAACGAGCTGCTGGCCGAGGCCGACATCGTCACCCTGCACGTCGACGGCCGCAAAGAGAACACCGGCTTTTTCGGCGAAGCGCAGTTCAGCGCCATGAAAGACGGCGCGATGTTCATCAACAACGCCCGCGGCCACGTGGTCGACCTCGACGCACTCTACGCCGCGATCAAGAGCGGCCACCTCGGTGGCGCTGCGGTCGACGTCTACCCCACCGAGCCCAAAAAGCGCGGCGACGCCTTCGACACTCCCCTGGCTGAGTTCGACAATGTCATCCTCACCCCGCACATCGGCGGCTCCACCGAAGAGGCGCAAGAGAACATCGGGCGCTTCGTGTCGGGCAAGCTGATCGACTACATCAAGCACGGCGACACGAGCCTCAGCGTCAATCTGCCGCCGCTGACGCTGCCCTGGACCGAGGGCATCCACCGTATCGCGCACATCCACCGCAACATCCCGGGTGTGCTCGCCAAGATCAACAGCACGCTCAGCGAGCTGGGCGTCAACATCGAGAGCCAGGTGCTCGGCACCCGCGGCCAGATCGGCTACGCGGTCACCGACGTGGCCGATTGGGTCGACGAAGAGGTGCTCAACGTGCTGCGCGACTGGGATGAGACCATCCGCCTGCGCATCATGGGCTGAGCCCGCCGCTGACGCAAACAGCGCCCCGACGAACGTGTGTCGTCGGGGCGCTGTGTTTTAAGCATGCAGTTGGATGCTCAGCGCACGTGATCGAACAGCTCACTGCTGATATAGCGCTCACCCGTGTCTGGCAGAATGGCCACGATCGTCTTGCCGGCATTGGCCGGGTCGTGGGCCAGGCGCAGGGCCGCAGCCAGTGCAGCGCCCGACGAGATGCCGACGATCAGCCCCTCGTTGCGGAACGCGGCGCGAGCGGTGGCGATGGCCTCATCGCCGGGCACCGTGAGCACCTCGTCGATGACGTCGAGGTCGGTGACCGGGGGCACACCGTTGCCACCGGTGACGCCCTGGATCTTGTGGGGCTGCCACTGGCCGCCATTGAGCACCGGAGCCTCGGCGGGCTCGACGCCGACCACCTTGATGGCGGGGTTCTGGCTCTTGAGGTAGCGCCCCGTGCCACTGGCCGTGCCGCCGGTGCCGGTAGCCGACACGAAAATGTCGACCTGGCCATGCGTATCTGCCCAAATCTCGGGGCCCGTGGTCGCCTCGTGCACCGCGGGGTTGGCCGGGTTGCCGCCCTGGCCCGACAAGAAGTAGTCGGGGTGCTCTTCGAGAATTTTGCCGGCGCGCTGGTTAGCGCCCGCCATGCCCTCGCTGCCGGGGGTGAGAATCAGCTCGGCGCCGAGAGCCTGAATGAGGCTGCGACGCTCGGTCGACACGTCGTCGGGCAGCACGATGATCACGTGGTAGCCGAGGGCTGCGCCGATCCAAGCGAGAGCAACGCCGGTGTTGCCGCTGGTGGCTTCAAGGATGGTGCCGCCGGGTTTCAGCCGACCGTCGGCTTCGGCCGCGCGCACGATCGACAGCGCGGTGCGATCTTTGACGCTTGAGGCCGGGTTGAACGACTCAACCTTGACGAGCACGCGCGTGCCGGGCTGAATGCCCTCGGTGAGGTGGTTGATCGAGACCAGCGGGGTGTGCCCGACCGTCTCGGTGAGGTCGTGAAAGATACGTGACATACCCCCATCGTACCGCCGAGCGCTCCCGGTCAGACTGTGGGTTACCGTGTAAGATCGAGGGCGTCTCTCCCCGTAGCTCAGTGGACAGAGCAGAGGGTTTCTACCCCTTGTGCCGCGGGTTCGAATCCTGCCGGGGAGGCAGCGAGGCCACCACACGCCAACACAGAGAGTCAGAGAGCCACCAGTGCCGCACAGCAGATACATCGTCTGGATCGACTGCGAGATGACTGGGCTCGACCTGCACCACGACGAGCTGATTGAGATTGCGGTCGTGGTGACCGACGGCGATCTGAACCCGCTCGACGACGGGCTCGACGTGGTCATCCGCCCGAGCGAGGCCGCGCTGGCGCAGATGAACGACTTCGTGCGCGACATGCACACCACCTCTGGGCTCATCGACGAGCTGCCCGCGGGGCTCTCGCTGCACGAGGCCGGCGAGCAGGTGATGGCCTACGTGCGCAGCCATGTGTGCACCGAGGGTACCGCTCCCCTGGCCGGCAACTCGATCGGCACCGATCGCGCATTTCTTGCCCGCGATCTGCCCGAGCTCAACGACTACCTCAGCTACCGCTGCCTCGACGTGTCGAGCGTCAAAGAGCTGGCGCGCCGCTGGTTTCCGAGGGTCTACTTTCAGAACCCCGCAAAGAACGGCGGGCACCGCGCCATGGCCGACATCATCGAGTCGATTCGCGAGCTCGACTACTACCGCCGCGTGCTGTTCGTCGCACCCCCTGGGCCCACATCGCAGGATGCCCAGCTCGCCGCCGCTGCCTCGGTCGCGCGATTCGCGCCCCTGCTCGAAAACCGATAGTATGTTCTACGCTGTGCACGCCGCGAGGCGCACGCATGGTGGCTATAGCTCAGTTGGTAGAGCGCCGGCTTGTGGTGCCGGATGTCGCGGGTTCAAGTCCCGTTAGCCACCCCAAATAACTACTGGCAACTAAGCTCCCCCATTCTCTTGTCGGCTACATCTGCGGCTACATGCATGACACCACACATGCACCAATTGCGCCCGATGACAACTGATGACGGCCCGAAATACCCAGCTCACCGAGGCGGCACCGATATGATCGATGGGTACCGCAGACGGTCGTCAGGGAGGAGCGCACATGTCCGAGCCATGGCGCTTCGCAGCTAGCCTCTGCGCGTACGTCAGGATCACCGAAGACAACCTCCGCGCGTGGCTCGCTAGGAGGACCATGCTGACAGAAAAGGCCAACACCTCCGGAGGATCCACAGGCCCAAGATCGGTGACTGGGGTCGCCCAGACGGCGCTGGCAACCTTCCAGAACGCATTACCCCCAGCTGGGATGCGCCACGCGTGCCCACGAGGCCCAGAATGTCAGTGGAACGTCGTAGCCTGATTGACTGCCATGATCGCAGAAAGGAGAACCGCTTGACACCCCAACCGGATAGCCATGATCACTACGCCTTGGCCTTCACCAGCGGTGCCCTCCTAACCCGGGAAACTGGCATTGCCGCACCCTTGTACTTGGACTCCCATGACTGGGGGGACGTCAGGGTTCGACTCTCCACGGACAACCTATTACAGACCCGTACAGCATCATCGGCCAAGCGCCTCGCCCGCGAGACCGTCCAACGCCTGACTGTTTTCACCGATCCAGAACTTGAGTTGTTGGTGGAGGCAAGCCCCAGCGAACGCAGTCTGCTCTTGTGGGTAGCAGCCTGTCGCCGGTACGCGTTCATTGGGGAGTTTGCTGAGGAAGTCGTGCGCGAACGCTTTCTTCTGCTGACGCCATCGTTGAGTTACCCAGAGTTCGACAGCTTCATCTCCGGTAAGGCGTTGTGGCATCCGGAGTTGGCGGAGTTGAAGGAATCCACGGTGAAGAAGCTGCGGGCAACAGTGTTCCTGATGCTGACCGAGGCTGGCATCCTCGTAGACGGTCAGATCCAGCAGGCAGTTCTATCCGAGCGCGTTCGCGAAGCGTTAGATGCCCGTCAACCTAGTGATGTCCGGTTCCTGCCAGTGAGAGTTCCAACGGAGGCAGTCCAATGACACCAGGTGAGTTGACACGTCAGGAAGAGCACTTGTTCGCTGTGATGTCTGGACAGCGGTTCTTGCGCATGGAGGGACTATCGAACGAGGTCCCGTTCTTCATCTATCCCTATGACCCGGAGAACGCTCTGGAGGTTGCCAAGGCACGGAAGCGTGTCTCGAACCGGCTGTCGCAGGCTGGCATCAGCGTGAGGACCATCAACCTGTACGACCTCTCGATCGAGATACTCAAAGACCGTGGGGTGTGGGAGCGACTCGTCGCTCTGGAGCCGAACCAAGATAAGGATGACTTCCGCGAGTTACTCCAAGGATTACTCGACCCTCAGGAGCACCTAGCCCCCGCCATCCGGGAGAAACTCATCGACGGTGGTTTCGACATCGTGTTCCTGACTGGCATCGGTGAGGTCTTTCCCTATATCCGCTCCCACAACGTGCTGAACAACTTACAGTCGGTCGTGGTGGGTAAGCCCATGCTCATGTTCTTCCCCGGCCGCTACGAGCAATCAGAGACACTTGGCTCTTCGCTCGTCCTCTTTGGGCGGTTGAAGGATGATCAGTACTACCGCGCAAAGAACATTCTGGAACAGGAACCGTGACCGCCATGCTACTCAACGAGATTTTCGCCAAAGACGTTCAGCGCCCCATCGAGGGCGTCATTAAGGCGGATGATGTCGCTCACCTGGGCACTGAGGTCGATGAGTATGTGCTCACCAACGAAGCGGCCAAAGGTCTGGAACAATTGCTGGAGGCCTACACGAACTACACGAACGCGAACGGCGTGTGGATCTCGGGCTTCTTTGGTTCCGGTAAGTCCCACCTGTTGAAGATGCTGGCCCACCTTCTGGGCGACGTCGAGGGCCAGGACTACTCCCGCGATGCCGTCTCGCAGAGTTTCCAGGCGAAGGCTGAGAACGACTCCTTCCTGACGGCCTCATTGGCGAAGGCCCAGCGGATCCCCGCTAAGAGCTTGCTGTTCAACATTGACCAGAAGGCCACGTTGATCTCGAAGGACCAAACGGATGCCCTGTTGAAGGTGTTCGTGAAGGTCTTCGACGAGTCGCGCGGCTACTACGGAAACCAGGGACACGTCGCTCGGTTCGAGCGCGACCTGGACAACCGCGGCCAACTCGACGCGTTCAAGGACGCCTACGCACGCATCTCTGGGAGGGATTGGATCCAGGGCCGTGAGGAGGGCGTCTTGGAAGAAGGTAATGTGGCGAAGGCTTACGCCGAGATTACCGGGCAGAGCGACGGGGCTCCGACGAACATCCTCACTAAGTACCGAAACGAGTACAAAGTCTCGATCGAGGACTTCGCGGAGGAGGTTAAGATTTGGCTGGACCGGCAGGAGCCAGGGTTCCGCTTGAATTTTTTCGTGGATGAGGTCGGCCAGTTCATCGGCTCCAATACCCATCTCATGTTGAACCTGCAGACCATCGCCGAGTCCTTGAACACGAAGTGCAGGGGCCGGGCGTGGGTGTTCGTCACCAGCCAAGAGGACATGGACAAGGTCCTAGGTGATCGGACGAAGTCCCAGGGCAACGACTTCTCGAAGATCCAGGCCCGCTTCGCCACTCGGGTCAAGCTCACCAGCGCTGACGTCGAAGAAGTCATCCGCAAGCGTCTACTCACGAAGAATAGCAAAGGCACCGAACTCCTCGACGCCGTCTACGCGAGCGAGCATGCAAACTTCAAGACACTGTTCGATTTCGTGGACGGTGCCAAGACGTACCGCAACTACACCGACGAGGATCACTTCGTCGGCACTTACCCGTTTGTGTCTTACCAGTTCCCGCTCTTCCAGGCCGCGATTGAGTCCATCTCGGATCACAACGTGTTCGAGGGCCGCAACTCCTCGGTCGGGGAGCGCTCCATGTTGGGAGTGGTCCAGCAGGTTGCCAAGGATCTGGGGACCCGCGAGGTTGGAAGTCTGGCCACCTTCGACCAGATGTTCGCCGGTATCCGAGCCTCGCTGATGTCCGCAGCACAACGCGCCATCGACGTTGCCGAACGCAACCTGGATGATGAGTTGGCGATTCGTCTACTCAAGGCGTTGTTCTTGGTGAAGTACGTGGATGACTTCAAGGCGACCGCCCGCAACCTGACCGTGTTGGTCTATGACCAGTTCGGGCTGAACCTGCCCGAACTGAATAAGAAGGTCCAGGCGTCGTTGACGTTGCTGGAAGCCCAGACGTACGTGCAGCGCAACGGCAACATGTATGAGTACCTGACCAATGAGGAACAGGTTATCGAGGCGGAGATTAAGAACGTCGACATCGACTCTTCCGAGGTCTCCTCGCGCCTGAACAAGATCCTCTCCGGTGACGTCATCAAGACCTCGAAGGTCCGTTACGCCAAGAATGGTCAGGACTTCCCCTTTGGATACAAACTCGATGATCAGGCTTTCGGGAAGCAAGGCGAACTGACCCTGCATGTCATCACCCCCGAGTATTCCTACGGGCCTGAGGAAATCCGGATGCACTCGGCTGGGAAGGACGAACTACGCGTCATCCTTGATCCCGACGAACGCGTTATGAGCGACCTGCGTCTGCTCATCAAGACCGAGAAGTACACCAAGCGGAAGCTCACCAGCTCCATATCGGCCAACGAACAGCGCATCCTCCAAACCAAGGCGACGCAAAACAGTGAGCGAGAGAAAGAACTCGTTGAGCGAGTTCGTCGCGCCGTCGGCCGCGCCGCGCTGGTCATCAACGCAGCCGACGTAGCGGCTACATCACAGGACGCTCAGACCAGGGTCACCGACGGATTTCAGGAATTGATCTCCCGTACCTACACACAGCTGAACTTGCTGGGTGGGCGCACCTATACCGAGCAGCAGGTTGCTGGCTTCGCGAGCCCTGACTCCGGCATGATCGACGACCCCACTTTGTCAAAGCTATCCGCGCCGGGGGAAGAGGTGCTGTCGTTCGTGCTCCAACGGGACCGGCTTGGCGAGCAGGTCACGGTCAAGACGGTCGTCGACCATTTCCAGGCCAAGCCCTATGGCTGGAACCTGCCCTCCGTCGAGGTTGTCATCGCATGGCTGATCGGCGCGTCCAAGGTGACGTTGAATGTGGACTCGAACACGATTAAACGCAGCGAGGTCGCCACTGTTCTGCGGAACACTCAGAAGCATTCTCATGCGATCGTGGTCCCGCAGAAGGATTTCGATCCCCGCAAGGTGAACGCGTTCCGCAGCTTCGTCACTGACTTCTTCGACGACCCCACAGCTCCCAAGGACCCGCTCGAACTCGCTCACTTCGGGGCAGAGAAGCTCCACTCGAAACTCGATGAGTTGAAGGCGCTGACGACAGGTTCAAAATACCCGTTCATCAGCCAGCTGAGCGAATCGATCTCTCTACTGGAACAGGTTGTTGGTCAAAAGGACGAATGGTATCTCACCGACTTCTCGCAGGGCAACAAACTCCTCGACGTGAAGTGTGACGTCATCGACCCGGTCATCGCATTCCTCCACGGTGCGCAGCGTTCTATCTACGATGACGCCGCTGCCTTGCTCGCGGAAAACACCAGTAACCTCAACTACCTCACGCCAGACTCAAGCGCCGAGGTTACCTATGCACTGGCAGACCCGCAGGCGTTCCGCGGCAACAAGATGACCAAGCTCAAGGCAGCCACTATCGAGCTGAAATCGAAGATCGGTGAAGCACTTGCCGCGAACCGGGCACATGCACGCCACGCGATCTCCTCCCGGCAGGATGGTTTGCACAATAGCACCATTTACCTGGACGCCACAGAGGACGCTCGACGCTCGGTCGATAGCCTCATCTCAGATCTCCTCGCTAGGACGAATTCTGAGCAGCAGATCGCGGTGGTCAACGAGATCGCCAACACCTTCGAGGACACGATCTACCCACGAATTCTGGACCAGCTGGCTGCGGCCAGATCTCAGTCCCGAGTAATGGAGATGCCAAACCAGGCGGAACAGGAAGTATCGCCGGTTCCGCCCGTCAAGCAGACAGTTTCCATCAAGAGGATCCGCACTACAGGAGTGACAGGGCTCCTGGAGACCGAGGAGGACGTGGACCGATACCTCGATGCTCTGCGCGGCGTGCTCCTCGACACCATCACCGACGGCAAGCGCATCGCGCTCTGAAAGAAGACCTACCTATGGAACCCGCACCGCTGAAAAGCTTCGCCACCTGGGCTCGCACCGAACTCATCACCCAGGTCAGCGCCCGTATAGCCGCCGTCCTGGCTCCAGCTTCGCCCGAACGCACGGAGAACCCGCGTGCCATCCGAGCCCTTGAAACCGACATTGCAACGGCGGGCGGAGATGCAAAGGGCAAGGATGCTGTCGCCGATAAGGTCGCGTACACGTGGTTCAACCGGATCATCGCACTGCGATTCATGGACGCGAACGGCTACACCAACGCAGGAGTTGTCTCGCCACCTGCGGACCAGATCGTTGGCCAGCCAGAAGTTCTTGCCGACGCCAAGCGAGGCACGTTTGATCCTGACGTAGTCAATCCCAAGATCGCCAAGGATGTGACGGGGCTGCTTGATGGTACCCGATCCAGTACCGATCCCCAAGGCGAGGCATACACCCTTCTGCTTGCGGAGTACAGCCGCTATTGGAATAAGTCGATGCCGTTCATGTTCAAACGCGAAGGTGACTACACCGAACTCCTGATCCCCTCCAACCTGCTGGCAGACGAGTCCATCTTGGCACGTGCCGTAACCACAATGACATCGGCGGTCTGCGAGGACGTCGAGGTCATCGGTTGGCTCTATCAGTTCTACATATCCGACCGGAAGGACGAGGTCTTCGCCGGATTCAAGAAAAACAAGAAGGCTGGTGCCGCAGAGATTCCCGCGGCTACACAGCTGTTCACCCCGCACTGGATCGTCCGCTACCTCGTTGAGAACTCCGTCGGACGCCTGTGGATGCTCAACCATCCAGAGTCCCGCCTAGTCGATCGGATGGACTACTACATCGCTCCCGCTGATGAAGAAACTGACTTCCTCAAGCTAGCGGGTCCCGAAGAGCTAACCGTCATCGACCCGGCCTGTGGTTCTGGGCACATGCTCACCTACGCCTTCGACCTCCTCTACGCCATCTATGAGGAGGAGGGCTACAGTCCCTCCGAGATACCCACACTCATCCTGACCCACAACCTCCACGGCACTGAGATCGACCATCGTGCAGGGGCGTTGGCAGCCTTTGCTCTCACCATGAAGGCTCGCGCCCGGCAACGGTCCTTCTTTACCCGTTCGTCGAACGAACTCGAACAGAACAAGCCAAGCATCTGTGTGATTGAGCCCATCGTTTTCCGTTCCGACGAGCTTGATTTCCTGATCCCCGCGGGTAGGGACCGAGAAGTGGAGGCAAAGTTCTGGAACCAGTTCGAGCACGCTGACACGTTCGGCTCGCTCATCCGCCCAGATGCTGCTCAGACAGCTCAGCTCGCCGAGCATCTCAAAGCTCTCAACGACGTCGATGATTTGCTGCGGAGCGACACCGTCGCCCGCGCAATGCGGGTAATTCATCAGGCCCAGCTATTAGCAAGACAGTACGCTGTCGCGGTCGCCAATCCGCCGTACATGGGCAGTAAGCAAATGAACTCCCTGCTTTCACAGTTCATGAAGGACGAGTACTCAGAGACCAAGCAGGACCTCTACGGGGCATTCGTCATGCGCGGGATCGGACTGGCTGACCGCAGGGGGTTGCTCGCCATCGTCATTGGGGATACTTGGATGTCCATCAAGTCATTCGAGGCACTACGGACCCGCCTGCTCGACTGCCACTCGTTCGACTCCTTCCTTCACATGCGCGACGTTTCAAACCACCCTGATATCTTCGGTGCGAATGCAGCGTTCGTACTCTCGATGGCTAGCGGTCGCCAGCGACGTGCCCCCTTCATCCGCTTGACGCCACTGGGACAGGAGAGTAAGGAACAAGATCTGCGTGCCGCTCTCGTAACCCGCACCCCCGACGATGGTTTCCATCTCGCCTCGAGTGTGGATTTCGAGGCGATCCCCGGCTCGCCGATCGTCTACTGGCTCAGTGAAAAGTTGCGGGCCGCCTTCTCGACTGGGAAGCCGCTCAGCGAAGTCGCGACTCTTCGACAGGGTCTGGCAACAGCCGACAATAATCGCTTCCTCCGCCAGTGGTGGGAGGTCTCCCGGGATCGCTCCGCGTTTGGTTGCACATCACGTAAAGAGGCCAAGGCGAGCGGCGCACGCTGGTTCCCCTACAATAAGGGCGGCGAGTTCAGGAAGTGGTATGGGAACCATGAGCACGTGGTCAACTGGGAGAACGACGGAGCCGAAATCGTCGCCTTCAAACCCCGCTCGGTGATCCGCAACCCCGGAACATACTTTTCACCGTCCGTGTCATGGTCGGACATCTCATCCGGAGAGGCCGCTTTCCGTCGCTACCCATCGGGCTTCATATATGCCAATACGGGGCATTCAGGGTTCGGTGAAGAAGAGTTGCTCGACCGGCTCGCGCTTCTTCTGAACTCGACATACGCAATCCAAGCCCTACGTGTGCTCGCACCGACGATGCACTTTGACATAGGGTATGTCGGGCTGGTGCCGGTAGCTCCGGGGGTCAGAGACTTCCCAGAAGAGCGGCTTGCTGACCTCATGCGTACTGCAGGCGCAGACTGGGACTCTTCCGAGACATCGTGGGGCTTCGAGCGCAGCCCGTTAGTCGAGATCGCCGCTCGCCATTAGCATTAGCGGGACAAGCGGATTCTGTACAAAGTTCCAGGACGTTTCCGTGGCGTTCCAGTCTTCACGCGCGGTCGCCACGAGCATGTCTATTGTCACTGTCGGCAGTTCCCTGACGCCCGCCGCAACGGGAACGAGACCCACGTATCCGACGTGAAAGTGAAGCGTTGGCGCGACGACCTTCATTACCTCCATCACGAACTTGGAGTTGAGAAGCAGGGTGATCTGGTCAAGTGTCGTCTGGTCACCAAAACCGGAGTGCCCCGTCGAGTCGTGGATGAAGCCATGGGGGTAGCGACGGAAAGCGGCCTCTCCGGATGAGATGTCCGACCATGACACGGACGGTGAAAAGTACCGGCCGCGACCTTGCCCCCGGACCAATGTCTTACCTTGCGGCACCATGTATGGGTACCGCTCGGCGAGCCCTTCCTCGATTTCGCGGCCGTCCTGTTCCCAGTTAATGACGTGTTCGTGGTTGCCGTACCACCTCCGGAACGCGCCGCCCTTGTTGTAGGGGAACCAACGTCGCCCGCTAGTCTCCGCACATTGCAAGGACTCGCAGTTGAACATCGTACGATCCTGCGACACTTCCCACCATTGCCGAATGAACCTTCCGTTGTCACCGGTCCGGAGTCCGACCAAAAGCTCCACGATTTCACCGAGCGGCTTTCCTACCCTGAACGCGGCCCGCATCTTTTCACTGAGCCAGTAGACGATCGGCGAGCCCGGGATCGCCGTGAAGTCAACATCCGACGCCACGTGGAAGCCCGCTTCCTTCGCCCGGACCTCAAGGGCAGTGCTCAACGCATTCTTCTTCTCCGCTTCGGAGGCCCCGTCGACGAGACGGATGAAGGCGCCAGCGCGCTTGCGGGCAGTGCTGCGAGCTTCTGGCGACACATTTACCAAGGTGAACGCGGTCGACGATACGACCTCGCCTCCGATCGAATCGAAGGCGCGAGCGCCAAGGTGCAGCATTGTAGTAATCCGCTGCTTGGAGAGCAGTGAGGCGCGGAGCTTCTCGTAGGAGCTAAGGAACATCCAGGACTGCATCGTGATCATGGCTACAGTTCCTTGCGGCCCCGCGAGGTTCGTGCAGCGCTCGATGAACCCCGCGAACAGATCCGACTTGCTGTCCGGGTACTCGTCCTTCATGAACTGTGTTGGGACCTACGACGGAGGTTGCCCAACGACGCGCCCGCCCTTCAGGAATACGCGAGGAACGGAGCCCGTACGACTTGCTCTTTCAGAGCTCAATGGCTACCCCAATGGCTAGCCTTAGCTGGCTGCAATGGACAGGTCTATCCTCGAGCAGAACGGCGGATCACAGTGCCCTCAGCAGTTTGCACACAGTTCAGAGGTGCGCAATTCAGATGGCTACCCTAACGGCTATCCAAACAGTTGATGCCGAATCGAGTGTGATAGAGAAATGGCACATAAACAACGCAGAAAAGGAACTGGATCCATCTATCAAAATGCTCGTGGCCAATGGGTAGCGGCTATCGAGACCGGGTGGACTGAGCGAGGAACACGCCGTCGGGTCACGCTCAAGGCTAAAACAGAAAAGGAAGTCCGTGCTCGGCTATCCGCGGCACAACGCCGAATTGCGGCTGACGGGGCTGTTATGTCCTTCGCTAGTATCACGCTGAAGCGGTGGGCTGATCAGTGGCTCGTTCAACGGCAGCGGGTCGTACGGCCCGGTACGTTTGTCTCTGATCGCTCATCCGTCGCGCGCTGGATCATTCCTACGCTAGGACACATAAGTCTCGATGCACTGACACCTGCTGACGTCCGCATGGTTGCGGCAGTGCAGGAGAATGCCGGGCTTGCGCTCCCGACGATGCAACGAACCCATGCGGTACTGAGGAAGATCCTTACTGACGCTGTAGCAGAGGGGTACCAGGTCTCCCAGCGCACTCGGGAGACAGGCGGTCCGGGCACCGGGCCAACGTCGCGGCAGGCGCTACATATCGATGACGTGATGCGTATATTCGCTACCATTAGGCAGCGCCCTGACGCAACTCGCTGGGTCGCGGCGCTCGTAGCTGGATTGCGCCCAGCCGAGGCGCTCGGACTCACGTGGGAAATGGTCGACTTCGACGCTGCAACGCTGACGCTCGCGTGGCAGCTCAAGTCGCTCCCATACATGGAACGCAGGAGACCGGAGAGCGGCTTCCGCGTGCCGCGCGGGTTCGAGTCACGGCGCCTTGTGGGCGCATATCACCTAGTGCGACCGAAGACACGCGCAGGAATCCGCGTCGTTCCGATGATGTCGTGGCTCGCTGAAGCATTGGCCGCGTGGCGCACGCGTGCACCGTCGTCTCCTTTCGATCTCGTGTGGGCTCGAGACGACGGGACCCCACGCTCCGCCGAGTTCGATCGTGCGCAGTGGTACGAGATCGTCGACCATGCAGGAGTGAAGGTGAAACTCTCGGACGGGGGGAGCCGTCGCCCATTGCTCTACGAAGCTAGGCACACCGCAGCCACTCTTATGCTTGCGAATGGTATCGATGAGACGACAATCAAGGCCGTGCTCGGCCATTCCACGGTACTCAGCACACAGGCGTATCTTCACGCCGATCACACTCGGACTCGCTCAGCACTCGAGGCGTCTGCCGCAAGTGTCGGACTAGGGCGGTAGCCTTATTGGCGGACGTCTCATTCCGCACCTGTTGCGCTCAGTGCGATTACAGGCGGCACAGGTGCGGGACAATACAAACAGAGGGGCAAAGCGTGAAGACACTTGAGCAGCTCGTTGCGCAGTATAGCGATGAGTGGAAAGCGCGCTCATTGGAGCAGCAGCGACTGGAAATTGAGAACAACGAGGCCGTCGCCAAGCTCTATGGTCTGGAGGATGAGGTTCCCTCTTACGTGCCACTCGAACGCGTTTCACTGACGAACAACTCAGCATTCCGCTGGCCGAATAAAACTCCCGAGGAGCGCGACACCTTGTTCACGGAGTCTGCCATCGCTGACTTAGTCTCGTACGCGGTGGGGTGCATGTTCGGCCGCTACAGCCTCGAAGCGCCGGGGCTCATCCTGGCGGATCAAGGAAGCACGCTGCACGACTATTTTGCGAAGGTGCCTTCACCATCGTTCGTCCCCGACGCAGATAACGTCCTGCCGATCGTCGATGGCGACTGGTTTGAGGATGATATCGTCGCCAAACTCCGCCAGTTCTTGCGCGTCGCATTCGGGGAGGAACACTTTGAACAGAATCTGCGGTTCGTCGAGGAGTCCTTGGGAATGCAGACCCTCCGCGATTACTTCATTACGAGGGGAGGTAAGTCTAAGTTCTACGAAGACCATGTCAAGAGGTACAAGAAGCGCCCCATCTACTGGATGTTCTCCAGCCCCAAAGGTTCGTTCAACGCGCTCATCTACATGCACCGTTATACCCCCTCGACGGTCTCCACCGTTCTGAATGACTACTTGCGCGAGTATGAAGCCAAGCTGGAGGCAAGCCTGCAGAACCTTGACCGCGAAGCAAAGGGTGACAGTGCTCCGCGGCAGCAGGCAGCGGCGGTCAAGGAAGCGGAGCGGCTACGGAAGATCTTGGTTGAGCTGAGCGAGTACGAGCACGAAGTCATGTACCCGCTGGCGTCTGAACAGATTGCAATCGATCTGGACGACGGTGTGAAGTCGAACTATCCGAAATTCGGGAGTGCGCTGAAGAAGATCCAAGGGCTGTAGGTGATGTCTGATGGATGATGTGCTGACTCTGGATTCGACCGGCCAGGTCATGGAAGTCGAGGGCAAACTCCTTGAGTTCAAACGTGACCTGTCGTCGCCGACGAAGCCTCTTCGCACGGTTGTAGCGTTTGCAAACTCGGCGGGCGGGAGCCTCGTCATCGGGGTCAACGACGACGGTAGTGTCTCCGGCGTCAAGGACCCTCTCGCCGAGGATGAGCGCATCACCAGCTTGATCACGGATTGGATCTCGCCGCAGCTGGTCCCTGGTATTGACATAGTGACTTTGGGCGAGACTACTGTTCTGGTCGTGGATGTGCCCCTGAGTACGCGGCGCCCTCACTTCATGAAGGATCAGGGTCCCGAATCCGGGGTCTACGTTCGGTTGGGTTCCTCGACCCGACAGGCCGATCCGGCATTGGTTGCGGAACTTGAGTGGAACGCGCGAGGTGTCGCGTTTGAAGACTTGCCCGAGTCACGGGCGGCGTTGGGCGACCTGGACCTAGAGGGTCTGTCGGATCTTTGCGGAAGACAAACCGGGGTTGAAGATCTCATAGCTTTGGGTCTCGCGGTCAAGCAGGGTGGCGAGACAGTGCCGACCAACGCGGGAATCCTAGCCGCGTGTAACGACCCGACACGATTCCTCCCGTCTGCACGGGTGCAGTGCGCCAGGCTGCGCGGACCGCATGGCACAGACATCTTCGACCAGAGGGAGATCCACGGGCCGATGCCACGTGCCGTCGACAAGGTGATGGAGTTCTTGCTCAAGCACGCATACAAGACGGCTGTGTTCAGCGAAGTCAAACGCCGCGACATTTACTCGATCCCGGTGGAGGCAATCCGCGAGGTTGTCGTCAATGCCCTCGTTCACGCGAACTATGCCGAGCGCAGCACCCCGATACGTGTCGGGTTCTACGACGACCGCGTCCAGGTCGACAGCCCGGGCCTGCTGCTGCCAGGGATGACGGTTGAGTCCATGCGCCGCGCGTCTCGATTGCGCAACCCATCTCTGGCACGGATCTTCCGTGAGGCTGGGGTCATGGAGCAGTGGGGCACGGGCGTCCAGCGTGTCTTCGAGCAACTCGCAGAAGCTGGGTTACCCGAGCCGCGGGTTGAAGAGGTGATGGATCGGCTGCGCTTCACCGTCTATGTGCCCTCTCATGCCCCGGAGAGTCCCTCCGCCACTAGTGAGTATCAGGGTAACGCTCCGAGTGAGCAAGGTGTGAGCAAGTCGAGTGAGCAAGGCAGTAACATGAGTGAGCAAGCTTTAGCCTTGCTGACCTTGGCATCGGAGGGTCCTCGTTCCCGTGCCGAACTGCTCACGGGCATCGACCGGTCCGATGCTTACGGCAACTACAAGCGCCATCTTCTCCCCCTGCTCGAAGGCGGCTACTTGGCTCGCACCATCCCTGAGAAACCGAACAGTCAAAACCAGCGATACCGCATTACCGATGCTGGGCGCGAGATCCTTGCTGAGAAGGAGACCACCAAGTGAATTCCCTAGCTTCCGTGATTCCGCACCTCGAAGAGGAATTCGCTCGCCAACGCTTGGTGTTCTGGCATGACCCCGATAGCAGTTACGCCGACGAGCTGTCCGATATTGACATCGCTGATGTTACAGTTCTTTCGGTCGCCAACGATGAGTACGCGCTCAAATACAGGATTCTTGAGGAAGAACCAGGAGCCAAGTTCCTCATCTACCGGCAGGGTAGCGTGCCTGTCGGAATCGGGAATTGGCTGCTCGATCTGGAGCTGGCCTACGGGGTGTTCACCGCTGACCGCACGGCTCTGCTGCGCCATGATCTCGGTCTGAGCAGTGAGAGCGTGGAGGGGGTACTCAATGCGCACGAGGCCTTCTTCCGGTCCTCGAAGCGAGCTGAAGCGCTCAGGGCACTCCTTCACACGGATGATTCGGTGGATCTGGTCCAGGCGAAGATGTGTGCGGTTCTGTTGGGCCAAACTGAGCACAGCATGCTGGAGCTGACACGTACCCTGTTGGCCGAGAACGCCAGCGGTTCGAGCCAGAAGTATGAATCACTTCACGAATACGACCTGCTTGACTTCCACTGGGCCGGGGTTGCCAGGATCTACGGGTACAAGGCAACCCAGCCAAGCGTCGACGACTTCATACTGTGGATGTTCCGACAGGCCATGAATGGATTCAAGAGTGACCAGCCGGGGGCGTTACGTAATATCCAGCTCGACTTCGCCAGCCTGCGCAACGACCGCCGCAGTTCCAAAGCGCTCATGGTCTTGGCCTCGCGCGCCGCCAAAGATCTTGACTATGCACGCAAGATCGAAGACGCCGACGTTGCAGCCCTTGCCGGAAACGACCTGTTTGAAGAGGTCGAGCAGAAGATCGTCAGCGCCCTAGCCCGTCAGGTCTCGGCCCGGACGATCAGCGCCCGCGAGGTAGGCGACACGATCCGCAGCCGCCAGTCGAGCATCTGGGTGGATGACTACCGGTATCTCTACACAGCAATCGGTTCTGCTTCCGAACTCCTCTCAATTCTGGCAACAGCATCGTTTGACGTGGCATCATTCGACGCGGGCTTGCTGAAGTACCAGCGAGAGTGGTTCCGGGTCGATCAGCTCTATCGCCACTTCCAACTTGCAGCGCGGACCAGCGACTACGACGGAGTGATTGAGACCCTACGTAGCGAGGTGGAAAACTACTACGTCAACAAATTCCTCTTCCCCCTCGGAATCGCATGGCAACACCAAGTGGACGCAGCTACCGCTTGGCGGTCCAACGTCTTGCGGTCGCAGCTAACGTTCTACCGCGATCGAGTAGAGCCTCTGGTACGAAAGGGCACCAAGAAGGCCGTCGTCATTATCTCTGATGCCTTGCGCTACGAGGTTGCCGACGAACTAGGTACCCGAGTTCGTCAGGAAGACCGCTTCGATGCCACAGTGGATGCCGTACTCGGCGTCTTACCCAGCTACACGCAGCTCGGCATGGCGGCGCTACTACCCCACAAAACCCTCGCGCACTCCCCAAAGGGCGACCCCGTTCTCGTGGACGGGCAGCGCTCAGATGGAACAGCGAACCGGAACAAGATCCTTGAGCTTGTGGATGGATTTGCGATCCAAGCCGAAGAAGTCTTGGCCATGGGCAACCGTGAGCTGAAGCAGCTCTACACCGAGCACCATGTGTTCTACGTCTATCACAACGGGATTGATGCCGCAGGAGACAAGGCGGCAACTGAGCAGTCGGTTTTCGAAGCCGCCGAGACGACGTTGGACACGTTGGTGAAGTTGGTGAAGAAGCTCGCCAGTGCCAACGCGACGAACATCTTCGTCACCGCTGATCACGGCTTCCTCTATCAAGACAGTCCTCTCGCTGACGCAGGGTACCTGTCGACGAAGCCTCAGGGCGATGATCTAGTGACGGTCAACCGTCGCTATGTCCTGGGTCGAGGGTTGAAAGACGAACCTGCCTTCAAGTTGTTTGAACCGGAGCAGGTCGGCTTGGACAGTGACCTTCAGGTGCAAATCCCGAAGTCGATCCACCGGCTTCGTCTCCCTGGAGCGGGATCACGGTATGTGCATGGCGGTGCATCGTTGCAGGAGATCGTGGTGCCGGTGCTTGCGATCAACAAGAAGCGCAAGAGCGATACCCGCCAGGTCAACGTCGAGGCCCAACCCGAGACGGACAAGATCACGACAGGCCAGCTGGTGATCAAGCTCTACCAGACCGAACCTGTCAGTGAGAAGGTCCAACCCAGAGCCTTACGCGCTGGACTGTATGTCGGCGAGACACTGATATCGAATCAAGTGGAGCTGACGTTCGATCAGACTTCGGGTGATGCACGAGATCGATACCAAAGTGCGCGGATGCTCCTGAGCCAAGATGCAGACGCCTTCAACAACCGAGCGGTTGAACTCCGCTTGGAAGAACAGATTCTGAACACCAGCCAATGGCGGGTGTATCAGCGCGTTCCGTATACGCTGCGCCGCTCATTCACAACGGACTTCGACTTCTAGGAGAGTGTGATACATGGAACCGGACGTCTCGAACCTAGACCCGACCGAGCAGTCGGATGCTGTGCGTACTTCAGGTGCGCCCGAGCAAAGTGACCTGGACCGGAAGATCAACCGGTACTTCCCTGGCGTGGTCGTACGCAAGGACCTGGTGAAGACAGTCAAGGGCAACGCGATTGTTCCGTCTTACGTGCTGGAATACCTGCTGGGCCAGTATGCAGCTTCCGACGATGAGGCAACCATCGTGGCCGGGATCGATGCGGTGCGCAAGATTCTCGCGGATCACTATGTGCATCGCAACGAGTCCGAGCTGGTCAAGTCGATCATTAAAGAGAAAGGACGCCACCGGATCATCGACCGAGCCAGCGTCGTTCTCAATGAAAAGGCCGACGTCTACGAGGCGTCATTTGAGAACCTCGGCATCCGCGGCGTTATCATCGACCCCGGAACTGTCAAGGCCAACGAGAAGCTCCTCGTGGGTGGGGTATGGTGTATTTGCGACATCGAGTACTCCCACGTCGATGATTCCCGGATCGTACCGTGGATTCTGGGATCGCTCAAGGCGATCCAGATGTCGAGCTTCGACTTCGACGGCTACCTTGCCTCCCGACAAGAATTCACTAGTGAGGAGTGGGTGGACCTGCTCATCCAGTCCATCGGCTTCAACCCTGACCTGTTCGGACGGCGGGCCAAACTCCTCCAGTTGGTGCGACTGATCCCGTTCGTGGAACGCAACTACAACTTGGTCGAACTGGGTCCGAAGGGCACCGGCAAGTCGCACATCTTCTCCGAGTTCTCTCCGCACGGGATACTGATCTCGGGTGGTGAGGTCACGGTGCCGAAGCTGTTCGTCAACAACTCCAACGGCAAGATCGGCCTAGTCGGCTATTGGGACGTTGTCGCTTTCGATGAATTCGCGGGCAAGAAGAAGCGGACTGACAAGGCACTTGTCGACATCATGAAGAACTACATGGCGAACAAGTCCTTCTCCCGTGGCGTGCAGACCATGGGCGCGGAGGCCTCAATGGTGTTCGTGGGCAACACTTCGCACACGGTGCCGTACATGCTCAAACACTCCGACCTGTTCGACGAGCTGCCCGAGTCGTACCACGACTCCGCCTACCTAGACCGGCTCCACTGCTACATCCCCGGCTGGGAGGTGGAGACGATCCGCGGCGAGATGTTCTCCACCGGGTACGGGTTCGTTGTCGACTACATCGCCGAAGTCCTGCGCTCCATGCGCAACAGCGACTTCTCAGACAAGTATCAGGCGTACTTCACTCTCGGATCGGAGATCTCTACCCGAGATCGCGATGGCATCCACAAGACGTTCTCCGGGCTCATGAAAATCCTCTACCCGACCGGCGAGGCCCCCCAGGAAGAGGTCGAGGAGCTACTGCGGTTCGCGATCGAAGGTCGCAAGCGCGTCAAGGACCAGATCCTGCGCATCGACTCAACCTTCGACCCCGTAAGCTTCGGCTACATCGACAGGGCTGGCAACTGGCACCCGGTGACGACGCTGGAGGAGGATGAGTACCCGGCTTACTACCACGTGGGCCAACAACCTGGGGCGGCATCGACTGGTGACGATGTAGTCGGGGCGCAGTCCGTTGGTGCGCGTCGTCCGTCGTCGACTCCAGGATCTGGGCCCGTTGCTGGTCCCGTTGGGGAGAAGCTCTTCGAGGGGCAGCGGGACTTTGTGGAGAACCAGCGCGGTGTCTCATATGAGGCTCTGTTCCTTCCGTACTTACGTGGGGCCGCTGAGATCGAACTGCACGACCCGTACATCCGGCTGAACCATCAGGGCCGTAACCTTGTCGAGTTGCTTGCCTTAATCGCCTTGGCCAAGGACCCAGCCGACGAGGTGACCTTCAAGCTGTACACGACACTTGACGACGACCCCAACTATCAGCAGAAGCAGCTGCAGATGCTCAGCCGGATTCGACAGGAAGCGGCGCAACAGGGACTCACAGTTGAGATCGCAAAGGACTTGGGCGGCCACGACCGCTGGCTACGCACCGACACGGGCTGGCGCATCAACCTAGGCCGCGGCCTCGACATCTTCCAGAAGTCCGACGGCGGATGGTTCGACCTTGGCACCAGCCGCCAAGAATTCCGCCAAGTCCGTGCCTTCGGCGTTACCTACATAAACGAGAAGAAAGCGGTTCAATGACTACCACAACTGTCGATTCGGGGTTGGCGGAACCTGAGCCTAATGGGCTCTTCATCGTAGGTGGAGTTGTCAAGTCAGTCATCGCTGGAGCTGAGGCGACAGCGGTTCGAGACCACCTGAGCTCGCTCCTGCAAGTGAAAAACCTCGTAGTTCTTCTCGGCTCGGGAGCCTCGTTCCATCTGGGCTCTCCACAGACTCGAAATTTAACCAACCAACAAGTTCTGGAACTTATTCGAAAGTCTGGGGATACGCCAACAGCAAAGGACGAGGAACTTCTTGCCACCATCAACCCGGAAGATGACGGAGATCTGGAAAAACTGCTGAACGGTCTTCAGCTCGCGGCGTCTCTAGCCGCTCAGGCAAGGCAGCCCAGCGTGGCGCTTGGGTCGGGCGAGCAAGTCAAGTCGTACTACACAGATGAAATCGACGGACTTCGGCAGCGTATCAATCATGCACTGGCACACGCGTGCCAATTGCCGAGCACTGACAAGCCGCTCGATGCTCCGTACGATGCCGATCCTCTGCTGGCACATAGAGCGTTCCTGTCGCGGATGGTTCGAAGCAGAGGGGCTAACCTTCCCCGCCCGCAGGTCTTCACCACGAACTATGATTTGGTAATCGAGCGCGCGCTTGATGAATTGGGTTACCCATACATCGACGGATTCAGTGGGACTGTCGATCGGCGCCTCAACTTCGCGTTCTACGGACTAGACTTTCACCGAGTTGAGACCACAACGCAATCAGTCCTTTCCCGTGCAGAGGGTGCGCTTTACTTACACAAGGTCCATGGCAGCCTCAACTGGCGTACATCGAAGGCACGCGACCGGCTTACAGGACTTCAGTCACTGGAGGTAAGGCAGAGCTCGTCCTCTTCCAATGACGATGACTTGGTATTGATCTATCCGACTTCATCGAAGGAGGGGGACACTCTCGCATACCCCTACTCGGATCTCCTTCGCCTTCTCGGTGATGCTGTTCAACAAGATGACACCGCCGTCATTGTCGCTGGGTACGGCTTCGCTGATGCCCATATCAATCGAATCCTACTTCGCACTCTCGCCACAAACTCTGCGCTCAACATTCTTGTTGCTGATCCGTTTGCTGTGCTAGACGACAGCGACTGGGGCAAGTTGAACGCAGACGCTCAGCAAAAGATGCTTGATGAACTAGCCGTCACGCCGAAACAGACCGCCATCGCGGCGCTAGCTAGGGCCAAGGATTCCCGCGTGGCAGTACTAACCGGGAATTGTGGAAAATTCACGGAATTTGCTCAGCTTATGCCAGAACCGTCGCTCCAAGGGGAAGCGCCAAGTGCGGTCACAGCGCTGATCGAAGCTCTAGAGCAAATGACGCAAGGCGATGACGTAACTGCTGAGGCAGATGATCTTCAATGAGCGAAACAGGCGCAATCGGGCATGTCGTCGATGTTCGCAGTACCACACTACGAGTCTCGCTCGGAGTTGGGTCAAAGGGCTTCACGAAAGTCGGTCCTTATGGGCTCCAAACTGTCGGTGTAGTCAATTCCTATATCACTGTCCCAGCGGGAGCGAATCGGGTCGTTGGTATCGTGTCCGGCGTCTACATCAACGGCTCTCAGGAACGGAGGGGAAGAGAACCGCTCGCTACAGAAGAAGACATCGCTGCCTACGAACTAGAAGCTACCATCGTTGGCAGGTTCGAGGGCAACGTGTTCAAGTCTGGCCTCACCGGATACCCGCCGCTTCATGCTCCAGTACAGGCGGCAACTCCTGAGGAAGTGAAAGACATCTTCCTCCCCCAGGGAGGGCCGTCACTTAGGATTGGGACGTCTGCCGTCGCAACCGAGCAGGCAGTTCATCTTGACGCAAATCTGCTCCTTGGCCATCACTGCGCCGTCGTCGGCTCCACCGGGTCAGGTAAGTCATGTACTGTTACCGCAATCATTGACGGACTGTTAGATCACGAAATTCCAAACGGGCATATCGTCATCTTTGATATAAACGGTGAGTACGCACAATCATTCGCGCCGGGAACTTCACGTGGCAAGAAGTCGAGGCCGTTGGTCCTAGGCCCCAAGCCAGGGACCGACTCCGGCCTGTTTCTACCTCACTGGTTCATGAATAACGAGGAACACCTCAACCTTCTACGTGCCAGTGAAGGCGTACAGGCGCCCGTCCTTCAGCGTGCAATTGCGGACGCGCGCGTCGCTGGGGCGACCACAAATGTGGAGATGCTCAGGCTTCAGAACGTTGCCAGCTCGCTCGCACTGGTCGAAGGAGCGTTCACCGATTCAAAGGGCGGCGCCGAGACCACCTTCGCGCAGCTTGCTGGCTTACAGAGTGTCGTAGACGAGCAGGTAACAGTCGGCGGAGCTTGTGCCGAGCAGTGGGTAAAGATCAAGGAATGTCTCGACTACGGGATACGGAAGGCTGCCGTACCAAATGCGAAGTGGACGGCCCTCACGCCTCAGCAGCGCGACGTGCTTGCTAAGATGATTGGCGCGGTACGTGCCCAGATCTCGCTGGCCTTCAACGCGCTCGGCATGGGAAGCGGACAGGCTGCCCCCGATTTCGACGCCCCGATTTACTACTCCCTGCAGGAACTGTGCGATTACTTCCTCCCGACTCGCATTCAGCTCGAACAGGCATCGGATAATAGAATCGCTAGCTACGTCACGACGCTTCAGATGCGTCTAAGCCGGTTGCTCGCGGATGGCAGGTATGACTTCATTACGCGGGTTGAGAAGCACTCTGACCCTCTGGGCAGTTACTTGAAGGCCCTGATGGGAATTGACCCGACCTCAGGGGACCCTGGTTCCGATTGGCCAGCTGCATCCCTTTTCCAAGAATTGCCGGAGACGCGCTGTTCGGGACCTTCAGTGACAATCTTCGACCTGAGCCTCGTAGCGAACGACATACTCGAAAGTGTCACTGCACTTCTCGGTCGTATTCTGTTTGACTTCGCGGTTCGGAGTAAGCCGAGGGCAGAGCATCCTGTCTTGCTGGTGCTTGAGGAGGCCCATCGTTTTGTTCCCTCGGGAAGAGATTCTTCGGGTGGCTTGAGCCGTTCCGCTGCCGTTTTCGAGCGTATCGCAAAGGAGGGGCGCAAGTTCGGACTATCGCTGCTTCTCGCAAGTCAGCGTCCAAGCGAACTCAGCGAGACCGTAGTCGCCCAGTGTGGCACCGTTATCGCCCACCGGCTCACTCACGAAGCAGATCAAGGACTGCTGCGCCACGCGACGGCGCTCAGCTCTCGTGCGCTACTCGATCAACTTCCTAGCCTTGCACAGCAGCACGCGCTCGTTACGGGTGTGAGTACTGGAGTTCCTGTGGCAGTACGCGTACGCGACGTTGATGACCCTCCGAAGAGCGATGATCCCAACTTCATTGCGACTTGGAATGATGCTGGGAAGCTGGCGGATCTGCCTGGCCATATTGACCGGATCGTGAAGGAATGGCAAGGCGAGTTGCCTTGAGAATGGGCTGCAGAAGGTTCAGTTGACCCTTAGTCACCAACACTGCGACGTGGGGCGTAGTCTTTACGCTTTCTGAACATGCCCAAGTGCCCGACGATTTCTATCATCTATTCCGAGCCACCATGGTTCGCCCTACGAACGTGACCGCAAGAATGAACACAGCCGCAGTCATGCACAGGGCAGCGACGTCAAGACCCGTTTGATATGCGTCCGCATGCCCGTTGCCCGGCGCGATCAGCAGGAACCGCGGAGAGAGCTTTAGCATCCACGAAGTCGAGCGGGAGCCCGGAACCCAGCCCGAAGAGGAGCATCGGTGCGGCACCCAACAGAAGTGGAACATCCTGCCAAAGAAGGAATGCAACCAGGTCGTGGATAGCTCCGAGGGCACGCGTCTCGGCCCGCTGCTGGCCGCTCTCGCCTGAGCCGACCAAGGGCAACTGCGCCGAAGCGAGATGCCGCGACCGCAGATCAGCGCTTCTTCGGGACGGTGGCTCCTGCAGAGCAGGCAGTGTTCTGAAGCAGCTGCATCGGCTGATTGAGGACTCATGGCTGAATCTTCAACACGGAGCTGGTACGACCAGCATCAATACGATGATGTCGCTCTGGCAGACTCAGCATCACGAGTTGCGTCAGCGTTCCAAGCCCATCGCCTACCCAAGCCTTATATACATCTTGTACAAGTTGTTCCTTGATCAAATGATTTCTGTCACGCTTTCCGAGTTTCGGGCACAACAGAGCGAATACATCGCTGCTGCGCAGCGAGAGCCCGTCGAGATCAGTTCACGTGGCGTGGGGCGACCGCAGCACCGCGCAACGCATTCTTCGTGCTATCGACGCATTAGCGACTGATCCGCGCCCGCCGGGCTGCCATCGTGGCCCTTACCTGATTGCTGCGCTACGGATGGTTTCTGCCAGGAGAGCTGCTACCGGTACTACAGGCCTCTCCTGATTCTCACATCAGGCAGTAGTGCCCGAGACCTCACGTGGATTTCGACCAAGCTCTGCTGTGGAGCAACAACCGGCACGCCAATGTCACGAGTCTCGTGGTGCAGTAGCGAGGCCAGGGCCCGCTGTGCGGTGAGCCCGGCCAGCGGAAGGGTCGCCGCAGTTGCCAGATCGATGCTTGTCGGTGCGTGCACGAGCAGATCGGAGCGAATGGCGGCGTGCTGTTGCTAGGGACCGGAGCCATCCGAGCGCGACGGTTTCATCGCGATGACGCGGTCGCCCTGTCGAGGATAACTCCGAGAGCACTGGGCTAGTACGTCAAGAACGTAACGAAGCAAAAGCCTTTGTCAGTGGTCACCCGTAGCCTGTAATCAACCGCATCCGCCGCCCAGACCTCAGGAGGCAACACCCGTGACCTCGATCCCCAACACCCCAGCCGCCACCCCAACGCACAGTCAGATCGTCTTCTACCAGCGTGCTGATGGCTCGCCTGACGTTGAAGTCAGACTCGAAGACGAGACCGTCTGGCTGACGCAGCAGCAGATTGCTGAACTATTCGACAGCTCGCGTACAAACATCGTTGAGCACATTCAACATGTGTACCAAGAAGGCGAGCTTCAAGAATCGGCAACCTGTCGGAAATTCCGACAGGTTCGTTCCGAGGGGAATAGACAAGTCACCCGTGAACTTCCGTATTACAATCTCGACGTCATCATCTCCGTCGGCTACAGGGTCAAATCCTCCGTCGCCACTCGCTTCCGCATCTGGGCCACTCAGCGCCTCAAAGACTACCTGGTACAGGGCTACGCAATAAATGAGCAGCGCCTGCAACAGCTCGGGCAAGTCATTCAGGTGCTGGCCCGATCCGGCGATGAGATCGGCACTGGCATTGCGGATGTCCTAGCTGCTTATCTGCCCGGGTTGCAGTTACTGCGCGACTACGACGAAGGCACATTCCAAGACGTTTCAGGCGCCGAGCCAAGCTGGCAGCTCACCATCGAAGAAGCCCGAGAGGTCATTCAACAGCTGCGCCGGCAATTCCCGAGCGACCAGCTACTCGGCAACGAGCGCGGCAGTGCTTTGGAAGGGCTCATCGGCAGCGTCTATCAGAGCTTCGGCGGGCAAGACCTCTACCCCACTGTCGAACAAAAAGCAGCGCACCTGCTCTACTTCGTGATCAAAGACCACCCGCTGAGCGACGGCAACAAGCGCACGGCGGCTGCACTGTTCGTCACCTTCCTCGCACACAATAATGCTTTGAACAGCGATCAGGGCCAACCACGCTTCACGAACAATGCCCTCGCCGCCACCACTTTGTTAGTCGCTGCAAGTAACCCGGCAGAAAAAGACTTGATGATCGACTTGATCGTCCGGCTGCTTGATGTAGATGCCGCAACAAGCGAGAACGCCAACTGACGGTCGGCCGTGCACAGCAGTGAGTGCCCTCAGCCGCAGCACACCGTTTCACCGTTCAGATCTCTCCAGGATGAGCTAGGTCGTTTCACTCGCTGAAGTCGTACGTTGGGCTGGCGGCAGGTATCCGTACTCGGCGCACCAGAACGTTTCGCTCCTCAGCGGAGGCAGCACCCAACTGGTTGTCGTGCCCCTTTTTGAGCAGCGGGACGTGAGAGATCGAGGTACCCGAATCAATCGACGTGCGCAACACATCCAGCGACTTGTTGACGATCTGCCTGACTCTCTCGCGAGTGACCCCGACTCGCTCCCCCACCGCGTCAAGCGTCTCTTCTTGCCCCGTCAGCAGACCAAACCGCGCACGCAGGATCAAGGCGTCGCGCGCGGGCAACTCGCTCAGCAGATCGTCGACAAGCTGATGTCGCTCCCAGGCGATAAGGCCTTCGTCAATTTCGGGCGCACCATCGTCGGCAATGGTATCGGCCACAGTGCCTAAGCGAACCTTCTCCCCATCGATGATCCACCGCGAGTCGTTGAGTGACACGGGCGGCTCGTCGCTCCGTATCAACAACTCCAGCTGCCGCTGAGAAATCTCGCACCTGCGCATCACTTCTTCACTGACCATTGAACGCGTAGGGGTCACGCCATTGCGCTCATACCCCTGCACCACAATCGCGGTCTGCTGTCGGATCTGACCGAGAGCCTCAACGGCATGCACTGGGAGGCGAATCACACGCGACTGATCGGCCAGTGCCCGTGTGATGCCCTGCCTGATCCACCAGGTGGCATAGGTAGAGAACTTGTTGCCCCGATCTTGCTCGAACTTCTCGACAGCCCGCATCAAGCCAATCGAACCTTCCTGCACAAGGTCGAGCATGTGCAGTGAGCCGCGCTGCCCGAAATAGCGTTTCGCGATGCTGACCACCAGGCGAAGGTTCGCCGCAGTGAACTCTTCTCGGGCTCGATGCCCAGCGACGGCCTGGCGTTCAAGCGACCGACGTTCTCGACGCGTCGACCACGCACTCTGCTGCAGCTGAGCCTCGGCGTTGTCGCCCTGATCACGCGCCATGCCGAGCGCAACCTCCTGTGTCTGATCGATCAGTTTGTACCTGCCGATCTTTCGCAGATAATCGTGAAAAGCATCAGCGCACACATGCACCGCACCGCTGAGCTGAGACACTGGCTCGCCAGAAGCATCGAGCTCCTCGGGAGGTGCGACGAATTCCACTCCGGGCACCAGCTCTGGGGCCTCAACTGGCACCGGGGTCGAATCAGCAAGGAAGTCCAACAGGCCTGGGGCATCCGGAGAAGGAAAAAACGCAACCCGACGTGCGTAATCGAGCACCGCACGCAAGTGTTTATCACCGCTGACAGTGGGGTCTTCGACGGTATTGCGCGCGTAGAGGTAGACGAGCCGCCCTGGGCCCGGGGGTTGTTTGCGGCGAATCACACGGCCCAGCCGCTGCACCATCTGACGACGACTCTGGTTCGCAGCGAGCACGATACCCAAGTCGGCGTCTGGCACGTCGATGCCTTCGTCGAGCACACGGGGCGCGGCGAGCACTTCAACGGTGCGACTGCGGAATTCAGCGAGGCTCTGCTGGCGCTCGTCTCGACTCAACCCGCTGTATGTTGCCGCTGCGCGAACACCTTGCCGCTGCAGACGAGACGTGGCCAGAAGCGCGGCCTGCTTGGTCTGTGCAAACACGAGCGTGCCATGCGCCCTTCGTACCGCCGGCCCAAGACTGTCGAGGGCATCGATCTTCGCCGGTGCATCTGCGAGCAGGCCGCGACGCCCGGCGATCGCGGTCAACAACGATTGAGCAACGCTGCGGCGAGCACTGGGTTCAGCAGCACCTGCCCACACCGTGACGAGATGGAGAAACACCGCGAATGGCACCGCCAGATCACCAGCCGCGTTGAGCATCTTCGGCGGCAGATAGCCGTAAAGTGTTCGTCTCGCATCATGGATGCGCTGGCTCAGCCTGTCGTACGCCTCACGTCGGGCGGCATCGAGTTCGACTGCCACCAAAGCGATGTCGAACGGTGCGATGACACGATCGGCCAGAGCCCGGTCGTACCACAGCCGATAGACGATGCCACCGAAGAACGGGTCAAGGACGTTCTCGTCGAGCTGGTCGCCACGCTCGTATGTGGCGGTGAGCCCGAGCCTCCAGTCGAAGTTTTCGCTGAGCGCAGACGAGAACTGCGCGGCTGCGTAGCGATGACACTCGTCGGCAATCAGCAGGCCTTGGCGGTGTTTGCTGAGCAAATCGGGACCATCGCCGCCAAACCTGCGTGCGATGCTGTGCACGGTGCCAATGAGCACATCGTATTCGTAGAGGTCGTCGTGGTTGCCGCCGCCGAGCCTGCCGATGGGCACATCGGTGAGTTCTTGACTCAACGTGCGATGCCACTGATCGAGCAGTTCGATGGTGGGCACCATCACCACCACGTTGTACCCGGCGCTCAATGCATGTCGCACGGCCAACACACCCAGGTGAGTCTTGCCAGAGCCGGTGATGGCTTCGACCACACCGCGATGCCACTGCGTGACCCAAGCGTCAAAGGCCTCACGCTGCCAACGATAGAGCTTTCTGCTCGACATGACCCCTCCCCGGTGATGCCAACCGCACTGCTGCACGGTATCGCTCACAGGTTAACGGCAGCCACTGACACTGCTCGCAATGGCCGTGCTGTTGTAAATGCACTCGCTCTACAAGGCTTGGGTAACGATCACCGCCTACGCTTGGGATCTGCGCACAGAAAGTTGCAGGCTAGATTCAGGGAATCGATGAGAAAAGGGGGCATGCTGCAGCGTCTGTACCTCCGCGCGCTGGCAAGACCGACTACTGCGGTCTTCTCAGGCACCGAAGCCCAGCACCTCACAAATTAGGAGCCCGAAATGCCTACAGAGGTTGTTCAGCCCCAAGTCAAGGACACTGGTTGGTCTCCGTTCTCCAGAGCGCTTGCCCTAGCTGTGTGCATCGGCCTCGTCGTACCATTTGTGTTCGTCATCTCACTGCTACAGCCGATTCTTGGGTTCATCATCGCTGGAATCATGCTCATCCCAGTGCCGCTCGTGTCTACTCTCGCTCACCTCGGGTTTGTCTTATCCGATGCGAAGGTGTCTGAAAAATTGATAATTACGGCAGCATTCCTTTTGCTCGACTACGTGCCATACGTGTGGGCTCTCACCCTCTTCTTTAGATAGCGATTTCATCCCTGAGCTACGGGGCTGACCGCGATGTCCACGCAGCGACAAACATGATCCGCCGCGGATTCGAATGAGGACGAGTGGTGTAGGACGGCGAGGAGGCTGGGTCGCCTGGTACGCCCACCAGCACCTGACCACTCACCGCGACAACAGCGGCTGCATAGCCGCCCCACCGATGTGCGAGAAGCGCTCTGGCTGACAGGTGAGCACCACCACCTGCGCATCACGCCCCACTCGGCTGAGCACGAGGTTCAGGGCACGCAACCGCTCGGGATCGGCGAACCCCAGAGCATCGTCGAGAATCAGTGGGGCCCCACCGTCGGCCGAGACTAACTGGGCGCAGGCCAGTCGACCGAGCAGGGCTAGCTGCTCACGTGCACCGCCCGACAACGACTCGAACGACACAGTCGCACCATGCAGTGTGCGAGAGATGATTTGCAGGTCTGCACTGACCTCGACCTGCACTTCGGAGCCGAAGACGAGCTCGGCCAGGCGCTCGATACGCTCTCTGAAGGGTGCCGCGTAGCGGGCCTGCGCATCGTCTCGATATCTCGTGAAGGTGTCGTGCAGCAGCTTGGCTGCCGCCGCCGCACGGTGCAGGCGGTCGAGGTGTTCACGCGAGCTGTCGAGTTCGGCTTCTGCCTGCTCGAGTCGATCGTAGATGCCTTCATCGGCATATGCGTTGATCTCGCCCTGCAGCGTGCCCAGTCGGTCACGCGCCTGCGCCAGATCTCGCGCACGATCCTCCACGATCTGACGTGCGTTGTCGAGCTCGAGTTCGATACGTTCGGCATGGGCATCTTCGAGTGCCCGCGCCGCCTGTGCACGAGACTGATCTGCCTCTTTGAGACGAGCTTCCGCGCTGGTGACTGCGGAGCCCAGCGCCTCGTCGGTGACCTCGCCTCGCGCCTGTTCGAGACGCTCACGCAGACGATCGCGATCGCTGATCGCGGCACGTGCCACTTCTTCAGCACGAACCAACGCAGTGCGATGCTCATCGCGGGTATCGCGCAGACGATCATGGTGGCCTCGAGCCTTCTTTTCGGCCTGCTCTGCGCTGAGCACACGCTCAGCAGCCTCGGCTGCCGCGCGTTCGAGCTCGTCGATGCTGGCCGTCGACGAGGCACCGGATGCACTCTCGGCAACGCTCTGTTGTGCTTCAAGCTGCGTGCGCAGCTGTGCCGCACGCAGACGCAGGCGCTCAAGCTGAGCATCCAACCCGGCTTGTGCGTCGTCATCATCATCGGCTGGGCCGAGTGCCGCTTTCAACTCGCTTTCGGCCGCACGCAGATCTTGCTCGGCTGTGGCGCGCAGATCGGCGATCTGCTGGGCCTGCTCGATCGAGGTGACACCGTCTTTGTCGAGCGCCTTGCGGAAAGCCTGCTGAGCCTGCTGCACCGCAGTGTCGAGCTCGGATGAGGTAGCCGCCGGCCGCACCTCGACGCTGACAATGCCCTCAACCACCACGTGCATTGGCTCGCGCACAGCGAGAGCCTGCGAGGCCTCGCTCTCAGGAGTAATCGTCTCGTCGTTGATGGTGACGGCGACGTCGCCGAGCTGGCGCACCTGCAGCTGGGCCGCTGCGGCGTCTCTTGCGCGCTCGGCCACTCGAACCTCAGTGTGCAGCTCTCTCAGCCGGCGCACGCGCTTTTCGGTCACGGTATTCGCGCTCAAGACGCCATTGGCGGCGGTGCGCTGTGCCTCGGCGTGCTCGGCACGTTCAAGACGGTCTTCAGCGTCGCGAAGATCGCGCGCGCAGCGGGCGTGCTGGGCAAGCGCTGCGGTGCTCTGCGCCTGGGCTCTCGCAGTCTCAAGCGCCTGCTCGGCTTCGCTCAGGTTGTGCTGAGCCTCTGCCAGCTTCTGCTCGGCGTCAGCTGCCTTCTGCTGTTGCTCGACGATCTGATCTTCAGCGTGCTTGGCCGCATCTGACGCCTTGTCGACCTCTTTGGCCGCAGCCTCGCGGTCGCTGAAACGTTCACGTGCCGCGGTCAAGGCATCATTTGCCTGCGCCCATTCGCGTTCAGTGGTTTCGGCAGCCTGGCGCAACTCACGCAGCCCTTCGGCGGCCTCGCTCAGGCGCTCAACATCGGCCTTGGCCTCGTGCTCTTGGGTGACGATCTGCCCCAGCAGTGAACGCTGGGTGGCGTGCTGATCGACCAGCGCATCCATTCGTTGGCTGCGCTCACGCAGATCTGCGACGGTCTGCTCGAGCTGCTCGACCTCATGATCGACGTCGTTGACCGTCTTCTTGTAGCGGCCCTTGGGCGTGAAGTAGCGCTCGTATTCGGCTTCGATACGCGTGATCAGCTCGTCGTGATCACCTGAGACGTCGGTGGCATCGATGTCGCTGTCGGCAGACAGCGCAGCCTGCAGCGATGAAAGTGTGGCCAGCTGCGGTTGATCAAGCGATTCGCCCTGGTCGACGTCAAGCGCATCGAGCAGTGCGGTGTCGAGGGTCTCGGTGAGGATGCTGTGGAAACGCTCGTCGGCCTCGCGCCCGCTGAGCTGCTCGTGGCGTGCACCACTCACTCGAAGTTCGGTCAGCGGCCGCACGAGCCATCGTTTGCGAAGATGCAGATCGTAGCCGCCAGACTGCAGCTCGATGGTCACTTGCGGACCGACGTCGCGGCCAACCGGCTGTACGGCTTTGACGGGCTGGGCTGCGCTCGATGACGGGTAGCGCCGCACCAGCCGCAGTGCCTCGGCGATCGATGATTTGCCGACCTCGTTGGGCCCGGAGACGACGGTGACACCGTCGCCCAGTTCAACCTCGCTGTGCGCGACGCCGCGGTAGTCGTCGAGGATAATCTTGCTGATTCTCATCGGTGGCCTCCGGCGAGTCGGTAAAGCAGCGACAAAGCGTCTGCCGCGACGGTGGATGCTGCGATGTCGGCCTCTGAACGCGTCGTCGGCGATGAACCAGCTGAGCCTGCTGCGGCCTGAGCGACGAGGTCGTCAAGAGCATCTTGGGCGAAGCCGGTCAGGTGCAGGTCAGAGAAGTCGGCTCCGTCGGGGAGCGTCTGGAGATCGCTGTGGCTCTGCCAGATCTCGAGCAGCGCGAACAGGTCACCCTGCTCGTCGATGAGGCGGTCGAGCTCGGCGGCGCCTCGCGTGGTGATCGTGCCCGTCAGCTGCAGCCACACCCCCGTCTGCGACTTGTTGTCGATGGCTGCGAGCTGCGCGCGCAGGGCTTCGAGATCGTCTGTCTCGCCCTCGTGATCGAGGCGCGCTGTGAACTGCTGCTCGAGGGTCACAAACTGCCACGAGCCAACGTGCACCTCTTCGACCTGCACGTGCCGGGCACCGGGCCCGTGTGTGCTGGCTGCGCCGACTGCACCGTCATCGTCAGGCACCTCGATCACCAAGACGTTGCCCGGGTGTGGGTCTCTGCGTGCGGTGACCTCAGGCGTGCCGGGGTACCAGATGCCAGCAGCCACCTCGGTGGTGGAGTGACGATCGCCCAGCACTGCGACATCGATCACCCCGTCGCGCAGCAACTGCGTCACCAGGGCATCGTCGATGGTGGCGGGGTCGGTGGCGTCTGGGTTCATCGAGGCAACGGCGCCGTGCGCGGCAAGCACGCGCGACACCCCTGATTCAGGAGGCTCGAGCCCAGCACACGCCTCGGCGACCAGATCTCTGCCCGGTCGCTTTGACGACCACGGCACCGGCAGCACTTGTGCATGTGCCGTCACGCGAATCGGCTCTGCAGTGCGAGCTACGTTCACGTTGTCGGGGCTGAGCCGAGTGAACGCCTCGGAGTCGTAGATCGAGGCGCTGTCGAGCGGGTCGTGGTTGCCGGGCACCAGAACGATCGGGATGCGCACGCTGCGCAGGGCCTCGAACGTGCGTGCGATGACCCGCCGATCGAGCTGATTGGTCTCGAAGACGTCGCCGCAGACCACGATGAACTCGGCACCGCGCTCTTGTGCGAGATCGCCGATGCGAGTGAGCACCTCGAATCGACTCTGCGTGTAGCGGGCGCGCGCCTCAGGCGGCAGAAAGCGCGCCGTCATGCCGAGCTGCCAGTCGGCTGTCGCGATGAACTTCATGAAGCACTCCCCTGCTGATGGCTCGTTGGGCGCAAGTGCCTGAGCGATCTGCACTTGTCTTGCGGCACCATTCTTGCAGCAACGGCCGACATGCAGCAGAACCGGGCCGAGTATCGTGAGAACCGCCACTCATCACCCGAGAGGAGCCGAATGCCCGAGATCTCGATCAAGCGCATCTACGACGCGCCAGCCTCCGATGACGGATTCCGTGTGCTCGTCGACCGACTCTGGCCACGCGGCATGACCCATGAACGAGCACACCTCGACGCCTGGCTCAAAGACGTCGCCCCCTCCCCCGAACTGCGCACCTGGTGGCACCACGACCCCGACACCGCCGCCGAATTCGCCACCCGCTATCGCGCCGAGCTCGACGCTGATGACGCGACGCAACAGCTGCTCGCCCTCGCGCGCGAGCATCCACACGTCACCTTGCTTTATGCCGCACGCAACCCCGAAGTCAACCATGCGCGTGTGCTGCGCCAATGGATGCTCGAGCGCCTTTCCAGCCCGCGCGCACGCCCCAGCGAGTGAGCGTCGGGGCCCATGCGCAACGGCGCGCCGGTATCACGTTGCGTGCTTCGCCTGACGTGCACCATAGGTGTCACGAGCTGAGGGCTTCACCCCTACGGTGCACCACATGTGTCACAAACTGAGGGCTTCACCCCGACGGTGCACCACAGGTGTCACAAAGTGCGCTCTCACGCGAAACACCTCACACAAGTGTCACGAGATGCGCGTATGTCTCGCGTAAACCGCACCTCGCGACACCTCTGTGCCGCACTACTGTGCCACACCCCGCAGGCACACCCCGAACGACGGCTCAGCGGCGCTCATGCACAGCGAGCCGCGCCCACCACACGCTCACCACGATGATCGCGAATGCACTCAGTGTGCCGACCACCGTCTCAACCGCGCGATCGGTCACCAGGGTCATCGGGTCGTTGGGCACCGCGAGCGCGATCATCGACAGTGTGAAGCGCCTGAGGTTTGGTGCCGCTTCTATGCGGGTTGCGGCTCTCGGTTGAGGGCCGCGTAGTAGGTCGCCTCGAATTCGTTCGGGGTGACCATTCCGAGACTACCGTGGAGTCGCCGGTTGTTGTACCAGTCGACCCATCCGGAGGTCGCGTATTCGACGTCGGCGATGGTCTTGTACGGGCCGTCGTGGAACACGGTGGTGCGTACGCATTCGGCTTTGTAGAGGCCGTTGATCGTCTCCATGAGCGCGTTGTCGTAGGCGTCGCCGACCGTCCCGATCGATGGGGCGATCCCGTCGAGGGCGAGTTTCTCCGTCCACGTCACAGACGTGTATTGAGACCCGGCATCGCTATGCGCCCGGAGTTGTTTCGGGCTGATCGGGTGCCCGGCGCGGTCGCGCTCCCAGAGCGCCATGCGCAGCGGGATCATCACCAGATCGACGTGCTTGGTGGTGGCCGCATGCCAGGCAACGATGCGTTGCGAGTACACATCGACGATGAACGCGACGTAGACCCAGCCAGTCCAGGCCCGCACGTACGTGAAGTCCGTCACCCAGGTGTGATCCGGGCGCGGGGCGGTGAAATCACGATTCAGCAGGTCCCCGGCACGGATACCGTCCTTCGCCGGAATGGTGGTGCGCACGGTCTTATCCCGGCGGATCCCGGACAGGCCAAGGCTCCGCATGGCTCGGTCGACCGCGCCCCAGGAAGCATCAGGGAGACGACGGCGGATCAGTGCGGTCATCTTCCGCCGTCCATACAGCCCCTCCGGGGTGAGCCGGCGGACCTTTCTGCCGTCCGGGGTGGTCACGTTCGCCCAGGCAGCCTCGCGTACCGCGTCGGTGACGATCGCATCCGTGACCGTCCGTGCCGACACCGGCCTGGTCTTCCAGGCCCGGTAGGTTCTCGCGGCGACCTTGACGCCCTGCTCACGCAGGACTCGGCAGATCGACTCGACCGCGAACCCCTCGGCCCTCATCTGGTCGATGAATCCCATGATCAACGGTTGCGGGGGTCGAGTTCCCCCACGAAGAAAGACGTTGCCGCCTTGAGAATGGCCACGTCCTCCCGCAGCCGCCGGTTCTCGGCCTTCAAGGCCTTGATCTCGGCGGTCTCGTCGCTGGTGACCCCTTCACGGGTGCCAACGTCGATCTCGGCCTGCACGACCCACCGGCGCAGCGACTCACGTCCCACGCCTTCCTGACGTGCGACCGCCGCTATCGCGGCCGCCCGAGACGGGTACTCACTCGCGTGCTCCAACACCAGACGCACCGCCCGGTCCTTGAGCACCTGATCTGTTCTCTTCGGCATAATGCCATCCTCTCAACTCAAAAGAGAACGGCACCAAACCTCAGGCGCTTCAGTGCCATCGGTGTGACCGTGAGCATCGCCCACGCGTAGTTGCGCACCACGATCAGCTCGGTGACGCCCTGCAACACGATCACCGCGATCACCGTAGCCACCTCGCCCGGGTGCATCACGAAGAACAGCCAGGTCACCCCGAGCCCCGCCATGGTGCCGACCAGGCGTTGCGTTCCGCGCAGCAGGCGGCTGCCGTGGCCCGATGCCGACAGCGGCGCCACCGCGGTGAGCACCGCCCACGACACGTGTCCGAGGCCGAGACTGTGCGCAATCAGGCCGGCCACTGCCGACACCAGCACGTAGGTGCCGGCCAGCCGCCACGCCGCACGGTCGCGCAGCACCCCCAGCACGGTGGGCAGCTCAGGGTCGGGGTGCACCGTGCGCCGAGGGATGACCCGCACCAGAATTGCGCCAAGCACCAGTGTCATGGCGGTCGCCGCGAGCGATACCACTGCGCTTACTGCGACGAGATGTGACGACGATGGCACCGCAGCAACGGCGCCGAGACCGAACATGTGAAAGAGTGCGCCGGCGGGCCGCCACTGCACCCGGATACCCACGAGCGTGATGATGCCAGCCCACACCGGGGCGACGATCACGAAGGCGAGTTCGCGATCGGGCATAAGCCCGAGCACGGCGCCGAGCACCACGGTCGCACTGAGCGAGAGCCCACCCACCAGTTGCACGAGAAAGTTCGGCTTCGGGGCCAGCCCTCGACCATAGGCCGCGCACATCACCCCGAACGTGGCATAGACCGACCAGCCGAGGTGCCCGATCGAGAGCAGACCGCCCAAGGCGATGGCCATCGCGAGCGCAGTGTGCACAGCAGGCATATGGGCGTCAGAGAACGGCCCCAACGCCCAGAAGGCTCTGACCTTTCGCGCCAACGTGCCTGCCAACTGCGCTGCCTCTCCTGCGGTGGGTGATCTCGGTGAACTCACCAAGAATACTCGCCGCGACAACCATCCGGGGCGCGCACCCTCACATCTCGCAGGTGCCGCCTTGTCGCAGCGCGCACATGCGCATCATGCCAGTGGCTATCAGCGCCGCAAACGAGAGCAGCGCCGCGATCTGGCCGAGCCCCTCAAAGCCGACGAGCGCGAGGGTGACCCCGGCGAGGGCACCACCGACTCCCCCGGCAAGGCTCATCAGGCTGTCTGATGCACCCTGTGCTGAAGTGAGCGATGCAGCATCCACCCGTTGCACGATGACCGCCGAACCGGCCACCGTGACGGCCGACCAGGCGAGGCCGAGCAGGATCATGCCGACCGTCGCCTGCATGGCCTCGGCGCCGCTGGTGCCGGTGACGATCGCGCTGACGCCCAACAGCACGAGCCCGCCATACACAACCCACAGCGCTCCGATGCGGTCGGCGAGCATACCCATCACCGGGGCCAGTGCGTACATTCCGGCGATGTGCAGGCTGACGGTCAGGCCGATCAGCTCGACGCTGGCGCCGTGACCGCCCAGGTGCACCGGCGTCATCGACATGACTGCCACCATCACCAAGTGGGCCGTCAGGATGCCGATGGTCGCGATACGCGTCGCAGTGCGGGCAAACAGGGCACGCACGCCGTCGACGAACCCGCCGCGGCTGCGATGGCTGGCTGCCGCGGTCGGCGTGGTGACTTCGCCGATGGCTGCCTCTTGGCGGGCACGGGCCAGCAACAGCGGATCGGGTCGCAGGCCGAACCACAGGGCGATCATGCTGGCGAACATGCCGACGGTGGCGACCAGAAACAGCCCGGTGAGCGCCGGCAGGCCCAGGGCTTGCGCGATCGACCCACCCCAACCGACCAGGTTCGGGCCAGTGACTGCGCCGAGTGTGCTCATCCACACCACCAGCGACAGGTCGCGCCCACGATGCTCGGGCTGGCTGAGGTCGGTGGCGGCGAAGCGCGCCTGTAAGTTCGCGGCGTTGCCGGCACCGACCAACAGCCCGCCGACGATCAGCAGCCAGAATGTGCTGGTCACCGCGGCGACGATGATCGACGCGGTGCCTGCGGTGGCGATGAGCAGCCCCAAGGTCAGTGATGCGCGCCGGCCGCGCTGCAGGGCGAAGCGCGACAGCCACGCCGCGGCGAAGGCTGCACCGATGGTCATAGTGGTCGTGGCTGATCCTGACCACGCCGCTGAGCCAGTCAGTTGTTCGGCCAGCAGCGCGCCGGTCGAGATCATCGCGCCGCTGCCGAGCCCGCTGAGAATCTGCGCGATCGACAGCACCGTGATCGTGCGGCGCTGCACCCGCCGCACCTGCTGCTCTTCGGCGCCCAAGGGCGCGCTCGAAGCGTCAGCGGGCTGCGGTGTGCTCGTCGTGGTCATGCAGACACCCTATCTCATATACCCCCGGGGGTTTATACTCGGGGCGAGCCACCTACCCCGCTCGCGCATCTCAGCGTACCGTGATGGGGTACATGAAAGGAGAGCTGCGTGACCCTTGGTCTGACTGGTGCCGTCTTGGGCGGTGTGCTCACCCTGCTGAGCCCCTGTTCCGTCATGCTGCTGCCGGCATTCTTCGCCTACGCCTTCTCGAGCCGCAGCCGCTTGTTCGCCATGACCGGCATCTTCTATCTCGGCCTGATCACCACACTCGTGCCACTCGGGCTGCTCGCCGGCTCCGTCGGCGCCTTTTTCTCAGTACACCGCAGCGCAATCATCACCGTGATCTCGGTCACCGTGATCGTGCTCGGCCTGGCCATGGCGGCCGGCGTGCCCATGCCTGCGCTGATGCGCGGCGAGACCGGCTCGCGCTCGCCCGACAGCCCACTCTCGGTGTATCTGCTCGGCACCGTCTATGGCCTGGCCGGGGTGTGCACCGGCCCGCTGCTCGGCGCTGTGCTGGCCATGGCCGCATTCGGCGGCAGCCCTCTGTATGGCGCCCTGCTGTTGCTGGCCTTCGCCGCCGGCATGGTGGTGCCGCTGCTGCTGCTCGCCTCGATCTGGCAGAGCGTGCCGGCTGTGCGCTGGGTGGTCAAGCCCCGCGAACTGGTAATCGGCCGGTGGCGCAACACCTATACCACCATGCTCAGCGGCCTGTTCACCGCCGCAGTCGGCGTGCTCATGCTGCTCACTCAGGGCACCACCGCACTCGGCGGGCTACTCAGCGCCGACACGCAGAGCGGGCTCGAGTCAGCAGTGGCCGAGTGGTCGTTAGGGGTCTCCGACTGGATGCTCGGTGCCGGTGCCCTGCTGCTGCTCGCTGCTGGCTGGCTGGTTCGCTGGTGGCTCAGGCGCCGACGTTTGCCAGCTGAGCATCAATCGTGTTCGTAAACGTCGTCACTGACTGTGCTCCGCTGAGCGTGGTGTCACCCACGATGAAGAACGGCACCCCCGTGATGCCATACCCCTGAGACTCACTGGTCTCACTATTGACCGCATCGGTCAGATCAGTGCGGTCGAGGGCTGCAGTGAACGTTGCCATATCAGGCACACCGATCTGCTCGGCGAAGCCCACCAGCTTCTCTCGTGGCAGATCTGGGTGCCCAGTCTCGGGCGCCGCGGCAAAGAGCGCCTCTACGTATTCGACGTACATGCCCTGTTCGCCTGCAGCCCGAGCGGCAACCGCGGCAGCCACCGACTGATCACCGAACATGGCCACATCATGAAACTCAATACGCACCTTGCCGGTGTTGACATAGTCGCTGATGATCGTCGGCAGGGTCTCGTTGGTGTATGACGCGCAGTACGGGCAGCGCAGGTCGGTCCACTCGATGATGGTCACCGGGGCGTCGATGCTGCCGACCGCCCGGGGGTCATCGGCATCGGCGCGAGCATACTGGTCGGCGAGCACCGTTGTCGCCGTTGACGCAGATGCACTCGTGTCGGCGCTGCCGCTGCTCTGCTGCTGAGCCACCACAACCACGACGAGCACCAGCGAAACCACCGCAGCAATGACGTTGAAGATGTGCGCTCGACGCAGCCTGGCATGCAGACTCGCATTCTCGGCACGCAGTTGCTGTGCCCCCTTCGACTTCGGTTGGTTGTTTTTCTCAGCGTTGGTAGTACTGCCCATGCGCTCGACCCTAGCACTTCACCCCTATACCCCAGTGGGTATTTTGCGTGTGTCAGTCGAGTATCCTCGAGACCATGCCCGACTCCGCCGCTGCGCTCGCTCCCCTGCTCGACACACTTCGCCGCGCACCCGACGTCGAGGCCGACAACCTGTCTGCGAGTGACGCCACCGACCGACTGCTGCTCGATGCCGCAGCCGAGGCCCTCGACACACAACCACAGGCCCGCGTGCTGGTCATCGGTGACACGCACGGCGCCCTCACCCTCGGGGTCAGCGAACTCGGCGCAACCGACGTCGCCGTCTGGCAAGATCCACTGGTCGCAGAGCTGTCGCTCGATGCCAACGCTCGCCGCTGGGTTGCCGCAGGCGGTCGCGAGCCGACCTATCGCCACATCGCCCTCGACCCGGCCGAATTCGCTGGCTTCGACCTGGTGCTGATGCAGCTGCCTCGCAGCCTTAGCCTGTTGGATGCTCTGGCCGGCTTTGTCGCCGCCGGTGCACACCCAGCCACCCGGCTGGTGGCCGGGGCCCGAGTCAAGCACATGGATCTGTCGATGACCCGCGTGCTCGAACGTCACTTCGCGTCGGTGCACGCCTCACTGGCCCGCCAGAAGTCACGCCTGCTGTTTGCCGAGGGGCCACGCGCGGGCACTGCCACACCAGCGGTTCAGCTTGTCGAGCAGTCACAGGTCGATCTGGGCGGTAGCGACCCCGCGCTGGTCCCGCTGACCATCTGCGCATTTCCGGGCGGATTCGCCGGCGCCAGCCTCGACATCGGCACGAGAGTCCTGCTCCCCCACGTTGCCCCGGCCGCGCGGGCCGCTGTGGAGCGAGCCACCGCTCAGCAACGCCAGGCTCGGGCCATCGACCTGGGCTGCGGCACAGGTGTGCTGGCAGCGGTACTGGCCCGGGCATCCACCGAGCTCGAGGTGATTGCCACCGACCAGATGCGCACCGCCGCAGCTTCGACCGAGGCGACCATCGCCGCGAACGGGCTCGCCGAACACGTCGCCGTGATACGCGACAATCTGCTCGACGCTCAGCCCGACGCTTCGGCTGATCTGGTGGTGTGCAACCCGCCCTTTCATGTGGGCGCGGCCGTGCATACCGGCATTGCCGAGGCCATGTTCGCCTCGGCCGCTCGGGTGCTGCGACCGGGCGGGCAGCTGCTCGTAGTATTCAACTCGCACCTGCGCTACCGCCCCACGCTGCAGCGAGTGGTGGGACCGACCGAGCAGCTCGACCGCGACGCAAAATTCACCGTGACGCAGACGACGCGCCGCTGAACAAGGCCAGCGGCGCGTCGAAGCGTGAGAACTGCAGTGAATCAGTAATACTCGCCGTGGCGGTAGTCCCAGCTGTTGAAGTGCTTGGCGAGAATCGCCAGAATGCGATCAAGGTAGACGCCGCGACGGATCAGCACCGGCGCGGGGGTGATCGAACGCTCACCGTGCTGCTCGGGAATCAGCTTGCCGTCTTTGTCGACCATCGAGACCATGACGCCCTGCTCGTAGCGGGTCTCTTCGCTCTCGTTCGGCTGAATCGAGGCCACGTAGTCGTCAGCCTCGATGACCAGGTCGGCGCGGTCGTGAATGCGCTCGCCGATGCCGGTGACCTTGCCACGGTTGCCCTTGCCCGAGGGGTTCGCCGAGCTGGCGAAGGCGAGCTTGCCGTTCTCCCACAGGGCTGCGGCGAGCTTCTCGCCCGGGGTGCCAAAGCGGATCACGAAGCAGCTGGTGCCGCGGTGGTCTTTGGCGAGCTCTTGCGCGTGCTCATCGGGAATGTACTGCAGGGCGTCTTCGCGCCACGGCAGAATGCAGCCCATCAGAATGTCTTCATCCCAGTGCTGCTGGTAGTAGGCCTCGATCTCGGGGGTGAGCTGAGCGAGGCGCTTGAGCTGCTCCATCGAGCCGCAGAGCACGACGCCAGGCTTGTTGCGGTTGCGCTGCTTGGCCTCGAACTTGCGCTCGAGCCCCTGGCCGTCGCTGGTCATGATGATGTAGCCGACCTTGGTGGGACTGACGATCATGCCGCCCTCGCCGAGCAGGATGTCAAGACCCTCCTGCTGCAGATCTCCATTCCAGTGGATGGTCTTGGTATCGTTCGTCATCTCGCCTTCGTTTCTGCCTGAGCGGCAACTTCTCATTCGTCGTCGTGGCCGCACCACGTCATTGTGAGCGGTGTGCACACAATGTTTCATTCTACTCGGCCTTATCACCCGGTGGGCGACGGCCGCATCTCACACCTCGAGTGTGGGATGCTCCCCCTCGCCGACCCACGCGCGCAGTTCGGCCGCATTCGAGAAGCGCTCCAGGGCTCGTCGATGCTGATATGGCGTGGTGTCGCGGTAGCGCTCGAACGGCAGCGGATGCACGCTGATGCGCTCTCCCGCGTCAAGTCGCTGCGGCACCACGTCGATGACCCCGGTGGCCACGAACACGTGCACGAACCACTCGATCTTGCTCTCAGGCTGACGCACCTCGAGCAGCCGCCAATTGCGAAACGCGTACCCCGTCTCTTCGCGCAGCTCACGCTTGGCCCCGGCCAGCACCGAGGCGTCGGAGGCCTCGACCTGCCCGGCTGAGACGCCGCCGTTGCGGGTGATGCCACCGGGCTGTGACTCGTTAATGGTGATCACGTTGTCGTCATCGTCGAGGCCGATGGTCACCACAGTGTCGGGGCGGCGCAGCATTTCGAAGGTCGCGAACGAGCCGTCGTAGAGCTCTTGCTGCCAGTGGTAGACGTCGTAGATGATGCCTTGAAACGCCAGTTCAGCGTTGTCTGGAATCATGTGCGCCCCGTCGGGCAGCCAGCGATCAGTCAACGCCCGGCCTTACTGCGCGGCGCGTTCGAGCACCAGCTCGCGCACGCGAGCGGCGTCGGCCTTGCCGTGCATGGCCTTCATGACCGCGCCGATGATGGCACCGGCTGCCTGCACCTTGCCATCACGAATCTTGGCCAGCACATCGGGCTGAGCAGCAAGTGCCTCGTCGATTGCAGCAACCAGAGCCGAATCGTCTGACACCACCGCCAGGCCACGGGCCTCGACAACAGCCCGGGGCTCACCCTCACCGGCGAGCACGCCCTCGATTACCTGGCGCGCCAGGCGGTCGGTCAGCGTGCCCTCGGTCACGAGTGACTCGATCTCGGCGACCTGCGCCGGCGTGATCGACAACTCAGCCGGGCCGATCTGCTGGGCGTTGGCGACGCGGCTGAGCTCGCCCGTCCACCATTTGCGCGCAGCTGCGGGGCTGGCACCGGCGGCAACGGTCTGCTCGACGGCATCGAGCAGATCGGCGTTGATCACGTCTTGGAACTCGAGATCGGAGAACCCCCAGTCGGCCTTGAGGCGACGGCGACGCAGCACCGGAGACTCGGGCAGCGTGGCGGCCAGCTCGGCCACCCGCTCGCGGCTGGTCACCACCGGTAGCAGATCGGGCTCGGGCATGTAGCGGTAGTCGTCGGCGTCTGACTTGGGTCGGCCGGCGCTGGTGCGACCGGCGTCTTCTTGCCAGTGGCGGGTTTCTTGGGTGATGCTGCCGCCATTTTTCAGGATGGCCGCCTGGCGTTGAATTTCATAGCGCACGGCGCGCTCAACCGACCGCAGCGAGTTGATGTTCTTGGTCTCGGTGCGGGTGCCGAGCTTGGCCTGGCCGTGCGGGCGCAGCGAGATGTTCGCGTCACAGCGGATGCTGCCCTGATCCATGCGGGCGTCGGAGATGCCGAGCGCCTTGACGATCTCGCGGATGGCCGCCACGTAGTCACGACCGACCTCAGGCGCACGAGCGCCGGTGCCCTCGATAGGCTTGGTGACGATTTCGACCAGCGGCACGCCGGCGCGGTTGTAGTCGACCAGCGACGAGGTGGCGTCTTGGATGCGCCCCGAGCCGCCCTGGTGGGTGAGCTTGCCGGCGTCTTCCTCCATGTGCGCGCGCTCGATGGGCACGTGCACCACGGTGCCGTCTTCGAGCTCGACCTCGACCGAGCCTTCGAAGGCGATCGGCTCGTCGTACTGCGAGATCTGGTAGGCCTTGGGCAGGTCTGGGTAGAAGTAGTGCTTGCGCGAGAAGCGGCACACCTCGGCGATCTCGCAGCCGAGCGCGAGGCCCAGGCGGATGCTGTCGGTGATCGCCTGCTCGTTGACCGTCGGCAGGGTGCCGGGCAGGCCGAGGCACAGCGGAGTGATGTTGGTGTTGGGGCCGTCGCCGAACGAGTTGGGCGCCCAGCTGAACATTTTGGTCTTGGTGTTCAGCTCGACGTGCACCTCGAAGCCCAGCACGGGCTCGAACAGTTCAATGGCCTCGTCGTAGTCAAGCAGTTCGGCACTCATCGTGCGCCTCCTTCTGCAGCGGCGGCCTGCGGCAGCGCCGGTGCCTGTTCAATGAGCTGGCCACCCCAACGCTGCTCGAGCAGAGCCTCGAGTGCGGCGCCGAACTCGTAGAGTCGAGCGTCTTCGAACGCCGGAGCGAAGGTCTGCAGGCCCACCGGCAGCCCGTCTTCGGGTGCCAGGCCAATGGGCTGGCTGAGTGCAGGAATGCCGGCCAGGTTGGCGGGAATGGTCGTGATGTCGCCCAAGTACATCGCCAGCGGGTCGTCGAGCTTCTCGCCGAGCTTGTATGCCGTGGTCGGCGCGGTGGGTGAGATGAGCACGTCGACCTGGTTGAAGGCCGCCTCGAAGTCGCGCTGAATCAGGGTGCGCACCTTCTGAGCCTTGCCATAGAACTGGTCGTAGTAGCCGGCGCTCAGCGCGTAGGTGCCGAGAATGATGCGGCGTTTGACCTCATCGCCGAAGCCCGCCTCACGAGTGGCGGCCATCATGTTCTCAACGTCGGGCTGCTCGCCCTCGGCAAAGGCCCGCAGACCGTAGCGCACACCGTCGAAGCGAGCCAAGTTGCTCGATGCCTCGGCAGGCAGAATCAGGTAGTAGGCGGCCACTGCGTAGTCGAAGTGCGGTGCCGAAACCTCAGTGACCTCGGCCCCTTCGGCAGTGAGCAACTCGACCACCTCGGCGAAGCGCTGACGCACGCCAGCCTGGAAGCCCTCGCGGTTGAGCTCTTTCAGAACGCCCACGCGCAGCCCCTTGAGTCGACCGCCGGCGCGACCAAGCCGTGCAGCATCGGCGAACGAAGGCCACTCGGTGGTCAGGCTGGTGGAGTCTTTCGGGTCGTGCCCCTTGATGACATCGTGAATGAGCGCGGTGTCGAGCACGTTGCGAGCCACCGGGCCAATCTGGTCAAGCGACGAGGCCAAGGCGATCGCCCCCCAGCGTGAGACGCCGCCATACGTGGGCTTGACGCCAACCGTGCCGGTGACGGCTGCGGGCTGACGGATCGAGCCGCCCGTGTCGCTGCCGGTGGCCAGCGGAGCCTCGAAGGCTGCCACGGCCGCAGCCGAGCCGCCGCCCGAACCACCCGGAATACGGTCGGTGCTCCACGGGTTGTGCGTGGGGCCATATGCCGAGTGCTCGGTCGACGAGCCCATGGCGAACTCGTCCATGTTGGTCTTGCCCAGCAGCACAAGGTCATTGGCGCGCAGGCGCTCGACCACGGTCGAGTCGTAGGGCGGCACCCAGCCCTCGAGGATGCGCGAGCCCGAGGTGGTGGGCTGGTCTTTGGTGGTCAGCACGTCTTTGACGGCCACCGGCACGCCGGCGAGCTCAGACAGCTGCTCGCCTGCGGCCCGACGACGGTCGACGTCGGCTGCGGCGGCCAGTGCGGCCTCGCCATTGACGTGCAGGAAGGCATGAATGTCACCCTCGACAGCGGCGATGCGGTCGAGGTGCGCCTGCGTGGCCTCGACCGAGCTCACCTCGCCGCTGGTGATCGCGGTGGCGAGCTCTGCGGCTCGCAGTCTGGTCAGATCTGTCATCGTTTTTCTGGACTCTCTCAGTCAGTGAGTAAAAGGTGCGTGCACAGCGGCGAGCGCTCAGCCTTCGCCAAGAATCGAAGGCACGCGGAACGAGTTGCCCGAGCGGTCGGGTGCATCGGCGAGGGCCTCATCTGGAGTGAGGGTCTCGCCCACCACGTCGGGGCGGAACACATTGGTCAGCGGGATCGGATGGCTGGTGGCCGGTACATCTGGGGTGGCGACCTCGTTCACCGCCTCGACCGCATGCAGAATCTGCCCCAGCTGCGGGGTCAGGTGTTCGAGCTCTTGTTCTGTGAGTGCGATGCGAGCCAGGCTCGCCAGATGCGCGACCTCGTCGCGGGTGATCTCTGCCATGCGCCCTAGTCTAGCGAACCGCTCTGGCCATCGCCGGGCAACACTCAGTGCTGTTCTGGCGCCTCACGCTGCGTGCCGTCGTGCACCTCACCCACCAGCACCTCGATGATGTCTTCAAAAAACAACGCACCCGTGGTGTCTCCGTCGGCGTCGGCCACCCGAGCCACATGCGCACCCTGACGTTGCATCAGCGTCAGCGCATCTTCGAGCTCGGTGTCGAAGCCCACGCTGATCAGCGGGCGCAGCCGACCGGCCGGTATGGGCCGGTCGTGCTGGTCGCTCGGCAGATCGAGCACGTCTTTCAGGTGCACATAGCCCAGCAGCTCGCCCGAGGCATCAGCCACCAGGTATCGAGAAAACCCGTATTCTGCCACGGCGTCTTCGAGATCGTCTGGAGTGCTGGGCGCAGCCAACGTGCGCAGATCGGCCAACGGCACCGCGACATCCTGCGCAGTCTTCTCGGTGAACTCAAACGTGTTGCCCAACGTGCCAGCGCGATCGGCGAGGGTGCCCTCTTTGGTCGATTCGGCCACGATAGAGGCGACCTGATCAAGGGTGAACGCCGTGCTGGCCGCGTGCTCGGGCTTGACTCCGAACATCAGCAGCACCAGGTCGGCGCCCTTGTTCAGCAGCCAAATCACCGGCTTGAAGATCTTGTCAAAGCCGACCAGCGGGGGCGCGAGCAGCAGCACAGCGCGATCAGGCACCGAGAAGGCGATGTTCTTCGGCACCATCTCGCCGAACACCACGTGCAAGAACGACACCAGCACGAGCGTGATCACGAAGGCGGCCACTGAGGTGATCGCGTCGTTCAGCCCCAGCCAGTGCAGCGGGTATTCGAGCAGATGGTGGATGGCCGGCTCTGAGACGTTCAGAATCAGCAGTGAGCAGATGGTGATGCCCAGCTGCGTGGCGGCCAGCATGAGCGTGGCATGTTCCATCGCCCAAAGCGCGGTGCGGGCACGCTTGTTGCCTGCTTCGGCCAGTGGTTCGATCTGCGAGCGCTTGGCGGCGATCACGGCGAACTCGGCACCCACGAAGAAGGCGTTGCCGGCCAGCAGCACGACCAGCCAGATCAGCCCGGCGAAGTCACCCATCAGCGCTCACCTCCTTCGGTCGCGGCACCGTCATCGGTGGCGATACGATGCTCCGCGATCTCGAGCACGTCGGCAGGGGTGAAACGCACCCGGTCGACGCGGCGGCCGTCCATGCGCACCACCACGAAGGAGCCCACGCCCGGCTCGTCAAACCGGTCGCCGACCTCGGGTACGCGACCCAGGCGATCCATCACGAAGCCGCCGAGCGTGTCGTAGGCGCCGTCTTCGGGAATCTCGACGCCAGCCTGATCGACCAGCTCGTCGGGGCGCAGCAGACCAGGCAGCAGCCACTGACCGCCACGCAGCCGCACCACTCCGACGCGCAGGCGGTCGTGTTCGTCGGCCACCTCGCCCACGATCTCTTCGACCAGGTCTTCGAGGGTGACGATGCCAGCCACGCCACCGTACTCGTCGACGACCACTGCCATCTGCAGACTGCGGCCGCGCAGCTCGCCCAACAGGGTGTCGAGCGGCATGGTCTCGGGCACCTTTGCGATGTCAACCATCAGCTGGCGCACCGTGGTACCAGACCGCTGGGCGCGCGCAATGCCCACGGCCTGTTTGACGTGCACCAGACCGACGATGTCGTCAGAGTCAGTGCCGGTGACCGGAAAGCGGGAGAACCCGGTGCGCCGGGTCAGCGCGATCACGTCGAGCGCCGTGTCGTCGGCCGCCACATCGGTGACTCGGGGCCGGGGCGTCATCACGTCGCCGGCGGTGAGTTCAGAGAAGTCGAGCGTTTTGGTGAGCAGGGTCGCGGTCTGCGAGTCGAGGCTGCCGGCCAGTGCCGCGCGTTTGACCAGCGACGAGAGTTCTTCGGCGCTGCGGGCAGAAGACAGCTCTTCTTGCGGTTCGATGCCGAAGCGGTGCAGCACCAGGTTGCTGGTGTCGTTGAGCAGCAGCACCACCGGCTTGAACACCGTGGTGAACACCAACTGCGGCGGCACCACCAGTTTGGCCACGGGCAGCGGCCTGGCCAACGCGAAGTTCTTGGGCACCAGCTCGCCGATCAGCATCGAGAGCACGGTGGCCACGACAACCGCGATGATGCTGGCGACTGTGGTCGCCCACGGTTCGGGCAGGTGAATGTACTCGAACAGCGGGGCCATGAAGGATGACAGCGCAGGTTCGAGGGTATAGCCGGCCAACAGCGTGGTCAGGGTGATGCCCAGCTGCGCACTCGAGAGATGGGTGGAGGTGTGCTTCAGCGCACCGATGATGCGCTTGAGCCCCTTCTCACCCCGCTGCTGCCGCGACTCAAGTTCGGCTCGATCGATGTTGACGAGGCTGAATTCGGCGGCGACGAAGATGCCAGTGCCGAAGGTGAGCAGCAGACCGATGCCCAACAGAATGAAATCGTTCACAGGTGGTGGCCCTCACAGGGTGTGGTGAGGGCCCGGATACTCGGCGCGGGGTCGTCCATGGTCATCGATGCTACCAGCTCTCGGGCAGCGCACGCCCCTCCTCATAGCCGGCAGCCGACTGAATGCCGACCGTCGCCCGCTCGCGGAACTCGGCCAGGGTGCCGGCGCCGGCGTAGGTGGCGGCAGAGCGCACCCCAGCGGTGATCTGATCGAGGATGTCTTCGGCCGACGGCGTCAACGGATCGATGTAGAGCTTGGAGTCGGAGATGCCCTCAGAGAAGATGGCCTTGCGCGCCTGCTCGAGCGGGCTCAGTTTTGCGAAGCGCCCGGCCACGGCCTTCGACGAGGCCATGCCGTAGTTGCGCTTGAAGAGCCGGCCACTCGCATCGCGCTCCACCTCGCCCGGCGACTCGACGGTGCCGGCCAGCCACGAGCCGATCATCACCGCATTGGCACCGGCCGCGAGTGCGAGCGCGACGTCGCGGGGGTACCGCACCCCGCCATCCGCCCAGACGCCTGCACCAATTTCACGGGCGGTGCGGGCCGCTTCGAGCACTGCCGAGAACTGCGGTCGCCCGACGGCAGTCATCATGCGAGTGGTGCACATGGCACCGGGCCCCACGCCGACCTTGACCAGGTTCGCCCCGGACGACACGAGATCTTCAACGCCCTGGGCAGTGACCACGTTGCCGGCGACGACCGCGTGATCGTCAGAGACCTCGCGCACCTGGCGCAGCGCATCGAGCATCTGGTGCTGGTGGCCGTGGGCAGTGTCGACGACGAGCACGTCGACACCGGCCTCGATGAGTCGGTGCGCGCGCCCGGCCACGTCGCCGTTGATGCCGATTGCCGCCGCCACACGCAGACGCCCCTGCGCGTCAAGGTTCGGGGTGTAGACAGTCGAGCGCATCGCCTGCTTCTGGCTGACGGTGCCGAGCACCTGATCGCCATCAAGCACGGCCGCAACCTCGATATCGGCCTCATGCAGGCGGTTGAACAGGGTGGCGTTGTCAGGCACCTCAGACAGCTGCAGCACAGGTTGGTCACCATGCACCAGATCGCCCAGGCGGGCATCGTCGAGCGACCGCGCGAGCACCCGGGCGGGCAGCACGCCCACGAGCTCGCCGCCCTCGCGCTGCACGACGAAGGCGTGGCCTTCAGCAGGCGGCAGGATGCGCCGGGCCTCGGCCACCGTCAGATCGGGGTCGACCACAAATGGCGACTGAAACCGGGGAGACCGCTGCTTGACCCACTGCGCCGAGGCCACCAAGGCATCGTCATCGAGGTCTTGGGGCAGCACGCCGAGCCCGCCGCGGCGTGCCATGGCTGCGGCCAGTCGAGGCCCGGTCACGGCGTTCATGTTCGCCGAGACAATGGGCATGGTCATGCCGGTGACGTCGCCGGTGGCCAGATCGACGCGCAGTCGAGAGCCGACCTCGGAGCTATTTGGCACGAGAAAGACATCGGAATACGTCAGATCGTATTGAGGAGTCGCATCGTAGAAACGCATACCTTTCACGGTACTGCATGAGGCCTGCGACACCTGTCGGAGAACTCGGGCAATGTGGTCACAGGCCCTTTTCAGAACCGTTAGGCTGTTTCGAGTCGACATTTCGATGAAGAGAGGCGATCGTCTTGGCCACCAATGGATCAGACTCGTTCGACCCCCAGTCGTTCGGGGCGAATGAATGGCTCGTGGAGCAGGTTTACGAGCAGTATCTGAAAGACCCCAACAGTGTAGAGAAGGAGTGGCTGCCCGTCATCGAGCGCTACCAGGCCTCAGCCGGTGGTTCCACTCCCGCCGCAGCTACCACGCCCGCGGCATCGACCAGCGCTGCCCCTGCCGCCGCTGCGGCCAGCGACGAGGCAAACGCTGACGGCGATCTGCACTCCACCCCACACGTGGGTCCAGTGCCTCCGGTGCGTGGCGATCTGCCCACTGCCTCTCCCCTGCCGACGGCATCCATTCCGATCGTCGGCGACCTGCCCGTCGCCAAAACGACCAATTTCGCACCAGCGCCCACGCCCATCCCGGCTGATCGCAACACCCAACTGGCCGAGCCGGTGCCACCGGCACCCGTCGACGAGACACTGCAGCCCACGGTGACCCCGCTGCGCGGCCTGCCCAAGACGCTCGCGCGCAACATGGACGAGTCGCTCACCGTGCCCACCGCCACCAGCGTGCGGTCTATTCCGGCGAAGGTGCTCATCGACAACCGCATCGTGATCAACAACCACCTCAAACGCTCACTCGGTGGCAAGGTGTCGTTCACCCAGATCATCGGCTGGGCTCTGGTGCAGGCGCTCAAGCAGTTCCCCAGCCAGAACGTCTACTACGACGTGATCGACGGCAAGCCCTCAGTCGTCGCTCCCGCGCACATCAATCTCGGCATCGCGGTCGACGTGCCCAAGAAAGACGGCACCCGTGCACTGCTGGTGCCCGGCATCAAACATGCCGAGACACTCGACTTCGAGCAATTCCTGACCGCATACGACGAAATCGTCGACAAGGCTCGCAACAACAAGCTGACCGCCGACGACTTCGCCGGTGTCACCATCTCGCTGACCAACCCCGGCGGCATCGGCACCGTGCACTCGGTGCCCCGTCTGATGAAGGGCCAGGGCACCATCATCGGCGCCGGCGCCCTCAACTACCCCGCCGAGTACCAGGGCGCCAGCGCGTACACGCTCGCCAAGCTGGGCGTCTCGAAGGTCATCACTCTGACCTCCACCTACGATCACCGCGTGATCCAGGGTGCTGGCTCGGGTGAGTTCCTGAAGATCGTGCACGAGCTGCTGCTCGGCCAGCGCGGCTTCTACGACGACATCTTCGAATCGCTGCGTCTGCCCTACGAGCCGGTGCGCTGGGTGCCCGACATCTCGGTCAACCCTTCAGACGAGGTCGACAAGGCCGCTCGCGTTCAGCAGCTGATTCATGCGTATCGTGTGCGTGGCCATCTGATCGCCAATATCGATCCGCTTGAGTACCACCAGCGCAAGCATCCTGACCTCGACATTCTCAATCACGGCCTGACCCACTGGGATCTCGACCGCGAGTTCGTCACCGGTGGCATCACTGGCCGGCGCACCAACACACTGCGCAACATCCTCGGGCAGCTGCGCGACAGCTACTGCCGCACGGTGGGCGTCGAATACATGCACATTCAAGACCCCGAACAGCGCCAGTGGCTGCAAGACGAGCTGGAGAAGCCCTACGCAAAGCCCGGGCACGACACGCAGCTGCACATTCTCGGCAAGCTCAATCAGGCCGAGGCGTTCGAGACCTTCCTGCAGACGAAGTTCGTCGGCCAGAAGCGCTTCTCGCTCGAGGGCAGTGAATCGCTGATCGCGCTGCTCGACGAGGTGCTGCAGCGTGCCGCCGCCGACGACCTCGACGAGGTCGGCATCGGCATGGCCCACCGTGGCCGTCTCAACGTGCTCACCAACATCGCCGGCAAAACCTACGGCCAGGTGTTCCGCGAGTTCGAGGGCACCCAGCCCACCCAGACCGGCTCAGGCGACGTCAAGTACCACCTCGGCACCGAGGGGGTGTTCGACGCCGCCGACGGTCGCAAGATCAAGGTGTATCTCGCCGCCAACCCCTCACACCTCGAGGTGGTCAACACAGTGCTCGAGGGCATTGTGCGCGCCAAGCAAGACGCGAAGCCCGAGAAGAGCTTCAGCGTGCTGCCCGTGCTGGTGCACGGTGACGCGGCCTTCGCTGGTCAGGGCTCGGTCTACGAGACCCTGCAGATGTCGCAGCTGCGCGGCTACCGCACCGGCGGCACCATCCACGTCATCGTCAACAACCAGATCGGCTTCACAACCAAGCCCTACGACGCCCGCACCTCGGTGTACCCCACCGATGTGGGTCGCACCATTCAGGCGCCGATCTTCCATGTCAACGGCGACGACCCCGAGGCCGTCGTACGCGTTGCCGATCTGGCCTACCGCTACCGCCAGCACTTCCACGTCGACGTGCTCATCGACCTCGTCTCGTACCGCCGCCGCGGCCACAACGAGGGCGACGACCCGTCGATGACTCAGCCGCTGATGTACGGCATCATCGAGTCCAAGCGCTCTGTGCGCGCTCTCTACACCGAGGCCTTGGTCGGCCGCGGCGACATCACCCAAGAGGAGTACGACAAGGCTCACGCCGACTTCCACGCCGAGCTCGAACGTGCATTCGCCGAGACGCATGCCGCGCAGGCCGAGCCGAGCCAGGCGGCAGGTGGGTCGAGAGACCGTGCCGTGGCCGACATCCAGCTGCCTGAAGCACAGCAGCACGAAGCCGCCGCCGCCGAGCTGGCCTCGTCGCAGCGGTCCACGAGTATTCCGCAGGCGCTCGTCGAGCGCATCGGTGACGCCCACGTGGCCATCCCCGAGGGCTTCACGGTGCATCCCAAGCTGCTGCGTGTGCTCAAGAAGCGCCAGGAGATGTCGCGCAACGGTCACATCGACTGGGCGTTCGGCGAGCTGCTGGCCTTCGGATCGCTGCTGGTGCAGGGTGTACCGGTGCGCTTCACCGGCCAAGACAGCAGACGTGGCACGTTCGTGCAGCGACACGCGGTACTGCACGACCAGAAGAACGGCCAAGAGTGGTTCCCGCTGCTCAACCTCGCCAATGAGCAGGCCAAATTCTGGATCTACGACTCACTGCTCAGCGAGTTTGCCGTGATGGCCTTCGAATACGGCTACTCGGTCGAGAACACCAAGGCGCTGACGCTCTGGGAGGGTCAGTTCGGTGACTTCGCCAACGGTGCTCAGACCGTCATCGACGAGTTCATCAGCTCGGCCGAACAGAAGTGGGCGCAGCGCTCCGGCCTCGTGCTGCTGCTGCCCCACGGCTACGAGGGTCAGGGCCCCGACCACTCGTCGGCGCGCATCGAGCGGTACCTGACGCTCGCGGCTGAGAACAACCTGATCATCGCCGAGCCGTCGAACCCCGCCTCGCACTTCCACCTGCTGCGGCGTCAGGCCTTTACCCGCCCCCAGCACCCGCTGGTGGTGGTCACTCCCAAGTCGATGTTGCGTCTGAAGACTGCCGTGAGCCCGGTCGAAGACTTCACACACGGCCAGTTCGAGCCGGTGCTCGACGAGAGCCGCACCATCGACAAGTCGGGTGTGCGCAAGGTCGTGCTGGTCGCCGGCAAACTCTACTGGGAGCTGCTCGGCGAACTCGAGAAGTCGGGCGACACCTCGGTGGCGCTGGTTCGTCTCGAGCAGTACTACCCGCTGCCTGCTGAACAGCTGCTCAGCGTGCTGGGTTCGTATCCGGCCGATGCCGAGCTGGTCTGGGCGCAAGACGAGCCCGAGAACCAGGGTGCCTGGCCGTTCTTGGCCATACATCTGCGCCAGGTGCTCGGTGACCGCCAGCTGAATGTGGTCTCCCGCCCCGAGGCCGCTTCACCGGCCACTGGCTCGCAGAAGCGCCACAAGCAAGAGCAGGCTGATCTGGTGGCAGCAGCTATCGGCTGATCGTCACAGTGATCACGAGGCCCGTCGGCTCACCAGCCGGCGGGCTTCGCTGTGTCTGGAGTGCAGCACACAAATTCCGCAGGGCCGACGCAATAATGCCAGCAGTGCACCGGGGCGTCGTGCAGACATTGCGTCGCGCCCAGCCGCCCGAGCTGCAGACGCTGAATGGTCAGCGCAGTTCGCGCAGCCGAGCCAGCACGAGCGCCTTCAGCTGCTCTGGGGCACGCTCGCGGCAGCCGCGGATGACCACCTGGCGCAGCACCGACTCAAGCTGGGCGTCGCTGATCTCGCCGAACTCTTCGGCAGTGCTGGCGGGGTTGACCGTCAGCTCTGCCTGCACAGAGGTCTCGACGATCTCGTAGACCTCAACACACTCGGGCTCGACCTGGTCGTCGAAGTGCTCGCTCATGTCAGCCCCGCTTTCTGAGCTTGGCCGCCGGTTCGGGCTGAGGTTTGCCGGCATACTCTGCCAACGCCTTGCGCAAGAGTTTGCGGCCTCGATGCAGCCGAGACATCACGGTGCCGATCGGGGTCTTCATGATGTCGGCGATCTCTTGGTACGAGAACCCCTCGACATCAGCCAACAGCACCGCGAGCCGAAAGTCTTCGGGCAGATCTTGCAGCGCCTGCTTGACCTGCGAATCGGGCATGCGATCGAGAGCCTCGATCTCAGCCGAGCGAGCCGTGGTCGCCGTGGTGGATTCGGCCGCGCCAATCTGCCACTCTTCGAGCGCGTCGATGCTCTCGGTGCCCTTGGTGCGCTGCTTCTTGCGATAGGTGTTGATGTAGGTGTTGGTCAGGATGCGGTACATCCAGGCTTTGAGATTTGTGCCCTGCGTAAATGAGTCGAAGGCCTGAAAAGCCTTGGCATAGGTCTCTTGCACCAAATCTTGTGCGTCTGCGGGGTTGCGCGTCATGCGCATGGCCACACCGTAAAGCTGATCGATCAGCGGCAGCGCCTGCTGCTCGAACAGGTCGCGTTTCGCGTCTGCGGCGCGCTCAACCGCCGCGGGCTCGTGGGGAGCCTGCTCCGCGGAGGGCGTGCGCTCGGGGTCGACGTCTGTCATCGCAGTCAAGTCTACCGACCCAGTGTCGCCCGGGCGGGGCGGGCACAGTGTGCAGCCAGAACTCATGTTCGCCTCCCTTGCAGCCGATACACTTAACAACCGATGCTGATCCGACGCTATTCCTCAGACCACGACGGTTCGAATGCGCAGGGCGACGACCGCCCAGCCTGGGTCGCCCCCACCGTCGAGGCACCCGTGCGCGGCCGAGTCGTGGTGCCGGGCTCCAAGTCTCTGACCAACCGCGAGCTGCTGCTCTCTGCGCTGGCCGATTCTCCCTCGCTGCTGCGCGCACCGCTGCATTCGCGCGACAGTGCGCTGATGACGGATGCCCTGCGCCAGTTGGGTGCCACGGTCACCCCGGTCGGCGAGCACGCCGAAGATCTGCAGATCGATCCGATTGACGACGTGCACGGCAGCGTCTCGATCGACTGCGGCCTCGCCGGCACCGTGATGCGCTTCGTGCCGCCGGTCGCAGCACTCGCGACCGGGCCAGTCAGTTTCGACGGCGACCCGCACGCCCGGCTGCGCCCAATGCGCCCGGTGATCGAGGCGCTGCGCCAGCTCGGTGTTGACATCGCCGATGACGGTCGCGGTGCCCTGCCGTTTACGGTACACGGGGCCGGCCGCGTTGCCGGTGGCCATGTGCGCATCGATGCCTCGGGCTCAAGTCAGTTCATCTCGGCCCTGCTGCTGGCGGCACCACGCTTCGACGATGTCACCGTCATCGAACACGTCGGCGATACCCTGCCGAGTCTGCCGCACATCGAGATGACCGTGGCCACCCTGCATGAGCGTGGGGTGCGCGTCGAGCGCACCGGTGACACCCAATGGACCATTTGGCCGGGCCCCATCGCCGGCCGCGACATCCGGCTCGAACCCGACCTGTCGAACGCAGCGCCATTTCTGGCTGCGGCGCTGGTCACCGGCGGCGAAGTCACCATCGACGGCTGGCCGGAGCACACCACACAGGTCGGCGCACTGCTGCCCGAGCTGCTGGCCGCGTTCGGCGCCGAGAGCAGCTTCGACGGCGGCGACCTGACCCTGCATGGCACGGGTGCGCTGCACGGCGCCGACCTCGATCTCTCCGCCGCCGGCGAGCTCGCCCCGACCCTCGCCGCAGTGGCCGCCCTAACCGACTCCCCCACCACTCTGCGCGGCATCGCGCATCTGCGCGGGCACGAGACCGACCGTCTCGCGGCGCTCGAGAGCGACATCAACGGCCTCGGCGGCAACGTGAGCCAAACCGCCGACGGCCTGGTCATCCACCCGGCCGAACTGCACGGCGGCAGCTGGCGGGCATTCGCCGACCACCGCATGGCTACCGCCGGCGCGATCATCGGTCTGCGCATACCCGGTGTCGAGATCGACGACATCGATTCGACCGGCAAGACCCTGCCCGATTTCCCCGGCATGTGGGCGCGCCTGCTGCGCCCGGCCAACAGCACCATGAGCTGGAGCCTGCCCGAGTGATCAGCCCAGCCGACGACGAACGCGACGCAGCGAGCCTGCGCACCCGGGCATCCGACTGGGAAGACTGGGACGAGTCAGCGGTGCGCACCCGGCCGAACCCCAAGGCCAACCGCCCACGCAGCAAGCGCCGCCCGGCTCACGATGATGCGCAGGAGGCACTGGTCACCGCAGTCGATCGCGGCCGGTACCAGCTGCACGTGTTGGGCTCTGGAGCAGCCGTCACCGCCGCGCGAGCTCGTGAGCTGCGCCGCACCCAGATCGTCACCGGCGACCGGGTGTCGGCAGTGGGTGATCTCAGCGGGGCCGAGGGCAGTCTGGCCCGCATCGTGAGCGTGCTGCCCCGCACCACCGTGCTGCGCCGTTCGGCCGACGACACCGACACCTTCGAGCGCATCGTGGTGGCCAATGCCGATCGCCTGCTGATCGTGGTCGCAGCAGCCGAGCCAGAACCCAGCCTGGGATTCATCGACCGCTGCATCGTGGCTGCGCTCGACGCCGGCATCGAACCTGTCGTTGTGGTCACCAAAACCGACTTGGCATCGTCGCAGCTGGTGCGCGATCATCTCTCGGCGCTCGAGGTGCGAGTAATCGACAGCAGCTTGGCGCATCCTGCCGCCGAAGCTGTGCGCGAGGTCACCCTCGACCATGTCGCGGTGCTGGTGGGACACTCTGGCGTGGGCAAGTCGACGCTGCTGAACGCTGTGGCCCCCGAAGCCGGGCGCGCCACCGGGCACGTCAACGCGGTCACCGGGCGGGGCCGACACACCTCGTCTTCGGCGCTGGCCATCGCCGTGCACGCCGCAGCGAACGACCGCACCGGCTGGCTGATCGACACCCCCGGTGTGCGCTCGTTCGGGCTGGGGCACGTGCAGGCCGATCACATTTTCACGGCTTTTCCTGATCTGGTCGAGCTGGTGCCGCTGGTCGAACGCACTCCCCTGGCCGAGCTCGACGCCGACGCTTTGGCCCAGCGCGTCGCCCCCGAGCTGCATGCCCGCGTGGCATCGCTCGTGCGTATGCTGCGCAATGCCGCCCAACGCGCGCAGTACTGAGCCAGCCGCACCCGCCCGGCGACTACGCTGGAGGCATGTCGTTCTCTCTGTCTGAAGACCTCGCTTTCGCCCGTTCGCTGGCCGACGCCGCTGACGCGGTGACCACCGCGCGATTTCGGGTCGACGATCTCGACGTCAATCGCAAGGCCGACGACTCTGAGGTCACCGACGCCGACTTGGCCTGTGAACGTCAACTGCGCGAGCTGATCGCGGCGGCACGCCCTGATGACACGGTCTACGGCGAGGAGTACGGCGGTCAGCGCGAACCCGGCCGCGCCTGGATCGTCGACCCCATCGACGGCACCGGCAACTACTTTCGCGGCGTACCGATTTACGCCACACTGATCGCTCTCGTCGTTGACGGTGTGCCGGTGGTCGGCGTGGTCAGCGCACCGCTGCTGGCCCGCCGATGGTGGGCTGCCACTGGCCTCGGGGCGTTCGGCGCGTTCAACGGATCGGCGCCCCGGGCGCTTCACGTGTCGGCCACCGAACGCCTCGCCGACGGCTTCGTCAGCGTGGGCAGTCTGCGCGATCAATGGGATCTCACCGGCGACGGCGACGCTGCCCTGCGCCTGATGCGCCTGGCACATCGCTCGCGCATGCTCGGCGACTTTCTGCCGTACATGTTGGTGGCCGACGGGTCGGTCGACGCTGTGGCCGAACCTGATCTCAAACCGTATGACATGGCCGCGCTCGTGCCCATCGTCACTGAGGCCGGGGGCCGATTCACCGACTTCGCAGGTGAACCCACCATCTGGACCGGTACAGCCATCGCCAGCAACGGCGTGCTGCACGACGAAGTGCGCTCGGTCATCCGCGGGCAGGATGCCCCACTCGCCTGATCGGTGACCCTGCGTCGACATTCGCCGCAGGATGCGGCATGGGCAAGTTTTCCACAGGCGCAGATTGCAGGCTGATCTGTCCACAGGCACCCGTTTTCGGTGGTGGCTGGGTGCTCTCGCCATCAGACTCGGGGCATGAACACCTCTGCACACACCGTCCTTCGCCCGTCATCTTCTCAGCAATTTCTGGCTTTAGTGCCCGCGCTCTGCGGTTTTCTGCCCAAGAACAGCATCGTTGTCGTGATGTTCGCCACCGACCCGCACACTCGTCGGCAGCGCAGTCGCGGCACGTTTCGCGTCGACCTGCCCAAAACGCACACGCCTCGAGAGTGCGCCAATCTGATCGATGGGCTCACCACTCTGCTACGCCGCCTCGACAACGTCGAAGCCGTGGCACCGGTCATCTACACCGATCACCGCTTCGCCGATCAGCCACAGTCAAGCATTCCCTGGCGGGGGCTGTGGCCGTCGTTGCAGAGCCGACTGCGCGGCATCGGGCTGATCGTCACCGATATGTGCTGCGTGGCTGCCGACGGCTGGGCCAGTTACCTTGATGACGACGTGCCACCCGGTGGGCGTCCGCTGAGTGACATCGATCACGATCCGCTGCGCTTCGAGGCGCAGATGACCCTCAACGAGCCGCTGACCGATCTCGACGAGGTCGCCACGCTGCCCGCACCTGACCCCGATCTCGTGACCCGGCTCGAGTCAGACCTCGACCAAGCGCTGCAGCCATATCAATCGGCTCGCACCATCAGTGACGTGCTCGGCACGCCCAACGACCCCACGTCTGTCGCTGAGTCTGTCGAATCGGCAGCAGCATTGGCTCATTCCAATGCCGGTGATGTGGCAGACGATGCCAAGCGCCAGCGTCGCCTCAGCGACGATGTGCTGCTTGCTGCGGCGATGCAGGTCGGCATCGTGCGAGAACTGGTACTGATCCACGCGGCTTTCGGCTCGCAGCTGTCTCGCTTGGTGATCGAATGTGCAGTTGGGTTGCAGCTGCCGCTGCCGCCCGTGAGCGCCACCTCTACTCCGCTCGAGCGAGAGTCTCCCGTTCGGGTGTGCGCGCCCATCATCAGGGGCGAGGTGGTGGTCGTGCCGCAACGAGAGCACCTCCATAAGCTGATCGACCGGCTACGGCCGATCTGCGCTGCTCTGCCTCCCGAGCTGCGCTGCGGGCCACAGGCGGCACTCGCCTGGCTCTATTGGGCGCTGGGCCTCACCAGCGTCGCTTGGGCGCATATTGGCCAAGCACGTGAACTCGATCCCGATCATCACCTGCTGACGTTGATCGCCCAGCAGTGTGAACGCGGAGCGCTGCCCAGCTGGGCGGCTAAGCCCTGAGGTCAGCTCGGCTCGCCGCTTCGGTCAGGGCAAACGGAATCGCCTGCGCCAGCTGCACCGGGGTGAACGGATGCGGCGTGTGTCGCCCCGCTTGCCCGTGCAACCATGCACCTGTGGCAGCGGCATCGATCAGCAGATCAGCGGTTGGTGTATGGTCTGCTGCCAGCCCGGCCAGCACGGCACCGATCGCCCCGGTGAGCACATCGCCGGTGCCGGCAGTCGCATGCCACGGCGTGCCCGAGTGCACGGCGACTGTGCGCGTTCCGTCGCTGATCAGCGTCTGTGCCCCCTTGAGCAACACCACCGAGTGAGTCGCCGCCGCGAGATCACGCACAGCGCCGACACGGTCGGTCTGCAGTCGATCGGCAGACGCATCGACGTCGAAGCGAGCAGCAGTGCGGGCAAACTCACCAGCATGCGGGGTGAGCACCCAATGGTGCGCATTGGCCGTCACCGTGGCGGGCTCGACCAGAGCCAACGCTCCGGCGTCAACGACCGCGGGCCGAACGTCATCGTTGAGCATGGTGCGCGCCTGCTGCAGCGTCTGTGCACTGGCCTGTGCCACGTCGATGCCCGAGCCGATCGCCCAAGCGTCAGTGCGCCCGGCCGTGACCACGGTCTCGGGGGCACGGGCGAGCACGACGTCACACACCGCTCGATCACCCAGATAGCGCAGCATACCCAATCCGGTGTGCAGCGCCCCCAGCGAGCTGAGCACTGCTGCCCCCGGAAACGTCGCCGAGCCGGTCAGCAGCCCCAACACGCCACGTGAGTATTTATGATCGTCGGCCTTCGGCCAGCGATACGTGCGCGCAACATCCCCCGCGCCCCAGGTGTGCACATCGTGCCCCATGATCACTCCTGCCCTTCGACAAAGAACGCCGCGATGATGCGCGAGAATGCCTGCAGATCGCCCAGGTGCACGAGCTCTCGCGCTGAGTGCATCGACAGCAGCCCCACACCGACGTCGAGGGTGCGCAACCCCAACCTCGTCGAGGCAATCGGCCCGATAGTCGAGCCGCACGGCACCGAGTTATTCGACACGAAGGTCTGCACGTCAACCCCGGCACGCTGGGCCAGGCCCGACCAGAGGGCCGCACCCGCGCCATCCGTCGCGTAGCGCTGCTGCGCGTTGACCTTCAGCAGCGGCCCCCGACCAGGCTGCGGCTGATGCTCTGGATCGTGGCGCTGTGCGTAGTTCGGATGCACCAAGTGACCAGCGTCGGCAGAGATCAGCCAAGAGTCGGCCTGCGCCCGCAGCCGCTGCTCGTCGGTGGCGCCAAGCGCCGTCTGCAGCCGCTCGAGCACCTCTTCGAGCAACGGCCCACCGGCACCGGTTCGCGTCTGCGACCCGACTTCTTCGTGATCGAATGCGGCGAAGACGATCACTGGTGCGGCTTTTGGTGCGGCAGCATCGGCAGCGGGTGCGACAAGCAGACGCTGGCCACGCGCACCGCCAGCCACCGCGGCCAGGGCCGCCATTCCGGCGTAGACCGAGGTGAGGTTGTCGAGCCGCCCCGCGGCCAACAGCTGCTCTTTTGAGCCAAGCAGCTGCGAGGGCTGTGTGTCGAAGAACATCAGGTCGTGGCCGGTCACCTCGCCTGGTTCGAGCCCAGCGCGCACGGCAAGGTAGTCGATCAGGTCGAGGTCGGGGTCATCGAACGAGGCACCGAGGATCGGCTCAGTGTGCTGCTGCCGGTCGAGAGCGACCCCGTCGTTGATCGATCGATCGAGGTGCACAGCGAGATTCGCAATGCGCGCCAGTGCACCCGTGCGCACCAAGTGCGCCTGGCCACTTCGGTCGAATACGCGTCCGGCGACACCCAAATCACGGTCGAGCCACGTGTTCAGAATCGGACCACCATAAACCTCGACTCCGCCAACTGTCCAGCCAGCTCGGGTATGCGTCGGCTGCGGCTTGAGTTTGAATCCCGGCGAGTCGGTGTGCGCGCCCAACACGTGGAGCGGCGAGGTGGGGCCAGCGGCGGCTGGCACCACCCAAGCGACCACTGCGCCATCGCGCACCAACACGTAACGGCCGGGCGCTTTGGGCCACTCGTCCCGTTCGTCGAGCTGCGCGAACCCGGCAGCGCGCAATCGTTGAGCCACCGCTGCCGCAGCATGATACGAAGTGGGCGACTGCGCCAAAAACGCTCGGAACCCGTCGCTGAAGGCCTCAAGGCCAGGTCGTGTGCTCACTTGCTGCTCCCTCACTGCTGTTGGCCGTCTGCTGCCGGGTCAGCCGACTGCGCGGCCACCTGAGCAACAACCCCCTGTGGGTCGGCGAGAAACTCTGCGAAGCGCTCGGCGGCCACCAGTGGCACACCCAGCTGCTCGGCTTTGGCGAGCTTCGAACCCGCACCGTCACCGTAGACCACGGCAAACGTCTTCTTCGACACGCTCGATGCCGCTTTCGCGCCAAGTGCGATGACTGCCTCCTGCGCAGATTCGCGTGTGTGGCCCGGCACTGTGCCTGTGACCACCACGCTGAGGCCTGCCAGCGGCTTCGGTACGTCGTCTGCAGCTGCCTCGGCGTCGCCCCACACCACGCCAGCCGAGGTCCAGCGGTCGATGATTTCTTGGTGCCAGTCGACGGTGAACCACTCGATCAGCGCCTCGGCGATTACTGGGCCCACCCCATCGACCTCGGCCAGCTGGGCGACATCTGCCGAGCGGATCGCCTCGAGCGAGCGGAAGGCCTGCGCCAGCGAACGCGCGGCCACCGGGCCGACATGGCGGATGTTCAATGCGACTAACAAGCGCCACAGCGGGCGAGTCTTCGCGGCCTCGATGTTGGCCAGCATCTTGTGGGCCAGTTCAGAGGGCACCGCGAACTCATCGCCGTCGAACGGCCCGTCGGGCACGTGCTCTGGGTCGTCTCGGCGGCGCAGCCGTCGGAAGGGCGTACGGATGTCGGGCTCGCCCTCGTCGGTGAGCTTCGGCAGACCAGTCTCAGGGTCGGTCACCTGCACACGCACCGGAAACAGGTCTGCCAACTGCAGATCGAACAGGCCGGCCTCGGTGGTCAGCGGAGGGTGTGCTGGTGCCAGCGGATGCGTCAAAGCCACCGCCGCGACCTCGCCCAGCCCTTCGATGTCGAGCCCTGCCCGCGAAGCCAGATGCTCGATGCGGCCGGCGACCTGTGCCGGGCACGAGCGCGTGTTCGGGCAGCGCACGTCGATCTCGCCGGGCTTCGAGGGTGCCAGCCTCGCCCCGCACTCTGGGCAGTGCTCGGGCATCACGAACGCCCGCTCGGTGCCGTCGCGCAGCTCAGTCACCGGCCCGAGGATCTCGGGAATGACATCGCCCGCTTTGCGCAGCACCACCGTGTCGCCGATCAGCACCCCTTTGGCCTTGACGATCTCTTGATTGTGCAGGGTTGCCTGCCGCACGGTCGAACCGGCCACGTGCACCGCTTCGACCACGGCATACGGCGTGACCCGGCCGGTGCGCCCGACCCCGACGCGAATGTCGAGCAGTTTCGTGTTGACCTGCTCTGGCGGGTATTTATAGGCCACTGCCCACCGCGGCGCGCGCGACGTGGCGCCGAGTTGCGAATGCAGTGCGAGCTCGTCGACCTTGACCACCACGCCGTCGATCTCATGCTCGATTTGCGCACGCTCGGCGCCGTTGCGATCGATGAATGCGTGCACTTGTTCGAGCGAATCGAGCACACGATTGTGCTTGGAGACCGGCAGACCCCACTCGGCGAACAGCTGATAGATCTCCGACTGCCGGCGCACCGGTGCATCTGGCCACGCTCCGAGCCCGTGCACCAGCATCGTCAGCGGCCGTTCGGCGGTGACCCGCGGGTCTTTCTGCCGCAACGAGCCGCTCGCCGCATTGCGGGGGTTCGCGAACGTCTTGCGCCCGGCATCCGCCAGACGCGTGTTCAGCGCATGAAAATCGGCGACGTTGAAGAACACCTCACCGCGAACTTCTACCACGTCAGGATGCCCGGTGCCGGCCAGCTCGAACGGCACGGCCGAAATCGTGCGCACGTTCTCTGTGACATCTTCGCCGACCACCCCATCGCCGCGGGTCGCCGCGCTGACCAGCCGGCCGTGTTCGTAGCGCAGGTTGATGGCCAGACCGTCGATCTTCAGCTCGGTCAGGTAGTGAAAATGGGTGTCGCCCAGAGCGCGCTGCGTGCGCAGCGCCCACCCATCGAGCTCTTCGATGCTGAAGACGTCGTCGAGGCTCAGCATGCGCTCGGCGTGCGTGACCGGAGCGAAACTCGACCGGTCTGCGGCTCCGCCTACGGTGAGCGTCGGCGAGTCTTGGCTCTGCAGATCGGGGTACTGTCGCTCCAGCGCGGCGAGGCGGTGCTGAAGATCGTCGTACTCTTCGTCGCTGACCAGTGAGGTGTTGCGCTCGTAGTAGGCGTCACGCAGCTCGAGAATGCGATCGGTCAGCTGCCTGACCTGCTCGGCAGCCTGGGCATGATCGAGGGGCACGGCCGCTGCGAGGTCGACGTCTGAGGAATCGGTCATGACGTCTATTGTGCCAGTGCTGGCTCGGCCGCGACGGTGCGGTCAATGGTGACCTGACCGAGCACGCGATCGCCGAGGTAGAGCACCGCAGACTGTCCCGGGGCCACACCAAGCAACGGATCGACCAGAGTGATCACCGTCTCGCCCTCGACGGCCCGCACATGCGCGGGCACGGGATCTCCGTGCGCGCGCACCTGCACCTCGACATCGAGCCCCTCGGCAACCTCAGCCGGAGGTGCCCCGCACCACGACTGTCTCGCGCCAACGATCTCACGCACGGCCAGCGCCTCTTTGGGGCCGACCACCACTTCGTGGGTGACGGGGCGCACCTCGAGCACATAGCGCGGGCGACCGTCAGGAGCTGGGCGGCCGATCGACAGACCACGCCGCTGCCCCACCGTATAGGTCTGGGCGCCCTGATGGTGCCCCAGCACGTTGCCCTCACGGTCGACGATCTCGCCCGGTGTGAGATCGACCTTCTCTGACAGCCACCCGGGGGTGTCTCCGTCTGAGATGAAGCAGATGTCATAGCTGTCTGGCTTGCTCGCCGTTTCGAGCCCGCGCCGCGCCGCCTCGGCTCGCACTAAGTCTTTCGAGGGGGTGTCACCCAGCGGAAACAGCGCATGATCGAGCTGCTCTCCGGTGAGCACCCCGAGCACGTACGACTGGTCTTTGGCCCACGCCGCCGCGCGATGCAGCTGCTTGCGCCCGTCGACGGTGACCACCTTGGCATAGTGCCCGGTGCACACCGCGTCGAACCCCAGCGCCAGGGCCTTCTCGAGCAGCGCTGCGAACTTGATGCGCTCATTGCAGCGCAGGCAGGGGTTCGGGGTGCGCCCGGCGGCATACTCCGCGATGAAGTCGTCGACCACGTCTTCTTTGAAGCGCTCTGAAAAATCCCACACGTAGAACGGGATGCCGAGGTGGGCACAGACCCGCTGCGCGTCGGAGGAATCTTCGATGGTGCAGCATCCGCGCGAACCAGTGCGCAGGGTACCGGGCATGCGCGACAGCGCCAAATGCACGCCGACCACCTCGTGCCCGGCCTCGACCATGCGCGCAGCCGCCACCGACGAGTCAACGCCGCCGCTCATCGCTGCAAGTACTCTCATGAATGCCGCCTGTTCATCGCCCCCAGTGTAGTCCGCACATCCCGAGCCGCACAGACCCCGAGCACACGATCTCGGGCACTGCTCAGAAATGCCTCGGCACGCGGGCGCTCATGCCCGCGGCATGTGCTCGCGCGTAGACCTCGGGCAGCACCTCGAGCACCCGATCGACGTCTGCCTCGGTGGTGGTTTCGCCGAGGCTGAACCGCAACGCCGAGCGCGCATCCTCTGCGCTGAAGCCCATCGCCTCGAGCACGTGGCTCGGCTGCGGCACACCTGCCGTGCAGGCAGAACCTGTCGAGGCGCTGACGCCGAACTGATCGAGCAGAAACAACAGCGAATCGCCCTCGCAGCCTGGAAACACCGCGTGGGCATTGGCTGGCAGATGCTCGGTGGCGTGCCCCGTGACCACGGCCTCGGGCACTGTCGCATGGATGCCCGACACCAGCCGGTCGCGCAGCTCGCGCAGGTGGGCGGCTCGCTCGGGCAGCCCGGCCATCGCGTGCTCAGCGGCAACGCCGAATGCGGCGATCGACGGTGCGTCGAGTGTGCCGCTGCGCACCTTGCGCTCTTGGCCCCCGCCATGCAGCAGTGGCACCGCCTGCTGTGTGCGCGTCAGCAGCAGAGCGCCGGTGCCGCCGGGCCCGCCGATTTTGTGCGCCGAGACGCTCAGTGCAGTGACGCCGGCGGCATGCATGTCGATCAGCACCTGGCCATAGGCCGACACGGCGTCGACGTGCACGGGGATCGATGCCGCCGCCGCGAGAGCGCAGACACGCTCAATCGGCTGCACAGTGCCCACCTCGTTATTGGCCCAGAGCACACTGATCAGCGCGATGCGTGCACCCTCACGAACGATTTCGCCCGCCAGCCAGTCGAGGTCGAGTCGGGCCTGATGATCGATCGGCGCCAAGCGCAATTCGGCGCCCTGTGCCTCGGCCAGCCAGCGAGCTGCCTCGAGCGACGCATGGTGTTCACCATCGGCGACGATCACGATCGGGCGCTGCCCACCGGCTGCTCTGGCCCAGTAGATGCCTTTGATGGCCTGGTTGATCGACTCTGTGCCGCCCGAGGTGAAAATGACCTCGGCAGGGTCGGCGCCGAGCGATGCGGCAACTTGACGCCGAGCGGTCTCGACAACGGCACGCACGCGCTGCCCTGCCGCGTGCACCGACGAAGGATTGCCCACGATCTGCGCAGCCTGCACATAGGCGTCGAGCGCGGCGGGCAGCATCGGCGCCGTGGCCGCATTGTCAAAATAGCCAGCGGTCATGAGCGCTGGCTCAGAACAGCAGATTGGCGAGGCGACGCCGGGCGTCGATCACGATCGGCTCGGTGGGCCCGGCCAGATCGAACAAGTCGATCAAACGCTTCTGCAGCGCGGCACGAGCGTCATCGTCGCTCCACAGTGCAGGGGCGAGCAGCGTGTCGAACGCCTGTTGCACTTCGCCTGCTGCCCAGTGGCGATCGGCGCTGTCGAGTGCCTGCTCAAGCGGGGTATCGCCGTGCGAGCCCTCGCCGAGCCGGCGCAGCAGCTGTGCCTGCAGCAGCCCCTGCCCGGCGATCTCGTCGCGTGGGCTGTCATTGAGGATGGCCTGGTACAGCTGCTCGGCACGCTCGGCATCGCCTGCGGTCAGGGCGTCTTCTGCCTCTTGCTGCTGCGGGGTGAGCGCAGGCTCGGCGTCATCGGCTGCGTTCGCGTCGTCAACCGGGATGACCTCGTTGACGCCCTGCTGCGCCGCGACCTGCAGCACCTGATCGAGCACCGGCGCGATCTGCGCCTCAGAGACATCGCCTTCGAACAGCGGCACCGGCTGACCGGCGATCACCGCGATGGTGGTCGGCAGCACCTGCACGCGAAAGGCCTGAGCGATCTGCGGATGCGCGCTGGCATCGACCAGAGCCAGCAGCAGTCGACCGCGATAGCCGTCGACCAGTCGAGTCAGCGCCTCGACATGGGCGAACGAGGTCGGCTCACCCGCAGTCAGCGCGAAGATGACCGGGGTTCGGCGCGACCGTTCAACCGCGGCCGGAAAGGTCTGTTCGTCGACGCTGATCCGCAGCAGCGAGCTCGTCGAGGCAGCAGCGCCGCCCGAAGAAAACTCGTCAAGTCGCACAGCGCCGTGCTCGGAGGGCACATGCTGATCCGTCATTCCAACTCCTTGATCGATGAAAGCACCCAGGAGAAGCCGACCAGCTGAATCTGCTGATCGCCAGACTTTGGCACGGTGAACGCCAGGCTCGTCGAGTAAGTGCGCTCAAGGCCCTTGCTCGTCTCAGATTTGCCCAGCACAGCCGCATCTTCTGCCGGGAGGTCTTTGATGACGCCGTTCGATTCTTTGGGCTTGATCGTCCAAGTCTCGTCGAGTGAGATGACAACGAGGCCATCGCCATCCGCTGTGGTCATCGCCACCGGATCACTCTGTCCCTGCCCATAGTTGACCGTCAGCGTGGCGTTGTCGGCAAAGCCCTCGGTGGCGTTCTGGTCAGCCACTGCCTGACGACGCTGTGCAATGAACTGGAACGAATCGTCGAGGTTGAACTTCGCGGCGTACGCAGAATCTGGGCCGTTTGCCAACACGTCGCCGAACTGCTCGCCCAACAGCTTGGGTGCGACGCTCAGCTGCGTGGTGTCATCACCGAGCACGTTGGAGCCGAGCACATCACTGGGCATGTCAGGCAGGGACGAAACGTGCGAGAGCACCGACAGCACTTTGTAATTCTCACGTGCGGTCGCCTGCTGCAGCACCATCAGGGTGGGTTGGGCATCATCTGCGGCGCCCTTGACGCCGACGATCACGGTGCGTGGAAAGTCGCTGCCGGTCTGTGGCAGAAACAGCGGCACCTGATCGGCAACGATCGGATCGATGGCCGTCTTGTCGGCGTACTTCGACTTCAGGTCGTAGTATCCGACGCGGCTGGCATACGCCTCGCCAGCGAATCGCTGCGAGAGTGTGTCAGCGCTCAGTGCTGCATCGGCGGTATCAGAGACGCTCACGATCTCACTGAGTATCGTCTGAAAGTGCGCTTTCGACACCGGCGGAGCCTCGACATCGGTCTCAGCGGGCGCCTGCGCGGTGTTCGTCGCCGAGACGATCGGCGAGGTGCTGGAGCAGCCCGTGAGCGCAACGGTGACGGCAACGGCCGCACCCACCGCCAATACCGACCGAATGGAGCCGCCATGGCGACGGCGGGTCTTCAGCTCCGACACGTCAGATCGATCGAGGCGGGCGCCTCGATGGCTGCGACGTCTTGGCCCACGGCGGTTGCTGATCACTTCGATCAGCAGCAGCACGAAGCCAGCGATCAGCAGCAGATACCCGGCCACAACCAGCGGGAACGCCCACGGGCGGGGATTCTCGTTGGGCCAGCTCACCGTGATCGCAGACGGGGCTGCGTCAGTGCCGTTGGAGGCAATGATCACCGAGGAGTTCGCTGAGGGCTCGGTCTGCAGCTGCAACTGATTCAGACCTGACTGTTCCTGAATCCACAGATCAGAGCCGACTGGATTGGGTGTGGTCGCCTCGCTGCCCTCAGATGACACGCTGAGATCGGCATCTGTTCCGGTGACATGGTTGGACTGCGCGTCGGCAACCCAGGCGTTCACGTCGTCAGTGGGAGCGACCGCCGCAAAAACCTCGGCCGGGCCGTCAACCGTGATGGTGGCCTTGCCGTCGTGCGCCTTCAGCGTGCCACCGTCGATGACGGTGATCGGCGCCGTGGCCGAACCACCGTTCTCAATCGAGACGGTCTGGGTGATCGTCGATGGTGCTCGCCAGAAAACCTGCTGCCCGAACCCTACGATCAGGGCGAGCGCAGACACGACGAAAAGCACCACTGCCGAATAGAATCGCAATGTCAGGCCCTCCATGTTCTCCATAAGACCCTAGAACATGTGCGTCTTGATTGGAAACCGTGGCCATTGGCGGCCGACGCAACATGTCTGCCCGCCCGGGTACAGTGGTTGCACACGTGAGAAAGGCCGGCAATGTCCGATTCGACACCTGAGACGTCGACTGACGCCCTGCAGCCAGAGCCCACTGCTCAGCTTCCTGAGACACTGGCCCCAGACAGCGAGGCGACCACGCAGCCTGCTCAAGGCTTACGCGCCCGACTTCCGCTGCACATCCATGTGAGCGGCGAGCACATGTTCTCCGTCGGGTTTCTCGCCACACTGGGAGTGCTCACCGCTCTGCTCGTCGGCGAAATGGTGGCCAACAGCTTCTTGGTGATCACGTACATCACCGCTGGTCTGTTCTTCGCGCTGGGTCTCGAGCCGCTCGTGCGGCTGCTGCAACGGATGCGCCTCCCGCGCGGGCTGGCGATCCTTACCGTGTTCTTGGCTTTCGTCGGTACCATCGTCGGCGTTGTCTTCGCGATCACTCCAGCGATCGCAGCAGAAACCGAAGAAGCCATGAACAGCATGCCGGTGATCGTCAACCAAATCGCCTCGCAAGAGTGGTTTCAGACGCTGAACCAGCAGTTCGACGGGTCGTTCAACCAGATGCTCGATCGTGCGCAGGAGTTTGCGAAAGACCCGCAGAATCTGATGCAGGTCGCTGGCGGCCTGCTCTCAGTGAGCGCCAGCATCTTCAGCTTCTTTGGCGGCGCCGGCATCATCATTGTGCTCACGCTCTACTTCATGGCTTCACTGCGCGGCCTGAAGCACGGGCTGATCTCACTGTTGCCGGCCTCGAAGCGTCGCCGTTCGGCGCAGATCATCGACCGAGTTTTCGATAACGTCGGCGGCTATGTCATCAGCCAGGCGATCATTTCGCTGACCAACGCCACCTGTGCCTACATTGCGATGTCCTTTCTCGACATCCGCTTTCGTGAGGTGCTCGCGCTGCTGGCATTCCTGTGCTCGCTGTTGCCACTGATCGGCTCGTCGCTGGCTGCGATCACCGTTTCAACTGCGACCGTGCTCACGCAGATCATCGCAGACCCAGATCACATCAACCTCTGGCCCGCGCTGTTCATCCTCATCTACTACATCGTCTACATTCAGCTCGAGGCGTATGTGCTGATTCCGCGCATCGTCAACCGGGCAGTTCCGATACCGGGCATTTTCGTCGTCATCGCCGTGCTGCTCGGCGGCACTCTGCTCGGCGTGTTCGGCGCGCTGCTGTCGATCCCGGTGGCGGCCTCAGTGATCTTCTTGGTGCAGGAGTTGTGGGTGCCGCGTCAGAACCAACGATGAGCCAGCGTCACCACTGTGTGGGCAGTGGCAGCGCCGCTGGGTTCGTGCAGCGCACCAGCTCGGTGAGCACGGTTCGCGTCTGACGCTCCCCGACCCACAGGTGACGACCACCAGGCACGTCGATCACCGTGGCCTCGGGCACAACGGCAAATCGCCGCCGAGCCTCGTCAGGCCGCAGAAAATCGTCGAGTTCAGGAATCATCGCCACCAGCGGGCGACCACTGCCGTGCCAGCGCGCAAGCTCGGCCTCTGAGGTACGGTGCAGCGGGGGTGAGAGCAGCACGGCTCCGTCTGCGGGATGCTCGAGGCCATATTTGAGCACCAGCTCGGTGCCGAACGACCAGCCGACCTGCCAAAGGTGCGGCAACTGGCGCTCGGCGGCAAAGCGCATGGCGGCATCGACATCGAACCGTTCGCCGATGCCTTCGGCGAAGTGCCCTTCACTGGTGCCGCGATCGCTGGTTGTGCCGCGCGTGTTGAAGCGCAGTACCGCGAGATCGGCGAGAGCCGGCAACCGGAGAGCTGCTTTTCGAAAAATGTGCGAATCCATGAACCCGCCGGCAGTCGGCAACGGGTGAAAAGTGATGAGCGTGGCCACCGGTTCAGCGCGTTCGGGCAGCGCAAGCTCCCCTACTAGAGTGAGCCCGTCTTGGGTGTGCAGCTCAATATCTTCGACTCGCCGAGGCAACTCGGTATTGGCACGGATCTCCTCAGGCACAGCAGCGATCAATACCAGCCGACACTCTGTGAATGCGACCACGCGCCACACGGTGTGCCATAGCGGCCAGAGATGTAGCCAAGCCCCCAGGTAATCTGGGTGGCTGCATTGGTCTGCCAGTCAGCGCCAGCCGAGGCCATCTTGCTGCCCGGCAATGACTGCGGAATGCCATACGCGCCCGAGCTCGAGTTGGCTGCGTTCACTCGCCAGCCGCTCTCTTTCTGCCACAGCTGCACGAGACAGGCGAATTGATCGGTGCCCCACCCTCGTGCCTGCACCTGCTGCCAAGCGACGGCTTGCGCACCGCTTGGGTCGGCGACCACGGCTGCCGTTGCGGCAGAGATGCCAGATGTTGCGGTTGTGCTCGTAGTCTGTGCGACAACGGGCGTCTCGGCACTGACCGATTCACCACCGACTGCGGCTGTACCCACAACGACTGCCAGCGTCTGTGCGTCAAGCGGCTCACCCGTTGCAGCGATGGCCTGCTGCTGAACGTTGGCGATCTCATCGGCGTAGGCAGTGCCGACCCCGCCGACCGAGACGAACAGCAATGCTGCTGCGGCGCCGATCGATGACAGCCGCACGGCTCGGGTGCCCAAGGTGGTGAATCTCATCTGCCTCACCTTCCCATCTTCTTGGTGCACGACGGCCAGGCTCCCCAGCCCTGCGATGCCTGCACTCGCTTGCCGATCTCGATTTGCTGTTCACGTGAAGCGTCTGAGGCGCTGCCTGTTCCGCCGTATGCAGCCCACGTCGACTGGCTGAACTGCAGGCCGCCGTAGTAGCCGTTGCCGGTATTAATGCCCCAATTGCCTGAGGCTTCACACTGTGCAAGGCGATCCCAGACGGCGGTGTCATTGGGGTCGAGACTAGACGATGACGATGACGAGGGTGTGCCTGTCGAAGAAGAGGAGCTCACCGCCACTGTGGTTGAAACCTCGGGCTCGGGAGTGCGTGTCTCGGCCGAGACTGTCTGAACCTCAAGAGCGACACTCTCGGAAGTCAGCGTGGGCCCGATGGGACTCAGAGATTGTCGGTCGAGAGCTCCGGAAGTCTGGGCGACAAAGAGGGTCGATTGAGTGGAGACCGATTCGGCCTCCGCGGGCTTCGCGCCTGCCACCGCTACCGCAGCTAGCGCTGCGATGGCGACGATCGCGCCGGGCTTTGAGATTGCTCGTACTGCCATAAGTCTGCTCAGTCTACCTGACCGAGTCGAATACTGCAGGGAAGGTGACCGCAACCATTATGCAATGGCAAGCATGACCTCAACGGTACGGTCGAGCACAGCGTCGACCTGCGCTTCGGAGTAGCCGTTGCCCTGTCGCACGAAAAGCGCTCCACGCACCTCATCAACCTCGAGCGGCACACCCTCACGGAAGAAGGCGACGATGCGGTCTGCTAAGGCATCGACTTGTTTTCTGGAGTAACCCACGCCGAACAAGCCCACCCGTTGAAAACGACGACCTCGTTCGCGCAGTAACCGGTCAACGATCACCTGAGCTTGTTCTTTTGCCTGATCGCGCCAGAAATCCGCGCCTCGTTCGTCAATCACGCGATCGCGTTCACGTGCAGCAAAGGCATCTTCGAGACGATCGAGAGCTGCATCGACCTGCACCGTGGCGTAGCCCTGGCGCACCATGTCGAACGCCGTCGCTCGCACGTCTTCAGCGGTTACACTCCCACTGGCCTCATCGTAGGCTTCGCGCGCCCGATCGAAGAAGGCATCGACCTGGTCTCTGTCGTAGCCGCGCTGTCGCTTGGGCACTGTCTCGAATGTCGTCGTCACGGTTCCATTCTGCCAAACATTGTCTGTGAACCGGGTCAGATCGCCAGTGAGCCGAGCAAGAGCATGAGAACGAGCACTGCAGGCATCGATGGAATCACCGCATCCAACCGATCCATGAAGCCTCCGTGCCCGGGAATCCAATTACTCATGTCTTTGACCCCGAGCCATCGTTTGAAGCTCGACTCAGCAAGATCTCCTGCGGTTGCGGTGACCATGAGCACGACACCGATGATCAGCCCAACCCACCACGGCAGGCCAAGCAACAGCGACGCGACGAGGGTGCCCGCGATGACCACGCTGACCAACGCACCGGCCTGCCCTTCCCAGGTCTTCTTTGGACTGATTCGAGGAGCCATGGCGTGTCGCCCAAAGAGCACGCCCGCGGCGTATGCACCGGTGTCGTTGCTGACCACGACGATCAGCCCGCCAAGCAGCCAAGTGACCCCATGTTCATGTGCAATGATCACCCCAATCGACCCGATGCCACCAGCCACATACAAAATCGCCCCCAAGCCAGCAATCCATGACAGGTAGGGATGACCCGTGCGACCGGTTGGCAGTGCGCGCACTGCCAAGGTGACTGCTGAGTAGATCAAAAAGGCGACACCGAGCCCAGCCCACAAGCCTGGCGACTCCCACTTATATGCCGCAAAGGGAATGCCGAGAGACAGTGCCCCCGCGAACCACGACATGATGTGCAGATCGCGGTGATGAAGCCCTTGCCCGATCTCGGCTGTCGCGAAGAAAGCCCCGATGGCAGCCACCGCAGTGAGCAGCCACAAGTCGACCAATGCAGCGATCAGCACGATACCGCCGAACAACAGTGCGACGAGAATCGCCACTGGCAGATTGCGACCAGCACGTTGCTCAAGACGCTGGTTGGCCTGCTCGACCTGCTCGACGAAGTGTCGAGCCTGCGCCTCGCGCTGCCTCCTGCGTTCAGATGCCTTCACGTGTCAGTCTCGCCTCGGGGTCAGACCTCGAGCAGCTCGCTCTCCTTACGAGCCAGCGACTCGTCGATCTGCTCGATATAGGTCTTGGTCAGCGCTTCGAGCTCTTTTTCGCCACGCGCGATGTCGTCATCACCGATCTCGCCCTTAAGCGCATCGAGCTCGTCTTTGGCCTTGCGACGGAGATTTCGCACAACGACTCGAGCATCTTCTGCTTTGGTGCGCACTAGCTTCACGTATTCGCGGCGGCGCTCTTCTGTGAGCTCCGGCAGCACGACACGCACGATGCTGCCGTCGTTGGTGGGGTTCACGCCAAGATTCGGCTCATTGCGAATGGCCTTCTCGATCTCGTGCAGCGCCGACTTGTCGTAGGGCGTGATGATCAGCGTGCGCGCCTCAGGATTCTGCAACGAGGCAAGCTGCTCGAGCGCCGTAGGAGTGCCGTAGTAGTCAACGGCGATCTTCTGGAACAGAACCGGGTTGGCGCGCCCAGTACGCACCTGTGCAAAGTCGTCGCGTGCCACCTCGACTGCTTTCGCCAGCTTCGTCTTGGTGTCGCTGATGATTTCGTTGATCATTGCTGCTCCTTCGCCTGCGGTGGTGTCAGCCCTCTGCGCTGACCAGGGTGCCGATTTCGGCTCCCTGAATGGCTCGTGTGATGTTCTCGATGTCATCCATGCCGAAGATGCGCATGGGCAGAGCGTTGTCCATGCACAGGCTAAAGGCGGTGGAATCAACCACTTTGAGACCGCGCACCAGCGCGTCATTGTAGGCGATGCGCTCAATCTTGGTGGCGGTGGGGTCTTTCTTGGGATCGGCGGTGTAGACGCCGTCAACGCCGTTCTTCGCGAACAGCACTTGATCGGCACGGATCTCGAGGGCGCGCTGAGCCGAGACCGTGTCGGTGGAGAAATATGGCAGGCCTGCGCCGGCACCGAATACCACCACGCGACCCTTTTCAAGATGACGGATGGCACGCAGCGGAATGTAGGATTCGGCGACCTGCGTCATCTGAATCGCAGACTGCACACGAGTGTCGACACCTGCCTGCTGCAGAAAGTCTTGCAGGGCCAGTGCGTTCATGACGGTACCCAGCATGCCCATGTAATCAGCACGAGCACGATCCATACCGCGCTGCGAGAGTTCGGCGCCTCGGAAGAAATTGCCGCCACCAACAACGATCGCCACTTCGACCGTACGCGAGGCGATGGCCACCTGACGCGCGATGGCGCTGACGACATCGGGGTTGACTCCCAAGCTACCAGCGCCAAAAGCTTCACCCGAGAGTTTCAGCAGAACTCGACGACGTCGTTCGATGGTCACGCGTATCTCCTTCGATCAGGTCGGCCCGCCGGCCGATGCTCAACTGCTGGGTGTGTGCCACGGGGTGCTCAGCCGTGTGAAGACACACAGCTGAACACCCCGTGGACGACTACTGTCCGACGCGGAAACGCGCGAAGGCGTTGACCGTCAGACCGGAGTCTTTGAGCACCTGAGCGATGCTGAGCTTGTGGTCGCGTGCGTACTCCTGGTCGGGCAGCACAACCGTCTTGAAGAAGCCGTTGAGGCGACCCTCGACGATACGAGAGATGGCCTGCTCAGGCTTGCCCTCGTTACGTGCAGTCTCTTCGGCCAGACGGCGCTCGTTGTCGACCTGGTCTGCGGGCACCTCTTCGCGGGTCAGGTACTGCGGATCAGCGAACGAGATGTGCTGGGCGATCGAGTGCGCGGTCTCGGAGTCGTCACCTGCGTAGCCGACGAGCACGCCGAGCTGCGGGGGCAGATCGGGGCTGGTGCGGTGCAGGTAGACAGCGAAGCGGTCGGCCTCGATCTGGGTCAGGCGACGCAGCTCGAGCTTCTCGCCGATGATCGCACTCACGTCGGTGATCAGATCTTCGACAGTCTTGCCCTCGACCGGTGCAGCCACGGCAGCGGCAAGGTCAGCAGCGCCAACCTCGGCGACGGCGGTCAGCACCTGCTCGGCAAGCTCGATGAAGCGCTCGTTCTTGGCCACGAAGTCGGTCTCGCAGGCCAGCTCGATCAGGTAGCCCTTGCGGCCGTCGACCTTGGCTGCGATCAGCCCGTTGGTCGTGGTGCGACCCTCGCGCTTGGCCACGCCCTTCAGGCCCTTGACTCGCAGCAGCTCGACGGCCTTCTCGACGTTGCCCTCGGCCTCGTCGAGGGCCTTCTTGCAATCAAGCATGCCCGAGCCGGTGCGCTCGCGCAGTGCCTTCACATCAGCGGCAGTGTAGTTCGCCATTATTCAGAGTCCTCTTGTTCTCTCAGATCACTTCTCGTCGGTGGTGGGCTCAGCAGCCGCCTCAGGCGCAGCCTCAGCAGCCGGGGCCTGAGTGTCACCCTGAGCGAGCAGCTCGCGCTCCCACTCGGCCAGTGGCTCGGCTGCCTCGTTGGAGTCGTCTTTGCTGTGGCGCTCGACGAGGCCGGCAGCAGCAGCGTCAGCAACGATCTTGGTCAGCAGCGAGACTGAGCGAATTGCATCATCGTTGCCCGGGATCGGGTACTGGATGTCGTCGGGGTCAATGTTGGTGTCGAGGATGGCGACCACCGGGATGCCGAGCTTCTTGGCCTCTTGAATGGCCAGGTGCTCTTTGTTGGCGTCGACGACCCACAGAGCCGAGGGAGTCTTCGACAGGTTGCGGATGCCACCGAGGGTCTTCTCGAGCTTGTCTTTCTCGCGCTTGAGAATCAGCAGCTCTTTCTTGGTGCGCCCCGAGCCGGCAACATCATCGAAGTCGATCTCTTCGAGTTCTTTCAGGCGCTGCAGGCGCTTGTGCACAGTCGAGAAGTTGGTCAGCAGACCACCAAGCCAGCGATGGTTGATGTAAGGCTGGCCGACGCGAGTTGCCTGCTCAGCAATGGCCTCCTGAGCCTGCTTCTTGGTGCCGACGAACAGAATCGTGCCGCCGTGAGCGACCGTCTGCTTGACAAAGTCGTACGCGGCATCAATGTAGCCGAGCGACTTCTGCAGGTCGATGATGTAAATGCCCGAGCGCTCAGTGAAGATGAAGCGCTTGACTTTGGGGTTCCAGCGGCGGGTCTGGTGCCCGAAATGCACGCCGCTGTCAAGCAGCTGGCGAATGGTAACGACGGCCATGACCGTGTCTCCTGTTCTGCGTATTGCACGCATATTGCGGTTGGTCGCGGATCACCGGTCGGCGTCCGCCCTGGTGTCTGGCCGCACCTCCGCCACTTTCGTGGACCGGTGGAAGTGCGAGATATTCAGACACGCGAAGTCAGCAGGGCACAGCCCTGCCGCTCTTCCAAGCATATCCCAGCGCGCCGAGTCGTGTCACTTCTGACTCGCTGTACACAGGCGGCGATTTCGACGAATCCGTGCACAACCTTGACACAGGCCTAGCCCAGGCCGCGCACCCCCGCCACGCTGTGAATATGAATCGCTGCCGACTGCCCCAGCCCCAACCAGTCTCACTCCCGGCCGGCGCGAAGCCTCCGGAGTGGTTGGTGCTCACCGTATTGCTCGTCACTGCCATTCTCTGCGGACACGCCTTCAGTGCAGCCGCCGCCCTCGAGCAGGCCGACGTGCCTTGCGACGGTGCACCGTGCTGGAGTTGGCCGCTCGCTGGCCCGGTCACCGTGTCGCGCGACTTCGAGGCACCCCCACACCCATATGGAGCGGGCCATCGGGGCCTCGACCTCGCCGCGACCTCCGGCTCCCCTGTGCTCGCGGTCGACGATGGCGTGGTCTCCTTTGTGGGCTGGGTGGTCGATCGACCAGTGCTCACCATCACCCATGCCAACGGATGGCGATCGAGCTTTGAGCCGGTCGACTCACCACTGGTGGTGGGTGAGGTGGTGGCTCGGGGCCAGACCGTCGGCACAGTGGCAGACCTCCCCCATGGCTCGGGGCGTGCGCTGCACTTGGGGGCCCGCCTGGGCGACGAGTATGTGTCTCCCCTGCTGCTGATCGAGGGCCTCGAGCATTCGGTGCTCCTGCCGCTGCCCCAAAGTCATCAGGCCCGCGGGTGAGCCTGCAGGTATGCCGAGGCCAGCTGTGCACTTGAGACGTGCGTGTAGATCTGTGTGGTGCCGATGCTCGCGTGTCCGAGCATCTCTTGCACTGTGCGCAGGTCTGCTCCGCCGTCAAGCATATGCGTGGCCGCCGTATGACGAAACGAGTGCGGCCCGGCTTCACGTGCTCCTGGCTGTGCAGCGAGGGCATCTGTCACCACACGCCGCACGCTCCGTGCACCCATGGCCGTACCAGTGTCGCCGATAAACAGTGCATGCCCACGATGTTGCGGCAGCGCGTGATCTGCCCGCGCCATCAACTGCCCACGGGCCTGCACGAGGTACTGCTGCAGGGCTCGACCGGCATCTTCACCGAAGGGCGCAACCCGTTCACGATCGCCCTTGCCGATCACGCGCACCGTGCGCCGATCAAGGTCGAGATCGTCGACGCTCAACCCAGTGAGCTCAGATACACGCAGGGCCGAGGCATAGAGCAGCTCAAAGATGGCCCAGTCGCGCACCAGCGTCGGCTCACCTGTCTGGGCTGCCGCGCCCGCATCATCGAGCAGACGTCGCATGGTGGCCCGCGAGTGCACCACCGGCAGCGTGCGACCACTGCGGGCTGCCTGCAGACGGGCAGCCGGATCGGTCTCGACCAGCTGCTGCTCGTAGAGCCAGCGCCCAAATGAGCGTGCAACTGCCGAGCGATGTGCGAGCGTGCTTCGTGCCAGGCCACGCTGCTGCCCTTGCCACAGCCAGTCGCGGAGATCATCGAGGCAAAGCGCCGCCACATCGTCGCGCACTTGTGCACGGCACTGAGCGGTGAAATCACCCAGTGCACTGCCGTAGGCGCGAATCGTGTTGTTTGACAGGCGACGTACGTCACGGTTCCACACTGTGAAGGCCTCGACTGCCTGAGCAAGGGTGATCATGCGTCCAGCATGCCACGCAGGGTCAGGATTGTTGCGGAGTGCGCCGCCAGCGCGGGTCTGGGGCATCGTCGCAACGGGCCTGCTCAAGCAGGGCCAGCTCAGCGAGCCCTGCACGCACCGTCGACTCGTCGAGACCGCTGAGGCGGGCCAGGTGCAGCACCGTACGCGCATGTCGATCGTCGAGCGCGTCAAGAAGCCTCACGAGCTCGGCTCTGAGCCCTTCGCGCTCGTCATACTGCAGCAGGGGTTCAGCGGTCAGCAAGCTTAAGACGTCTCGGGCGTCGGTGACGAGTTGGGCCAGGCCATCGCGAATCAGTCTGTTGGTGCCTACTGATGAGGCGGAGTGCACGCTGCCGGGTACCGCACTCAACGGGCGACCAAGCTGCGCTGCATGGTGTGCGGTGTTCAGCGCCCCAGACCGTGCCCCCGCCTCGACGACAATGGTCACCCCGGCAAGCGCAGCAATGATTCTGTTGCGGGCGAGAAAGCGCCAGCGAGAGGGAGCGATGCCCGGTGCCTGCTCGGCGATCAGACAGCCCTCGGCTGCGATACGGCGCAGCAGCGCCTCATTGCCTGCAGGGTACAGTCGGTCGATGCCGCCGGCGAGCACGGCGATTGTGCGCCCGCCGGCAGCGAGTGCACTGTGATGGGCCTGTCGGTCGATGCCATAGGCTCCGCCTGAGACGATGACGAACTGTTGAGCGGTCAGCTGCTGTACGATCTCGGCACACACCTCGACCCCGTAGTTTGTGGCGGCCCGAGAGCCGACGATGGCAGCAGTACGAGCTTGGTCAAGAAGTGAGACGTCACCGACCGCCCAGAGGCACGGCGGTGCGTGCACCCCCAAATCGTTCAGACGGCTGGGCCACATCGGATCACTCGGCAGCAGCAGGCGCGCGTGCAGCGAGGTCGCTGAGCGAATCGCCTGCACCAAAGCCCCATCGTCAAAGCGGGGTCGCCAGCGTCTCAACGCGGCGCGCAGATCGCCGCCATGTTCAGTGGCCAGCGAAGGCGTGGCTTCACTGCGCAACCAGCGTGCCACCTGGTGAATGCCATCGATCAGACCGAATCGTGCGATGAGGCTGCCAGCCGAGCCATCTCCGGGTTCGATGAGCCCCGACCACCAAATGGCCGCGAGCGCCTCTTGCGTAAGCTCAGCCTCGAGAGCGTGGCCAGCTCTCAGCTGTGCGATGTCATTGAGCAGTTGCTCCACCTGGCTGTCATCGAGCCCGTGCACTCGTGAGAATTCCTGCAGAACGCTCATGCTGCTGCCCTCCGCCATTGCAGCGCCTGCGCGATGTGTGCCGGCTCAGGACGATCTGCATCGGCAAGATCGGCGATCGACCAGGCCACACGCAGTGCGCGGTCGTATCCACGAAGAGTGAGCAGTCCTCGGTCGAGCGCATTGTCGAGCGTTGCCGTCGCTGTGGGTGCCAGCCGCAGCGCCGACCGCAGCACGTCTCCGGGCACATGTGCATTGACAGCCACGCCGAAGGGCTCTAGCCTGGCCGCCGCGCGAGCACGTGCGGCAACGACCCGTTCGCGAGTTGCTGCGCTCGTCACTCGCACGTCGTCTGCACGCTCGATATGGCGCACACGCTGCATACGCACCTGCACATCGATGCGATCAAGCAATGGCCCGCTGAGTCGACGCAGGTATCGCTGTCTGACCTGAGGGGTGCACGTGCACGCCACATCAGTGCTCATCGCGTTGCCACACGGGCACGGATTGGCAGCCAACACGAGCTGAAAGGAAGCGGGAAACTCACTGACAGCCGCGGCACGGTGCACGATGATGCGCCCTGATTCGAGGCTCTGCCGCAGGGAATCGAGTACCTCTGAGCGAAACTCGGGTGCCTCGTCAAGAAAGAGCACACCATGGGTGCTCAACGATGCCACGCCCGGACGCGGGATGCCTCCACCACCCAGCAGCGCGGTGATCGTCACACTTTGATGCGGTGCCTCAAGTGGTGGCAGACGCACCAGACTCTGCACACCTGTCTGGGTTGCCAGCGAACGCAGTGCCGTGGCTTCAAGTGCTTCTGCTCGGCTGAGCGGCGGCAGCACACCCGGCAGGCATTTGGCCAGCAGCGTCTTGCCTGCGCCGGGGCTGCCGACCATGAGCATGTGATGACGACCTGTAGCTGCCACAATCAGGGCCTCGACTGCCTCGGGCTGTCCGATGACGTCGGCCAGATCACCGAGGTCTTCAGGTGCTGGAGCACTCGGCGCGGGTTGAAGGTCAGGTTCGTCTGACTCAGACAGCGCCTCGCCGCCAAGGTCTGCCCCCAACGATCTGGCCAGGTCTCGCAAAGAGGCTGCACCCTGAACCTCGAGACCGTCGACGAGTCTGCCCTCAGCCAAGTTTGCGCGCGGCACAATCACCCGAGAGGTCTGCTCTCGCACGGCCAGCACGCTGGGCAGCACGCCCCGTACCGGCAGAATGCGCCCGTCGAGTGAGACCTCGCCGATGACGACGACATCAGCGTCACGTTCTTCGTGCGGAACAGCGCCCTGCGCACGCAAGATGGCCACGGCAATGGCTGCGTCAAAAGCTGTACCGTGCTTGGGCACGCCGGCCGGGGCCAGGTTCACCGTCACACGTGTGTCAGGAAAACTCAGACCGGAATTCGCGAACGCCGCTCGCACCCGGTGCTCGGCCTGGCTCACGGCAGTGTCTGCCAACCCCACGATGCGCATGCTGGGCAGCCCCGAGCTGATATCGGCCTCGATGTCGACGAGCGTGCCGCTCAGGCCGCGCAGAGAGACGCTGTGCACTCGTCCGAGACTCATCGCAGCGCCTCACGATGCTCGATGCTGATCTCGCCGGCACGAACCCGCACACCCACAGCATCGAGGCGAACCCGAGCCGGGCTGATCGAGTGGCTGGCCAGCCACAGCCCGATGAGTCGCCGCAGACGATGCACCTTTCGTGCGGTGATCGCTTCAAAGGGCGACCCGAATCGCTCTCCGCTGCGGGTCTTCACCTCGACGAACACCAAGGTGTCGCCATGCCAGGCGATGATGTCGATCTCACCATGGCGCGAACTTCGCCAGTTGCGGGCGACGATTCGGTAGCCCTTGTCGGCCAGAAACGAGGCGGCAATTTGCTCGCCCCGCTCGCCGAGGGTCAGTGTGTGACCGTCTGCTTGGGCGTGGTTGTTTTCGCCGATGGCCTGCTGGGGCTCTGGCGAGCGATCTGGGGTCAATTGGGTGCTCTGCTGCATGCGCCCAGTCTCTGCGCCGAAATACGCCCAGAAAAGGGGTGAGCGGCGACTGTGGAGAAATTCACCACAAATCGCGCCTGTGCAGAATCAGTCGTCGATGTCGAGAAATGACACCCTGTCGATCACTGTTCGTCGAGAGAGAGCTCGCTGGGCAGCTCGAGGTCGTGAGCGGTGAGCTCCTCGACGTTGACGTCTTTGTAGGTGATCACGCGCACCTGCTTGGCGAAGCGATCAGATCGGTAGATGTCCCACACCCACACATCGGTCAGCGACAGCTCGATGTAGAAGTCTGCCCCCACATCACGTCGTTCAAGTTTGACCTCGTTAGCCAGATAGAAGCGCCGCTCGGTCTCGATGACGTACTTGAACATATGCACGACATCGCGGTACTCGCGGTACAGGGCCAGCTCGGCCTCGCGTTCGTAATCGTCGAAATCTTGGGGTTCCATCGCTCCCTCACTCTACCCGGTCTGTGCTCGCATGCAGCCAGCTGCGCCGATGCAGCGGGGTCACACCAAGCTGTGCAATCGCTTCGTAGTGGGCACGCGATCCGTACCCTCGGTTACGCTCCCACCCATAGCCAGGAAACGCCTCGGCCATGCGCAACATGTGGTCGTCACGTTCAACCTTGGCCAGAACGCTCGCCGCAGAGACGATGGCACAGTCACGGTCGGCCTTGGCCCGAACCTGCACAGTGACTTCGAGCCCCGGGTCGACGATCTCTTTCAGCCCCGCACTCAGCCAGTCAGACGTGCCGTCGAGAATCACCGCAACCTTCGTGCCGTCGGCCAGCTCGGGCATCCCGCGCAACACCCGGGCGACTGCGGTGACCGCAGCATCACGCAGGCAGGCCACGATACCGTCGGCGTCGACGCGTTCGGCATCGAGTGACGTCACCGACCACGCGCGCACCCACTGCCCCACCGGCTCAAACAACGCATGTCGTTTGGTGTCACTGAGCATCTTCGAGTCGCGCAGCCCGGCCGGCCAAGCCACCAAGGATGGCCCAATCGCCGCCGCCGCCACGGTCACCGGCCCGGCGATCGCGCCGCGCCCCACCTCATCGCAGCCGATGACGACGTCTGCCCCAGACTCGAGCAGGTCACGCTCGAGCTCGAGCGTCGGGTCACAGACGGTCACTGGGCATCCGCCGATGCCGTGTCGGGCACCTGATCAAACACGTCGTGGTGAGCATCGATGCCGCCGAACCGTTCGAACGGCCAGGTCACCAAAAAGGCGCGCCCGACCACATTTGACACCGGCACAGTGCCCTCACCTGGGTCATCGGTGTGGAAGCTGGAATCGCGAGAGTTGCCACGGTTGTCGCCCATGACCCACATGGAGTCTTCAGGCACCTGCACATCGAAGGTGCGCACGCATGGCGTCGCGCCGGCGGCAATGTAAGAAGTCTCATCAATCGCCACACCGTTCACGGTGATCTGTTCGCCGACCGCAGCGCACACGATATGGTCGCCGCCCAGCGCGATGACGCGTTTGACCAGATACTGATGCGAATCAGAGTCACCCAAGCCAACGAAGGTCAGCGCTGACTGCAGTGTACCAAGCACGCCGCCTGTCTGCGCCGGAGGGTTCGACAGCCAGCCACCGGGGTCGCTGAACACCACCACATCGCCACGTTCTAGCGACAGCGGCGTGGGCGAGAGTCTGCTCACCAGCACACGGTCGCCGACCTCGAGCGTCGGTTCCATCGAGCCCGAGGGAATGTAGAACGTGCGCACAACATACGCTTTGAGCAGTGTCGAGATGAGCACGGCCACCACGATGATGACCAGCAGATCGCGCACACCCTGCCAGAATGAGCGTGGCCGTGGTGCCTCGGCTTCTTCGGCTCGAAGCTCGCGACGAGTGGGCTGTTCGGGCAGCGGCGGTTCGGCCGATTCGACGACGTCAGAGGTGTCGAGCGGCTCGACCGAACGGGGATCGGTCTCGTCTGCGCTCATGAATCGGCCTTCCTGATCAGTGCATAGAAAGTATGACAGAGGCCAGTGCGACACCAGATTCACCGGTGCCCCACTGGCCTCAAAAAGCTCGGGAGATCAGCGCTTCTCGCGGATCTTCGCAGCCTTGCCGCGCAGCTTGCGCAGGTAGTACAGCTTGGCACGACGCACGTCGCCACGCGAGACCAGCTCGATCTTGTCGATGACCGGCGAGTGCACGGGGAAGGTGCGCTCGACGCCGACCTGGAAGGAGATCTTGCGAACGGTGAAGGTCTCACGCACACCAGCGCCCTGACGCTTGATCACAACGCCCTGGAACACCTGGATACGGCTGCGGTTGCCTTCGATGATGTTGACGTGCACCTTGACGGTGTCGCCGGCGCGGAAGTCGGGAATGTCGCTCTTCAGGGACGCTGCGTCAACCTGATCGAGGATGTTGCTCATGCTGGGTTCGCTCTCTGTGCCTGCCGCAGGTCAGTCACGGACTCTGTGTTTGTCGGTTGCGCCGACCCGATGCTCCCCCACGGCAGAGGCTGGGCCAAGACACAGTCACTTAGTCTCGCATAAAAAAGGGGCGCAAATCAAATGTGCGCATCCGGCGCGTCGTCAGGATGCTCACTCAGCAGATCAGGACGCATGCGTTGAGTGCGCTCGAGACTGGCCACCTGCTGCCACTCGGCGATCGCCCGATGGTTGCCCTGGGTGAGCACCTCGGGCACATCGAGACCGCGCCAGCTGGCCGGTTTTGTGTAGCTGGGGTGCTCAAGCAGACCGCGATTGTGCGACTCTTCGTCGAGAGACTGCGGGTTGCCGATCACGCCTGGAATGAGCCTGGCGACGGCCTCGACGACCACGAGTACGGCGACCTCGCCACCGTTGAGCACGTAGTCGCCAATGCTGATCTCACCGGCGCGCCAACGCGCGGCCGCGTAGTCGACCACGCGCTGATCGATGCCCTCGTAGCGCCCGCAGCAGAATACGAGGTGCGCTTCAGCAGACAACTGCTGGGCACGTGCCTGAGTCAGCACGCTGCCGGCCGGTGTGGTGAACAGCACGAGCGGATCGTAAGCATCGGCGAGCACGGTGTCGAGCGCCTCGCCCCACGGCTCGGGTTTCATCACCATGCCTGCGCCGCCGCCGTACGGAGTGTCGTCGACAGTGCGATGCACATCGTGGGTGAAGTCGCGCAGCTGGTGCACTCGCACATCGAGCTGCCCGCGCTCAACCGCCTTGCCGACCAGCGATAAGCGCAGCGGTTCGAAGTATTCAGGAAAGATCGAGATGATGTCGATGCGCACGGGTCAGTGTTCTGTGGTCTGGGATGCGGCTGCGGCCGCCGCCTTCGCCTCGCGACGCGCCTTCTGCTCGAGCACGAATAGGCCGGTCTCTGCCTCGGCGAGGTCAGCCTCGGGCACTTCGTCGGCTTCTTGCTCACCGTCGTCGGCAGGCTCGAACAGGCCGCCGGGCGGGGTGATGGTGACTTCGCCTTTGACAATGTCAACCGCGGGCACAAATGCACCGATGAATGGCAACAGCACCTCAGCGCCATCGGTGGTTTTGAGCGCCAGCACATCTTGCGCGGGAAGGTGATCGACACGCACCACTTCGCCCACCGGCTGGCCGTCTCGCACAACAGTAAGACCCACCAGCTGGTGGTCGTACCAGGCGTCGGCCTCTTCGGGCAGCTCGGTCTCGTCGTGTTCGATGGTCAGGATGGCCTTGGTCACCGACTCGGCCGCGGTGCGGTCGCCGATGCCCTCGAAGAAGGCCACAGGATGGCCGTTGTACCAGCGCAGCTCATTGAGCTTCAGCTGTCGGCCGTGCCAGTCGGAGGTTTCTGGAACCTGCAGATCAAAGGTCGCCCCAGAGACCAGACGCCGCTCGGGCTCATCGGTGTAGAGCTCAATTTTGAGCCCCCCTTTGAGCCCGTGCGGCTTGGTGAGGCGTGCGATGCGCAGCTGCATTATGCGTCGGTGTCGACGATGTTCACCCGCACACGGCGTGAGCCGGCAAGTGCATCGACAACGGTGCGCAGCGACTGCGCGGTGCGACCGGAACGGCCAATGACACGGCCCAAGTCGTCGGGTGCGACGCGCACTTCGATGACATCACCCCGCGAGGTGTTGCGCTCGTCGACGAGCACGTCATCGGGGTGTTCGACAATACCTCTGACCAGGTGGTCAACAGCCTGTTCCAGCATGCTCAGGCCTCGGTGGTCTCAGCAGCGGCGTCAGCCTCGGCGGGAGCCTCTTCGGCCTTCTTCTCGGCCTTGGGCTGGATGACCGACTTCTTGCCGGCGTCAGGGGTGAAGGCGGTCTTGGCCTCGGGGGTCTGCACCTTGCTGGCGGTGTCTTTCTCGCCCTTGAACGCAGCCCAGTCACCCGTGAGCTTCAGCAGCGCGAGCACCTGCTCAGTGGGCTGAGCACCGACCGACAGCCAGTACTGAGCGCGCTCGCCGTCGATCTCGATGAGCGAGGGGTGCTGCGTGGGCACGTAGCGACCGATCTCTTCGATGACACGGCCATCGCGCTTGGTGCGCGAATCGGCCACGACCACACGGTACTGCGGGGCGTGGATCTTGCCGAAGCGCTTCAGACGGATTTTGACAGACACAATTCTCCTGTTTTGACACTGTGGGGCGAACCCTGCCGGCAGGAGTGGGCCCAACCGACGCAAAGCTCTGATGGTCGCGCAGGCACCGGAGTTAGAGGGTCTGATGCCAGCACGGATATCGACTCACCATTCTGCCACAAATACCGTCGTGTGGTGAAATGTGGCACACCGCACCCGCTACGCTGAGGACATGCGCATCGACTTTGCACAGTCAGAACGCTCGACCATCGGTGTCGAGTGGGAGGTCGTCGTGGTCGATCGCGAGACTCGAGCACCCGTTCCTCGTGCCGACGAACTGGCAGATGCTCTCGAGGGCACGCCCGAGCACCGCAGACTCAGCAAAGAGCTGTTGCGCAACACTGTCGAGATCGTCACCGGTGTGCATCACCGCGTCGAGGGCGCACTCGCCGAAATCGACGACGTCGCCCAAGCGCTGCGCAGGCAGGCAGACCGGCGCGACCTCGGCATCCTCTGTGCCGGAACCCACCCGTTTGCCAAAGCCTGCGAGCAGGAATACACGCACAACGAGCGCTATCAGAAACTGATCGACCGCACGCAATGGTGGGGTCGGCTGATGTCGATCTACGGGCTGCACGTACACGTGGGCATCGACTCGGTCGACAAGGCCATGCCGATGCTCAATGCTCTGCTCTACTACCTGCCGCACCTGCAGGCACTCAGCGCCTCCAGCCCGTGGTGGGAGGGAGTGAACACCGGGTACGCGTCGAATCGCGCAATGATGTTCCGCCAGCTGCCGACCGCCGGCCTGCCGGTGCAGTACCCCGATTGGAGCGGGTTCGAGGAGTATGCCACCGGCGCCCTGAAGACTGGTGTGATCGAAGATCTCAATGAGATTCGGTGGGATGTTCGGCCCGCACCGCGTTTCGGCACGCTCGAGAGTCGCATCGCAGACGGTGTGCCGACGCTCCTCGAGATCGGGGCACTCACCGCCTTCACACAGTGCGCCGTCGACGATCTGAATCAGCGTCTGAGTGACGGCGAGACCTTTGACGCCCTACCCTCGTGGGTGGTGCGCGAGAACAAGTGGCGCGCTGGCCGATACGGCCTGCCCACCGTGTTCATTGCCGACTCCGACCTCAACGAGCGCAGCGTGGTCGAAGATACGTGGCGCCTGCTCGAGCAGTGGCAGCCCGTGGCTCGCCGCCTGGGCTGCGAACGTCAGCTGGCCGACGTCGAGACGATCATTCGCGGCGGAGCGAGCTACCAGCGACAGTTGCGGGTGGCCTCACGCAACAACGACGATCTCACGACCGTCGTTGACGCTCTGGTGGCCGAGTTCGACGCCGGCGTGCCGCTGCCCTGAGGCAGCTGGCACGCGGTCACTTCTTGAAGAGCCCGCCGAGGCCGGGAATCTGATCCGGATCGATGGGTGGCGTGCCGCCACCAAACGCGGAGCCGCCGAATGACTGGCCGGGCGCGCTGGTACCGGTGCTCGCACCGCGCTGCTCGGCCGCAGCCTCCTGCGCAGCCCGCTTTGCCGGATTGCCGCTGCGAGCTTTCGAGGCCTGCTTGCCTTTTTTGCCCTTCTTGACGGCCTTGCGACCGCCGTGGCCCAACGCACCCATGCCCGGGATGTTCGGCACGCCACCGCGGGCGACGCTTTTCATCATCTTGGCGGCCTGCTCGAAGCGCTGCACCAGCTGGTTGACCTCGCTGACCGTCGTGCCCGAGCCATTGGCGATGCGCAGGCGACGGGAGCCGTTGAGCAGCTTGGGATTGTTGCGTTCGGCTTTGGTCATCGACTGGATGATGGCCTCAGTGCGAGTGATCTGTGACTCGTCGAACTGATCGAGCTGAGCCCGCATGCTCGCCGCACCCGGGATCATCGACAGCATTTTCTTCATCGAGCCCATCTTCTTGAGCTGCTGCATCTGCTCGAGAAAGTCGTCGAGAGTGAAAGCGTCGCGCGCGATCTTGTCGGCGACCTTGCGGGCCTCTTCTTCGTCGAAGGTGCGCTGCGCCTGCTCGATCAGGGTGAGTACGTCGCCCATGTCGAGGATGCGCCGGGCCTGGCGATCAGGATGGAACACCTCGAGGTCTTCGAGACGCTCGCCCGTCGAGGCGAAGAGGATCGGTTTGCCGGTGACACTGACCACCGACAGCGCAGCACCGCCGCGGGTGTCGCCGTCGAGCTTGGAGAGCACCACGCCGGTGAAGTCGACTCCTTCGTTGAACGCCTGAGCTGTGGCCACTGCGTCTTGACCGATCATGGCGTCGATGACGAACAGCACTTCGTCGGGGTCGACCGCCTTGCGGATGTCGCCGGCCTGCTTCATGAGCTCGGCGTCGACGCCCAGTCGACCGGCGGTGTCGATAATCACCACGTCGTGCTGCTTGTCGCGCGCGAACGCGATCGACTGCTTGGCGACCTTGACTGGATTACCCTTGCCGTTGCCGGGTTCAGGAGCGAACACCGGCACATCGGCCTGCTCGCCGACCACCTGCAGCTGCTGCACCGCATTGGGGCGCTGCAGGTCACAGGCGACCAGAATCGGAGTGTGGCCCTCGCCGCGCAGATGTCGTGCAAGTTTGCCGGCGAATGTGGTTTTGCCGGCGCCCTGCAGACCCGCAAGCATGATGACCGTCGGTGGTTGCTTGGCAAAGCGCAGACGACGGGTCTCGCCGCCGAGAATCGCAGTGAGCTCTTCATCGACGATCTGCACCACCTGTTGGGCGGGGTTGAGCGCCTGGTTCACCTCATCAGAGAGCGCGCGCTCACGCACTTTGGCGGTGAAGTCTTTCACCACGCTGAGCGCGACGTCGGCGTCGAGCAGCGCGCGGCGGATCTCGCGGACCGTGGCGTCGACGTCAGCCGGCGACAGCTTGCCCTTGGTGCGAAGGTGCTTGAACGTATCGACGAGACGTTCGGAGAGATTCGAGAAAGTAGCCATATCGAAGCGATTCTACCTGAGAATGATGGCCGACAACGGGCCACCGTGAGGCATGCGTCGTTCGGCCATCGGCGCCCTAGCCGAAGAGCACCCGCACCTCGTCATAGCGGCCGCTCGGCACCGACTTAGTCTCGGCCAGCGCGTCGAAGTCGACACTGACGATGTCTGTGCCCGCGAGCGCCACCATGCGCCCCCACTGACGACGAGCCACCAGCTCGATGACCGCGATGCCGAGCCGAGTGGCCAGCACGCGGTCGAATGCCGTCGGCACTCCCCCGCGCTGGATGTGTCCCAGCACGGTGGCCCGGCTCTCCACGCCGGTGCGCTCTTCGATCAGTGGGGCGAGCACCTCGGCGATGCCACCGAGCCGCGGGCGCCCAAAGCCGTCGAGCCCCTTGTCTGAGTACGCCTGAGCCTGTTCGGGCAGCGTGAACCCCTCGGCCACCACCACCATGGGCGAACGACCACGGGCTCGCACCGCGCTCACCCATTCGCAGATTTGATCGAGACTCTCCGGAGCCTCGGGAATCAAAATGGCATGCGCTCCGCCCGCGGTGCCGGCGTGCAGAGCGATCCAGCCGGCGTTGCGCCCCATCACCTCGAGGATCATGCATCGCTTATTCGCATTGCCTGTGGTGCGTAGACGATCAATAGCCTCCGTGGCAATCGAGACTGCAGTGTCGAACCCGAATGAGTAGTCGGTGCCATCGAGATCGTTGTCGATGGTTTTCGGCACCCCGACGATGGGCAGGCCGTCGTCTTGCAGCAGATTCGCCGCACGCATAGTGCCGTCGCCGCCGATGGCGATTACCGCGTCGATCTCGTGTTCGCGCAGGCTGGCCAGAATTCGCTCCGGCTGCCCGTCGGGAGTGCGATAGGGGCCGATGCGCGAGGTGCCGAGAATGGTGCCACCCTCTTTGGCCAGGCCTCGCACCCGAGTGCGATCGAGCTCGACATAGTCGGCCTCGATCAGCCCACGCCACCCGTCGAGAAAGCCAACGAACTGTTGACCGTAAACCTCGGTGCCCTTGAGCACCGCCCCGCGGATGACCGCGTTCAGACCCGGGCAGTCGCCGCCTGACGTCAAGATGCCGACGCGCTTGGGCACATTGCCCCGTGCGCCGAACGGCAGCGGTGGCGGCACTGGCAGCACACCCTCGATACCAGCGGCGGGCCGCGGCGAAGTGTTCGGTTGAGGGGAATGCACGTCATCGCGATCTGGCATCGCGGCCTCGCTCTCTCACAGTTCGGGTGCTTTCTGCACTGCCAGCCTAGCTGAGCGGGCAGCCTGTACCTTTCTGCCCATCGATCGCCCTCTGCTGCGCACCTCGCCGCGATGCGTTCGCCGTGTTGGCGCGGCGCGTCTCATAACTGCGCCCCCAGACGCCGCGATCGATGGGCAGGAGTGTACAGCGGCGACGTACAGTGGACGGATGGCCTCCCCGAACCCGCCTGCCGACACCGCTTTCACCGCCGCGGTCAGCGCCTGGTATCTCGACCAGCGGCGCGATCTGCCGTGGCGCGCCGATGACGCCACTCCGTGGGGCGTACTGGTCAGCGAGTTCATGTTGCAGCAGACTCAAGTCGATCGCGTGCTGCCGAAATGGCACGAATGGATGCGCGCCTGGCCAACCCCGACCGACCTTGCCCAAGCGGGCGCGGGCGAGGCCATTCGCGCGTGGGGCCGGCTCGGCTACCCGCGACGCGCCGCCTGGCTGCATGCGGCCGCGCAACAGATCTGCGCAGAACACGACGGCCAGGTGCCCAACCGCTTGAGCGATCTGCTCGCGCTCAAAGGCATTGGCGACTATACGGCACGTGCGGTGCTGGTCTTCGCCTTCCATCAGCGACATCCCGTGGTCGACACCAACGTGCGCAGAGTCATTGCTCGAGCGATCGGCGGGCACGCCGAGCCAGGCTCGCCGAAACCGGCGGCTGACCATGCGCAGACCGAGGCCATCCTGCCGAACGACCCCGAATCAGCCCGCATCGCGTCATATGCACTGATGGAACTCGGCGCGCTGATCTGCACCGCGCGCTCGGCAAAGTGCGACGTATGCCCGGTGCAGCATATGTGTGCGTGGGTGGCGGCGGGCAGTCCCGCGCACAGCGGCCCCAAGCCCCGGCGTCAGGCTCGATTCGAAGGCAGCGACCGTCAGGCGCGCGGCCGCATCATGTCGAGACTGCGCGCCAGTGAGCAGTCGGTCGCCCAGGAGGCTCTGTTGCAGGATGCCCCAGACCGACAGCAGGCCGAGCGTGCGTTGGCCTCGCTGGTTGCCGACGGCCTAGCTGTGCGCACCAGAGACGGCGAGTACCAGCTGCCCTGAAGGCTGCGGCTCGCGCTCGACTCAGCCGACCAGCTCGGCGGCGAAGGTGTTGGCGTTGAAGGCGGCGACGTCGTCGATGCCCTCGCCGAAGCCGATCAGCTTGACTGGAATGCCCGTGGTCTGCTGCACCCCCACCACGAAGCCGCCCTTGGCCGAGCCATCGAGTTTCGAGAGCACGATGCCGGTGACCCCGGCATGATCGACGAAGGCCTGTGCCTGGCTGAGGCCGTTCTGCCCGGTGGTGGCGTCGAGCACCAACAGCACCTCGTTGATGGGAGCCAACTTCTCGACGACACGGCGAATCTTGGTCAGCTCGTCCATCAGGCCGGCCTTGGTCTGCAGGCGTCCGGCGGTGTCGATGATGACCACGTCGGCGTCGGTGGCGATCGCATGCTGCACCGACTGATAGGCCACTGAGGCGGGGTCTTGGCCCTGCTGCTGAGGGCGCACGATATCAGCGCCAGCGCGCTGTGCCCAAGTGGCCACTTGTTCGACGGCTGCCGCGCGGAACGTGTCGGCAGCACCGACAACCACGCGTTTGCCAGCCCGGGTGATGAAGCGCGCGAGCTTGCCGATCGTGGTGGTTTTGCCCACACCGTTGACGCCCACGAGCAGCACCACGGCCGGCAGCAGCCGACCTGTTTCGGGGTCAGGAGAGCGGGTCAGACGCAGCGTGGGATCGTTGCCGGCCAGTCGCTCGGCGAGCTCGTCGCGCAGCACGTTGCGCAGCTCGCGCTCGTCAGCGATGGCCAGCCGTGCAGTGGCCTCGCGCACATTCGTCACAATCGACTCGGCGGCATCGGCGCCGAAGTCGCCCAGAATCAGAGAGTCTTCCAGCGACTCCCAGCTCTCATCGTCGATCGGTCGCGCGCCGGTGAACAGCGAGCGCAGCGATCCGCGGAGTGACCATTTGGCCATCAATGACTCCCATCGTCATGAGATGCCGGGGTCTGCTGCCCGGCATCGGAGTTTTCTTCTCGTTCAAGGCGCTGCCCGACCACCGCAGAGACACCATCTTGACGCATCGAGACGCCGTACAGGGCATCGGCGATCTCCATGGTGCGTTTCTGGTGGGTGATCACGATCAGCTGAGAGTCGGCGCGCAGTCGCTCGAACACCGACAGCAGGCGCCCAAGGTTGGCGTCGTCGAGGGCAGCCTCGACTTCGTCCATGATGTAGAACGGGCTCGGTCGAGCGATGAAGATCGCCACCAGCAGGGCGACCGCAGCCAGCGATCGCTCACCGCCCGAGAGCAGTGAGAGTCGGTCGATCTTCTTGCCCGCCGGGCGGATGGCCACATCGATGCCCGTTTCGAGCGGGTTGTCGGGCTCAGTGAGGGTCAGCGCTCCTCGGCCGCCGGGAAAGAGCACGGGGAAGATCTCATCGAACGCCCGTCGCGTGTCTTCGAACGCGGCAGTGAAGATGTCCTGCATCTTCTCGTCAAGCTCGGCGCTGATCGCCAGCAGATCTCGCCTGGTGTTCTGCAAGTCGGTGAGCTGTTCACTCATATACGTGTATCGCTGCTCGAGCGCGGCGAACTCTTCGAGCGCCAACGGATTGACTCGACCCAAGCGAGTCAGCTGACGTTGCGCTTTGACCAGACGCAGCCGCTGCTGCTCGCGGTCAAAAGCGACCGTAGCCACGACGCTCTCACCGTCAGCCGGAGCCTCGGTCGGTGCACCGGTCTCATCGCGATTGACGATCTGTGCGCCGTCTGCCCAATCACCGGTGAGCGGGATGGGCTGGTGCGGCCCGTACTCGGCCACAAGCACATCGATATCGACGGCGAGCTCGGCCTCAACGCGCTCCACCGCGGCACTGCGCCGCAGCTGCAGTTCATTCTCACGCAGGTCGAGACCGTGTGCGCGCTCAATCAGCACGCCGAGCTCGTTCTGCGCTGCGCTGATCTCGGCGCGCACCTCGCCCAGCCGGGCATGCTGCTGGCGCCTGCGCACGTCTGCCTCGGCCACGATCAACCGTGCTTGATCAAGACTCACACTGATGTGTCGCAGCACCTCGGGCAGCAGCTGCTGCAGGTGCTCGGCGCGCTCCAGCTGGATGCTGCGAATCGCCTGCGCACGCGCCTGCGCCTGCGCCTGCGCCTTCATCTGTTCGGCTTCGCGTTGCAGCGTCTCAGCCCGGCGCTGCTCAGCCTTGGCCCGCTCGCGCACTGTCTCGACGGCAACACGTGCCTCAAGCTCAGCAGCCCTAGCCTCTTCAAGCGACAACGCCGCAGGCTCACGATCAATGTCTCGGCTGAGCGGCTGAGGCCGATCGTCGAACTCGGCGAGCGCTCGACGAGCGCTCGCTGCCTCCTCCTCAAGTGCGGCCAGGGAACGCTCCGCCTCGGCGCGCTGCTCGGTGACGCGGTCGAGCTCGGCTTGCGCCGCCTCAGCCTGCGCCCGCAACGAGCTCAGTCGTTTGGCACTCTCAGCAGCGTGGGCATCGTGTGCGCGCAATGCGGCCAGCGCCTCGTCGCGCGTTGCACGAGCCTGCACCCGCCGCTGTTTCATCTGCTCGAGGGCCTCGGCCAGCTGCTCGGTCGCCTGCTCAGCCTCTGCGGATGCCGTGGTCGCCTCGTCGCGTTCGGCCAGCAGCTGCAGGCGCGAGCTGCCCAGCTCACCGCCACCGCGCAAGACACCGGCCGCGACCACATCGCCGTCTGGCGTGACCGCCTGCCATCCCGAGGGCAGCGCAGCCACCACTGCGGCAACATCGCCCTGGCTATCGACGATCACCGTGGTCGCCAGCAGCGCGAGCATCCCACTGGGCCCAGTGACGACTTCGAGCGCGTGCTGCACATGCGAACGCTGCCCTTGCGGCAGGGCATCGAGCACGCGTTCAGCCACAGGCGCAGCCGCCTGCGCGACAACGGCTGTGACCTGGCCCAGGCCGTTGGTGCGCGCAGTGCCGAGCGCGTCAAGCCCATGTGGCAGGGTGTCCACGACGACGGCCTCGGCGAGCGCACCCAACGCTGCCGCGACGGCAGCCTCATGACCAGGTGCGACGCTCAGTGCGTCGGCGACCAATCCCTGCACCCCTGCGGCATCTTCAGCCAGCAGCGCGGCCGAGCCGTCTCTGGTATCGAGAGCCATGCCCAGCGCCTGTGCCCGAGCGCGCTGTGACTGCGCCTCAGAGCGCGCCTTGGCATGATGATCGCGCAACTCGGCGAGCTCACGGTCGAGCGCATCGAGCGCCGCAGCCGCCTCACTGTACGCCGCATCGAGAGTGGCGGCCGCGTCGTTGTCGCCGCCCTCGCCAGCGCTGCGCTGCGCCTCAGCGAGCGCTTGGGCGCGTGCGTCGCGACGTTCGGTTGCCTCGGTGATGGCCTGTTGACTGCGAGTCAATTGCGCAGCGGCCGTCTCAATGCGCCCGACCGCCAGATCGACGGCGTTGGCAAGCTCGGTGCGACGCAGCTCATGTCGCGAGATGAGCGCCGACTGCTCGGCGATCTGAGCGTCAACGGCCTGCAGCGCCTCGAACCTCTGCAGCGTAAGTGCCCTGGCCGCGTCGAGGGTGGCTGACTGCTCGTGAGCCTGCTCAGTGAGCTCTCGGGCAGCCACCTGCGCGGCCTGCGCCTCGGCGAACTTGGCCGGCGCGTCGAGATCGAACGCCTGCGGCTGACTCGACAACAGCGCCACACGCTGACCTGTCAGTGACTGCAGCGACCTGAAGCGCTCGGCTTGGGTTTCAAGGCGACGAACGACATCCCGCGCCCGCTCGAGCTCATCAGAAACCGTGGTGCGCTCGAGTTCGGCCAGCGCGGCCTTGAGCTCGTCGACCCGCGCACGCAGACGCTGCTGCTGATCAGTGGTGTCTCCGTGGCTGCGCCCGAGTGCCGCCAGATCTTCGTCGATAGCCACGATTTCGGCTGCGAGCAGGCGAGACTCAGCATCGCGTACCTCCGCCTGAATCTGCTGTGCAGATCGCGCCACCTCGGCCTGAGCGCCAAGCGGTTTGAGTTGGCGACGCAGTTCGCCGGCGAGATCATTCACCCGCTGCAGGTTCGCCTCCATGGCCTCGAGTTTGCGCACGGTGCGCTCTTTGCGCCGCCGATGCTTGAGAATGCCCGCCGCCTCTTCGATGAAGCCGCGCCGCTCGACCGGGGTGGCACGCAGCACTTGGTCGAGTTGCCCCTGCCCGACGATCACGTGCATCTCACGCCCGAGGCCAGAGTCGCTCAGCAGCTCTTGCACGTCGAGCAGGCGACACGACCGCCCGTTGATGGCGTATTCGCTGCCGCCGGAGCGAAAGAGTGTGCGACTGATGGTGACCTCGGTGTAGTCGATCGGCAGCGCACCGTCGGAGTTGTCGATGGTGAGCACCACCTCGGCTCGACCGAGTGGCCCCTTCTTCGCGGTGCCGGCGAAGATCACGTCTTCCATCTTGCCGCCGCGCAGCGTTTTGGCGCCCTGCTCGCCCATCACCCAGGCGAGCGCGTCAACCACGTTCGACTTGCCCGAACCATTGGGGCCCACGACCGCGGTAACACCAGGTTCAAATTGAAAAGTGGTCGCGTGCGCGAACGACTTGAACCCCTTGAGGGTCAGCGTCTTCACATACACGGCGGCGGGTCTCACTTTCGGTCGGCGACAGGGTGCCTCGAACCAGCGGGCACACTCTGTCTCTAGGGTACCGGGTGCTCTGCCGCACCACCGGTTCTGCACAGGCCGAAGGCTGCGCGCTTTTCTCCACAGACCCCGATGGATGCCCCAGCACGCCCTCGCCTCGACCTACGCTGGCAGCCCGCCCACTTCGATCTCTCGCACCCAAGGAAGGCAGATGCGCATCCCCTGCACCCTCGACGCCACCGGTCAGTGCCGCGATATCGTGATCACCACAGACACCGGCACGATCATCGGCGAGATCGCCGACCGATTGCGGGCTCATCTGTCCGGCACCTCCACACGGCACGACCAACCTGTTCAGAGTGCCACGCCAGCGACGCTGTGTGTGCGGCTCGCAGGCCACGGCAAGCCGGTCATCCTTGATCGACACCGCACCGTGGGCGAGTCGGCTCTGCAGCCGGGGTGCACCGTCACCCTCGTTGACGAGGCCGCACCAGGGGTCGAAGCCCGGCGACAGTATCCCCTCGCCGCGCAACTGGTCGAAATGTCAGCAAACCGCTCCCACGGTCTGGTCACCGGTGAGAATCTCATCGGACGAGACCCCGAACTGCGCGTGCATCTTGCCAGCCGAGATATTTCACGACGCCATGCAAAGCTGGCCATCACCGAAGACGGCACCGCCAGCCTGCACGATCTCGGCAGTGCGAACGGCGTGCTGGTCAACGGCAGCCCCATAACCTCTGCGCCGATCCGAGACGGCGAAGTGATCACTCTCGGCACCCGCAGGCTGCGGTTCATGCGCATCGCTGCACCGCACGCGACCAACACTCGTGAAGCGCTGCTCACCCCGCGCACGCCCGTGATTCCCGCCCCGGCGGTCGTACCTCGGTTCACTGCCGAACAGCATCAGCTGCCCACGCCCCCACAGCGCCGCCGCAGCACGCGTCTGCCGATGCTGGCTGCACTTGTACCGGTGCTTGGCGCAGTGGCGATGTACACGCTCACGAGGTCTCCATACAGTCTGCTACTTGCCGGCATGGCTCCGTTGGCGCTGCTGGCCAGCTGGCTCGACAATCGAGTGGTGTCGAGCCGCGAACATCGACGCGAGCTCGCAGCGTTCTGCAGCGCGATCGACCGACTCGAGGTCGATCTGCGTCAGTCGCAACAGCGCGAGCGCGAGGTGCGACACCGTGCGAGCCCGGCCGCAACCACACCGCTGTGGCAACGCCGCCCCGAGCATCGCACCTTTCTCGAAGTGCGTTTCGGCCTCGGAACCGATCTCAGTCTGACCGAGACACCAAGCATCGAACGCGCAGAACTGCCAGATGAGGTGTGGGCCAGACTGGTGGCGCTGCGCGACCGGTTCGCCACCATCACCGACGTGCCGGTGGTTGAGCATCTGCTCTCTGCCGGGTCAATCGGTATCGTCGGCACCACCGAGGCCGCGCACGATGCGCTGCGCGCGCTCATCATGCAGATCGCTGCATCGCATTCGCCGGCGGATGTCGTGCTCGCCGCATTCTGCCCGTCGCCTGCACTGCCCGGGTGGCAGTGGCTCAAATGGCTGCCGCACACCGCATCGCCGCACTCTCCCGTCGTCGGCGACCACCTCGCCAGCACATCAGAAGACGCTGCCGCCCTGATGCGTCGACTCGAAGAGGTGGTCGGCTCCCGCTCCGGTGCGAAAGGGCAGCTGCGCTCACACCTGCCGGCCGATGACCGCCCGGTGCATCATCACACTCAGGCGGCCGCTCCGCCCGAGCACATGCCAGTCGTGATCGTCGTGGTGATCGGTTCGCCTGATCTCGACCTGGCACGCCTCGTGCATCTGGCCGAGATCGGCCCCGATCACAGCGTGCACCTGCTCTGGCTGACCCACCGCACTGCCGAGCTACCTGCGGCCTGCCGCTCCTGGCTGCACATCGAGGCCGATCTGACCGCTGCGTTACACAGAGTGCGTTCAGCCAGCCATACCCCAGTCACAAAACTCGACCGACTCGATGCGCACCAGGCAGGCACGCTCGCCCGCGCGATGGCACCAATGACCGACGCCGGAGCGCTGATGCTCGATGAGAGCGACCTCCCCACCCGCATCCGGCTCAGCGAGCTGACCGACGCCGATCTCGGCGAGCCTGCGGCGATTGCCCGCCGTTGGGCTGCCAACGATTCGATCATGTCTGCCTGGCACCAGACTCGCGCGACCGCAGCATCCCACCGTTCGGCAGCGCCGACAGGTCTGCGAGCGAGCGTTGGAGCAGGTGCATTGGGCGCCTTCGACATCGACCTGCGCACACAAGGCCCACACGCGATTCTCGGCGGCACAACCGGCAGCGGCAAGTCAGAGTTCTTGCAAACGTGGATCATGGCGATGGCAGCCGAACACTCCCCTGACCGCCTCACTTTCCTGCTCGTCGATTACAAAGGCGGAGCAGCCTTTGCCGAGTGCGCCGATCTGCCGCACACCGTGGGGCTGGTCACCGATCTCGACACACACCTGGTGCAGCGCGCGCTGATCTCACTGCGTGCCGAACTGGCCCGGCGCGAGCGCCTGCTTAACGAGGCCGGGGCCAAAGACCTCCGCAGCATGGAAAGTCGACACGATGCTCGCACACCGCCGATGCTGGTCATCGTCGTTGACGAGTTCGCTGCGCTCGCAGCCGATGTGCCAGAGTTCGTCACTGGCATCGTCGACATCGCAGCCCGAGGTCGTTCGCTGGGGCTGCATCTGATCTTGGCGACACAGCGCCCATCTGGCGTGGTCGACGACAATCTGCGTGCCAACGCCAATCTGCGTGTGGCGCTGCGCATGGCCGACGTGCAAGACAGCACTGATGTGTTGGGCAGCGCCGATGCCGCACATTTTCCGCCTGAGGTGCCCGGTCGTGCTGCGGTTCGTGCGGGCCCTGGCCTGGTGCAGCACTTTCAGGCCGCCTACGTCGGCGCTCCGCTGTTGAAGCGCCGAGAAGTGCCAGACATCAGCATCGCCGACCTGCCGTTCGGCACCGGCGAGCATTGGCCGACGCCCGGCACCACTGTTCCCGTGCCACCTACGGCAGTGCGCGAGATCGAGGCGATGCGCGACGCCATGTGCACCGCCGCCGACAGACTTGGCCTGAGCAGACCACGCCGACCTTGGCTCGACGCACTCCCGGCGGCGATCAGCCTATCGCCGAGTGATGCAGGCACCGACGCTGGGCTTGTGCTCGGGCTAGCCGACGACCCGGCGCACCAGCGGCAGCTGCCCTACGTCTGGTCGCCGAGTGCCTGTGGTCATCTGCGTGTGATCGGTGGTGCTGGCAGCGGAAGATCACAGGTTTTGCGAACCATTGTCTGGCAGCTGGGCTGTCGCACCAGCGCACTCGAACCCACTGAGGTCTATGCGATCTGCGCCAGCGCCGCGCCGCTCGAAATGATCGAGGTGCTGCCCATTGTCGGGTCGGTGATCGAAGCCGACGACCGCGAGCGCGTAGAGCGTCTGCTGCGACTGCTCGCAACCACTCTGCAGCAGCGCCTACAGCTGCTGCGTGCTGCGCGAGTGTCCAACATCGATCAGCTGAGCAACGGCCCGCCGCCACACATCCATCTGCTTATCGATGATCTGCCTGCGTTGCAGCAGAGGTATGAGTTCTCGCGCGGCTTCGACGTGATCAGAACGATTACCGAGCTGTGCACAGCGGGCCGCAGCGTTGGCATCCATGTGATTTTCACCACAGATCGCCCCAGCGGTCTGCCGACAGCGATCGCCTCCGCAGTAAACGACACTCTCGTGCTGCGGCTCCCTGATGCCGCGCTGACCGCCATGCTTGAGGTCAGCACTGAGGCGCTCGCGCAAGCGTCGCCCGGCCGCGGCATCGTGGTGGGCGGCAGCTGTCACGGTCTCGAGGTGCAGGTGGGGCTGCCCGAACGAGCCGCCACCGCAGCTGAACAGGCGCAGATATTCACCGCTTTAGCCGAGCGCCTGCGCGCGGCCGAGGTACCCAGCGCACCGAGCATCCGTCGGCTGCCCGATTCGATACCGCTGTCGTCTCTGCCAGAAGTCGATGAGCACGGTGCACCGGTTTTCGGCCTTGCCGATGACTCGCTCGCCCCGCTGGGTCTGCCGGTCGGTGAGCCGTTGCTCGTGTTGGGGCGCACGCAAGATGAGAACGCCACTGCGTTGGGTGTGCTCGCTCGAGCCGTGCACACCGCGGGGCCGCACCGCCGAGGCGTTCTGCTCGCCCCCGGGCCCACGCCACTTGCACAGGCGATCCCCTGGCACCGCATCGCGACAAAAGAGACCGCTGTCGATGCCGCGCTCAAAGAACTCCTCGGAGCAATCACTCCAGAGCTGCCACAACGCCCTACGCTGGCGCAGTTCGACACCACCGCCTGGCTCACCGACGATGACTGGCTCTCCCCTGCCACAACGAGTGCGGCACATGCACCAGCCCATCTGCCACAGAGCATGCAAGCCGCGCTTACCGGTGACGACCTCTTCGTGGTGATCGAGCGGGCGGCCGACTTTGCCGGCGCCACAATCGAACCTCGCCTGGCCGAGTTGATCGCGCACTGCCGCCGACAGGGCATGACCTGCATCGTGGATGCCGACCCTGCGGTGTTGCCGACGGCTTGGGAATTGCACGGCGCGGCTCGCACCATCAGATCAGGTCTGCTGCTGCGGCCCGATCCCGACGACGCCGACCGTTATCTGCGAGCGAATCTGCCGCCCGACGACTCAGCGCATTGGCCGCCAGGTCGCGGCTGGCTGGTCACCGGCGGTGTGTCGCGCCTCGTGCAGGTGGCCCGATGAACGTGGCGTTCAGCGTCGTTCGGGCGTGCGTGCCTGAGCCAGCGGCAGCAGCGTCTCGAGGCTCAGCGGGGCGACCTCAACCCCCGCGGCCCCAGAGATCAGATCTTCAGGAAAGGCCCACACCAGCTCTTCGATCTCATGATCGGCTCGCAGCTGCGAGGCCGTCTGCTCGTCGATGCTCAGATAGTAGGCGTCAGCGTCGACGTGTGTGTCGGCCTCATTCAGCGCCGCCGCGTGGAAGCGCCCAAGGTGTTCTAAACGCTCAGGGTCAATGCGCAGACCCAGCTCTTCGTGCACCTCGCGCACCACCGCCTGACGGGGCGTCTCGTCAGCCTCGAGCTTGCCGCCGCACTGCATGAACCCGGTGGTGCCCCGTTTACGCACGAGCAGCGTGCGTCCGTGGCTGTCGTTGAGCACCAGTGCGGCAATGCGCAGCACCATGTCGCGGGCGTCACCGCTGCGCGCCCATTTCTCGGTGGGCGCGTGGTAGCGCTCGAACGCGTCGAGCACCTCCGCGAATGAAGGCGACACTGTGACCATGCGCACATACTGCGGCCGGATGAACCCATCGGTTGCAGCGCGCGCAAAGAAGGCCGCGAGGTCGTCGTAGTAGCCGTTGACGTTGAGCAATGCGACAGGTTTGTGGTGCAGGCCGATCTGCCCCCATGTCCACTGTTCGGCAATCTCCTCGAGTGTGCCCGACCCTCCAGGCAGCGCTACAAAGGCATCGGAGAGTTCAGACATTCGCGCCTTGCGCTGAGCCATGGTGTCAACGACCTCGAGCTCGGTGAGCCCTGGGTGAGCGATCTCGCGGTCAGCCAGGTTACGGGTGATCACGCCGTGCACGCGGCCGCCAGCCGCCAGTGCCGCATCCGCCACCCGGCGCATGAGCCCCACGCTGCCGCCGCCATAGACCACCGTGATGCCACGTCGTGCCAATGTGGTGCCGACCTCGGTCGCCGCCTGCGCATACCGTGTGTCATCGCCGCTGCTCGACCCGCAGTAGACGGCCACTGCTCGAATTCCCATCAAGCCAGCCTACCCAACCACGCACCACAGCCCGATCACAGAATTGCTACCGTTGAGACACCAGCCGGAGAGGGATTCCCCATGACGTTCAACAACAACGCCAATATCGAGAGCGATGACGTTCAGAAGCGCCGCGGTGGCGGCCGCACCGCCATGATCGGCGGCGGCGGCGTGCTGGGGCTGATCGTGGTCGCACTCGTCAGCCAGTTCTTGGGCGTCGATGTGTCGGGCGTGGTCGGCGGGCTCACCGGCGACAGCAACACCTCGACCACGAGCACCGATCTCTCCGCCGACCTTGACAAGTGCAAGACCGGTGCCGATGCCAACAGCGACGACGAATGCCGCATGCAGGGCGCAGCGAAGTCGCTCAACGTCTACTGGAGCGGTCAGCTCAGCGACTATGCCAAACCCGGTTTCGTGCTGGTCGACGGCGAGACGAGCACTCCGTGCGGCACTGCGTCAAACGCGGTCGGCCCGTTCTACTGCCCGTCTGATCAGACGATCTACATCGACACCTCGTTCTGGCAGGTGCTGCGCCGCGACTTCGACGCAACCGCGGGCCCGCTGGCCCAGATGTACGTGCTGGCGCATGAGTGGGGGCACCATGTGCAGAACGAGACTGGTGCGTTCGCTGCACACCAGAGCCGCGAGACCGGCGCTGCCAGCGACTCTGTGAGGCTCGAGCTGCAGGCCGACTGCTATGCCGGGGCGTGGGTGGCTGCTGCCAGCACCACCACCGATGAGAACGGTGTGGCCCTGCTGCAGCAGCCGACCACAGATCAGATCACCGACGCACTCAACGCCGCCTCCGCGGTGGGCGACGATCATATTCAGCAGCAATCTGGGGTGACCACGAACTCAGAATCATGGACGCACGGCTCCAGCGCCCAGCGCCAGAAGTGGTTCAACGCCGGTTATGCCGGTGGTCCGCAGCGCTGCGACACGTTCAGTGTGTCGGCCGGGCAACTCTGAGCTTGGCGCGCGGCGCTCACCGCCGCCGCTGACAACGCGGGCAGAAGTGCGACGACCTGTTCATGAACGACACCCGACGAATCGGGCCGCCGCAGCGCGGGCACGGCTGCCCCTGCCGGCCATAGGCGTTCAGCTCGATCGCAAAATAGCCTGACTCCCCGTTGACATGACGGTACTGGTCGTCGAAGCTCGTGCCGCCCACCGCAACCGCTCGGTGCAGCACGGCGACCACCGCATCCACCAGGCTGCGCGCGCGACGCTGACTGAGCGTATCGGCCCCCTGTTCTGGGTGTACTCGGGCGGCCCACAGCGATTCATCGGCATAGATATTGCCGATGCCGCTGATCACGGTCTGATCGAGCAGCACGCGTTTGACCGCAGAGCGATGCGAACGGATGGCGCGGGCCGCGTCATCGGCGTCAAAGGCAGGTTCCAGCGGGTCTGGGGCGATATGCCCGGCCTGTGTTGGCACCTGGCGACGAGACTTCGCTGCCCTGCTTGATGCAGCGAAGGGGTCGTCGATCAGCGGGTCGATGGCGAGCGAGCCGAACAGGCGCTGATCGTGAAAGCTCAGCGTCTGCGGGCTGGACGTGTCTGCGAACGTCAGTCGCACGCGTTCGTGACGCAGCGGCGGCGCGTCTGCAGCCAGATCGTGCGCCAGCAGCTGCCCACTCATGCCCAGATGTGCCAGCAGCGCGGCGGATGTGGTCAGGTCACCGTGCAGCGGCAGCCAGAGGAATTTGCCCCGCCGATCTGGCTCGCCAAGCTCGAGACCGGTCAGGGTGCGTGTGAAGTCTTCGGCTCCGCCGTTGTGTCGGCTGACTGATCGCTCGTCGAACACGTGCACCATGGCAATGCGCCGGTGGGCGAACAACGACTCGACGCCGAGGCGCACGGCCTCGACTTCGGGCAGTTCAGGCATGCGTGCCGATTTGCGCCTTGATGCTCTGTGCATCAGCCACTTCGGCCGCGGCAAGCTCGGTGTCGACAACAGCTGCCACCGACGAGGCGCGCTGCACCGGAATCTCGGTGGTGCAGGTGGTGTCGTGCTTGGTCGCCAGCTCGGGGTCGTTGATCAGTCGCCAAGCGCTGAATGCAGCCGCCATCTCGGCGTGCTTCTTGCTCGTGCCTTCGCCGGTGCCCAGCACTTCGCCGCCACAGGTGACGCTTGCGGCCCAACGGCGATCGTGGTCAGGGCCGGTCGAGGTCACCGAATAGACCGGAGCACCGAGACCTTTGGCACTGGCCGCCTCTTGCAGCGTGGTCTTGGGGTCAAGCTGGGCAGCGAGGGTGCTCACGCGTGGCAGCAGGGGCGAGAGCAGCGACAGCACGAACGGGCGCGCTGCGGCAAGCCCGCCGGTGAGATAGGTCGCGCCGATCAGCGACTCGACCATGTCTGCCAGCAGCGATGCCTTGTGGTGACCGCCGGTGCGAGCCTCGCCCTTGCCGAGCAGCAGAAAACGACCGATACCGCGGTCTTCGGCCACATATGAGAGCGCGTCGGTGCTGACCAACGCCGCACGACGACGCGAGAGCTCGCCCTCAGGGAGGTCGGGAAATGAATGGAAGAGGAGGTCGGTGACCACCAGGCCGAGCACGGAGTCTCCGAGGAACTCGAGGCGCTCGTTGGTGGGCAGACCGCCGTGCTCGAATGCGTATGAGCGATGCGTCAGGGCACGACTCAGGTACGGTTCGTCGATGCGAACCGCCAAGCGTTCGAGCAGATCTTCTGCGACTGAGGCATCCACTCTCATGGGCGTCTCAGAATGTTGCGCGCCCGTGATCAGGCGTCAGCGACTTTGCGGCCCTTGTACTCGTAGTATAGAGCCGTGCCAGCTGAGTCTTCGACCACCTTGGCGCGATGCGGCAGGCTGTAGACGACCTTGCCGTTCTCAACGGTCTTGACCAGGGTAGGCACTTCGGCCTTCCACTGTGAACGACGTGAGCGGGTGTTGCTGCGTGAGAGCTTGCGCTTGGGTACTGCCATGATCGATCATTCCTTCTCTGAATCTGCGCGCGATGCCGCGTCGTCATCGTCGTGAGACAGCTGCGCGAGGGCTGCCCACCGCGGATCAACACCGTCTGAACGCTCTGGCCCAATCGGCTCACCTAAAGAGAACACCTCGGCAGCAGGCTCGTCGCCAACCGGAGTGAACGGAAGGCTGAGAACAATGGCGTCGCGGATGCTCTGACTGAGATCGACGTGCTCATTGCGCAAAATCTGGATCTCATCGTCGGTGGCATCACCGCGCTCGAAAGCTGCTTCCGAATCAGGATACGCGAAAAGCTCCTGAAATTCGACTTCATCACGCCACTGCAGCGGCTCGAGTGTGCGCGCAGACTCACCGACGACCTCGAACGAGGCCTCAGCGCTGACCAAGATGCCCTCGTGTACCGATTCGAATCGCGCCTGCACCTCGATGGGCGAGCCCTCAGGCACACGAGCGAGACCAAGGGCGAGATCTGCCTCTGCCGGCAGGGTCACCGCCACGGTGCGCTGCTGCCCGGGGCGCCCCACGAGGTCGTGCACATTGATGAGATAGGGATTGGCCATAGCAGTGAGTCTAGACGAAATCGATGACGGAGCCTCGCCGGTGCCGCCTACCCCGGCTTCACCGTGCTGGCCTGCTCGATCTGAGCCGTGATCGCGGTGATGACACCGCCGTCAGCCAGTGTCGTGGTGTCGCCCACCGGGCGCCGCTCAGCCAGATCGCGCAGCACTCGACGAATGATCTTGCCCGATCGCGTCTTGGGCAGCTCGGCCACGATGTAGACGCGCCGGGGTCGGGCGATCGCGCCAATGAGGTCGGCCACGTGCCGCCGCAGCACCGCCTCAGCCTCGGATTTCGAGACCAGATGCTGATTGCGTTTGAGCACCACGAACGCGATCACCGCCTGGCCCGTGGTCTCGTCAGCGATACCCACCGCGCCCGCCTCGGCCACCGCATGGTGATCGACCAGAGCCGACTCGATCTCGGTGGTCGACAGCCGGTGCCCCGACACGTTCATCACGTCATCGACTCGACCGAGCAGCCAGATGTCGCCGTCTTCGTCGAAGCGCGCTCCGTCACCGGCAAAGTAGCGATCGCCGAACGTCTCCCAGTACGTGTCGACAAAGCGCTTCGGGTCTTTCCAAATGCCACGCAGCATCGACGGCCACGGTTCATTGACCACGAGCAGACCGCCGCTGCCGGGGTCGACCGGAGTGCCCGCATCGTCGACGATGTCGAGCGCGACACCTGGGATCGCCCGCTGTGCGCTGCCCGGCTTCGTCGAGGTGACCCCGGGCAGCGGTGCGGCGAGAATGGCCCCAGTCTCGGTTTGCCACCACGTATCGACGATCGGCGCGCGAGACGAACCGACCACCTCGTGGTACCACAGCCACGCCTCGGGGTTGATCGCCTCGCCGACGCTGCCGAGCAGGCGCAGACTGCTGAGGTCATGGGCGAGCACGGTCTCACGCCCCACTTTCATGAACGACCGGATGGCCGTGGGCGCGGTGTAGAGCACAGTCACCTTGTAGCGCTCTACGATCTGCCACCACCTGCCCCAGTCTGGTGTGTCTGGGGTGCCCTCATAGATCACCTGCGTCACTCCGTTGATCAACGGCGCGTAGGCGACGTAGCTGTGCCCGGTGATCCAACCGACGTCAGCGGTGCACCAATACACATCGGTCTCGGGTTTGGCATCGAAGATGGCACGATGCGTATACGAGGTCTGGGTGAGATACCCGCCGGTGGTGTGCAGAATGCCCTTGGGTCGGCCCGTCGTGCCCGAAGTGTAGAGAATGAACAGTGGGTGCTCTGCCGGAAACCCCTGCGCCTCATGCTCGGCAGATGCCTGGGGCACGGCCTCGTGCCACCAGATGTCACGCCCCGACTGCCAGTCAACCTCGTTGCCACCACGCCGCACCACGAGCACATGCTCGACCGTCGTGCCCGCAGCGAGGGCCTGGTCAACCACCGGCTTCAGCGGCGAGATCTTGCCCCGCCGCCAAGACCCGTCGGCAGTGACCACTAGCTTGGCTTCCGCATCCTCGATGCGCGCCCGCAGACTGTCGGCACTGAACCCGCCGAAGACCACCGAGTGCACTGCCCCGATACGCGCCACTGCCAGCAGCGTGGCGATCGTCTCGGGGATCATCGGCAGATACACCGCCACGCGGTCGCCGGCCTCGACACCGAGGTCGGTGAGCACGTTGGCCAAGCGGCTCACTTCGTCGAGCAGCTCGGCATACGTGATGCTGCGGCGGTCGCCGGGCTCCCCCTCCCACAGCAGTGCGACGTGGTCGCCGTTGCCGGCCAGCACGTGCCGGTCGAGGGCATTGAACGACGCGTTGATCTCACCGTCGGCAAACCACTTGGCGAACGGAGGCTCACTCCAGTCGAGCACCTCGGTGAACTCTCGATGCCAGTGCAGCTGCCGGGCTTGGTCGGCCCAGAACCCGAGTCGGTCGCGGCTTGCCTGCACATACGCCTCAGCGCCGACATTGGCCTGCGCGGCGAAGTCCGCCGGTGGCGCGAAGCGCTGTTCGTCGTCGCCGTGATGCGACTCGATGATGCCGTGGCCGTCGGCAAGCAGGCGCAGGTTGATCTGCGCGGTCGCCGGCGCGGCGCCGGCAGCCCGGGTGGTGATGCTGTCGTTCATGATCCGCTCTCCTCGTTGAGTGCACGAGTGACCGATCCGCAGCCGGAGAGACACCTCCCCCACCCCGCATCGACCACTCCATCGTGGTCATTGTCGGCCAGCGTATCGCAGCCAGCACACCCCCACTGACCACTTGAGCTGCCGCGAAACAGAAGTCTGCGCGGCAAATCAGCCCCGAACCGGCATTTTCAGCCCACGGCCGCGCAAGAAGTGCGAAACTTCTACGCCAGCAGGCGCGCGTTCATTCGGCGGCGGAGTCTGTTGAGTGCGGTTTGGGCGGGGCCACCAGCCGCGCGGGACGAACCGCACCGGTGCCGAAGCGCCGGGCTGCGGCATCCACCGCCTGATCGGCCACTTGCCAGGCCTCGTCATCTGACCACAACGACGCCTCGGCCTGCCCAACAACCAATTGCTCGAGCCGAACCCCAACGAGGCGAATGTATGCCTCGCTCATGCCAGACTGCTCGAACAGCCGCCACGCCGTCTCGAACACGGTGCGCCCGGTGTTGGTGGCGTCGGGCAGCGTCTGCGAGCGGGTGACGGTGCGAAAGGATGCGTCGCGCACTTTGATCGCCACGGTGCGCCCCAGCACGCCATGGCTGCGAGCCCGGGAGGCCGTCTGCTCAGCCAGCCCGAGCAGGGCGGCGCGCAGCTGATCGGGGTCGCTGACATCTTCGGTGAAGGTGCGCTCGTGGCCGATCGACTTCTCGGTGCGTTCGGGCACTACCGCCGAACGGTCGCGACCGCGGGCGAGGTCGTGCAGCCGGTGCGCCTGCGCCGGCCCGATGGCGCGCACGAGCGTGGCTTCAGGCACCGTCTCGAGATCGCGCACCTCGACCAGGCCCAAGCCGCGCAAGCGCTCGACCGTCTTGCTGCCCACGCCGGGCAGTGCGCCAACGGGCAGCGGACGCAGAAATTCGAGGGTGCGACCCGCCGGCACGATGAGCAGCCCGTCGGGTTTGGCCATGCCTGAGGCCAGCTTGGCAACGAACTTGGCAGCTGCCACCCCGACTGAGCAGTGCAGCCCGGTCTCGGTGAAGACCTCAGTGCGAATGCGCTCGGCAATGCGCCCAGGCATGCCGAACAGCCGAGTCGCGCCAGAGACGTCGAGAAAGGCCTCGTCGACGCTGACCTGTTCGACCAACGGCGTGAACTGATGCAGCACGGCCATCACCCGCTGTGAGTAGTCGCGGTAGCGCTCGTGGTGGGGCGGCAGCAGCACGGCCTGCGGACACAGCCGGCGCGCCTGCCCGATCGGCATGGCCGAGTGCACGCCGAACCGGCGGGCTTCGTAGGATGCGGTGGTCACGATTGAGCGCGGGGCATCGTGGGCGACGATCACCGGCAGCCCTACCAGCTCGGGATGGTCAAGCAGCTCGACGCTGGCGAAGAATGCATCCATGTCGAGATGCAGGATGGTCGCGGTGCCGTCGTCGACTGACAGGTCGGAGACCTGGCGATGGGAGCCGTCTTGGCGACTCACGAGCGGGTGGTGCCCCGGTTCTCGTACCAGCGAGCGACCGCCTGGGGCACGTACGGGGTGACATCGCCGCCGAAGCCGGCGAGGGTGCGCACCAATGAGCTCGAGACGTGTGAGTGCTCGGGCTCGGGCAGCACGAAGACCGTCTCGACGCCGGCCAGATTGCGATTGACGATTGCCATCGGGGTCTCGTAGCTGACGTCGAGGTCGCCGCGGATGCCCTTGACCAGCACGTCGGCGCCATGCGAGGTGGCGTAGTCGACCAGCAGCCCCTCAGAGAGTGTGTCGACCCGCACGTGGGTGAGCCCAGCGTCGTCGAGCGACTCGCGCAGCAGGGCTACGCGTTCGTCGAGGCTGAAAGCGGGCTGTTTGCTGGGGTTGTGCACCACGAGCCCGATCAGCTCGTCAAAGATGCGGCTGGCCTTGGCGAACACGTCGATGTGCCCAAGGGTGACCGGGTCGAACGAGCCCGGGCAGACGGCGATGGAAGTCATGCGAACAGCCTAGCGCCCACCACCGACACGTTACGACGCACTGAGGTAATGCTCGCTCGCGGCATTCAGTGCACGATCGAGCGCACGTTCAAGGGCCGCACTGATCGGCCGTCCGGCGGCGAGCTGAGCCTCAGCGAGTTCACGAGCCCGAGCGATGATGCGCCCGTCACGAGTGACCCGCAGTGCTTTGAGCTGTGAGCGGGCGCCCGATTGCGATGCTCCCAAGACATCGCCTTCGCGGCGCAGCATGAGATCGAGCTCGGCCAGTTCGAACCCGTCGGTGGTCGCAGCAACGGCGTCGATGCGCGCGCGCGTCGGCGTGCCCTCCTCGGCTTTGGTCACGAACAGCGCCACCGAAGGATGCTCGCCGCGCCCCACCCGCCCACGCAGCTGATGCAGCTGTGCAACACCGAAGCGGTCGGCGTCGAGCACGGCGATCAGACTCGCGTTGGGCACGTTGACCCCCACCTCGATCACTGTGGTCGCCACCAGCACGTCAAGCCGCCGTTCGGCGAAGTCGCGCATCACCTGCTCTCGCTCGTCGGCCTTCATGCGGCCATGCAGCGCCGCCACGCGCAGGTGCGCGGTGCCGGGCATGCTGCCCAGCAGTTCGACCACACGCTCCACACTCCATTCGGGCAGCAGACCGCCCTCGTCGCTGGCTGCGGTGACCTCGGCCTGATCGATCAGCGGCGTGACCACATATGCCTGACGCCCGCGCTGCACCTCTTCGACGATGCGCTGCCAGACCCGCACCAGCCACGCCGGATGCTCAGCCAGCGGCACCACAAAGCTCGCGATGGGCTGTCGGCCGGCTGGCAGCTCGTGCAGCGACGAGATATCGAGATCGCCGAACACACTCATGGCGACCGTGCGCGGAATCGGCGTTGCCGTGAGCATCAGCACATGCGGCTGTTCGATGCCTTTGGCCTTGAGCGCCTCGCGCTGTTCGACACCGAAACGATGCTGTTCGTCGACCACGACCAGCCCGAGATGCTCAAACTGCGTTTTGTCGCTGAGCAGCGCGTGAGTGCCCACAATCAGTCGCGACTGCCCCGAGGCGACCGCCAGCGCGGCGTGGCGACGCTCGGCCGCGGGCAGACTGCCGGTGATCAGCGTCGGCAGCACCCGCTGCCAGAGGTCAGGCCCCAAGAGCGAGTGCAGACTCGCGAGATGCTGAGCCGCCAGCACCTCAGTGGGCGCGATCAGTGCAGCCTGGCCGCCGGCGTCAGCCACCTGCAGCATGGCGCGCACCGCCACCAGGGTCTTTCCTGAGCCCACCTCGCCCTGCAGCAGGCGATTCATCGGCACCTCGCCGGCGAGCTCGCGGGCGATTACTTCGCCCACCTCGATCTGCCCGGCAGTGCGCGCATAGGGAAGACCCGCGTCGAACGCCGCGACCAGCCCGTCGGCGACCAGCGGAAACGCCTGCGCCCGCTGCAGACGCAGCACCTCGCGAGCGCGCAACAGCGCAACCTGCAGCACGTAGGCCTCTTCGAAGCGCACGGTGCGCTGCCCCTGTTCGCGCTGTTGATCGTCAGTGGGCCGGTGCACTGCCTCGAGTGCCGCGCGGTGATCGAGCAGCTGTTCGGCTTCTCGCACCTCGGCCGGCAGCAGCTCGGGCACCGCGGCGAGACCGTCGAGCACGATCGCAATCGCCTGGGCGATGCGCCAGCTCGGCAGGGATGCCGTGGCCGGGTAGATCGGCAATGGTCGCGTGGCCCATTCTTCGGCCGCAGCTGCAGCGGCCTCTGGCGCATCAGAGGCGTCTGCCGGGCGGAAGAGCTCGTAATCGGGATGCGCCAGCTGCAGCGAGCCGCGGTATTCGGTGATTTTGCCCGAGAACACTCCTCGCACTCCGGGGAGCAGCTCGGCGGCACGCCAGGGCTGGTTGAAGAAGGTCAGTGTGAGGGTGCCATGCCCGTCGGTGATGCGCACTTCGGTGATGCGGCCGCGGCGGGCGCGCATATCACGCTCCCGCACCTCGACGACCTCGGCGACGATGGTCACCGGCACGCCGAAGGTCAGCGAGGCAATGGGAGTTAGCTGTCCGCGGTGCGCATAGCGCCTCGGATAGTGCTGCAATAGGTCGTCGATGGTGTGCAGCCCGAATGCGCGTTCGAGCGCTTTGCCGGTCTTGGCGCCGAGCACACGCTCAAGTGCCTGGTCGAGTGCCGACCCAGCACCCGCGACGGGCTCGGTGCGACGGGTCTCAGGCATGGCTCCAGTGTACGAGCCGACACCGACATCCCGTCTGCCGTCACCCGCTGACCCTGCGCACAGTGCGAGACTGGAGGCATGACCCGACTGATCGCCGGCGACGCCGGAGGCCTCACGCTGCACACACCTGACTCGCGCACTCGACCAACCACCGGGCGCACCAGAGAGGCGTTGTTCTCACGCCTCGACGCCCGACTCGACTTCACCGATCTGCGTGTACTCGACCTGTTCGCAGGTTCCGCCGCTCTCGGGCTCGAGGCGATCTCGCGCGGTGCCGAGCAGCTGGTGGCGGTCGAGAAGGGCCGCACCGCCGCATCCATCGCCGCACGCAATGCCCGGGAGGTCGCCCGCGCCATGCCTCACCGCACCGTCCACATTGACGTCGTGCCTCAACGGGTCGAGACCTGGCTTGCCCAAGCACCGCGCGACCACTTCGACCTGGTGTTCATCGACCCGCCATATGATCTCGACAACGCCGCACTGACACAGGTGCTCGTCGACCTGCTGCCCGCCCTGGCCACAGCAGCCGACGTGGTGATCGAGCGCTCGATGCGCAGTGGCACGTTTGCCTGGCCCGATGGCTACCGCGAAGTGGCCGCACGCCGCTACGGCGAGACGATGCTGTGGTTCGCTGAAGGTAGGCTTGAGGCATGAGTCTGTCGTACCCCGATGAGTCGTCTGCTGCGGTCTGCGATCGCCCGGTTCACGCCCTCCGCACCCGTCGACTTCGATCAGCGGCACTGACCGCCCTGCTGGTCGGGCTCACGGCTCCGCTGCTCTCGGGCTGCTCGGGCACCGTGTCGATGACCGCTGCTCCCGACGCCGACGACCCCGCCTGCGCAGAGATCACCGTGCGCCTGCCCGAAACGCTCTCAGAGCTGCCCAAGCGCAAGACCAATGCCCAGGCCACCGGGGCATGGGGTGACCCTGCTGCTGTGGTGCTGCGCTGCGGTGTGCGGGTGCCCGAGGTGTCTGACAGCACCTGCGTGACCGTCGGCGACATCGACTGGCTGGTCGACGACACTGACGCCCCGACCTATCGCTTCACCACCTACGGCCGCACGCCTGCCACTGAGGTGCTCATCAACTCTGAGTCGGCCTCGGGCAACGCCGCGTTGGCAGAGCTGGCCAACATCGTCGCACGAATCCCCGCCGACAAGCGCTGCCAGTGACGCTTCGCGGTGACGGCGTGCGACGGTTCAGCCGCGCGCGGCGGTCGCTTGCTCGAGCAGGTCGGTGATCAGGTCGCGGTAGCCCACCCCCGAAGCCTCCCACAGCATGGGAAACATCGAGATCGGCGTGAAACCCGGAATGGTATTCACCTCGTTGACCACCACCCCGTCGGCGGTCAGAAACACGTCGACCCGAGCCAGCCCACGGCAGTCGAGCGCTTCGAAGGCCGCTTTGGCCACTCGCCGCAGCTCAACCAGCTCGGTGTCGGTAACCTGCGCCGGGCACACGGTGTGTGCCGGGCTGTCGGGGAGGTACTTGGCGTCGAAATCATAGAAGCCATCACCGTCGACCACGATCTCGCCGGCGACCTGCGACACGCGGGTGCCCGAGCCGTCTCGTGAGCCGAGCACGGCCAGCTCAATCTCGCGACCGACGAGGCCTGCCTCGACCAGCGCTTTGTCGTCTTCGGCAAAGGCCACGTCGAACGCCTGCGCGAGCTCGGCGGCGTCGGTCACTTTCGATACCCCCACGCTCGATCCCGCGCGGGCGGGTTTCACAAACACTGGATGCCCGAGTGCGGCGATGCGCTCGCGCACCTCGTCTGGCGCGCTGCGCCACTGCTCAAGGGTGACTGTCTGATAGCGGCCCACCTCAAGCCCCGCGGCTTGCAGCACGATCTTGGTGTACTGCTTGTCGGTGCCCACTGCCGAGGCCAGCACGCCGGAGCCCACATAAGGAATGTCAGCCAGTTCGAACAGCCCCTGCACTGTACCGTCTTCGCCGTATGGGCCGTGCAGCAGCGGCAGCACGACGTCGATGACCGCGAGATCGCGCAGCGCGCCGTCGCCATTCGTCGCCCGGAGGGTGCGGTCACCAACCTCGCTCGGCCAGATGACCTCAGTGTCGCTGTCGGCGAGCTCGGGCAGCCGGCCGTCGCTCAGTGTGAACTGTGCAGCATCGTCTGGCTGGGCCACGAATCGACCGTTCGCCGTAATACCGATCGGCACCACCTCATAGCGGTCGCGGTCGATGGCGGCCAGCACTCCCCCGGCTGTCGCAACACTGATGGCGTGTTCGCTTGAGCGACCGCCGAAGACCACAGCCACGACTTGCTTCGACATCTGAGTACTCCTCATCGGTAGCGAGGTGCGCCGGGTGCGACCTCATCATTGCGCGGGGTGATATGCGGGGTCAGATCGGCCGGGCGCAGGCTCCCGTCAAGAACGTTTGACACTTGGGTCACGATGGGCATGTCGACCCCGTGCTCAAAAGCCAGGTCGAGCACCGGTCGAACTGAGCTGAGACCTTCAGCGGTCTGCTCCATACGCTCGACGACCTCGGTCAGTGGGTGCCCTTCGCCGAGCAGCCGACCGGCGGTGTGGTTACGCGACAGTGGTGACTCACAGGTGGCGATCAGATCGCCCAAGCCGGCCAGACCCATGAGGGTCTCGGGCTGACCACCGAGTGCCACCGCGAATCGTGAAATCTCATCAAGACCGCGGGTGATGATCGAAGCTTTGGTGTTCTCGCCGTAACCTGCTCCAGTCACGATGCCGACGGCCACCGCGATCAGGTTTTTGAGCACGCCACCGTACTCGGTACCCACCACGTCGTTATTGGCGAACCCTGAGAAGTATCGGTTGGTCACCAGCTGGGCGACCTGTTCGGCCACGACTGGGTCGCTGGAGGCGACCGCCGCCGCCGCGGGCTGCTCCAGCGCAATCTCATGAGCGATGTTTGGGCCAGAGAGCACCGCGAGCGCATCCGCATCCCAATCAATCTCACTGATGATCACTTGACTCATGCGCAGCATACTGCCCCGCTCAAGCCCTTTGATCAGGCTGACCAGCACGGTTTCTGGTTGCAGGTACCGGGCAAGTCTGGCCACCGTCGCGCGCAGATGCTGTGACGGCACAGAGAGAAACACGTGTGAGGCCCCCGCCAGCTGCGCCTCATCGGTGCTGGCAGTCAGTCGCGCGGGCAGCTCGATGTCGGGCAGATACTGTGCATTGACGTGCGTCCCGTTGATCTGCTGGGCCACCTCGGCACGCCGGGCAAGCAGCGTGACGTCATTGCCGGCATCAGCCAGCACTTTTGCGAACGTAGTGCCCCAGTTTCCGGCACCGACCACGACTGTGCGCGTCACTGAGCCCCCTGTGTCGCGTCGGTGGAGGTCTCGGGCTTCGGGCCGCGCAGCGTCTCGAGCTGAGTCGTGATGGCCGACATCACCTCGTTGGTGGCGGTCTGGATGTCAGCAGCATCGTGCAGCCCCGTGAAGCGTTCGGCAGCGATGGGCTCGCCCACCTGCACCGTGAAATGCCGTCGCGGGAAGATGCTGAGCCCCTTGCCATAACGGGGCAGAATCTCTTGTGCGCCCCAGTGCGCGATCGGCACGATCGGTACCCCAGCCTCGGCAGCCAGGCGCACGGCACCCGACTTGCCTTTCATGGGCCACAGCTCGTCGTCGCGAGTGAGGGTGCCCTCTGGGTAGATCTGCACGCATTGGCCCTCATCGAGCCAGTGCCGCGCATCGCCCACCGCTGCCCCTCCTCGGCCGCCCCGGTCGACCGGAATCTGACCGGAGGTGCGCAGCACCCAGCCGACGACCGGGATGGTGAACAGCGACGCCTTCGCCATGAAGTGCGGCATGCGCCCAGTGGCCCAGACAAAGCGAATCAGAAAGATGGGGTCGAGCTTGGTGATGTGGTTCGACACCAGGATGTATGGCCCCTTGGGCAGCCGGTCAAGGCCGCGAAACTCACACCGGGCCAGAATTTTGGTCAGCGGCACGATCAGCAGCGCCACGACATACGCGATGAACGGATACTCGCGGCGCCTCGATCGCCGCAGTTCACGGGTGCGGGCGCTCACTGGCGCACCGGCAGAGTCTTCGGACGCCAAGCTGCACGATGCTGCTCGAACTCGTCGATGGCCGCTTCGTCGCGCAGGGTCAGCGCGATATCGTCAAGCCCTTCGAGCAGCCGCCAGCGCACGTAGTCGTCGATCTCGAAATCGAAGTGCTCATCGCCGACGGTCACGGTTCGGCTGACCAGATCGACAGTGATCTCGCGCCCGGGCTGTTCGTCGATCAGCTGCCAGATGCGCTCGATGTCAGGCTCGGCCACCACTGCGGCGAGCAGCCCCTGTTTGCCCGCGTTGCCACGGAAGATATCACCGAAGCGCGGCGAGAGCACCACCCGAAAGCCGAAGTCGTGAAGCGCCCACACCGCGTGCTCACGCGACGACCCGGTGCCGAAGTCATTACCTGCGACCAGGATGCGCGCATCAGCAAAATGCGGGTCGTTGAGTACGAACTCGGGATCTTGCATCCAGCGGTGAAACAGCGCGTCTTCGTAGCCGGTTTTGGTCACGCGTTTGAGATAGACGGCCGGCAGAATCTGGTCAGTGTCGACGTTGGAGCGCTTCAGCGGCGCAGCCACCGCGGTCAGCGTGGTGAACTTCTCCATGTCTCAGTGACCTCCTGCGGTCGTGGCGGTGAAGGCGCTGGCGTGTGCCAGTTCGTCGGCGCTGATGCCCAGATCAGACGGCGATGACAGCGTACCGCGAACGGCGGTCGCTGCGGCGACAGCGGGCGACACGAGGTGGGTGCGCCCGCCTTTGCCCTGCCGGCCCTCGAAGTTGCGATTCGACGTGGATGCGCAGCGTTCGCCGGGATGCAGCTGGTCAGGGTTCATGCCCAAGCACATCGAACAGCCGGCGAACCGCCACTCGGCGCCGAACTCGGTGAACACACGATCGAGCCCCTCGGCCTCGGCCTGCAATCTCACCTTGGCAGAACCCGGCACGATCATGACACGCACGTCTTCGGCTTTGCGGCGACCGGCCAGAATGGATGCGGCGGTGCGGAGATCTTCGATGCGCCCGTTGGTGCACGAGCCGATGAACACGGTGTCGACGTGGATGTCACGCAGCGGCGTGCCCGGAGCGAGATCCATGTATTCGAGTGCTCGACGTGCCTCGGCCTGCTCGTTCTCTTCGACGAACTGCTCGGGATCGGGCACACGTGCGCTGAGCGGCGCCCCCTGCGCGGGTGTTGTGCCCCAAGTGACGAAGGGCTCCAATGCATCGGCATCGATGAACACTTCGCGGTCGAACACCGCTCCCTCGTCGGTGGGCAGCGTCTTCCAGTACTCGAGCGCCTCCTGCCAGGCCTCGCCCTGGGGAGCATGTGCACGACCCTTCACGTAGTCAAAGGTGGTCTGGTCTGGGGCGACCAGACCGGCACGAGCACCGGCCTCAATCGACATGTTGCAGATGGTCATTCGCCCCTCCATTGAGAGCGCACGAATGGCCGACCCGCGATACTCGAGGATATGCCCCTGCCCGCCGCCAGTGCCGATCTCAGCGATGACGGCAAGGATGATGTCTTTGGCGGTGACCCCGGGGCGCAGCGTGCCCTCAACATTGATCGCCATGGTCTTGAACGGTTTCAGTGGCAGAGTCTGCGTGGCCAGCACATGCTCAACCTCACTGGTGCCGATGCCCAGGCCGATCGCGCCGAATGCGCCGTGGGTCGAAGTGTGCGAATCACCGCAGACGACGGTGATGCCCGGCATCGTCAGCCCCAGCTGTGGGCCGACCACGTGCACGATGCCCTGCTGTGCGTCGCCCAGCGAATGCAGTCGAATACCAAACTCTTTGGCATTGGCCCGCAGCGTGTCGATCTGCAGCCGACTCACCGGATCGGCGATGGGCCGATCGATGGCGATCGTGGGAGTGTTGTGGTCTTCGGTGGCGATGGTCTGATCAGGGCGGCGCACCGGACGGCCAGCCTGGCGCAGACCGTCGAAGGCCTGCGGACTGGTCACCTCATGCAGCAGGTGCAAGTCGATGTAGACCAGATCGGGGGCACCGTTCTCACCTTTTTTGACGACGTGGGCATCCCAGATCTTCTCGGCGAGTGTGCGCGGTCGCTCAATTTGGTTGCTGGGTGTGGATGTGCTGCTGGTTCGGCTCGCCTCGTCTGGCGTGCGTGCTGACATGAGATCTCCGTATGCTCTCTTCTTCACAACAGACCACGACGACGCTCCGCGACGAGGAGGTCTGTTCAGAGCTCAGACTCGCCGCGGCTCGAAAGAAGGAGTCGCACGAACTGCATGCGTGCGATTTTATCAGATCTCTCGGGCACCGGGGCGGGAGCGGTGCTCCGGGTCGGCCTTGTCATCGGCTCGCACTTTCAGCAGGCTCGCCACCGTCGCCACGCCCATGGAGGCCAGGATCACGATCAGCGAGGTGACCGTGCTGATCTCCGGAGCCCACTCGATGTTCTGGCCGCCGTTGATGAAGGGCAGCTCGTTGACATGCATGGCGTGAAACACCAGCTTCACACCAATGAAGCCCAAGATGAAGGCGATGCCGTACTTCAGATATTCCAACTTCTCGAGCAGGCCGCCGAGCAGGAAGTACAGCTGACGCAGCCCCATCAGTGCGAACACGTTGGTGGCAAAGACCAAGAAGGCGTTCTGCGTGATGCCGAAGATGGCCGGAATGGAGTCGAACGCGAACAGCAGATCGGTCGTGCCGATGGCGAGGAAGACGATCAACATCGGTGTCCAGTAGCGCTGCCCGTCAATGGTAGTGCGCAGCTTCGACCCGTCGAACTCGTCAGTCAGGTGCACCCGCCGGCGCAGCAGCCGAATCATCAGGTTGTCGTTCTGGCCTTCAGAGTCGTCTTCTTTGCCAAAGGCCTGCTTGATCGCGGTGTAAACGAGATAGGCGCCGAACAGGTAAAACACCGCGCTCCAGCGCTCGATGATCTGCGCACCCAAGAGAATGAAGATGCCGCGCAGCACGAGAGCCACCACGATGCCCACCATGAGCACCTCTTGTTGGTACTTCTTCGGCACCTGGAACCGAGCCATGATGATCACGAACACGAAGAGGTTGTCGATGCTCAGCGAATACTCCGTGAGCCAACCGGTCAGAAACTCACTGCCGTGCTGAGCGTCACCGATCACAAACAGCGTGCCGGCGAAGATGAGTGCAAGCAGCACGTAGAACCCCACCCACAAGCTCGACTCGCGCATCGACGGCACATGCGGGCGTTTAACGACCAGCAGCAGATCGGCGATCAAAATGATCAGCATGATGATGGTGGCGCCGATTTCAAAGGCGACAGGCAATGGCTGCATGCGAAGGTCCTCTCGTGGGTCGGACGAAAGTCTCTCCCGCGCATGAGCCCGATCAGGCTGCGCCCTCGAGCCGGCTGAGCAAGAGCCCAGCGTACTGACGACTTCGAGGAAGGATGGGATACTCCCCTTCGCTGAGCACCAGACTAACACGCGCCAGCAGACACGCCCGACTGGCCAATCCACGTATACTTGCCGCCCAAGCGGGTGAGTCCGCCGAAGGAGCCGTCCTCTCCCCCGAGCACGGAGACGCAGAATGCGTCACCTGATACAGGAGGCAATATGTCTACCATCGCCCAAACCATTGTGAGCACGCTCAAGGCCAACGGCGTCAAACGCGTCTTCGGTGTCGCCGGAGACTCACTGAACGGCTTCACCGACGCGCTCCGGCGCGACGGCGACATTGCCTGGCAGCAGGTGCGTCACGAGGAGTCGGCCGCATTCGCTGCCAGTGCCGAAGCGGCACTCACCGGAGAGCTGGCCGTCTGCGCCGGCAGCTGCGGCCCCGGTAACCTGCATCTGATCAACGGCCTGTTCGACGCTCAGCGCTCCCGAGTGCCCGTGCTCTCCATCGCCGCCCACATCCCGAGCCAAGAGATCGGCTCTGGCTACTTTCAAGAGACCCATCCACAAGACCTGTTCCGAGAGGCCAGCGTCTACACCGAACTCGTCTCGAGCCCCGATCAGATGCCCCGCCTGCTCGAAATCGCGATCAGGCAGGCGGTTGAGAAGCAGGGTGTTGCCGTGCTGGTGATCTCCGGTGATGTCGCACTGTCTGACGCTGTCGATGAGCGCATCACGCAGATCACTCGAGCCCAGCCGGTGATCACTCCTTCAGCGGCCGAGCTGCGCCGCGCCGCGGAGCTGCTCAACGGCGCTGAGAAGGTGACCATTCTCGGCGGAGCTGGCGTGCAGGGCGCCCATGACGAGCTCGTCGAGCTGGCCGATACGCTTGCTGCGCCGACCGTTCACGCGCTGCGTGGCAAAGAGTTCATTGAGTACGACAACCCGTTCGATGTTGGTATGACCGGCCTGCTCGGCTTCGCCTCGGGGTATCGTGCCATCGAGGCAGCCGACGTACTGCTCATGCTCGGCACCGACTTTCCGTACCAGCAGTTCTATCCGAAGGATGCGAAAATCATCCAGGTCGATATTCGTGGTGAGCATTTGGGCCGTCGCACGCCGCTCGACCTCGGTCTGGTGGGCGACGTGGGCGACACCATCCGTGCGCTGCTGCCCATGCTCAACCGCAAATCCAAGCGCGCTCATCTCGACGACGCCCTCGAGCACTACCGCAAAACCCGACGCAAACTCGACGACCTCGCCACCGAAGACGGCGACCGCACCCCCGTGCATCCGCAATACGTCGCAAAGGTGGTTGACGAGCTTGCCTCCGACGATGCGGTGTTCATCCCTGACGTCGGCTCACCGGTGGTTTGGGCGGCACGATACCTCACCATGAATGGGCGGCGACGTCTGATCGGCTCCTTCACTCACGGCAGCATGGCGAACGCCGTGCCACAGGCCATCGGCGCACAGGTGGCCTTCCCCGATCGCCAGATCATCACGTTCTCTGGTGACGGCGGCCTGAGCATGCTGCTGGGCGACCTGCTCACGCTGACGCAGTCGAAGCTGCCCGTGAAAATCATCGTCTTCAACAACTCGTCGCTGAACTTCGTCGAACTCGAGATGAAAGCCGCTGGATTCGTCAACTTCGGCACCGACCTCGAAAACCCGAACCTGGCAGCCCTCGCCGAAGGCGCTGGTATCTTCGGGCAGCGCGTTGAACGCCCATCACAACTGCGAGCCGCGGTAAAGGCCGCCCTCGATCACGACGGACCAGCACTGGTCGAGGTCATCACCGCTCGTCAGGAGCTCAGCATGCCCCCGACGGTCAAGGCCGAACAGGTCAAGGGGTTCGCCCTCTACGCCATTCGCACCGTGCTCTCGGGCCGCGGCGACGAACTGCTCGACCTGACCCGCACAAACTGGCGGCAGCTGTTCTGAGTTTATCGGGCTCGGGCGTGCCGCCCGCCCGAGCCACGGCGGGTCGCACCGCCCACGCGGTAGCCGGCACGACCGCCAACACCAAACGGGCTCGGGCGTGCCGCCCGCCCGAGCCACGGCGAGTCGCACCGCCCACGCGGTAGCCGGCACGACCGCCAACACCAAACGGGCTCGGGCGCACCGCCCACGCGGTAGGGTCAGTGCCCGCCCTCGAAGTTGGCCTCGTCGAAGGGGTCTTGTCCGCTGAGCACACGATTGACCTGCTCGCGGTCGATCTGTTTTGTCCAGGTGCCGATCACCAAGGTGGCAATCGCGTTGCCGGCGAAGTTGGTCAACGCACGCGCCTCAGACATGAAGCGGTCGATGCCGACCACAATGCTGGTTCCCTCCACGAGGTCGGGACGAGCCGCCTGCAGACCACCGGCCAGCGTTGCCAGGCCCGCGCCCGAGACACCCGCGGCGCCCTTTGACGCGATCATCATGAACAGCAGCAGACCGATCTGCTCTGAGATCGACATCGGCTTGCCCATCGCATCAGCGATGAACAGCGCTGACATCGTCAGATAGATGGCCGTGCCATCGAGGTTGAACGAGTATCCGGTGGGCACAGTGATGCCAACGACGGGCTTGCTCACACCGATGTGCTCCATCTTGCCGATCAGACGCGGCAGGGCGCTCTCCGACGAGCTGGTGGCCAGAATCAGCAGGAACTCTTTGCCCAAGTACTTCAGGAATGAGAACACGTTGATGCGCGTCACCGCGTAGAGCACGAGACCGAGCACCACGAACACGAACAACGCACAGGTGATGTAGAAGCCCACCATCACCGAGACCAGACTGCCCAGACCAGACCAGCCGGTCGCACCGATCAATGCAGCCAAACCGCCGAAGGCACCGATGGGGGCCACCCACATGACCATGGTCAAGATGCGGAACACGAGTTTCTGCAAGTACTCCACCGCCCGAAGAATCGGCTTGCCCGTCTCGCCGAGCCCCTGCAGCGCAAAACCGGTGAGCAAGGCCACGAACAGGCCAGGCAGCACCTCGCCAGAAGTGAAGGGCTCGAAGAGGCTGGACGGGATGATACCCAAGATGAAGTCGGTGATCGACCCACTCTCACTGGTTGACGTGGACGTGCTGCTCGATCCGCTGTCAATCAGCGCCTGCACGTCAAGGCCAGTGCCAGGCTTGATGATGTTGCCCACGACGAGGCCGATGATCAGGGCCACCAGCGACATCACGATGAAGTAGCCGAGCGCCAACCCGCCGATGCGACCGACCGTCGCGGCTTTGGCAATCGAGCCGACACCGATCACGATCGTGCAGAAAATGATCGGCACGATCATCATCTTGATCAATGCGACGAATCCGGTGGCCAAGGGCTTCATCAGCTTGGCGATATCTGGATCGACCAGACCGAAGACGATGCCGAGCACCGCTGCGACGATCACGGCCACATAGAGCCACTTCGTCTTCGACTTCTTCGGCGCGTTGGGGGTGTCAGCGGTTTGAGGGACGGGGGTTGACTCAGGAAGATCACTCATCTTCGGATAACTCGCACTTCTTCATTGAAGGTGGCATGCGGGGCGTGGTCAGCGCGCCGGGCATGATACTGAACGAAACGATGCTACACCCGTACGCGCGCTGTGGTCTGACCAACAGCCCCCGACACACCGCGCTATTGCAGGGCCGAAGTCAGTCGACAGACGTTGTCGACCATGGTTTGGTACCACCGCCGCTGACTCCACTCGTCAAGTGTCAGCTGTGTGCTGCAGCGCCGATAGTCGGCCGCGATGGCCTCGAGCCGCTGTGCAATCGGCTCACCGTAGAGCAGCACAGTGACCTCCATGTTCAGCATGAACGATCGCATGTCCATATTGCTCGACCCCAGCGCACTGACCGTGCCGTCGACCACCACATATTTGGTGTGCAGCAGATCAGGCGGATGGTACCGCCAAATGCGCACGCCCATGCTCAGCAACTGCTCATAATACGAGCACTGCGCGTGGTAGACGAGCATCTGGTCGCCCCACTCTGAGACGTACAGGTCGACGATGACATTGCGGGATGTCGCATTGGCCAGCGCGTAGAGCATCGCCTCGTTCGGCACAAAGTAGGGGCTGACAATCTGCACGTGGTGTTCGGCCTGGTACAGCAGAGAGAGGAACATCTGCATGTTCGTTTCACGCGAATACCCCGGCCCACTGGGCACCACTTGGCTGAGCGTCGGCCCGCGCAGCTCGTGGCGATCGCGGGCGAAACGTTCGGGCAGTGACTCCCCCAACACCTCTTCGTCGCACTCGATGAACCAATCGGTGGCGAACACCGCGTCAAGCTCGGCGACCACCGGGCCGTCGAACCGTGTCCAGATATCGATCCAGCGCATCCCTCGGCGCAGCGCACGGCGCTTGTGGTAGCTGGGGTGAATGACATTGAGCGACCCGGTGAACCCGACCTCGCCGTCGATCGTGAGGATCTTGCGGTGGTTTCGCAGGTCAGGCCTTTGGAAGCGCCCCTTCAGTGGCTCCAACGGCAGCATGTAGGCCCAATGCACACCCAGCGAGTCGAGCACGCGCCGGGTCTTGGCAAAGCCCGGCACCCGCCGCGACGCCCAGAAGTCGATGAGCACCCGCACCGTCACGCCGCGAGCAGCCGCTCGCTGCAGCGCGGCGAAGAACTCTGCGGTCGACTCGTCGTAGGCGAGGATGTAGAACTCCACGTGAACCCGATCACGGGCTGCATCGATGGCCTCGACCATCTGTGCCAATGCTTGCTCGGTATCTTGCTCGATATGCACGTCGTTGCCTCCGACCAGCGGCAGCCCGGCCATACCCTGATTCAGGTCGACCACCTCGCCGAACCAGGCGGGAGCATCATGCAGCCCGATCTCGATGTGCTGGGTGGGAGCCTTGCCTCGGATGCGCAGAGCTGCCGCGCGCTCCTTGCGTCGACGCTGCCGCGGCAGATGGTTCGAACCAATCAGCAGAAAGAGCAGAAAGCCGAAGATCGGAATGATGGTGGCTGTCAACAGCCAGGCGGTACCCGACGCTGGGGTGCGGTTACGTGGAATCACGAGCAGGGCAACCACACGGAGCACGAGATCGAAAGCGATCACCGCCCCCGAGAGAATGATCGCCAACGACGAGAGGTCGTTCATCGCCGCACGCTCAGCACGCCGTCATCGGTTGCGCTGGGCCGAGGCCTCGACATGATGGTGAATGACCTCGGCGATGATGAAGTTCAAGAACTTCTCGGCGAATTCAGGGTCGAGGTTCGACTCGACTGCCAGAGCCTTGAGCCTGGCGATCTGGTCGCGTTCTCGATTCGGGTCGGTGGCCGGCAGCCCGAGATCAGCTTTAAGGATGCCCACTTCTTTGGTGCACTTGAACCGCTCGGCCAGGATATGCACGAGCGCAGCGTCGAAATTGTCGATGCTTTCACGAAGGTCGTGGAGACGTTCTGGGATCTCGGTCGGTGCAGCCATGCGCCCCAGTCTAAGCGACACGCATGCGAAGCTGTGGCTTTCAGGCACTTTCGTTCACTTCGGCTTGCTAGCATCAGCACAGACCGACACATCTCGAGAGGGAGAGCACAGATGGGCAAGCAGAACAAAGCGGAGAAAGCAGCTGCTGCAGCATTGGAGAAGGCCGAAAAGGCCATCGCCGAGGCCAAGAAGCTCGCTGCAAAAGCCGATAAAGATGCACGCAAGCACGCTCGTCGCCTGCAAACCACGCTCGAGAAGCTGGCACAGCGCGCCCAAGAGCGACTGGCAGAGCGCAACACCGTGACGACCCCGCCAGTCAAGACGCCGAAGGCGCCGGCTGCTGCAGGCAAGGCGAAGAAGGCCCAGTCGACGACCAAATCTGAGACCAAGCCGAAGGCTGCGGCCAAGCCAGCCACCGCATCCGAGCCGAAGAAGGCTGCAAAGCCTGCCGCCCAACAACCGGCCGGCGACGACCTCAGCGCGCTGACGGTGCCTGCTCTGCGTGCTCGTGCCAAGGCGGCCGGCCTCACCGGCTACTCACGACTCACCAAGCAGCAGCTGATCGACGCGCTGCGCTAGCGGCTGCGGGCCTCTCTCAGCGCCGCAGCCGACGCCGTGAGAGGCCGTTGCCGAGCCCCTGCACCACCTGCACGATCACCACGATGACCAACACTGTCGTCCAGGTAATCACCCAGTTGAACTGGCGGTAGCCATACTGAATGGCGTAGTCGCCGAGCCCGCCCGCACCGAGCACGCCGGCAATTGCCGACATGTCTATGATCGCCACAAAGGCGAAGGTGTAGCCGAGAATCAGTGACCCCAAGGCCTCGGGAATCAACACTGACCAGATGATGCGCGGCAGACTCGCGCCCATGGCTCGTGCTGCCTCGATCACGCCGGGGTTGACTGACAGCAGGTTCTGTTCGACCAGTCGTGCGATACCAAACGAGGCTGCGATGACCATCGCGAAGGTCGCCGCTTTGATGCCGATGCCGATGCCGACCACCGCACGAGCCAGCGGCTGCACTGCCGCGATGAAGATCACGAACGGAATAGGTCGGAAGAAGTTCACCACCACATTGATGATCTCGAAGACGACGCGATTCTGCAGCAGATTGCCTCGTCTGGTCAGATACAGCGCCATACCGAGGATGAACCCGAACACCCCACCGAGCGCCAGCGCGATGGTGACCATGTAAAAGGTCTCGCCAGTTGCCTCAATCAGCTGTGGAACCACCCGGCTCCAATCGACGTCCTGCATCAGCGCACCTCGTCAATGTCGTCGCCCACCAATTCGGCGAACACCTGATCGACCGCTTGGTCTGGGCCAGTGACTTCATAGAGCAGGTAGCCGAAACCTCTGCCCCGAACCGTTGAGACACCGCCATAGACCAGCTCGATGATCGCATCGGGTCTGCGTGCGACCGCCTGCTCGATACGAGATTGCACATCGTTGGTTTCGAGCACGCGTGCGCTCAGCAGACGGCCGGGGTGCCGCGAGCGCAGCTCATCGAACTCGCCATCGCCGGGTACTTGCCGCACCAGCGTGTGCAAGAACCGCTTGGTGACCTCGGACTGCGGGTTCGAGAAGGTCTCGTAGACCGGTCCCTGCTCGACGATGACACCGTTCTCCATCACGACCACGTGATCGGCGAGCGCACGCACCACGTCCATCTCGTGGGTGATGATGAGGATGGTGACCCCGAGGTCGCGATTGACTCGCCGCAACACGGCAAGCACTTCTTCGGTCGTCTCAGGGTCAAGTGCGCTGGTTGCCTCGTCGGCGAGCAGTATGCGTGGCGAGGTCGCCAGAGCCCGTGCAATGCCGACCCGCTGCTTCTGGCCGCCCGAGAGCTGCTCGGGGTAGTTCTTTGCCCGATCGGAGAGGCCGACGAACTCCAGCAGCTCGGTGACCCGCCGCACTCGTTCAGCCTTCGGCACACCGGCTATGCGCAGGGGAAACTCCACATTTTTGAACACGGTTTTTGACTCGAGCAGATTGAACTGCTGAAAAATCATGCCGATGTCACGACGAGCGGCACGCAGTTGCCGCTCTCGCAGTGCAGTGATCTCTCGACCGTCGACCACGATGCGACCACTGGTCGCCGGCTCAAGCGCATTGACCAGTCGCACCAGCGTGCTCTTGCCCGCGCCAGAGTACCCGATGATGGCCGTCACGCTACCTTCGGCGATCTCAAGTGAAGCATCGTCGACAGCCACGACGGTTCTTCCCCGCTGGCCGCGACCAGGTACAGGGTAGGTCTTCGTGACTCCGTCAAGTGTGATCAGCGCCATGTTCGTCCGTTCGTCATCGTGTGCGCCTTCGGTGGTCGGCACCACAGCGAAGGGCCCGGCTGGGAGGCCTGCTCCCCACCGAGCCCTTCGTGCATGGTACCGCGTTGTCTTCAGATCAAGCCGAGGCTTTGAGCGCCTCGGTCGTGGTCTTCAGCAGATCTTGCAGATCGCTGGCCGACTCCACAACTGGAATCGCGGTATTGCCTGAGGACTCCTGCAGCCCCTGCTGCACCTCAGCGTTGTCTTGGAAGATCTTGACGAGCTTCAGATAGGTCTCGTTGTCTTTGTCTTCGGCGCGCGAGACGAAGATGTTGATGTAGGGCTGAGCCGTGGCAGCGCTCGGGTCGTCTTTGGCGATGGGGTCGCCGCCGTCAGGGAACGCATTCTTGACATAGTCGTTGTTGATCACAGAACCAGCGACGTCATCGAGACCGTTGGCCGTCTGATCAGCCGAGACCTCGGTGACCTTCACCTTCGAGGCGCCTTCGTCGATGTCATCGAGCGTAGAAGTGGGCGTGCCGCCATCAGTCAGCGTGATCAGCCCAGCGCTCTGCAGCACGCCGAGCGCACGCGCACGGTTGGTGTCATCGTTGGGCACGAGGATGGTCGAGCCCTCTGGAATATCGTCGACGCTCGAGTGCTTCTTCGAGTACAGGCCCAGCGGGTAAATGGCCGTCGAGCCGATCGGGGTCAAGTCACCGTTGGCGCTCTCGTTGTACTTCGCCAGGTAGATGACGTGTTGAAACTCGTTCAGATCGAGTTCGCCCTCGGCCAGCGCCGGGTTCGGCTGCGTGTAATCGGTGAAGCCGACGATGTCGACGTAGATGCCTTCGGCCTTGGCCGCATCTTCAAAGGCGATCCACTGCGCGTCAGACTCGCCGACGACACCGATCTTCACGGGGTTGCCTTCGCTGCCCTTCGCCGAGTCTGTCGCGGTCGTGCAGCCGCCGAGCAGTGCACCGACAAGTGGTACGGCCACAGCCAGGCCAAGGATTTTCTTACTGGTGATTCTCATTGGGGGCAACGCCTTTCGTTGTGCATGTTCAGCATGCAAGTGCAGGATCCAGTGTCGAACACGCGTGTACCCCAAGACAAATCTTTCGTAACACAGATGACATATCGGGCATCATCCCCCACCTCCACCTGCGTGGGTCGACTGTCCCAATTCGCCAGTTGGCGCCTATCCTTGGGAGAGTTCACCGACGAAGGAAGCACATGACGCAGCAAGCCGTTCTGACCGCCGTGGAGATCGCGCAGATCCGCAACGACTTCCCCATTCTCGAGCAGCAGGTCAACGGCCACGAGCTCGTCTATCTCGACTCAGGCGCCACCAGTCAGAAGCCCATCAGTGTGCTCGACGCTGTGCAGGAGTACAACGAGATGCGCAACGCCGCCGTGCATCGCGGAGCCCACACACTCGCTGCCGGCGCCACCGAGCTGTTTGAGCAGGCGCGTCAGAAAGTCGCCGCCTTCGTGGGCGCCGATGACAGTGAGATCGCCTGGACCAAAAACGCTACTGAAGCGATCAACGCCGTTGCGTACGGGTTCATTAACGCGAGCGCCGGTCGAGGCGGCGAGGCCGCTCGCCAATTTGCTCTGCAACCTGGCGATGAGATCGTGACCACCGAGATGGAACATCACGCGAATCTCGTGCCGTGGCAAGAGGTTGCCGCACACACCGGCGCGACGCTGCGGCACATCCCGCTGACCGATGAGGGCACGCTCGATCTTGAGGCAGCACAAGCGATCATCGGCGAACGCACCCGTGTAGTGGCCTTCACACACGTGTCAAACGTGCTGGGCACGATCAACCCGGTCGACGAGCTGGTTGCTCTGGCCCGCGGCGTCGGCGCGTACACCGTGCTCGATGCCTGCCAGTCGGCACCTCATCTCCCCCTTGACCTGCATGCGCTCGATGTCGACTTCGCAGCCTTCAGCGGGCACAAGATGCTGGCACCCACCGGCATCGGGGCGCTCTATGGCCGAGCCGAGCTGCTCGACGCACTGCCGCCATTCATTACCGGCGGCTCGATGATCACCACGGTAACGCTCGACCACACCGAGTTCATGCCTGCCCCCACCAAGTTCGAGGCGGGCACTCAGCCGGTCGCTCAGGTGGTGGGCTTCGGTGCGGCAGTCGATTACCTCTCGCATATCGGCCTGGATCGCGTGGCCGCCTGGGAGCATGAGCTCGGCCAGAGGCTGGCGGCCGGCGTTGCTGACATCGCCGGCGTTCGACTGTTGGGGCCGGCACCGGGCACTGCGCGAGCCGGCATGGTGTCATTCGATGTGGCTGGTGTGCACGCCCACGATGTCGGCCAGGTGCTCGATGACCGTGGCATCGCGGTGCGCGTGGGTCATCACTGCGCCCAACCACTGCATCGCCGCTACGGAGTGACAGCATCCACCCGCGCGAGCAGCTACCTGTATACGACCGCTGAAGAAGTCGATGAGTTCCTCGATGCGCTCTCTGGCGTGCGGGCATACTTCGGGGTGGGCCGATGAGCGCCCTCCACCAGCTGTATCAAACCGTCATCATCGAACAGGCGCGTGAGCGTCAGGGCGGTGGTGAATATGCCGGTCATACATGGAACGGGCACTCGCACCAGGTGAATCCCACCTGCGGCGACGAGATCACGCTTGGCGTCGAGCTCGATGACTCCGGGCGCATTGCGCGAGTGGGCTGGGAAGGCGACGGTTGCTCGATTTCCATGGCCAGTGCATCCCTGCTCACTGAGCTGGCCCAAGGCCTGACTGTCGACGAGGCCCTCGAACGGGTGGCTGAGTTTCGTGAGGTGATGCATTCACGCGGTCGCCTCGAACCCGACGAGGAGCGTTTCGGTGACGCCGTTGCGCTAGGCGGCGTCAGCCGCTACGTCATGCGCGTCAAATGCGCCATGCTCAGCTGGGTGGCGCTTGAAGACTCGCTGCGTCGTAGTGCCGCCGACCGTTGACCTGCCCCGTGCACGCTTCCCCCAGAGACTCTGAGGAGAGACTTCAATGACCGCTGACGAGATCATCAACATCGTCTATCTCGTGGGCATCAGCTCATTCGCGGTGAGCGGCGTGATCGCCGCAGCCCGTGCCGAGCTCGACTTCTTCGGTGCGCTGTTGGTTGGGCTGCTGTGCGCTGTCGGGGGCGGCACGCTGCGCGAGACGCTGCTGGGCAACACCCCGGTCTACTGGATGCACAATCGCGTGATCCTGCCTACGGTGCTGACGGTCGCGGTGATCGCCTTCATACTCGTTCGCTACCTGGTGATTCCGCGGTGGCTGCTCGAACTCACCGACATCGCCGGTTTGGCGATCGTCACTGTGATTGGGGCGAAGGCGGCCATCGCCGCGCAAGCCACTGCCCCCGCGGTGTGGGTGCTCGCAGTGCTCACCGGTGTCACCGGTGAGATCATTCGCGATCTGCTGGTGAACCAGTCGCCGCCGACTTTGCTGGTGCGCGAAATCTATGCTGCTGCCTCGTTCGTGGGTGCCGTTGTGTACTGGGGCCATCATCGGCTCGGGGGCGACGACCTCTCAGGCACGATCATTGCGGTGACGGTGATCGCCGTGATCCGTGTGCTGGCGATCTGGCGCGGCTGGCACCTGCCGAAGGCTCGACTGCGTCTGCAACCGCACTCGAGCCTCGCAGACGAGCTCTGAGCGCCGCCAGACGACGATGGGCCCGACCTTAACAGTCGAGCCCATCGTTTCTGCAGGTTTTCTCGAATCAGCTCACACCGAGCAGGTCGATCACGAAGATCAGGGTCTGGCCGCTCAGAGGATGCCCGGTGCCGGCTGGCCCGTAGGCCAGATGTGGCGGCACGGTCAGCTTGCGTCGACCGCCGACCTTCATGCCGGGAATACCCACCTGCCAGCCCTTGATCAGGTTCTTCAGCGGGAAGTTGATCGACTCGCCGCGGCTCCAAGATGAGTCGAACTCTTCGCCCGACTCGAAGCCGACGCCCAAGTAGTGCACGTCAACGGTGGAGTTCGCGGTCGCCTCGGCGCCGTCACCGATGACGATGTCTTCAATCTCGAGGCTCTCCGGAGCTGGACCGGTCGGGAATTCGATCTCTGGTTTGGTCAGTTCAGTCATGGCAGCGAGCCTATCTCACACTGGTCATGCTCAGTGGGCAGGCTCGCCCGGCAGCGATCGACGAGTCGCGGAAATGCCCAGCAACACCAATGCCACGGCGATGAGACCGTAGACAGCGATGTCGGCCGGAGTCGGGCGCTCACCAAGAAGCAGTGCGGCCACGAAGAGCAGCATCGGCTCCAGATAGCTCAGCAGTCCAAACACGGTGAGCGACAGCTGCGTGCTGGCGAGGATGTATGCCATCATCGCCACCCCGCTCAGCACACCCAGAACGAGCAGACTCCACCAGACGCCGCTGCCGACCTGCGACAGTACAGCGCCGACTTGTGGAGTGATCAGCACGAACACGGCGAGAGGTGAGGCCACAATCATTTCAAGCCAGAACATGGTGACATCATCGAGCCGCCAAGCTCGACGCATGGCGAAATAGACGGGGTAGACAAAGCCGATCATGGCCGTCACCCACGAAATTCCTCCGCTGAACACCACCTGCAGCCCGACCGCGACGAAGGCACAGACCACTGCGCCGAGCTGCCAGATATTTATCTGGTCGTGAAAGATCACTCGCCCCACCAACACCATCATCAGCGGCATCAGAAAGTAGCCCAGAGAGACGTCAAGGGCATGACCATGCATGGCACCCCAAATGAACACCCACAGCTGGGACGTCACTATGCCCGAGCAGAACAGCAGCACGAGCAGCCCAGCGACGGGATGCGCCCTGAAGCGACGCAGTAACGCAACCAGGTCATCCCACCGCCGGGTAAAGGTAAAAAACACCGCCATCAGCACGATGATGCAGACGATGCGCCATGAAGTGACCTGTTCGGCGGTGAGCGGAGCCAGAGCAGCAGTGAGAAGTGTCGTGAGCCCGAACATGACCGAGGCCGAGACTGAGGCGATGACCCCGACTCTCGCATTTCGGCGCATCAGGGCTCCTTCTGCGGCATAAGGAACTGTGCAGGCAGATATGCGAAAACCCCCGAAACAACCGAGGGTTTTCAGTGTTGTGACCCCAGCGGGATTTGAACCCGCGTTACCGCCGTGAGAGGGCGATGTCCTAGGCCGCTAGACGATGGGGCCGAAAAGCAACCAGATAAGTATTACACAACCTCGGGGCACAAGGCCAATCGAGCCAGACCGGCGTGTCGTTCGTTCTATTCTGCGCGCCCTTTCAGGCCATACAAGTGCACCAGCTCTTCGATGGCACGCTCGCGCTCGTCACCGCCTGCGGCGAGTTGATGTGGCACATGGGTGCGCAGATGGTTTTCAACGAGCAGACCATTGAGCGACGCAAGCGAGCGCTGCACCGCCAGCGACTGCGTGATGATGTCGACGCAGTACTCCTCTTGCTCGATCTGGCGCTCGATGCCGCGCAGCTGCCCCTCGAGGATGCGCACACGATGCAGTGCCCGCTTTTTAATGTCGTCGATCATGCTCACATGATACCCCCGTGGGGTGTGTACGCAGCAGAATCAGTAGACGCCTGATGTCTTCAGTGGCGAGGCATCACCGGCACACGCGGCAGATCGTAGTGCTGGGGCTTGGCTCGGAGATTGCGGATCTGTCGCAGCCCGTGCAGCGACGGATAGATCAGGTAGAGCACCGTTGACGGAATACGGTCGAGGCGACGGTTGAGGCTGTGTGCCCGGTAGGTGCGACGGAACCGCTTGACGTAGTCGTTGTAATCGCTGAAGGCAGTGTCCATGCGTCGAGCTGAGATGCCGCAGATCATGTCAGGCGCGTACCCAACAAACAGGTCATGCTCGGCAAGATGAATCGACAAATCGATGTCTTCGTGCATGCGGTCGTTTTCGTCTTGGCAGACTTCGCCCGCAATCTCATGCCAAGCCTCAGCACGCAAGGCCATATTGCTGCCAAACACGAAGCGATACTCTTTATTGGCTCGCATCAGCAGCTTGCGCAGCTTGTCGTCGATGCGCAGACCGAAGCGCCGAAATGGCATGTCGTAATACATGACTGGCCCGGTCAACGCCATGATGTGCTGGTCACGGAAAGCAGTGGCCACGTGGCGAGTCCAGTCAGGCGTGAGCATAGAGTCGGCGTCGATGCGCCCAATCACATCACCAGTAGCTGCATTGAACCCGGCGTCGCGCGTGGGAATCAGGCCCTGCCGGGCATTCTGCTCGATCAGGCGCAGATGTGCGTCAGGGTGCTCAGCCTGAATTTGATGCACGATGGCAACGGTGTCATCGGTGCTCTTGTTGTTGACGACGATGATCTCGTGTAGTGCAACGCTCTGATTGAGCGCAGACTCAACGCAAGCTCGAATGCGCTCTGATTCGTTGTAGGCGGGAATGACAAGAGAGACGCTGGGGAGCACGCCGGTAACCGGTTCGGTCACTGCAGGATCCTTTCGTTCATGACTCCCACACTAGCGCTCTGTGCACGGTGCACAAGTATGTGCACAGCGTGGCGACCTGCGTGAACGGCGTGCCGATACTCGGCCAACGGGCTCGCGCGTCCTTGCAATACGCCGCTCCGCACTGGGCTTTTCGGCTATACGAAGAGATGCGAAGCCCCGCGGACACACACTAGCGTGGTCGAGTGAGCGCTCCCCAAGACCCCGAAGACATCGCCCGAATCGACCCGCACGAGTACGATCACACGCACTCGAACGTCAGCGGCGGCTGGCTGCGCGCTTCGGTCTTCGGCGCAATGGATGGCCTGGTCTCGAACATCGGTCTGGTCACCGGTATCGGCGCAGCGGGCGCATCTTCTCGAGTCGTACTGCTCACCGGCGTGTCGGGCCTGCTGGCTGGCGCATTCTCGATGGCACTCGGCGAATTCACCTCTGTGCGCAGCCAGAACGAACAGCTCGACAAAGAGGTCGCCACGGAGCAGCAGGCACAACAGCGCAATCCCATCGGAGAGCAAGCCGAGCTGGCTCGCGAATTCGAGGCCATGGGCATGACCACAACCACGGCACGCACCGCGGCCGCCGAAATCCACAGCAACTCGACGCGCACCGTGCATATTCACCTCATGCAAGAGCTCGGCATCGACCCAGACGAACGCCCTTCACCGATCGCCGCGGCACTGCTCTCGTTCCTCTTCTTCTCGATGGGCGCGATTGTGCCGATCATCCCGTATCTGCTGGGCGTGGGCTCTCTGCTCACCGGCTTGGCGGCCGGTTGCGTTGGGCTGCTGCTGGCAGGTGGCCTCGCCGCCAAGGTGTCGGGTCGCATCTGGTGGCGCGGCGCGCTGCGGCAGCTGCTGCTCGGGCTGATTGCGGTCGGCGTGACCTATATCGTCGGTGCAGCCATCGGGGTCGAAGCTTCTTGACGACACTCTGTATCCTCTTGCATTGATTGGTGAGGCATACCAAACTAACGGTTGTCCTTTTTTCACCATCAGGAGTCTCTTTATGACAACCACTCTGACCCGCCGACTGCGCCGCGGAGCACTCAGCCTCGCCGCGCTCACTGCCACCATCGCTCTTACCGCCTGCAGCAGCACCTCGTCGACGACCAACGCCTCAGGATCAGCCGAAGGCGTCACCGACACCTTCCCGATCACCATCGAGCATGCCTACGGCAGCACCACCATTGAGTCGGCTCCCACCCGCGTGGCCACCACCGGCTGGACCAACGAAGACGTCGTACTTGCCCTCGGCGTCGTGCCGGTCGGCATGCCCAAGATCGTTGACGGCGACACCGACGGTGACGGCCTGCAGCCGTGGGTCAAGGCCAAACTCGAAGAGCTGGGCGCCACCGGAGACAACGCGCCGGCTCTCTACGACGAGACCGACGGCATCGACGCCGAGGCCATCGCCAACACCGAGCCTGAACTGATCATCGGCGCACAGTCTGGGCTCACCGAAGAGGATTACACCACGCTGAGCAAGATCGCCCCGACGGTGCCCTACACCAACCTGGCCTGGGGAGCCCAGTGGCGTGATCTGACCACCACGATCGCCAAGTCGCTCGGCCGCAGCGCGCAGGGCGAACAGCTGATCACAGACACCGAGGCACGTATTGCCGAGGCCTCTGCAGCCCATCCCGAACTCGCCGGCAAGTCAGCCGCATTCGTCTGGGTTGACCCGACCAATCTGTCGACGGTGAGCGTCTACACCTCCATCGACTCGCGCCCGGCCTATCTGCAAGATCTCGGTCTCAGCGAAGCGCAGTCGGTCGCTGACCTCAGCGCCGGCACCGAGTCGTTTTACGTCGACCTCTCGTCAGAGCAGATCGACAAACTCGCCGATGTCGATGTGCTGGTGACCTATGGCGATGACGGCACCATTGCTGCACTGCAGGCAGACCCTCTGCTCTCGAAGCTGCCGGCCGTTGCCAATGGTGCCATTGCGGTGATTCCGATGGACAGCCTGCTCTACTCGGCTGCCTCACCCTCGGTACTCTCGATCGACGCCCAGGTCGACAACTACGCTCAGCTGCTCGGTGACGCCGCCGCAAAAGTGAAGTGAAGCCTTCGCTGAGAGCGCTGGCGCTCGTCGGCGCCATTGCTGCGCTGCTCGCCGTCTGCATACTCTCCGTGGCCGTCGGGTCACGAGAGGTGCCACTCGGCGATGTGGTGCAGGCGCTGCTCGACCCCGACCGGCATGACCTGGCCAGTGAGGCGGTGCGCCTGCGCGTACCGCGCACTGTGCTCGGCCTGCTGGTCGGGGCCGCGCTGGCACTCTCCGGCGTGCTGATGCAGGGGCTGACCCGCAATCCACTGGCCGACCCGGGGCTGCTCGGCATCAGCTCCGGGGCAGCCTTCGCCATCGTGCTCGGCATGGTGATTCTCACCATCGACTCACCGGCACAGTTCATCTGGTTCGCGCTCGTCGGCTCGGTCGCCACTGGTGTGATCGTGTGGCTGATCGGCACCCGAAATGGTCGCATCGGCGATCCACTGCGCCTGGCTCTGGCCGGTGCGATCATCGCCTCCCTACTGTCTTCTGCCATTCAGGGGCTGCTGCTGCCTCGAGCGCAGACGCTCTCACAGTTTCGCTATTGGATGGCCGGCGGCCTCGATGGCGCTCGCTTCGAGCAGATGCTACCGGTGCTGCCGTTCTTCGCCGTAGGCATGATCATCGCACTGAGCAGCGGACGCACGTTGAACATGCTGGCGCTCGGCGACGATCTGGCTGCAGGTCTCGGGGGCAGCGTCAACCGCTCGCGCGCGATCGTGGCGACCGGTGCGCTGGTGCTGGCTGCCGCATCCACCGCACTGGCCGGCCCGATTGGTTTCGTCGGCCTCGTGGTGCCACACGCGGTGCGAGCTGTGGTCGGGGTCAACCACAACCGGGTGCTCAGCTGGTCGCTGGTGGCAGGCCCCCTGCTGCTCGTCGGTTCTGATGTGCTCGGCCGCGTGATCACTCGCCCGGCCGACGTGCAGGTCGGCATCGTCACCGCAGTGATCGGCGCACCCGTGTTTATCGCCCTCGTGCTGCGCCAACGTCGCGCTGGAGGTCGTCATGACCACTGAACCACTGCATCTCGAAATCACTCACCGCGCGCTTGCACGGCGCCGCCGGGTGACCTGGACGATCATCGTGCTCGCGCTCGCTTTGGTGGCCCTCTATGTCGTGTCATTGTGCGTGGGTGACCGAACCTACAGCATCGGTCAAGTGCTGCAGGTGATCGCCGGCCAGCAGGTGCCTGGGGCGAGCTTCACCGTCGGCGAGCTGCGTCTGCCGCGGGCGACTACTGCGGTGCTCACCGGGTTCGCCTTTGGCGTGGCCGGGGTGTGCTTTCAGACCCTGCTGCGCAACCAGCTGGCCAGCCCTGACATCATCGGCATCACCGCCGGTGCCAACACGTCGGCTGTGGCAGGCATCATCGTCTTCGGTCTGAGCGGTCAGGTACTTTCGGCATTCTCGGTCGCGGGAGGCTTGATCACCGCCCTGCTCATCGCTGCGTTGGCCTGGGGTCGCGGCGGCGCCTCGGGCAGACTCATTCTGATCGGTATCGCCGTCAGCGCGATGTTCGACGCCGTCACCATGTGGCTGTTGGTCAACGCCAACCAGTGGGAGGTGCAGAACGCCTCGCGGTGGATGACCGGCAGTCTGAACAACGCCTCGTGGGAGACGCTTACTCCTCTGGCAATCGCTCTGCTGGTCACCGCGCCGACACTGGCCGTGCTCGCTTCGCGGCTGCAGACCCTGCGGTTGGGCGATGAGACTGCTGCCGCTCTCGGCATACATGTGATGCGCACTCGCATCAGCGTCATGGTGGTTGCGGTGCTGCTGCTCGCGCTGGCCACTGCTACCACCGGGCCGATCGCTTTCGTGTCGTTTCTGGCCGGCCCCATTGCCATGTGGATGCTCGGCCCCTCGCACTCACCGGTGTTCGCCTCGGGCTTGGTCGGTGCGGTGCTCGTGCTCGCGTCAGACTTCATCGCAACGCATCTGCTGCCCCACACCTATCCCGTCGGAGTGGTGACCGGCGCACTCGGCGGCGTGCTGCTGATCGTGCTGCTGATCCGCTCGAATCGCAAGGAGACTCACGAATGACCGGCTCTGATCACCAGCTCTCGGCTCAGCGGCTCGGGGTGAGCTATGGCGACCACCAAGTGATCTCCGAGCTCGACCTCGTAGTGCCTGATCATCAGGTGGGTGCGATCATCGGCCCCAACGGCTGCGGCAAGTCCACGCTACTGCGCACGCTGGCCCGCCTGGTTCGCCCGAGTGCCGGCCAGGTGGTACTCGACGGTCAGGCCATCCACCAGATGCCCACCAGAGAGGTCGCCCGCACATTGGGGCTGCTCCCCCAGTCTCCACTGGCACCCGAGGGCATCCTGGTCGAAGATCTGGTGAGCCGCGGGCGCGCACCACACCGTTCGGCGTTCACACCGTGGCGCACCGAAGATCATGCGGCCGTGGCCGAGGCTCTGGAGCTGACGCACACGGCAGAACTCGCCGAACGTGCCGTTGATCAGCTCTCGGGCGGTCAGCGGCAGCGCGTCTGGATTGCCATGGCTCTGGCACAGAATACCGATCTGCTGCTGCTGGACGAGCCGACGACGTATCTCGACCTGCATCACCAAATCGAGGTGCTCGACCTGCTGACCGACCTGAATCGCACGCGCGGCACCACCATCGTGATGGTGCTGCACGACATCAACTTGGCCAGCCGCTACGCCGACTGGCTGGCTGCGATGAACGACGGCGCGCTGATCGCCCAGGGCACCCCCGGCGACGTGGTGAGCGAACAGCTCATGCACGACGTGTTCGACCTGCCTGCCCAAGTGATCAGCGACCCGGTGAGCGAGACCCCGCTGGTCGTGCCGATCGGCAGGCACCTGCGCCGCTGACGCGCAGAGTCCACCCCAACAAATGAGGACATTATGAGCACCCCCGACACCACTGCCCTGCCCGATGACTCTGCGATTGCGATCGGTATCGGCGGTTTTCGACCGTACCGCCTCACGGTGGCTCGCAACGAGCGTCTGACACCTCACTTCACCCGGCTCACCTTGACCGGCCCTGACTTGGTCGTGTTCGGCACCGATCGACTCGACCAGCGCATCAAGCTCGTTCTGCAGCTACCTGACGGCCGCTGGCACGATCTGGGGCTCGACGATCCCGAGGCCATTCACACCGGCGCCTGGTACGAACGCTGGCGGGCCCTTGAGCCCGACCAGCAGCACCCGATTCGCACCTATACCGTGCGCAGCATCTACCCAGCGGCCAGAGAGCTCGTGGTCGATGTGGTCCTGCACGAGCCGGCCGGTCCGGCCGGACGTTTCGGCGCTGAAGCGCAGCCGGGTGACGAGATCATTGTGGTGGGCCCTGACGCCCGCTCAGAGCATTCCGCCATCGGCATAGACTTTCACCGTGGCACGGCTCGCGACCTACTGCTGGCTGGCGATGAGACCGCAGCCCCGGCGATCTGCGCCATCCTCGAACAGCTCGCCGAGATCGGCGGCCAATGGCGCATCCATGCCTTCGTCGAGGTGCCGACCAGCGCTGATGCCCTCACCGTTGACGCCCCAGCCGGCACCGCGCTGCACTGGCTCCCCCGCGGCGACCGCGCCCACGGCGAAGCGCTCATCGAGGCGGTGACCGCCTTCACTGCGGCCGACTCGGAGTTTGTGGCACTCGGTGCACTGCCAGCAGAGCGCGAGCCGCAGCAGCTTGAAGACGTCGACATCGACCACGACCTGTTGTGGGAGGCGCCTGAGCAGGTCGTCGGCGGAGCGTTCTACGCCTGGATCGCCGGCGAGTCGGGTGTGGTCAAGCAGTTGCGTAGACACCTCGTGCGCGACCACGGGGTCGATCGCGGTCGCGTCGCCTTCATGGGGTACTGGCGGCAGGGTCGCGCCGAGAACTGAGCCGCGCCACCTCGATCGTCTGCAGCAACCGGCGCCGCAGCACATCGGCTCGCGCGGCGAACTCGCGCTGCCGACTGGCAAACTCGTGACGCCCGGCCGCCGTCTCGATGGGCACCGCCGGCAGGCCGAAATCACTCACGTCATATGGCGACGCCTGCATATCGAGGGTGCGAATCTCACGCGCAAGCTCGAAGGTGTCGAGCAGCAGTTCGCCGGGCACCAGCGGCCCGAGCTTGACCGCCCACTTGTACAGATCCATGTTCGCGTGCAGACACCCCGACTGCTCGAGATCGACCTGCGTGGCACGCTCCGGCTGCAGAGTATTCAGCGGTCTGGCTTCTGGGGTGAAGAATCGAAACGCGTCAAAATGCGAGCAGATGATGGTGCCCTGTTCAACGACTTCGTTGGTGCCGCGCTGGCCCAATCGCAGGGGCAGCTGGGTATGCCGCTGCTCACCTTCGTGCATGTCATAGACCATAGCCCATTCGTGCAGGCAGTTGCAGCCGATCCGCGCCGGCCGCTCAAGCGTGCGGCGAAGCAGCGTCTCGATGAATCCCACCGCTGAGGCACGGGCGTCGAGAAACGCCGCAGCATCGACGCGCACATCGGTGGATGCCCGGTCTGGGCCTGCGGCCCAACCCGCGTACCAGCGCCAGGCGGCGCGGGGCTCGGCCGCGGCATCCTGAAGAATCACGCCCGCACCCGGATGCCAGCGTCGCAGCAGGCTCGGACGATACGAGTAATACGTGAACAGAAAGTCTTCGATCTCATCAGACTCGCCTGTGGCGCGGCGAGCGCGCCACCCTGCGGTCAGAGCATCGGCCCGTTGCTGATGAGCCGCCTCGCGCGCCTGCCACTGCTGTCGTGCGAGCACAATGGGCTGAGGTTGCTGGTCGAGGGGCATGCCCTCCACTGTAACGAGATCAGGCATGCGCACGCGACACGCACAGTTTGAGGTTTGCGCCCGAATGTCCTAAAGTGAGATGTCGGTTCGAGGCACAGCCTCGGATCGAAACCCTTGGGGTATGGTGTAATTGGCAACACAACGGTTTCTGGTACCGTCATTCTTGGTTCGAGTCCAGGTACCCCAGCACTAGCAGGCGACTTCTCTTCATTTCGAAGACTCCTACTCATTCAAATCTCGTCGCTTCAGCAGATCTTGCCTGACCAACTGCCTTGAGCACACAGATGTCGTGAGGTGTCGTTCTCCGTCTCGCTGAACCGCATTTGGTGACACTTCGTGCACCTTCTCCATTCACAAGGTGCCCGCAGGATGCCCCGATTAGACTTGCAGCATCGCGTCATGTCCTGATCGTGAAGGGTTGGGTCTGAGAGGAGATGTCTGTGCGCTCGCCCCATCTCACCGTGTCTTGGTCGCTGCGAATCGGGCGGGTGATGGCCATTCTTGCCACAGTTGCGGTATTACTCGGTGCACTGCCCCATGTCGGCGGCACACTCCCGAACAGCCGCCGACGTTCGGCAGCTCGAACGTGGCCGATTCCGCTGATGTACTGAGCGAGGCTGAGACGCAAGAAGTCCAGCAAACTCTGACCGGGCTGGCTCAACAGCACGGCATCCATCTGCTCGTCGCATACGTGAGCACGTTCGAGTCACCCTCTGACCGCACTGCCTGGACAAAAAAGACCGCCACTCTCAACCAGCTCGGTGACAACGACGGCGTGCTCGGCATCGCCGTCGATCAGCGCCTCTACGACCTGAATGTGGCCGATGACTTCCCAGTTTCCGCCAGTGACCTGACGAAGATTGAGCAGCAGGTCACCTCGAAGCTCGCCGGTGACGATTGGGCTGGGGCTGCGCTCGCTCTCGCCGACGGGGTGTCTGCCGAGGCCGAGCCGAACATCGCCGCTCAGACCAAGGTCGTCGAGAAGCTCAAGAGCGGGCTCGAGGGCATGAAAGAGAAGCTCGTGCAGCTCAAGTCGAAGCGCGACGAACTGGTTGCCCGACAGAAGTCTGCGGCTGCACAGTCACAGGTGCACGACGCGCTCAAGGCCAAGAACTCACTGTTGCTGATCTCTCGGTGCGCGTCGCTTGTGGCACGAGACCCACTTCTGGCGCTCACCGAGAGTTTTCAGTCTGCGCGTCGGGTCTCGGATCTCGATACACCGAGCGCATCAGGTATCGACTGAGCGCACCACTCGCGACGATAATCAGTGTTCCGAGCGCAATCTGCCCCATCAAGGGCAGCCACCCCGCGTCAGAGAGCAGAATCGCGATCGGGTCGCCGCCAGCCGGCGGGTGAGTTACTCGCAATATCGCCATCACTGCCAGTGAAAGCGCCACAGCCAACCCCAGACTCCACCATGTCGTGGGCATGACCGCACGCACCGCCACGCCGATCAGGGCCGACAGCAGGTGTCCACCGATGACGTTGATCGGTTGCGAAACGGGTGCCTGCGGCATCAGAAACACCAGAATGCACGACGATCCAAAGGCAGCCTCAAGCGCGGGCATCCCGCTGACCTGGTTCAGCAGAGCAAGCAGCCCAATGGTCACACCGGCGCCGAGCGCCGCGTAGACGACCGTGCGCCACGGCAGTCTGCCCTGCTCGCGATGCGTCAGGCGACGCCACCATGACCACTTACTGTTGCCCACGCACTCTCCTCTGCCGCCGAGGGCATTATGCCGGGCAGCAGTGTGCTCAGCCGCGAAAGTTCACGACCCTCACTCTGAACGATAGTCTGCGCTGGCTGCGCCGCACGCTCACTCGACTCGCTGCAGCCAGTCGTACGGGGTCGCCTAGTACATGCCGAGATCAAGCCAGTTGGCGAACAACAGCTGCGAATGCGCTCGCCAGGTGATCTCGACGTCGCTCACATCGGTGCCGGTATAGCGCGAGTGCGGCGCGCGAAAGTGGTCATCGAACCCGCGCACCAAGGGGTTCGAACGATCGTCGATGGTGCGGTAAAACCGGTCGAGGTTGTCTTTCGACACATTGCGAGACCCGTGCGACGCCGTCTGCAGAAACTCGACGTCGAGCTGCAACGGAGTGTTGCCCAGCAGCCGAAGCAAATGCACCTCGGTCGCGTGTTTGAGAGGCATGAGGTTCAGCATCAGCAGGCGCAGCGCACGAATGTCCTGCCGAAGCGCACGATCGCGACCGATCACAAAGATGTTCTCGGCAGACAGTTCATCAATCGCGGGCAGCCCCGCCGGCACGCGGATCGGCATATGTCTTCCTCCTCAGACCGTGAGACCCCGCCACAACCGAGTAGGCCGCGGCGGGGTCAGTCGATCGCACGTCTCAGTCAGTCACAGCACGGTCGAGCGCCTGCGCCAAGTCGGCGATCAGGTCGTCGGGATCTTCGATGCCAACCGAGAGACGAATTGTCTCGGGGCCGAAGCCGGCCGTCCGCTGCTCGTCTGCGGTGTGCTGCTGGTGTGTGGTGGAGGCGGGGTGAATGACCAGCGATTTCGCGTCGGCCACATTCGCCAACAGCGAGAAGATCTCGAGGCTCTGCAAGAACAACCAGGCATTGAACGGCGAGAGGGATGCACCAGTGTCGCGCAACAGCCCCGCGCGCGGGATGCCATGCTCACCCCGCGACGGCCAGCCCTGCCGACTCGGGTGCCTGTAGCGCCTGCAGCACGAGACGGCGACAGCGGTCGAACACCTGTGCGTTGCGATCGGCGATCTGACCGACATAATGGCGAGCGGCGAGCTTCAGGTTGAGCGCCTGGCGACGAGTGACCCAGCGACTCTGGATGCGCTGCACCGGCAGCGTACGCAGATAGTGTGCGCCAACGAGGCCCGGCCACGACACCGTGCGCCGTGCCGAGCGACGCGGGTCGGTGCGCATGGCTCTGGAGTTCTGCAGGTCTTCAATGCCATCGAGCATCACGATGCGGCGGCGGTCATACCGTTCCACACTCTGCCAGGCATGCGAGGCCTTGATCTGCACGCCGATCGCCTGACGTGCGGCGGTGTCGATCACCAGCATGTCGGCATTGGCCTCACCCGCGAACCGCTCGAACTGGGGCGGTGCCGGCAGCACCAACACATGGGCGTCACTGCGCGTGGCCTCTAACAAAGCGATGCACGCGTCGATCTCGGTGAGCATGCCGGTGTGCCAGGCCCGAAAGCGATGCTGCTCCTCGTCTTCTCCGGCGATATCGCCCAGCGTCATCTCACGCACCTGGGCAAACAGCATGACGTCGGTGGAGAGCTCGAATCGCGCCTGATCGACCAGCGCACGCAGAGCCGCCTGATCGAGGTCGCCATAGAAGAGCTGGCGCCACAGCCCCAGGCTGCGCGTGTTCAGTCGATGAAAGCTGAACGCGGTCAGATCGTGCAGCATCGCGTCATCAGCCTCGTCATCACCATGCGCGTCAGACGCAGCGAGCAGCTCGGCAGACACCCGTTGATACCACTGCAGATACGTGACGCAGTGAGTGGCGAATTCTTCGGGTTGTGGGGCGATGCCGTCGCGCATCCAATCGTGCAGCAGCCTGCCCCACACCATGCCCTGCTGTTCGGCCTCAGCAGCCAGTGCACTGGTGAATCCGGTACTGAGGCGCTCGTGCTCGGGGCAGTCGCGCTGATACCTCGCGACGTAACGGCTGATCTCCATGCTGCCTCCTCATGCCTTGCCGACACTCGTAGTCTGGCACCGCGCAGCTGTAGAGAGGTTGTGAGACAACCGTGCGTTGGATGCACACTTTTGTCGTCTCGTCAGACCGCCTTGGTAGACTCCCTGCACTGCTGCGCCGGATCCCCCGTCACAGTCTCGAACGCAGAAGGAGCTGACATGGCCCGCATCGTGATCAACGGACACGCCACCAACACCACATGGGAGATCGCCTCCACGCTCTACGTGGCAGTGCGGCAGGCGATCCGCAAGGGCCGCACCGAGAGCCTCGTGCTCGAAGGTGCCACCGACAGCGGCGAACTCATCGTGACTTCGCAGATCATCACCGCCAACACCGATGTCTACGTCGAGTTCTCCAAAGACGAGCTGCCTGCCGAGCAGGCTGAGAGCTACACCACCAACATCGAGGAGTTCGTGGCACGCAACCTGCCCGAAGACCTGCCCACCGGAGAGGCGGAGTGAGCGTCGAACTTGACGCTCAGGCGTTCGCCGAACTCGTCGACGATGTCTTCGACACCATTCCTCAGCACGTGCTTGACGAGCTTGACAACGTGGTCTTCGTCATCGAAGACCGGTGCGCCGACGGTTCGACCGATCTGCTCGGCGAATACGACGGCCTGGCACTGACCGAGCGCACCGACTACGGTCTCGGTGACCTGCCTGACCGCATCGTGCTGTATCGCATCGCACTGCTCGAGCACTGTGCCGACCTCGACGAGCTGCGCCACGAGGTGCATGTGACCCTGCTGCACGAGATCGGGCATTATTTCGGGCTCGAAGAGCACCGCTTACACGAACTCGGCTGGGGCTGAGCGGGGCGCTGCCAATAATTCGGCAGGATGCCCCCACTGCAGACCCAGCCGAGTGCTGGTTGAGCGCGGGTGCGCGTCGAGTTACTTCTTGGTCGGGTAGGTGTAGAAGCCCTCGCCCGTGGCAACACCGAGTTTGCCCTGGTCGATGTAGTTGGTCTTCAGGAACTCAGCAGCGCGAGCGTGCTGCTCACTGCCGGCGTCACCCGCAGCCTTGCTGATGTTGTAGGCAGTGGTCAGCCCGACAATGTCGAAGATGCGGAACGGCCCGGCAGGTGCGCCCGTGCCAATGGTCCAGGTTTTGTCGACAGTCTCGGGGTCGGTGTAGCCGTCGACCACCAAGAACAGCGCGGCGTCGAGCAGCGGCACCAGCAGCGAGTTCAGCACATAGCCGGCCTTCTCTTTCTTGAGCACGATCGGCACTTGGCCGATCTGCTCGGCGAATTCGATGACCTGCTGAGTGATCTCAGGGCTGGTGGCCGGGGTGCCCTGAATCTCTGCGGTGTTGTGAATCCAGATTTCATTGGCGAAGTGCAGCGAGAGGAAGCGGTCGGGGCGGCCGGTGTAGTCAACCAAGGCGCTCGGCAGCAGCGTTGAGGAGTTGGTGGCGAAGATGGTCTTCTCGGGAGCCAGTTTGGCCAGCTGCTCGTAAGTGCTCTGCTTGATGTCGAGGCGCTCGGGCACGGCCTCGATCACGATGTCGGCGTCGGCCACGGCAGCGGCCAGATCTGAGCTGGTGGTGATGTTGGCCAGAGCGGCCTGCACCTTTGCGTCGTCAGCGCCGGGCAGCTGGGCTTTGTAGACCTCGGCGAGGTGCGCAAAGCGCTCTTTCGCCTTCTCGAGGATCTCGTCGCTGATGTCGTAGGCGGTCACTGAAAAGCCGTGATAGGCGGTCTGGAAGATGATCTGCGAACCGAGCACACCGGTGCCGAGGACGGTCACGTTCTTGAGAGTGGTCATGAAGTTGGTCTCCTGTCTTTCTTATGAATGAGACACTCTCAGTCTATGGTCTTCAGGCTGTGTCAAAGCCGTGATTGCGCTCTCTGTGAACTGCCATTTCGCAATGTGTCTCAGCGTGTCACACCGGCAGTGGCCGATCGCTCACCACGTTGCGCATCACCAGCGTCGAGCGCAGGCGTTCGACCCCCGGAATGCCGGTCAGACGTTCGTCGAATAGCCGCTGATAGTCCTCCAGCGATCGAGTCACCACCTTGACCAGATAGTCAGGTTCGCCGAACAGCCGCTGCGCCTGCACCACCTCGGGAATGTCTGCCAGTTGCTGCTCGACCGTGGCGAACGTGCTGCTGTCGCTGCGCGAGATGGTCACGAACAGCAGCGCCTCGAAGCCGAGCCCGGCCTTCTTCGCATTGATCACCGCATGGTAGCCCTCGATCACCCCGCTGGCCTCCAACGCGCGCACCCTGCGGTGACACGGCGACAGGCTCAATTGCACTCGTTCGGCCAGCTCGGTGATGGATTGTCGACCATCTCGCTGTAGCTCAGCAAGAATCTTCTTATCAATGGCATCCATAGCGAGAAATCTACCAAACAAGCCCAGCATTCAGCAGGTTTTTAGCAACACTGCTGGAGCATCCGTCAATACCATTGCTCGCAGAGCGCCACACACCTGGCGCTGCTCGTCGAGAGGACCGAATGGATACCGCTGCACTGCCCGCGTTCTTCGCGGTGAGCCTCGTGGTGGTGATCACCCCGGGCGCCGACTGGGCCTACATTCTGTCGCACGCCACATCGCTGCGCGAGGCCCTGGCAGCCATCGGTGGGTTGCTCGTGGGCTACCTCGGCCATACTCTGCTGGCAGCGGCAGGACTGACGTTGGCGGTGGCGATGATCCCGGGGATGCTCAGCGCGCTCACCGTCGTCGGGGCCGGCTACCTGTGTTGGCTGGGCGTGCAGACTCTGCGACATCCGGCAACCGCACATCTTGCTGCCCGGGCGGCCGGCGCCGGGCTGGCCACGGTGACTGCCCCCATCGATCTGCGGTCGATCAGGCCTGCCCCGGCCCGCGCGATCATGTTGCGCGGCGCAGGAGTCAGCGGACTGAACCCCAAAGTGGTGCTGCTGTTTCTGGCGCTCATGCCCCAATTCGTCAGTGCTGACGCCACGTGGCCGTTGAGCGCACAGATTGCCGCCTTAGGAGCCATGCACGTGCTGGCCACCGTGACGTTCTACTGCGCGCTGGCAGTGATTGCCGTGCGCGTTCTGGGAGCACGCCCGCAACTGTTTCACACCGTGTCGCTGGTGTCAGGCGTGCTCATGCTGCTGCTCGGCAGCGGCCTGCTGGTCGAACAGGTGGTCAGCGCACTGGGCTGAATCGCCACGCTGACCACCTGCCGAGGGATCAGTCGTCTTCGGGGTCGCCCAGCCGAATCACGCCGTAGTTCCAGCCTTTGCGGCGGTAGACCACACTGGCCTTGCCGGTCTCGACATCTTCAAAGAGGTAGAAGTCGTGACCAACCAGCTCCATCTGGTCGACCGCTTCTTCGGCAGTGATTCGCTCGGCCGGCACCTCTTTGTGGCGAACCACTACAGGCGAGATCACTTCACCATGTTCGGCCTGATCGGCGGCCAGCTGCGCCGGCGTGGGAGTGCCGGCCAGTTCGGCCTCATCGGCCACCGGCAGGTCTGCGGTAGCCGCAGCGATGTCAGCCAGGGATGGCGCCGGACGCCCCTTCGCCGGCTTACGACGGTCTTTGGAACGTCGCAGGCGCTCGGTGAGTTTGCCCAAGGCGAGGTCGAAGGCGCTGAAGCGGTCACCGCCCTCAGACTCGGCACGCACCACAGGGCCGGGCGCCACAACGGTCAGCTCGACGCGCTCGCCCAAGCTGGGCTTCTTGTCGCTGACGTTCGTAACTTTGACTTCGAAGGTCTGTGCGCGATCAGAGAGTTGGGCGATCTTGTCGGCTTTCTGCTCGACATACGTCTCGAATCGGTCTGAGCGCTTGAGTCCGCGTGCCTGAATGCTGATCTGCATGGCAGCCCTCCTTCGTGTCGTCGGTCGAGCCGAGACCGGCACGACCGGTGGTAAGTGACTTCATCCTACGCGACCACGCGGCACCCGTGCGTCGATCAGAATCTGGCGAAGATGAGATCGTTATTCAGACCGATGGCCGCACGCGACCCTTCGCCTGCCGCAATGATCAGCTGTGACGGCGTGATGCCGCGGATGTCACCGGCAGCGTAAACGCCTGGCACGCTGGAGCGTCCGTATTCGTCGGTCTTCACTCCACCGAGATCGCCGGCCGTCGGCACCAAGTCGAGCACCACCTGCGGCAGGCTCCACTCGGGCTGCACGAACCCGCCAGTGGCTTCGATGACGGTGCCGTCGCTCAACTCGACTGCACTCAACCGCCCCTGTTCGCCGTGCAGGTGGGCGATCGGTGTGTCGATCACTTCGATATCACGCTTGGCCAGCGAGGCCCGAGCCCCGCCGTCGGCCACGCCCGAACCGTTCGTGAGCACCACTTCGCGTTCAGCCCACTGGGAGGCACGTTTGGCAGTATTGATCAGCTCGGGGTTCTCGCCGATGACCACCAGCGACTGCTCGCGTCGCTCCCAGCCGTCGCAGTGCACGCAGCTGAACACTGTCGAGCCATAGTAGGTCAGCAGATCGGGCACTTCGGGCAGACGCTCGAGCACACCGGTCGCCAGCAACACCTTTCGTGCCCGCACCTGGCCGCTCGGCCCACCGCGAACACCGCGAACAGTCGCCACAAAGTCGCCGTCTTCACCGGTGATCGCGTCGACCTCACCCCAACGGAACTCGACGTCTGGGTACTGCTCGAGATCTTGGCGACCGAGTTCGCGCAGCTGCATTGGCGGCGTGCCGTCGCGGGTGATGAACCCATGCGACATGTAGGTGGCACGGTTGCGCGGACGGTTGCCGTCAACGATGACGACTCGGCGCCTGGCTCTGGCGAGCACGAGTGCGGCGCTCAGCCCCGCTGGCCCACCTCCGACGATGATGCAGTCGACCTCGGTCACGTGCCCGCCCTCTCTTTCGCGCTCAGTGGTCAGCGTCGTTGCTGAACCCGGTTGACTCACGCCTCGGCAGTCTCGGCCAAGTGCGCAGCCAGCACTGGTTCGAATCGGTCGAACCGGCTGAGTGTCTCGGCCCTGCCGAGCAGTTCGAGCGACTCGAACAGCGGCGGCGACACTCGCCGGCCAGACACCAGGGTGCGAATGGGGCCGAAGGCCAGGCGTGGCTTGACGCCGAGCTCGTCGACCAGAGCCGTCTGCAGCGCCTGGTGGATGTCGTCAGTGGTCCAGTGGGCCTCATCGAGCGCCTCAAGGGCAGCACGAGCCGCACCGACCACCGACGCGGGGTCACCCTTGAGCTGTTTGAGCGCATCCTCGTCGTAGCTGAGTTGATCAGCGGTGACGAAGAAGAAGCGCAGCATGTCGACCGACTCGCCGAGCAGATTGATGCGCGGCTGCACCAGCGGCACTGCGGCATGCAGGATGTGCTGCTCGCGATCGGTCAGCGGGTCGCCGACCAGCCCGGCCTGCTGCACGAACGCGGTCAGCCGGCGCTCATAGTCATCGGCATCGAGCGCGCGCAGGTGATCGGCGTTGATGGCTGTGGCTTTTTTGACGTCGAAGCGAGCCGGGTTCGGGTTCACGTCGGCGACGTCGAAGTGTTCGACCAGTTCAGCCGGTGAGAACACGTCACGATCGGGGCCGATCGACCAGCCGAGCAGTGCCAGATAGTTGACCAGGCCTTCGGGAATGAACCCGTGCTCACGATGCAGAAAGAGATTCGACTCGGGGTCGCGCTTTGACAGCTTCTTGTTGCCTTCGCCCATCACGAAGGGCAGGTGCCCGAAGTGCGGGATGAAGTCGGTGACGCCGATCTTGATCAGTGCATGGTAGAGCGCGATCTGGCGCGGGGTCGACGAGAGCAGATCTTCACCGCGCAGCACGTGAGTGATGCCCATCAGCGCATCGTCGACCGGGTTGACCAAGGTGTAGAGCGGGTCGCCATTGGGGCGCACCACCACGAAGTCGGTGAACGACCCCGCCGGAAAACTGATCTCGCCGCGCACGAGGTCGACGAACGACAGATCAGTGTCGGGCACACGCAGACGCAGTGCCGGCTTGCGACCTTCGGCGCGGAAGGCTGCGCGCTGTTCGTCGGTCAAGTCGCGCTCGAAGTTGTCGTAGCCCTGCTTGGGGTTGCGGCCGGCGGCGACGTTGCGCGCCTCCATTTCGTCGGGTGTGACGAAGCTCTCGTAGACATAGCCGGCAGCCTTGAGCCGCTCAATCACATCGAGATAGATATCGCGACGCTGTGACTGTCGGTACGGCCCATTTGGGCCACCGACGTCGATGCCCTCATCCCAGTCGAGGTGCAGCCAGCGCAACGCCTCAACGATCTGCGCGTAGCTCTCTTCGCTGTCTCGCTCGGCATCGGTGTCTTCGATGCGGAACACGAACGTGCCGCCGACATGGCGGGCATACGCCCAGTTGAACAGTGCCGTGCGAGCCATACCAACGTGCGGAGTGCCCGTTGGAGAGGGACAGAAGCGCACTTTGATGTCAGAGCCGGTCGCGGTGGTGAAGAGATCAGCGGTCATGATGCATCATCCTACCCCGGGCAGGCGACAGCAGCGGGAGGCCCGCGCGGCTCGTTCATCGACATCTCACAGCTGCGTCAGAGGGTCGAGGATACAATAGAGGCCAAACCTACGTGACCCGAGGCCCTCATGAACAATCTCGTGCTCTTCAGCCTGCTCACGCTCGCTGTGCTCATCACCGCTCTCGCCCGCCGGCGAGGTTGGTCGGCCCCCTTGGTCGTCGTCGTGATCAGCTCGATCGCATCGTTCCTGCCGTTCGTGCCACAATTCGACATCGATGCCGAGCTCGTGCTCACCCTGGTGCTGCCTCCGCTGCTGTATTCATCAGCGCTGAACATCTCGGTGATCAGCTTCCGACGCAATCTGCGAGACATCAGCCTGTTGGGCATCGTGTTGGTGCTGGTGACCGCAGCGGTGGTCGGCTTTGTCGCCTTCCACACCATTCCCGACATGACTTGGGCTGCGGCGCTGCTCCTCGGAGCGATCATCGCCCCGCCAGATGCAGTATCGGCGACTTCAGTGGGGCGTCAGCTCAAGTTACCCAGACGGCTCATGACCGTGATGCTCGGCGAAAGCCTGATCAACGATGCCACCTCGCTGACGCTGATGAAGGTGGCACTGACCATTGCCGGAGGCGTCACGCTCACTGTGGGCGACGATCTGTTCATCTTCGTCAAGGCTGTGGGCATCGGTGTAGGGCTTGGTTTGGTCATCGGCGTGTTCTACAACTGGGGTCGGCGCTGGCTCAACGACCCGGTCATCGAATCGCTGCTCGGACTGCTGCTGCCGTTCTTCGCATACGTGGGCGCCGAGCACTTCGGCGGCTCCGGTGTGCTCGCGGTGGTCACTGCTGGCCTGTTCATCGGCTACCACTCCCCGACCGCCAGCTATCGCACCCGCCTGCAAGACGAGCCACTCTGGCGTGCCCTCGACGTGCTGCTCGAGAGCTTGGTGTTTGCGCTGATCGGTCTACAGCTGCACGCCACCATCGAGAATCTCACCGCGAGCTCACGAGGCATCGTGCCCAGTCTGGTCGCGGCCGGGCTCATTCTTCTCACGACCATACTGGTACGCCCGGCCTTCATCTTCGCGGTCTACGGCAGTGAGGCATTGCTGGCTCGCGGCCGTCGACGCCGCGAAGAAGCGCGTGAGGTGGCGGCAGCACAAGAAGAGACCGTGGTGTCGTCAGACGCAAAGCCTGGCTTGCTCACCCGTTCGATTCAGGTGATCACCCCAGAGAACAGCGCCAGTCGCCGCCTTGCAGTGCACGCCAAGAGCACGGTGCGTGCGTTCGGCCCGCCAAAAACCCCACTCAACTGGCGCGAGCTCACTGTGCTCTCTTGGTCGGGCATGCGCGGCGTGGTCACCTTGGCCGCATCTCTGAGTGTGCCGGCCACTTTGGTCGACGGTGATGCCTTCCCAGCGCACGACATGGTGCTGCTGGTGGCCTTTGTGGTGACAGTCGGTACGCTGCTCATTCAGGGCCTTACCCTGCCCGCGCTCATCCGCACCCTGAAGGTCGAAGACCCCACGCAAGACCGCCGAGATCGTCTGGCTCGCCAGCGGCTGCTGCGCAGCAGCCTGACCGAGGCCACCTCGTTCGTCAAACGCCGCGAGGGCACTTGGCGCAAGAAATACGGAGACGAAACCGTCGATCGCGCAGTGAGCAGCATCGAGTCACGCCTCAACCGCATTGAGCGCCAACTCGACTCGGCCGAGCACCAAGAGGTCAATTCACTGACCACCAAGCACATCACCGAGCTGCGTCGCCAGGTGCTCGCCACCAGGCGCCAGATCCTGTTGCGCGAACGCAACCAGGGCACCATCGACGAAGAGGTGATGCGCGAGGTGATGCGCGGCCTCGACGCTGAAGAGCTCGCGCTCGATCAGTCGATCGTGGGCGCCCGTTGACCGAGCGCGGCTGCGTCGCCGTCTCGTTCAACGAGCTGAGACACTGCGACGATGCTGACGGCATCCATGCGGTGACGGGGTTTGCTCCCGGCGACGTCATCTGGAGCTGGGTGCCCTTCGATGGCGCCGGCGGCAAAGACCGCCCTTGCGTGGTGCTGGCCAGCGACGGCGAGCGCGATGCGCTGATCGTGGCGTATCTCACCAGCAGCGACCACTCTGACGACGGCGACCATGTCTTTTTGGGCTACGGAGCCTGGGCCTCGGACAGTCGCGCCAGCTGGGCACGTGCCAGCCGAGTGTTTCGCGTGCGCACCATCGACATTCGCGACAGCGGAGTGTCGCTCGATCGTGCGCAGCTGAAGGCGCTGCGCTGGGCAGTCGGCCTGCACCAGCGCAGCCGCTGATCAACTGGGGCGCTGCTGCGGGGCGTTCTCGAGCGTCTTTGCCGGGTCGGTCTCGGCGAAGGGCAGAATCACCTCGTCGATGGCCTGCAGCACATCAGCCGACAGCTTGACGCCGAAGGCCTTGGTGTTCTGCGTCACCTGCTCGGGGCGCGAGGCACCAATGATCGCCCCGGCGATGTTGTCGTTGTTGAGCACCCAGGCCAGCGACAGCTGTGCAATGGTCAGGCCGTGGTCGTCAGCGATCGGCTGCAGCCGTTGCACCGCCTCGAGCAGATCGTCGCGCAGGTATTTCTCGATCGTGCGCGCTCCCCCGTGTTCGTCGGTGGCTCGGCTGCCCGCGGGCACCGGCTGCCCCGGCAGATACTTGCCAGTGAGCACGCCCTGTGCCAGTGGCGACCAGACGATCTGCGAGATGCCGAGGTCTTCGGAGGCGGGAATGACCTCACCTTCGATGACCCGCCACAGCAGGGAGTACTGCGGCTGGTTCGAAATGATGCGGAAGCCCGCCTGCAGAGCGAGCTCCTGCCCCGCGCGCAGCTGGTCGGCGCTCCACTCGGAGACACCGATGTACAGGGCCTTGCCTGCGCTCACCACGTCGGCGAAAGCCTGAATCGTCTCTTCGAGCGGGGTCTCGGTGTCATACCGGTGCGCTTGGTACAGGTCGACGTAGTCTGTGTCGAGGCGGCTCAGCGAACCATCGATCGATTCAAGAATGTGCTTGCGGCTGAGTCCGGAGTCGTTGTGCCCCTTGGGACCGGTGGGCCAGTACACCTTGGTGAAGATCTCGAGCGACTCGCGGCGCTGGCCGCGCAGTGCCTCACCGAGCACGGCTTCGGCCTTGGTGTTGGCATAGACATCTGCCGTATCGAACGACGAGATGCCGGCGTCGAGTGCAGCATGCACGGATGCGATGGCCGCGTCGTTCTCAATCTGCGAGCCGTGAGTGAGCCAGTTGCCGAAGATCAGCTCGGAGATCTTGAGGCCAGAGTTGCCGAGGTAGCGGAATTCAGTCATGCGCGCCACGATAGCGCAAGTGTCGTGCTGATGACAGAGTGTTTCGCTGACGGTCGCGGGCAAGCGCTCAGTCGATCTCGATCGTGCCGCTGAACGACAGTTCAGCAGGGCCAGCCAACCCCACATGCTCGCCGTCTTCGGCCGCGAACATTCGCACGGTCAATACTCCGCCCGGCACTCGCACGCGCCAGATGTCGGGCGCCTCCTGCCCCGTCCAATGGCGCGTGGCCAGGGCCGCAGCGACAGTGCCTGTACCGCAGGAGAGGGTCTCGCCCACACCGCGCTCAAACACTCGCATGCTGATGTGGCCAACACCGTCGACAATGAAGGGATCGTCTGGCACTACGAACTCGACGTTGGCTCCTGCTGCCGGTGGCGGATCGAGCACCGGAGGTCGAGCCAACACCAGCTCGTCAAGCTGCTCGCGATCTGGCAGCAGCACCACGACATGCGGATTGCCAACATCAATGCCCAAGCCGGGACGAGGTGCGCCTCCCTGTTCGTCTGCCACGGTGATCTCGCCGGGCACCAGCCTCCATCGGCCGATGTCGACCTGAAAACCGGTGCCGTTGGCCTGCACATCTTTGATGCCTGCTCGTGTGGCGACTGGCAGCGTCGAACCTGCGGGAATCTCGGCGAGCCCGCGCTCGGTGAGATACCGGCTGAACACACGCACGCCGTTGCCGCACATCTCGGCAAGACTGCCGTCGCCGTTGCGATAGTCCATGAACCACTCGGCATCGGGTTCTTCAGTCAGCAACGCCTCAGCCTCGGCCACCGCACGGGTGCGCACTACCCGGATCAGGCCGTCGGCGCCGACCCCGAAATGGCGATCACAGAGCTTGGCCACTTGCGCTTCAGAGAGGTCGAGACGCCCGTCTGGGTCTTCGACGAGCACGAAGTCGTTCCCGGTGCCCTGCGCCTTAGTGAAGGTGATCTCGGTCATGCCTGCCTCGAACTCTCATGAGCGGATATGGTGCTGCTCTCAACGATAGCGTTGACCACCCGGCTCACGTTGTGCGGATCGCTACTGGTCAGCATGGTCGCATCGCCATGATGACGAAACCAGGTGCGCTGCTTCTTGGTGAGTCGAACTGTCGCCTGCACCGTGGCGTCGATGGCCTGTTGCTCGGTCAGCTCTCCATCGATCTGCGCGATCGCCTGCGGGTAGCCAGTAGCCCGGAGTGCGGTCGGGGCCTGCCGAAGACCTACGGTCAGCAGAGCACGCACCTCGTCGACAAACCCGGCCTGCCACATAGCCCTCGTGCGTTGGGCAATGCGCTCGTCAAGCTCTGGCTTCGGACACTCTAAAAGAAACAGGTGATGATCACGCCAGAGCGAGCGTTGTGTGCGAAACGAACTAAACGGTAGCCCGGTGAGCTCACACACCTCAAGGGCACGCACCACTCGCCGCACATTGCGTCGGTCGATGCGTGCGGCAGCGGCTGGATCGAGCTGCTGCAGCCGCAGGTACACCGATTCGACGCCATGTGCTTCGACCTGTTGTTCGATGGCGGCCCGTATCTGTGGGTCGGTGCCCGGCATCACCTGATCAGTCAGCAGTGCGTCGAGATAGAAGCCGGATCCGCCGACGACAATGACGTCAGCACCCCGGTGCAACAGGTCGTCGATCAGCGGACGCGCCGCCGCGCGGTAGCCTGCAACCGTTGACTCCTGCGTGATGTCGAGCACGTCAAGCAGATGATGCGGCACACCGCGCCGCTCAGCGAACGTGATCTTGGCGGTGCCAATGTTCATGCCGCGATAAAGCTGCATCGCGTCGGCATTGACGATGTGGGCCTCACGGCCGCTCTCGATCACAGCACAGGCAACATCGACGGCCAGATCACTCTTGCCCGTCGCAGTCGCCCCGGCAATGACGGTCAGGCTCATCGGGCCTGTGGCGGTCGACCGATGGGAGGCATACCGAGTGAGACTTTGGGCGCACCCGTCTCGCAGGCTTCGGCCTGTGCACTCTGCCAGACATCGCCAGAGGCGGTGCGCTCGACGACATAGCCGATGGGTGAGTCGGCGATCAGGTGATAGGGCGCCGCATCGGTCACCGTGACCGTCACAAGGTCGCCCGGTCGAGGCGTATCGAACGTGGTGTCGGCTGGCATGCTGAAGTGCACCAGCCTGTTGTCGCGCGCCCGGCCGGTCAGTCTGTGAGTCGACTCGTCTTTGCGCCCCTCGCTCGGCGCTACCAGCACCTCGACCGAGCGCCCCACGATGCGTTGGTTCTCTTCGAGCGCAATCTGGTTCTGCAGCTCAAGCAGACGTTCGTAGCGCTGCTGCACCACGGCCTTGGGCACTTGGTCGTCGTATTCTGCCGCAGGAGTGCCTGGCCGCGGTGAGTATTGAAAGGTGAAGGCATTCGCGAAACGCGCCTGTCGCACTACCTCGAGGGTCTGCTCGAAGTCTTCTTCGGTTTCGCCGGGAAACCCGACAATGATGTCGGTGCTAATCGCGGCGTCGGGCATGCGTTCGCGCACGCTGTCAAGGATGCGCAAGAACTTCGCGCTGCGATACGAGCGTCGCATGGCGCGCAGCACCCGGTCTGAGCCGGATTGCAGTGGCATGTGCAACTGCGGCATCACCGTCGGGGTGTCGGCCATCGCCGCGATGACATCGTCGGTGAACATCGCCGGATGCGGACTGGTGAAACGCAACCGCCGCAGACCTTCGATCTCACCGGCCGTACGAACCAGCTTGCCGAAGGCTTGGCGGTCGCCAAAACCCACCCCGTAAGAGTTGACGTTCTGACCGAGCAGTGTGACCTCGATGACGCCCTGGGCCACCAGCGCCTGTACCTCGGCGAGCACATCGCCAGGGCGCCGATCTTCTTCGCGGCCTCGCAGCGAAGGCACAATGCAGAACGTACACGTGTTGTTGCAGCCGACCGAAATCGAGACCCAACCCGACGAATGTGATTCGCGCTTCGACGGCAGCGTCGACGGAAAGACCTCAAGCGAGTCGAGGATTTCGACTTCAGCCTGATGATTGTGTCTTGCGCGTTCGAGCAGCACGGGCAGCGCGCCCATGTTGTGCGTGCCGAACACCACGTCGACCCACGGGGCCCGCTCGATGATGGTGCCCTGGTCTTTTTGCGCTAAGCAGCCGCCCACTGCGATCTGCATACCCTCATGGCGCTTTTTGACGGTCGCAAGGTGCCCGAGGTTGCCGTAGAGACGGTTGTCGGCGTTTTCACGCACTGCGCAGGTATTCAGTACCACGACATCGGGTTCGACGCCGTCAGCTTCGACGTACCCGGCAGCCTCGAGCGATCCGCGGAGATGCTCAGAATCGTGCACGTTCATTTGACAGCCGAAGGTGCGCACTTCGTAGGTGCGGGGATGCCCGTCAGCGCCTAGCGGGGCGGGTACTGCGGCAGCGGGGGTCTCAATGGCACTCATGATGTCGCCCATTCTATCGAGAGTGCCCCAACACAACCGACCAGCACTAGCCCAACCGGGGTTCGCTGTGCAACACCCTGCGCAACGTCTGTTCGATGGTTGCGGAGTCGAAGCCTTTGCGTTGCAGCGTGGCGCTGATGCGCTGACGCTGCACCAATGGAGACTGAGTGCCCAGACTGCGCAGCCGCTTGCGTGCCAGAGCTTCGGCTTGGGCTACCTGCGCGGCACCAGCCGATGGGTCTGCCAGCACGTGTTCGATGGTGTCACGATCGATACCGCGCGACTCAAGCTCACGACGGATCGCCACAGCACCCTGAGATTTTCGCTTGAGCTGTGTGGCCACCAGCTGCTGCGCGAGAGACTGATCATCGATATCGCCTGAGGCAACCGCCTCACCGATGACCTGATCGATGATCGCTTCGTCGATCTCGTGCGCACGCAGCGCACCGCGGAGCTCATGTTCGGTGCGATCACGTCGACTCAGCAGCTTCTGCAACTGTGCTTGAGCTTCGAGAAGACCCGAGTCTGTTTCGAGCTCACGCTGCAGATCAGCAGCGTCAGGGCGAGACTTCTCGCCCTGACGCCCTGCGCGAAAAGCGGCGAAGTCAACTACCTCGGAAGTCATCAGGCTTCTTTCGCGAGACGCTTCTGATCGAGAGAGGCGACCTGGTCTTCGTCACCGTCAGCAGACACGCCGATGCCCAGCGCCTTCTTGATGCGCGACTCGATATCGGTGGCGATGTCGGCGTGGTCTTTGAGGAATTGGCGGGCGTTCTCTTTGCCCTGCCCCAGCTGCTCGCCTTCGTACGTGTACCACGCGCCGGACTTGCGCACGATCTCGTGTTCGACGCCGAAGTCGAGCAGAGACCCTTCACGAGAGATGCCCTCGCCATAGAGAATGTCGAACTCGGCCTGCTTGAATGGCGGAGCCATCTTGTTTTTGACAACTTTGACACGAGTACGGTTGCCCACAGCATTGCCACTGTCTTTGAGGGTCTCGATGCGCCGGATGTCGAGTCGCACAGAGGCGTAGAACTTCAGCGCTTTGCCACCAGAGGTGGTCTCCGGGCTGCCGAAGAACACCCCGACCTTCTCGCGCAGCTGATTGATGAAGATCGCAGTGGTCTTGGATTGAGCCAAAGCGCCGGTGAGCTTACGCAACGCCTGGCTCATCAGACGAGCCTGAAGCCCAACGTGCGAATCGCCCATGTCGCCTTCGAGTTCTGCGCGCGGTACCAAGGCTGCGACCGAGTCGATGACGATCACGTCGATGGAGCCGGAGCGGATCAGCATGTCGGCGATCTCGAGTGCCTGCTCACCGGTGTCAGGCTGAGCGACCAGCAGCTGATCGATATCGACACCCAGCTTGCGTGCATACTCAGGGTCGAGTGCGTGCTCGGCATCGACGAATGCGGCGATGCCGCCAGCCTTCTGCGCATTGGCCAGAGCATGCAGCGCAACGGTGGTCTTGCCTGATGACTCGGGGCCGTAGATCTCGACGATGCGCCCTCGCGGGAGACCTCCGATGCCCAATGCTGCATCGAGTGCGATCGAACCAGTCGGGATCACCTCGACAGGCGCGCGCTCATCACTGCCCAGTCGCATGACTGAGCCTTTGCCGAACTGGCGGTCGATCTGCGCCAGCGCCGTCTCGAGGGATTTCTCACGGTCGTTCACTGCCATTGCTCTTCCTCACCGTAGATGGAACATGTGTTGCTCATCACGCTAGAGCCAACCACCGACACACACCTGAGATTCGTGCTGCCTGTGGAGAAATTTGCGTCTCTTCTCGGCTCTGTAGAAACAGTAGCAGAGCATTCGAACATTTGTTCGATCAGTGACGGGTGTGTTTGATCTGCGGCTTGCCGTTCCAACGCTCTCGCGGAACCTCGACCGCCTCGCAGATCGCCAGCCACACCTCTCGCGGATCGTCACCGCGGCGCAGAGCCTCTGAACCTGTAACGTCGCCTCGGGCAGTGAGTACAAGGTCATCGACCAACACTCGCCCATAGGCGTCGCCAAACTCATCAGCCACAAACTGCCAAAACTGGCTCAGGCGCACAAATGCCTCAGCGTACGGTGCGAGACAGCGGAGCGACGGTCTTGAGCAGATCATCGGGAATGGTGTCGGGAATGCCGGAGACCTCATCGAACGGCGTCTCGGCCATACCCTCGAGTGTGGCCATACGATCGCTCACCTGGCGCATGATGCGCGAGACCGGCACATCGAGCGCCTCAGCGACTGACGCGAGAATTTCGCTCGATGCCTCTTTCTGCCCGCGCTCAACCTCTGAGAGATACCCCAAGGCAACACTGGCGCGACCGGCAACCTGACGGAGCGTGTGACCGCGCTGCTGACGGAGATCACGAAGCACGTCGCCAAGCTCCTGACGAAGCAACACCATTCAGATCTCCTCTCTGGCCGGATACCCGACCTGAACGACACTCCCCACACGAGAGCGCTGCTCTCAGCGTAGTCGAAGACGCCTGTGCGAAGACTGTGCCGCTCTTGTGGCGTCACATCTGCCCATCGCGTCTCACAAGAGTGCAACGACCGATACCGTGACGCTATTCCCGAAGCGTCAGTGACGGTGTTCGGCTGCAGTCTGGAAAGCGATGCGCCCGTGTGCGAACGCGCCTCCAGCTCGCAGCGCCGCCGCAATCCATGCAGTCTCAGCAAGCTCCTGATCGCTTGCACCCGCATCAACAGCCAGTGCCGTGTGCCCTTCGATGCAGAACTGGCACTGCGTGGTCAGCCCCACCGCCAAAGCGATCAGCTCTTGATATTTGCGCGGAATCTCACGATCTTTCGAGAACACCGCATCGTTGAAGGCACCGAACGCCTTGAGTACGTCGGCGGTCTGCTCACGGTAGACCTTGCCATAGGCCTTGCTGGGATGCTGTTCTGCCATCATCTGCCTCTCTGATCGAATTCGTCTCAGTGTAGACAGAATCAGAGATTCAGATGAGGGTACAACCTTTGGCGCCGAGTCTCAGGGCCGATCACCGGTGGCTACTGGCAGCTCTCGGTGATTCGACCACTGGCTCCACGAGCCGGGGAACAACGTTGGCGAGAAGCCCGCCTGTGTCAGGGCGAAGACGGTGTGCGTGGCTGTCACCCCGGACCCGCAGTATGCCGCAACCGGAGCATCCGGCGCAGCCCCGAGCGCTTCGAACCGCGCACGAAGCTCGGCAGGCGAGCGAAAGAGCCCCTGCTCATCGAGGTTCGCACCCGTTGGCGCACTCACCGCACCGGGCACATGCCCTGCTCGCGGGTCAACTGGTTCATGCTCGCCGCGATAGCGGTCGGGTGTGCGGATGTCGAACAGCGTGTGATCTCGCGCAAACGATGCGACCTCTTCAAGGGAAAGCCTGGGAAGATGCCCGAATTCCACGGCGAAGTCGCCATCGCCTGGCGCCGCTGTCTCACCTGTCTCAAGCGCACCGCCGGCCCGCTGCCAAGCCGCAATACCGCCGTCGAGCAGACGCACGTCTTCGAAGCCGGCATCGCGCAGCAGCCACCACGCTCGCGTGGCGACCACTCCCCCGACCCCGTCGTAGACCACGACGGTGTCGCCCTGGTGCAAACCCCAGCGACGCACCGCGGCGCCAAAGAGCTCAGCTGAGGGCAGCGGATGCCGACCGAGCGCAGGGGCGGGCAGATCGGCCAACTCAGCGTCGAGGTCGACAAAGATCGCGCCTGGCAGATGACCGCTGAGATAGTCGTCATGGGTGTGGTCATTCCCCAGCTCCCACCGCACGTCAAGCAGCCGAAGCCCGGGCTCGTCGCTGCGTGCGGCCAGCTCTGCCGCACTGATCAGATCACTCATCTGCTCTCTGCTCTCTGCTCATCACCGGTCAATGGATGCCCGCGCCGTCAGCGCAGGTGCAGATCGACGTGTTCCCACAGGTGCTCGAGCGCCGCTGCGACCGTGGCCTCTCTGATGGCCTGACGCCCGCCACCGAAGTGGTGCGCGAAGTGCGTCACCCCCGACTGCGAGGCGAGCCCGATGAACACGGTGCCCGGCGGCTGATCGTCTTGCCAGTCGGGGCCTGCAACACCGGTCGTCGATATGCCGACCGTCGACACCAACGGGCCTTGAGCCAGACGCTCGCGAACGCCCAATGCCATCTCTTCAGCCACCTGCCCGTCGACCGCGCCGCGTTCTTCGAGCAGCGCCTTGCTCACGCCGAGCAGCCGGTGCTTCAGCGGCGTCTGGTAGGCCACAATGCCGCCCGCCAGCACTTTGGAGGCACCCGGAACATCGGCGATGGCCGCGGTGACGAGCCCTGCAGTGAGCGACTCGGCCACGGCGATGCTCAGCCCAGACCGCGCATACCGGTCGACGATGATGCTCTGCCGGGTGACCCGGGGTTCTTCTGCCATCATGAGTGGCTCCCTTCAGTGAGCGTACGGGCGCGGTGCTCTCGCACGCCGTCGACGACATACGCCGCCCCGCTGTAGACCGTCAGCACCAGTGCCAGCCCGATCAGCACCCACGTGGTCACGGCGAACCAGTGCAGCTGCAACACCAATGGCGCCAGCGCACAGGCGATGGCCACAGACTGCACCACCGTTTTGATTTTGCCGGCACGGCCGGCTGGCAGCACGAGGTGATGCCGCAACGCCACGAATCGATAAACGGTGATACCAACTTCGCGCAGCAGAATCAGTGCGGTGACCCACCACCAGATTTCACCCAGCAGACTCAGGCCGATGAGTGCGAGGCCAGTCATGCCTTTATCGGCGATGGGATCGGCCAGCTTACCGAAGTCGGTGATCTGCCCCCAGGCTCGAGCCAGGTGCCCGTCGATGCCGTCGGAGGCCATTGCAACAATGAACAGCACCGTGGCCCACCAGCGTGCGGCTCCGCCCTGCGAGGCGTCGGCCAGCAGCAGCCACAGCACAGCAGGTGCGAAAAGTATGCGCACTACGGTGATTGCGTTGGGCAGGTTCCAAGGTGAGGGCTCGTTCATCGGCCGGTCAGCTGCCATGCGTCCTCTCCGCTCTCGCCACGGCCGTCGTCGAGATCGTCGAGGTCGTTGGGGATCACCGGCGTGCGCGGGTCGACCCCGCGCTCGTCGGAGGAGTCATGCCCGATGACGGGCTCATGGAACCCCGACGTGGCCGGCACCGACTGATCGTCGGAGGCCGACGTTGCTGGGGCATCCTCAGTGTCATCGTAGATGCCCGCGCGTTCACCGCGCAGGAAGGCCAGCACATTGGGCAGTTGATCGGCTGGCACCAGCACGTCACGGGCTTTGGCACCCTCAGATGGCCCCACAATGTCGCGCGACTCGAGCAGGTCCATGAGTCGACCGGCTTTGGCAAACCCCACTCGCAGCTTGCGCTGCAGCATCGAGGTGGAGCCGAATTGATTCGACACCACAAGCTCAGCTGCCGCGAGCAGGTCTTCGAGATCGTTGCCGATATCGGCATCTATCTGCTTCTTCTCGGGTGCAGCGGTGACGTCTTCGCGATACTGCGGATTGGCCTGCTGGCGCACGTGCTCGACGATCGCATGAATCTCGCTTTCTTCGACCCACGCGCCCTGCACACGTGCGGGCTTATTCGAGCCCATCGGCGAGAAGAGCGCATCGCCCTGACCGATGAGCTTGTCGGCACCAGCCTGGTCGAGAATGACTCGCGAGTCGGTGACGCTGGTCACCGCGAAGGCCAGGCGCGAGGGCACGTTCGCCTTGATGAGACCGGTGACCACGTCGACGCTCGGGCGCTGCGTGGCCAGTACCAGATGGATGCCGCTAGCACGAGCCAGCTGCGTGATGCGCACGATCGAGTCTTCGACGTCTTTGGGCGCAACCATCATCAGATCGGCGAGCTCATCGACCACCACGAGCAGATACGGGTAGGGGCGCAGCACCCGTTTTGAGCCAGCCGGAGGCTGCACCTCACCGGCGACGACCGCGCGGTTGAAGTCATCGATGTGCTTGTACCCGAAGCCGGCCAGGTCGTCGTAGCGCTGGTCCATTTCTTTGACCACCCATTGCAGCGCGTCGGCGGCTCGCTTGGGGTTGGTGATGATGGGAGTGATCAGATGCGGCACACCGGCATAGTTGGAAAGCTCAACGCGTTTGGGGTCGACCAGCACCAGACGCACCTGCTCGGGCGTGGCCCGTAACAGAATCGAGGTGATCATCGAGTTGACGAAGCTCGATTTACCCGAGCCGGTAGAACCGGCCACCAGCAGGTGCGGCATCTTGGCCAGGTTCGCCAGCACAAACCCGCCCTCGACGTCTTTGCCCACCCCGATCGTCAGTGGGTGGTGACTCTTCTGAGCGGCGGGCGAGCGCAGAATGTCGCCCAGATGCACGGTCTCGCGATCCCGGTTGGGAATCTCGACGCCGATGGCTGACTTTCCGGGAATGGGTGAGAGGATGCGCACGTCGGCACTGGCCACCTGATAGGCGATGTTCTTGCTCAGCGCCGTGAACCGCTCGACCTTGACCCCCGGCCCGAGCTCGATCTCGTAACGAGTGACCGTTGGGCCGCGGCTGAAGCCGGTGACCTTGCCATCAACACCGAACTGCTGCATCACGTCGGTCAGCTGCGCGATGACCTCGTCGTTGACCGGTGTGCGCGCCTGCGCGGGGGCACCGTGGCTCAACAGCTCTGGGCTCGGCAGCACATACGGGTGCTCAGGGTCATGCGCCGCCTGCGGCTGAGGCACGAAGTCGTCGGGCTCGTCCGGGTCGGCGGCCACCTCGGTCACGCCTTCGCTGAGCACCTCAGTGTGCGAGGCATCGGCTGCGTGCACCGTGGCCGCGGGTTCGTCAGGAATATCGAACAGTGCAGCCACGTCGGCAGCAGTGCTCTGCTCGTCATCGCGTGCACGGCGGGATGCTCGGGCTGGTTTGGCAGCCTTCGTCTTCGGCTGGCGTTCAGCGCGCGTGGTCGGCACCACACGAGTCTGCCCATCGTGCTCGCCGGTGGGTTCGACCCCGAACATATACCCGTAAAAGCCCCGCAGCCGTTCAAGGATCTTGGTCGGCGGAGTCTTGGTCATAATCAACAGAGCCAAGCCGACCAGTGCAATGAGCACCGGTACAGCAAACCATGCCGTGAGCAGCATGGGCAGATACGCCATGGTGTAGCCGATGACCCCACCGGCCGACGCGAGCGCCTGCAGCCCGTCTTGTGCCGGGCTCGGGTTGCCACCGAATACCTGCCAGACACCGGCCAGTGCGGCCATGAGCAGCGCGAGACCGATGCCGATGCGCCCCGAGTCGCTTCCGCGAGCGGGGTGGTGAAAGAGCCAGAGGCTCAACAGGCCAAAGATGATCGGCAGCACAACGGCGCTGCCGCCGAAAGCTGCACCAAAGGTGAAAGTGTGCAGCCTCTGCCCCACCGTATTCGTGGGCAGAAACCACTCGACGACGATACCTGCGATGGCCAGCACGAACAGCGCGAACGGAAACCCATCGCGACGATCTTCTGCGGCCACCTTATCGGGTGCGAACGCTCGCGCGGCCGCACCGACCCCATGCGCACACGCGGTGAGCAGCCGAACCATTCCCGGGCCGAACCCTTGGGCAGTGTCGTCGACTCGCTTCGGCGTCGTTTTCGACGACGTGCCTTTGGGCGTGCTGGAGGACTGACGAGCCATGCAGTCCACGCTACCGGCGGCAGCCGCTCAGCGCACGCGCACACACGGAGGTGACGATTATTGCTCGCGGTCAGTCGCTCTCGATGGCGCGTTCGACGTCATCAACGGTTTCTGCCGGCAGCACGATGGGCACGATCATCGGCTTGCGACGCAGACGCTGACTGACCCAACGCCCAAGTGTGCGGCGCACGATCTGCTGCAGGGTATGAGTGTTGCGCTCTCCGTCGGCATAGGCATCGGCGATAGCACGCTCAATCTTCGGCACCACGTCGTCGAACACGTTGTCGTCTTCAGCCAGACCGCGAGCTTGCAGCTCCGGACCAACCACGAGCTTGCCGTTGGCCAGGTCAATGCCGACGATCGCCGTAATGAACCCTTCGTTGCTCAGCGTGCGGCGGTCGCGCAGATCGTCTTCGGTGATCTCTCCAACAGACTGTCCGTCGACGAAGATGTGGTCGTTGCGGTACTGCCCGGTGACTTTGACCCCGTTCTTCGACAGATCGACGACGGTGCCGCATTTGGCCACCACGACTTCGGCCGGGTCGACGCCGGTGTCGATGGCCAACTGCGCGTTGGCACTCAAGTGACGGAACTCGCCGTGCACCGGCATGGCGCGCTCGGGCAACACCACGTTGTAGAACTGCAGCAGCTCGCCAGAGTTGCCGTGGCCGCTGACGTGCACGTGGGCGTTGCCCTTGTGCACCACATGCGCGCCTTTCTCAGAGAGGCGGTTGATCAGCTGGAAGACCGAGGCCTCATTGCCTGGAATCAGCGAGGAGGCCAACAGCACGGTATCTCCCTCACCCACCTCGATCTGCGGGTGGGCACCGTTGGCGATGCGCGACAACGCGGCCAGTGACTCGCCCTGCGAGCCGGTGCAGACGTAGAGCACGCGATCACGCGGCAGCGAGCCGGCTTTCTTGAGGTCGACGAGGGTGTTGCGCGGAATGTGCAGATAGCCGAGCTCTTCGGCAATGCCCAAGTTGCGCACCATTGAGCGCCCCACGAACACCACCTTGCGCTTGGCTTTGACCGCCGCGTTGACAATCTGCTGCACACGATGCACGTGTGACGAGAAGGTCGAGACGATGACCTGACCGGTGGCGGCGAGCACTGTCTGCTCGATGGCCGGACCGACGCTGCGCTCTGACTCGGAGTGCCCGGGCACGTCGGCATTGGTCGAATCCATCAGCAGCAGGTCGACGCCTTCGGCACCGAGTCGACCCAACCCTTGGAAGTCGGTGACCCGACCGTCGATCGGTGTCTGGTCGACCTTGATATCACCGGTGTGCAATACCGTGCCGGCCGGGGTATGGATGGCCACAGCCAGGCAGTCGGGAATCGAATGCGTCACGGTGAAGAATTCGAGTACGAACTCACCGACAGTGAGGCGGTCACGAGCCTCCACCACGATTGACTCCGGTTTGATGCGGTGTTCTTTGAGCTTGGCCTCGGTGAGCCCCAACGTCAGGCGTGAGCCGATCAACGGAATATCGTCGCGCAACTTCAGCAGGTAGGGCACGGCACCAATGTGGTCTTCGTGACCATGGGTGAGCACGAGCGCCTCGACATCGTCGAGTCGATCGGCGATAGCTGAGAAATCGGGCAGGATCAGATCGACACCGGGCTGCGAGTCTTCGGGAAAGAGCACGCCACAGTCGACGATGAGGATGCGGCCGTTGAGCTCGAACGCCGTCATATTGCGCCCCACCTCGCCCAGCCCGCCCAGCGGGATGATGCGCAGTGTGTCTTTGGCGAGTTTGGGTGGCTGCTGAATCACAATTGCAGACATAGATCACCTTCCATGAGGTCTCTTCACAGACCTCTGATTGCGCAGGCGCCCAGGCGCCCGCTTTCTTCTCTCGATCATCCGCCGGGGATGATCTGTACAGCTGAGTCGCCTGTTGTGCGTCGGTGCGCGGTGCGCGCCCGGCGCTCAGGCGTTTCGTCGCGCAGCTCCGGGGATGCGCGGCAGCGCGCCGCCGGCCGCGGCGTTGCGGTCGGGGCGGAAGTCGCTGAAGTCAACACCTGGAATGGCAGTGACCGCGTCGATGTCGCGCTCGATCAGCGCAGCCTCGGCGTCTTCGGGGCCGACCAGCGGCAGACGCACCCGCGGACTGCCAATGCGACCGAGCCCATGCAAGATGTATTTGGTCGAGACGGTGCCCGGAATGTGCGTCATGGTGGCCCGCACTAGCGGCTCGAGTGCTCGATGGACAGCAAGTGCTCGGGCGAAGTCGTTGTCATTGACTGCGTCGAACAGTTCGCGGTAGGCCGCCGCAGCGATATTCGCGGTCACACTCACCACACCGGTGGCACCGATGGCGGCATGCGCCAGCGCATGTGTGTCATCACCGGAGTAGTAGGCCAAATCGGTCTCGTTGAGCACGCGTGATGCCTGCGCGAAGTCGCCCTTGGCATCTTTGACTGCCACGACGTTAGGGTGCTTGGCTGCGCGCAGAATGGTCTCGTAGGCCAGCGGGATGCCCGCGCGGCCCGGGATGTCATAGAGCATGACTGGCAGGTCGGTTGCGTCGGCCACCAGACGAATGTGTGTCAGCACACCCGCCTGTGTCGGCTTGAGATAGTACGGAGTGACCAGCAGGATGCCGTCGGCTCCGGCTTGTGCCGAGAGCTGCGCCAGTTGGATCGCGTGCGCGGTCTCATTGCTCGGCCCGCCAGAGATGATCTTGGCACGACCGCCAGCGACCTGTTTGGCGACGCGCACCAGCTGGATTTTCTCGTCGTCGGTGAGCGTCGAGGTCTCGCCGGTGGTGCCGCTGACCACGATGCCGTCGGCGCCCTGACTCACGCAGTCGTCGATGAGTGATTCGACTCCAGCCCAGTCGACTTCGCCGTCGGCGCGCATAGGAGTGACCACGGCGACGAGCACCTGGCCCAAACGATCGATGATCTGAGTATCTGGCATCGCCTTAGCTTACCTCAGCCCTGCTCGGCCCGGGCCATGCGAATCGCGCCAGTGATCGCCCGCCGCCCGTCAGAACGATGCCCGGCGGCGTCTTGCATGAGCCCCAGTCGCAGCAGCGACCGCCAGTTGGGGTCGGCCTCGGCTGCCTCGATCAGTCCAGGCACTCGCTGCTCGGCGACGTCTCGATCGGCTCGGCCGCTCGGGCGCACCGGGAGATCGTCGGTGGGCAGGCCTTCTTCGGCGGCCAGCTGCCCGATGAGCTTGTTCGCACCTCGCGCAAACGACACTTCCGCCCAGATCGTGTAGAGCCCCAGCAGCGGAAACAGCAGCAGCACGATGCCCATGACGCGGGCCACCCAGTCGTCGAGCGAGACCAGCACGATCGCATGCTGAAACAGGCTGAAAATGTAGACGAGCAGAAAGGCGATGATCACCAGCGCCCAGATCAGCGACCGCCGCTGCAGCTTTGCATCCATGTTCTAGAGGCCGATCACGTCGGCTAACCCGACGGTCAGCCCGGTGTGCTCACGAGCGAAGAGCACCGAGCGCACGATGCCATCGCGATAGGCGTCAATGCTGATGGTGTCGTGACGAATGGTGAGCGTCTCGGCGGTGCCACCGAAAATCACCGATTGCCAGGCGTCAAGCCCCTGCAGACGCAGCGCGTGCACCGGAATACCCTCGACCACTTGACCGCGGGCAGTCTGGTCGGTGTTGGGCTGATCGTACGGGCCGTGCGCCGCAGCGATCAGCTCGGCGGTGCGCACGGCAGTGCCCGATGGCGAGTCTTTTTTGCGCGCCGGATGCGCCTCGACCACCTCGACCGAGTCGAACAGCGGTGCGGCCAGCTCAGCGAGCTTGGTGCCGAGCGCCGACCCCACCGAGAAGTTGGGAATGATCACCAGTGCAGAACGGTCTGCCAGCGGCGCGACCTCAGCGATGCGCTCGGCGTTCCAGCCGGAGGTGCCCACCAACACGTCGATGCCTGCGGCGAGCGCATGACGAACGATGCGCGCACTGGGCTCATAGTGAGTGAAGTCAACAACGACGTCGGCACCGTCGAGATCGGTCAGTGGGCTGTGTGAGTCGAGTGCTGCGTGCAGCGCGAAACGCTCGTCGTTGTTGATGATGTCTTGCACCAGGCGGCCCATTCGGCCGGTGGCGCCGGTCACTGCGATCTTCACGGTCATGCAGTCAGTCTAGCGACGACCTCTGACAGCTAGCGCAGTGGGTCGACTCGAGCGATCACATCGTCGAGCAGACTCGATGCGCCGAAGCGCAGGTGGTCGGCATCTGCTCGCTGCGTCCCGTTGAGTGCTCTGGCCAAGTGCAGGTACTGCGCCGCCTGCGCCACCGTGCGCACTCCTCCCGAGATTTTGACACCCACATCGAGCCCGGTTTCGTCTCGCCAGTGGGCCACAGCTTGCAGCAGGATGGCCGCAGCCGCCGGCGTCGCACCGTGGCGACCCTTGCCAGTCGAGGTCTTCAGCATGTCGGCACCGCCCAGCAGTGCGATGATCGCAGCACGAAACACCAGATCGTAGGAGGGCAGGTCGCCGCTCTCGAGAATCACTTTGAGACGTGCACGAGTGCCATCTGGGCGCTGAACAAGCCTGCGGGCCAGCGCCACCCAGTCGTAGACCTCAGCCCATCGCCCGGCGAGCAGCGCTCCCCGATCAATCACGATATCGACTTCGTCGGCACCGGCAGTCACCACATGAGACATCTCGGCGGCACGCACGGCGAGCGGCGACCTGCCGTGCGGAAAGGCTCCGGCGACTGCAGCGAGAGCCACCTGCCCGGCGTCGGGCAGCGTCGCCAACTCGCCCTGTGCATCCAGCGCCTGACGCGCAGTCGACACGAGGTCGGCATGCACACACACCGCTGCCGTCGACGGCAGACCGTGCCCAGGGGCAACGGCTTTGGCGACAAGCGCCTGCACTGACTCTGGAGTGTCTTCGGGACTGAGCGAGGTGAGGTCGATGAGTGCGGCGATCACGGCAAGGTCTTGCGGGCAGAGATCGTCACTAACTTCGGCAATACGTGCGGCGACCCACGGATCGAGCTCAGCCGCACGTACCTTCGGCAGGGTGTCGAGCAATGCCCCGATGTGGGCATCGTCTGCCGGGCCGTCGAGCAGCCGCAGCGCGATCGCGGCGGGGTCATGAGGGATGTCCGAGGCAGGCGCTTGGGTGAACATGCCGTCAGTCTATCGACCTCACCCCGGTACCATTGAGGGCATGCCCAGCTCATCAGTGCCGCTCAAGTACGAGCGCATCGCCCGCGCCCTGGCCGCTGACATCGCCAACGGCGTGTTTCCCATCGACGAACCGCTGCCCAGCGAGGCCGCGCTCGTGCAGCGTTTCTCGGCCAGCCGCAATACCGTCAGGCAAGCACTTGCGGCCCTGGCCGACCAAGGCCTGATCGTGACCAGACCCGGCGTAGGGTCGTTCGTCGCCTTTCAAGCTGTTGAAGTCGAAGACGAGCTCGGCTGGGCTCAGGCGATTCAGCAGCATGGTGTAGTCAACCGAGTGCGCCTGCTCGGCATCACCCAGGCGCCAATCGAGTCGCTCCCCGCTGAGATCCGTGCCACCACACGCACCGAGTCGTCACATCTGTGGCTGATCGAGCGGGTGCGCCAAGTCGTCGGTGACCGAGTCATCTCCCTCGAACGGTCGCTGGTGCCCGCGGTGCCCACCCTCGGCGATCTGCCTTTGCGGGGCTTACGCGATGATTCCATCCTGCGCACGCTCGACGACGCTGGTCTCGCGGCCGCCGAGGGCGAGCAGTGGGTTGAAGTCGGGCAGCTTGCCGCCGCTGATGCCGAGGTGTTCGGCCAGCCCGCCGGCGATACAGTGCTGGTGTCACGATGCGTGACGCACACCAGCGAGGGAACGCTCGCTGAATATGCCGTCTCGGTGATGGATCCAGGCTTCTTCAGGCTGCATCTGACGTTCTGATCAGCGCCCCCCGCCCGGCACGCAGCAGCGCGGCTGCCTGCGCAGCGGTCTCGCGAAGCCTCTGCGCAGCGGTGTCGCGAAGCTGATCAAGCGTCGCTGGCCCGCCCGCGATTGACAGCGCCGCAGTCAACCCCGATCGTCGCACTGCCGCAGCGTCGAGCTCGACGCTGCCGGCCAACGCGATGACCGGGGTGCCGACGTCTACGGTGCGCGTCACATAGTCAATAACTTTGCCATCGAGCGACTGAGCGTCGAGACGGCCTTCACCGGTAAAGACGAGATCTGCTCGGGCGAGCGAACTGTCGAGACCAATGATCTGAGCCACCAGTTGCGCGCCGGGCTGCAGCTCGGCCGCACGCACGCTCACCAGAGCCAGTGGCAGCCCGCCGGCAGCGCCCAGTCCTGGACGCTCGCCGAAGGTGTCGTCAGCAGAGAGCAGTGCAGCTGCTCGGCGCAGCCCGGCATCAAGCTGCCGAATGTCTGACGCGTTAGCACCTTTCTGCGGCCCGAAGACCGCGGCCGCGCCCTGTGGGCCGGCCAGGGGATTCGTCACATCGACGGCGGCCACCCATTCGGCGGCCAGCGCACGCTCGTCAAGCCCGGAAAGGTCGACCGTGGCGAGATGCTGCAGCGCGCCGCCGCCCTCAGGCAGCGTGTTGCCAGCTGCATCGAAGAATCGCGCGCCGAGCGCACGCAGCAGCCCCACACCCCCATCGGTGGTTGCCGAGCCACCGAGGGTGAGCACGATGCGGTGCACACCGCGGGCCAGTGCATCCAACGCGAGCGTGCCCACGCCGGCAGTGGTCGCCTCAAGCGGACGAAGAGCGACATCGCTGACTGCCGGCAGGCCGTTAGCCTGCGCCGCTTCGATAAGCGCAGTCTGGCCGTCGGCACTGATGGCATATTGTGCCTCGCAGGGCCGCCCAATCGCGTCGGTGTTCTTGACCCGAATCGGCTCGACCTGCCACTGATCGAGCACCGCGTCGAGTGTGCCCTCACCGCCGTCGGCGAATGCGAACGAGTCGATCACGAGATCTGCGTCAGCCGCACCCCACCCGGCACGCACTCCGGCAGCAATGGCCTGCGCAGCCTCGCGGGCGCTCAGACTGCCCTTGAATGAGTCTGGTGCGATCACAATGCGTGTCATGCGGATACCCTACCTGCTTACCCTCGAACAGCCTGCGGCTGCTCGTCTGACACCAACCAACCCGCAACTTCACCACGTAGACTGCCAGATATGAGCACTCCATTCCCAGACCAGCCCCCGACCAACCCGCAGACGAACGGTTCCCCGTACTCCACCAGTCAGTCCGCCAGCGGCCCACAGTATGGCAATGGCAGCTATGGCAATGGCCAGTATCCGCCAAACGGGTATCCGCAGCAGCAGCCCTACGGTGGCCCTGGTGCGACCGACCAGCGCAGCCGAGTCGCCGCAGGTGTGCTGGGCATCCTCCTCGGCTCGCTCGGCGTGCACAATTTCTACCTTGGCAAGATCGGCATCGCCGTCGCGCAGTTGCTGATCACTGTGCTCTCGCTAGGAGTGCTCTCATTCGTGTCGGGCGTCTGGGGCCTGATCGAGGGCATCCTGATTCTCACCGGCTCGCCAAACTATCGCACTGATGGGCGGGGCATCCCGCTGCGCGACTGAGCCTGCGTCGTGGCGGCGCCTACACTGGAACAGTGTGAGGCGGGTCGACCGATCCGCAGCTGTGCGGGAACCGTTGAAGGCCTGCGTGCGTGCTGGGGTGAGCCGGGCTCATTCACCGCTGAGACGCTCACTTCGTCGAAGAACGCCACGGTGCAGCAGGTCAAAGTCGTCAAGGCGTACATTCCGGCCAGCCCCACCGACCCCGACGCCCAGCCCTGAGCCCTCAGGCCTGCAGCGCGGCAACCCGATCGATGGCTACCGCGTCGAGGCGCTGCGTGGTCCATTCACTCATCGGCTGTGCCCCCATCGCCCGGTAGAAGCGAATCGACGGCTCATTCCAGTCGAGCACCGTCCATTCCAGACGCCCATACCCATTGAGCTGGGCAACGCGTGCCAGCGACACCAGCAGAGCGCGCCCGTAGCCACTGCCTCGATGTTCAGGCAGCACGAAGAGGTCTTCGAGCCAGATGCCGGTCAGCCCCGTCCAAGTGGAATACGACCGAAACCAGAGCGCAATGCCGACCACCGCATCCTGCTGCTCGACCACATGGCAGAACGCGACGCTGTCGTCGGCGAACAGCGCCTGTTCGAGCAGTTCGGGGGTGTTCTCGACGGCGTCGGGCTCGCGCTCGTAGTCAGCCAACGCCTGAATCAGCGCAAGGATGGCCGGGATGTCTTGGTCGGTCGCCGTGCGCACCAGCGCGCCGTCGGCCAGAGTCAGTGGCTCGAGTGTGTGCATAGTGCGAGCGTAGCGACGTTGTCGCCTGCTGGCGAACTCAAGACCGCAGCGTGCGGTTGACTGAGGCCTCGGTGCCCGGCTCGACCGTCACAAACTGCCCCATCATGCCCTCGTCTTCGTGACGCAGCATGTGGCAGTGGTACATGTACGGATGCTCCGCGTCGGCCTCGTCGACCAGCTGCACGGCCAGGCGAACGCTCGTGCCCTGGGCGACCAAAACAGTGTCTTTAGGCCCCTGCTGCCAAGCCGGCGGCTGCTTGCCGTTGATCTCGAGCACACGAAACGAACAGCCGTGGGCATGAAAGTTGTGCGGCATCACCGTATTCGTCACCCGCCACTCTTCTACCGCACCGGCGGCCATCACCTCGTCGATACGCGACATGTCCATCATGACGCCGTTGATCGACATATCGTTGCCGAATTGGAAATCACGCACTGTCGGCGGCGACGGCAGCACTGGGGCCGCCGACCCGGGCAGCGTCTGCGCCACCTCGGGCGAGGTGGCCAGCGATGATGCCGCGCGCAATCGCAGAATATTCATCTCTTGGTTGTCGAGCACATCGTTGGTGCCCTTGGCGCTGCGCAGCATGATCTGCTCGTCGGCGCTCATGCGCACCACGATCTCGATGCGCTCACCGTTGCTCAGAGTGACCGTGTTGGCGGTCACTGGCGCACTGAGCGCCCCGGTGTCGGTCGCAATCACTTGGAACTCGCGTTGATCGTCGAACTCAAGGTGCAGAATACGCGCGTTGCAGGCATTGAGCAGGCGCAGATGCACTGCCTCGGTGGTGACGTCGAGGGCCGCGAGCGCTCGGCCGTTGACCACCATGGTGTCGCCAAGGATGCCGTATGTCGCGTTGAGACCCGCCAGATCGAGATCGCCGCTGCCAGTGAGATTGCGGTCCTGCATGATCACCGGGATGTCGTCGACGCCATAGGTGGAGGGCACACCGGCTTCGGTCAGCGCGGCGTCGTCGATGAGGAAGAGGCCGCCCAGCCCTCGGTAGACCTGCTCAGCGGTCTGCCCCATCACGTGCGGGTGGTACCAGAGCGTGGCAGCGGGCTGCACAATCTCCCACTCCGGGTTCCAGGTGTTACCCGGCTCGACCGTCTGGTGCGGGCCCCCGTCGTACTTCGCTGGCAGCAGCATGCCGTGCCAGTGCAGCGTGGTCACCTCGTCGAGTGCGTTGGTGAATTCGACGCGCACTCGGTCACCCTGCCGGGCACGCAGGGTCGGCCCAAGATAGGCCCCGTTGTAGCCGAAGCCGTTGGCCGTTTGCCCGGGAATCAGCTCTGTGGTGCCGGCCTGAGCGCTCAGGGTGAATACCAGGGTGTCTCCGTCAACCCGAGGAGACAGCTCTGGGGGAATGGGCAGTGCATTGACGAAGCTGTCGGGGTCGGCTGGCTGCGTGGTGCAGCCGGCGAGCGCAAGACCGACACCACTCACCCCCACTGCGGTCAGCAGCGCCCGTCGTGAGATCTGCCTGGCGTGAAGAGGTTCGAGTGCTCCGCTCACGTCAGCGCTCCAGATCATCGATGCGCACGATCTGCTTGCCGAGTGGTGCCAGCGAGACCGGCACCATTTTGAAATCGGCGATACCCATCGGAATGCCGATGATGGTGATGCACAGCGCCAGCCCGGAGACGACGTGCCCGATGGCCAGCCAGAGCCCGGCCAGCAAGAACCAGATCACGTTGCCCAGAAACGAGCCGACGCCGGCCGTGGGTTTGGCGACCACGGTGTACCCGAACGGCCACAGCGCATAGCTCGCTATGCGGAAAGAGGCGATGCCCCAGGGAATACCGATGATGGTCACAGACAGCAGCAGCCCGGCGATCATGTACCCCAGCCAGAGCCAGAGCCCGGCGAAGAACAACCAGATGATGTTCAGCAGTGTGCGCATGCCTTCATTGTCTCGCACGTGCTCAGGCCGCGCAGCGCATCAACCGTGAAGTGCCTCCTCGTCAACCGGCCCGACGGCAGCCACATGCTGGGGTGAGGTCGCGAACAGCTGTGCCAGCTGCTGCACGTCAGATGCGCTCACCTGCCGCAACCGGGCAATGCTGGCCGGCAGATCCCACAGCTCGCCCAGACCGATCTCAGACTTGCCAAGACGTGTCATATGCTGCGACGAGTCTTCGAACCCCAAAGTGATCGCACCCGAAAGCTGGCCGTGGGCGCGGGCGAGCTCGGCATCCGTCGGCCCCTCGTCAGCGAACCTGGCAAGCACATCGCGCAGCAGGCCGGCAACTTGACCAGCCGTCTCGGGCCGGGTGCCCGCATACATGCCGAATGTGCCGGCATCGGCATATGTGCCACCGAATGAGTACACCGAATATGCCAAGCCGCGCTTCTCACGCACTTCTTGGAACAACCTGGAGCTCATGCCACCACCGAGAATGGCGTTGAGCACGCTGAGTGAGAATCGGCGATCGTCAGAGGCGGGAATTCCTCGCGTGCCGATAATCAGATTCACCTGCTCTGCGTCGCGGCTCACCACCTGCGCCGACTGCTGTGCCGGAGTGGGCAGCAACTCGTGTGAACGGCGAGCATGTAATGGGCCGTGGCTCGCCGCATCCCAGCCCTGTTGCGCGAACGCGTGGTGCAGCTGCTCGAGCAGGCGACTGTGATCAACCGCTCCGGCAACCGCAACCACGATGTCTTCGGGACGATAGTTGGCCCGGTAGTGCTCCCAGACCGCATCGCGCTGCACCGCACCGATCGACTCGCGGGTACCGCCGATGGGTCGGCCGAGCGCCTGACCGGCATATGCCAACGAGCCGAACAGCTCGTGCACCACGTCGGTGGGGTCGTCTTCGCTCATGGCCAGCTCTTCGAGGATCACCTGGCGCTCGCGGTCGAACTCCTCGGTATCGAGCAGCGAACCGACGACCATGTCGGTGAGCACCTCAGTTGCCATGGGAAGGTCGGCGTCGCGCACCTTGGCGTAGTAGCAGGTGTACTCTTTGCCGGTCAGCGCGTTCGATTCTCCGCCGACTTCGTCGAAAGCAATGGCGATGTCGAGTGCCGTACGTGCGGCCGTGCCTTTGAACAGCAGGTGTTCGAGAAAGTGCGTGGAGCCAAACTGACCCTCATGTTCGTCACGCGAGCCCACCGGCACCCAGAACCCGATCGATGCCGAGTGGGCACCGGGAATGTGCTCGCTGATCACGCGCACACCGTTGGGCAGCACGGTGCGGTGAACCTGCGCGCCTCCGTCGAGTTCGAGGGTGAGGTCATCGACCTCGAGCGGCAGCGGCAGCGGAGAGGTCGTGGGTGATGCAGTGCTCATTCGCTCAACTGTAGTGCACCTGCACACGGTGGCACGGTCGAGTTCGGCGACTCAGGCTGACGCGGAATAGCACTCTCAGCGCCCCCGTTGCATCAGGTGTGACTCAGAACACCTCAACGCTGCCCGGGCACGTTCCCGTGGCGGTCATCGGCGCCGGTCAGGCCGGTCTCGCCGTCGCCTATCACCTCAAGCATTCTGGGCTGCGCCCCGGTGTCGATTTCGTTGTGCTCGACCGCGATCCGGATGCCGGTGGCGCCTGGCAGCATCGCTGGCACTCACTGCGGCTCGATGACGCCCATCGCGTAAGTGATCTGCCCGGCATGCGTCGCGACCTCGGCATCAGCTTCGAGACAGCGCCCGGCGATCAGCCCGCCGGCGAGGTGGTGAGCGACTACTACCGTCGCTATGAGCGCTTTCACAACCTGCAGGTGCACCATCGACATGCCGTCACCGCAGTCTCTCGAGTTGAGGCTGCCGACACCGCCGAAGGCAGGTACCGGCTCGATGCGCAGACTCCGGGTGGTGCAAAGACGCTGTTCGCCGACGTGGTGATCAATGCGTCCGGCACGTGGGGTGCGCCCAATGTCCCTTATCTGCCGGGCATCGAGCGCTTCGCCGGTCGCCAGTTGCATACCCAGCAGTATGTGCGAGCCGATGAGTTCGCCGGGCAGCGAGTCGCGATCGTCGGCGGCGGCACCTCGGCGATCGGCTTCGTCGTCGAGCTGCACGACGTGGCGCGCAGCGTGCACTGGTTCACCCGGCGACCGGTGCACTTCATCGATCAGCCTTCGCTGGGCTTCGAGGGCGGTCGAGCCTCCGTTGCCGCACAAGACGCCGCCGCTCGGGCAGGGCTGCCCCTGCCCAGCATTGTGAGCACAACGGATGTTCCAGTCACGAACAACATGCGCGCCCTGTACCAGCGTGGTGAGCTGGTGCGCCAGCCGATGTTTTCGCGCATCGACACGTCGGGCGTGGTGCTCGCCGATGGCTCGCACCTCGACCTCGACGCCATCATCTGGGCCACCGGCTTTCGCCCAGACGTCGCACATCTGCAGCCGTTGGGCCTGCGCGAACCAGCCGGGGGCATTGCCGTCGTCGACGGGGTCGCCCAACGCGACCCGCACATCCTGCTGGCCGGCTATGGGCCCCAGGCGAGCACCATCAGCTCAGCCCGTGGTGCTCGCTTGGTCGCGCGACACGCGATTGACGCGCTGGCGCGGCACACATCGGCCAGTTAACTGCGAAAGCGGGGAGCCCAAGACACTGTCTCGGACTCCCCGCTTGTGCTGGAGCTGAATGACTACTCGGCAGACTCGCCTTCAGCGGCCGCAGCCTCGTCTTCTTCGATGACCGGCACCAGCGACAGCTTGCCGCGGTCATCGACCTTCGAGATCTCGACCTGGATCTTCTGACCCACGCTCACGACCTCGCTGACTTCGCTGACGCGCTTGCCACCGTTGAGCTTGCGCAGCTCAGAGATGTGCAGCAGGCCATCGCGACCGGGCACCAGCGAGACGAAGGCGCCGAAGTCGGCCAGCTTCACCACGGTGCCGAGGTAGCGCTCGCCCACCTCGGGCACGGTCGGGTTGGCGATGGCGTTGACCGCCGCACGAGCTGCCTCAGCCGAAGGACCATCGGCGCTGGCGATGTAGACGGTGCCATCGTCTTCGATCGAGATGTCGGCACCGGTCTCTTCTTGGATCTGGTTGATGATCTTGCCCTTGGGGCCGATGACCTCACCGATCTTCGACACCGGCACCTGCACCGTGATGATGCGCGGGGCGGTGTCTGCCAGCGGGTCGGGGCCCGAGATGGCCTGGTTGAGCACGCCCAGAATCGTGAGGCGCGCCTCTTTGGCCTGTGTCAGTGCGCCGGCCAGCACCGAAGCAGGAATGCCATCGAGCTTGGTGTCGAGCTGAATCGCGGTGATGAACTCGGCAGTGCCGGCCACCTTGAAGTCCATGTCGCCGAGCGCATCTTCAGCACCCAGGATGTCGGTGAGCACGGCGTACTCAGTGCGATCGCCCTCTTTGTGGCTGATCAGGCCCGAGGCGATGCCAGCGACCGGAGCGCGCAGCGGCACACCGGCGTTCTGCAACGCCAGGGTCGAGGCGCAGACCGAACCCATTGACGTTGAACCGTTCGAGCCCAGTGCCTCAGAGACCTCGCGAATTGCGTAGGGGAACTCTTCGACGCTCGGCAGCACCGGCACCAGAGCGCGCTCGGCGAGTGCACCATGACCGATCTCACGACGCTTCGGGCTACCCACGCGGCCGGTCTCACCAGTCGAGTAGGGCGGGAAGTTGTAGTGGTGGATGTAGCGCTTGCTCTTGACCGGCGACAGCGAGTCGATCTGCTGCTCCATCTTGAGCGTGTTCAGCGTGGTCACACCCAGAATCTGAGTCTCACCGCGCTGGAACAGTGCCGAGCCATGCACGCGCGGCAGCACGCCCACCTCGGCGTCGAGGGCACGGATCTCGCGCGGGCCACGGCCGTCGATGCGGATGCCCTCGGAGATGATGCGACCACGGACGATCTTCTTGGTGACCGACTTGTAGGCGGCACCGATCTGGTTGTACTCGTCTTCGGTGAGCACCGCAGCCAGCGACTCCTTCACGCGTGCCTTCAGCGCATCGTCAGCGTCTTGACGCTCAAGCTTGTCGGCGATCTGGTAGACCGACTTGAGCTCTTCTTCGGCCAGCTCGGCAACCTTGTCGTACACGTTTGCGGTGTAGGGCGGGAAGAGCGTGAACTCGGCAACCGGCTTGGCCGACTGGCGAGCCAGCTCTTCTTGAGCCTCGATCAGCTGACGGATGAACGGCTTCGCCGCTTCGAGGCCGCCAGCGACAACCTCTTCGTCGGGCTTGATGGCGCCAGCATGGATCAGATCCCAGCTGTTCTCGCCAGCCTCAGCCTCGACCATCATGATCGCGATGTCGGGCTCGCCAGCCTCGTTGATGACCTTGCGGCCGGCCACGGCGATGTCGAAGACCGCCTTCTCGAGCTGGCTCTGCGTGGGGAATGCCACCCACTGGCCGTCGATGAGCGCGATGCGCACGCCGCCGATAGGCCCCGAGAACGGCAGGCCGCCGATCTGGGTGGATGCGCTGGCTGCGTTGATCGCGACGGTGTCGTAGCGCACATCGGGAGCGATGGTCAGCACGGTGATGACCACCTGCACCTCGTTACGCAGGCCCTCGGCGAACGACGGGCGCAGCGGGCGGTCGATCAGACGCGCGGTGAGGATGGCGTCAGTTGAGGGGCGCCCCTCACGACGGAAGAACGAGCCGGGGATGCGGCCCGCGGCGTACATGCGCTCTTCGACGTCAACAGTCAGTGGGAAGAAGTCGAAGTCTTCCTTCGGCTTCTTCGACACGGCAGTGGTCGACAGCAGCGTGGTCTCGTCATCGAGCGTGACGAGCACTGCGCCGGCGGCCTGCTGGGCGAGGCGGCCGGTCTCGAAGCGGATCTTGCGCGTGCCGAAAGCACCGTTGTCGAGAACGGTCTCGGCGTATTTGATCTCTGGACCCTCCAAGGGGTTCTCCTTTACCTGATTCGTGCAGGCAGGCAGAGCGGGCATGAGCAACATATGGAGCTGATCAACAGTAGAAAACCTCGGACCTCACGCAAACACGCGGCTTCCGAAACTCACCACCGAAGATCAGCGCCTGAACGGCTCACCTGCACGGTTTTCATTTGTGAGTGGTTCATGATGAACCGTTCCACAGTCTAGCAGAGGGCAACCCTGTCGCCTCAGAGACTCGGCCCTGCTGAGCGGCGTGCAGCAGCAGGTCACGACGAGAGTCGTGGCCTGCTCCCGATCTGGCAGGCCCGGACCGTATGTGGGAATCACCACCGTGGTGCGCATGCGGGTCGCCCTAGTCGCGCAGTGGCAACAGCACGTCAGAGATGCCGGGAACCTCTTCGCGTAGCACTCTGAGCGCCACAGCGATGGCGAACTCGTTCAGCGGCTCGGTCTGAGTCTCATCGATGGCATACCCGGGTTCAACAGCCCCCTGGGGGTCTGCGCTACACACGCGGCTGGCGAAGCTGACGCCCTCGCCATCGTCATAGAGCAGCACGTTCACCAAACGCTCTTGCGCCGTCGCCGACACAGACTCGTCGAGGTCATGCTCCGCACCAGGGAGCGGCTTGATGCGTGCTTCGATGAAGAGGTCGCCCTCTTCGACGACGCCAGCATCGTGCAGAGCATCGGATGCAGGCTCATCGCCGGGGCGCAGGATCGTCACTTCGCTCAGTGATTCACGTCGTGCTGCGGCGACGAAGAGGTCTTGCGGGGCCTGCCCCACGACAATGCCCGCGAGGTATTGCAGGAGGACTGATCTTGGTGGTGATGTCTTCATGCTCTTCACTCTGCCGCACCGTTCGACGGTGCACCGAGCCATCGCAGCGAAAATCGATTTCTGTGGATAACTCGTCCCGTAGCGGGTTCGCGGCAGCAGCATCGCTGCGAGATTCCGGGGCTATAGGCCAGATTCTGCGTCGAAAACGGTGCCAAATCTCAACGATGCCTACCGATACGACGCTCAAACGCCACAAATGCCACGGTAAAAGACGGGCACCCACAAAAACCACCGTACAGGCAACGCCGCGCCGCGCCCAGACAGCAAAAAGCCCCGCCGAAGCGGGGCTTTTCAGCACAGTGGTCGAGATTATCGGCGCAGGCCGAGGCGCTCAATGAGCTTGCGGTAGCGCTCAATATCAACATCTTGCAGGTAGCCGAGCAGGCGACGACGCTGGCCGACGAGCAGCAGCAGGCCACGACGTGAGTGGTGATCGTGCTTGTGCTCTTTCAGGTGCTCGGTGAGATCGGCGATGCGGCGGCTGAGCAGCGCGACCTGCACCTCGGGTGAGCCGGTGTCGCCCTCGTGGGTGGCGTATTCGTTGATAATCTGCTGCTTGACGTCGGTGGGCAGTGCCATGGGCGTGTTCCTCTCACTCATTGCGCGGTGCTGCACTCCTGGTGAATACAGCGCTCTGGATCCGCGGCCGATCGAACGGCGAACGATCTATAGTAGCACGCACGCGCTGCCCACCGTCACCTCAGCTCAGTAGCCGAGCACCTCAGTTGGGTTGGTGCGAATGCTCTGCTCGATCTCATCAGCCGAGAGCTCTTTAGTGCAGTAGAACCAGTCGACGCACTCAACTCCCTCGACCTCGCCGTCCATGCGCTCTTTGGCAACGCCGCAGGAGCCAGCGGTGGGCACGATCACGCGCTCACCAGGCACCCAGTCGGCGGGCGTCGCCACATTGAACTGGTCGGCGGTTTGCAGCGCCTTGAGAATGCGCAGAATCTCCTGCATGTTGCGCCCGGTGCTCATGGGGTAATACATGATCGTGCGAAGAATGCCCTTGGGGTCGACGATGAACACCGCGCGCACCGCCTGGGTGTCGCCTTCGCCGGGCTGCACCATGCCGTACTTGTGTGCGATCTCCATCTTGATGTCTTCGATCAACGGGAACTTGACCTCGACATCCTTCCATCCCCGGAACTCCATGCGGTCTTTGATCAGACGCAGCCACGCGATGTGGCCATACAAGCTGTCGATCGACAGGCCGAGCAGCTTGGTGTTGTACTCGGCGAACTCCTTCTCCATATGCGCGAAGGTCATGAATTCGCTGGTGCACACAGGCGTGAAATCGGCCGGATGGCTGAAGAACACAACCCAATGCCCCGCGAAGTCAGCCGGGAAGTTCACCTCGCCCTGAGTGGTGACGGCAGTGAACGCGGGCGCGGGCTCATTCAGGCGCGGCAATGATGTGACCTCCTTCGGCGACTGCTCTGTGGTAACGACATCGACGTTCTGTGCGGCCATGACTGTGCTTCCCTTCTGATGCGATTATTACCCTTGGGGGTATATAAGAATCACACTAGTCTTGATCCATTCAAATTGCCAGTGTCTGCGCTGCCGGGGCGCGAATCAGCGCCGGGGTGCTGACGGCGAAGCAGCATCGTGCTGCAGCGCCTCACGAGCGTCATCGACATCTTGACGCATCTGTTCAATGAGCGGCTCGAGCCCGGTATAGGCCACCATGCCGCGCAGGCGTTGCACGAACACGACCCGCGCCCAGTGCCCGTACAGGTCAAAATGCGTGACATCATCATCGTCACGATCGATCACATGTGCCTCGACCGTGCGCGGTACACCGTCAAATGTGGGGTTGGTGCCCACTGAGATCGCGGCAGGATGCCGTCGCACAGCCCCAGCCTCAACCCCCGTTGCATCACCCGCATACACATCGAGCCAGCCGGCGTACACGCCGTCTGCCGGTACGAACCCCTCCACCTCGCGGTGCTCACCAGTGACCGGGTCGTCGCCCGGGCCCAGGTTCGCCGTGGGAAACCCCAGCTCGCGGCCACGCTTGGCGCCGTGCACCACGAACCCGCTGACATCGTGGTGGCGCCCGAGCACCGCCTCGACGGTGTCGAGATCACCGCGGGCAAGCGCGTCACGCACCGTCGATGATGAGAACTTCGGGGCGTTGTCGTCTGGTCGCAGGGTCGGTGCCACAACCACCTCGATCCCTGTTTTGGCTCCGAGCTCGCGCAGCGTGTCGATGGTGCCCGCACCCCGGTGTCCAAAAGTGAAGTCTTCTCCCACGAGCACCAGTTTGGCCTGCAGCTGCCCGACAAGCACGTCTGTGACAAACTCCTGCGGTGTCAGGGAGGCGAAGTCTCGCGTAAAGGCCAGCACGGCAACGGCATCGACACCGGTCGCCTCAAACAGCTCGGTCTGACGCCGCGGGCTGACCAAAGGCTGCGGGCAGTGGGCCGGAGCGAGCACCGACAGCGGGTGTCGGTCGAACGTCGCCACCACCGACACCAGCCCGCGTTGGTCGGCCAGCTCGCGCAGACGTTCGATCACCCCTTGGTGCCCGAGATGCAGCCCGCCGAACTTGCCGATGGCCACCGCTGACGGGCCCAAGTCATAGTGCTCGTGTTCGAGCCGAAACACCCGCATCAGCGCGCCTCGCCGCTCGCCGCGGTCTCCACTGCCTGTGTTCCCGGGCGATGCTTGGCCAGCCACCACAGACCGAGCAGCGGCAGCACGAGCGGCACAAAGCCGTAGTCGCGACCGAACAGCGCCCACACCGTGCTCTCGGGGCGGCCACCAGGCGTGTCGGCCGAGACGAACAGCTCGGGCGCGAACAGGGTCAGCGCCCCGACGACGAGCACGCCGACCAATTCGAAGCCGATGGCCCACACCGCGACCCGGTGCCATCCTTTGTGATGGTGCCGCACCAGCGCGACCGTCGCCAGGATGTACACCACAGCGGCGAGCGCACTGAGGCCGTATGCGAGGGGGGCATGCGAGAACTTCATGCCGATCTGAAAGACTGATCGGCCGGTCGCGGCGAGCGCGAGAATGGCGTAGACCACGACCAACAGGCGGCCCGGACCGCTCAGGCGCGGCGATTCGTCATCGCTGGCCTGCGCATCGTGCGTGCTCAGCGGAGTCTTGGGTGCGAACGAGTTCATGACGCAATAATCCTAGTTGGCGCAGGCGTGTCAAGCGGTCAGAAACCAGATCTGATCCATGCGCCAGATCAGCACCGCATTGGTGAGTGCCGCAGCGCCCAGAATGATCGTCGACCACTTGCTGCGTTCGAGCAGCCCCCAAAGCCCCGCTGCCGGCGGCACGATCAGAGCGGTGAACAGGTAGCCCGCGAATTCGAGCCCGTCACCCCGCGAGCCATGGCCAGACACTGCCAGCACGATGCTCACGACCAGCTGCACCACCAGCAGCGCCTCGACCACGATGAGCGAGCCCACCGACAGATCATCGGGCGCCCGCCCGATTGCTGCAAGCACGAAGCAGAACAGCGCCGCTCCGAGGCTCATGGTGATCTGGGTCCAGGTCAGCCAGTCGAGCATCTCAGCCCTCTCTTTTGTTGCCGCGCGGAGCGTCATCGATGGGCAGCACCAGCACAGACCGCGCCTGGCCGGCACGGTTCGTCAGGATGCCACGCAGGCGACCAGCCGCATCTACCGCAGCGGTGAGCCCCGGTTGTGCACTCGCGCGAAGTCGTTTGCCGTGACCGAGATCAATCACCTCTTGATCGTCGAGCGCACGCACCGGAAAGACCCGACCGGCCGCGTCGGCGAGTGTCAGCGTAGGGGGTGCCACGATCTGGTCGACGGGCACCTCACGACCCGGCAGCGTGCCAGCCTCGTCAACCGAGAACGGCCCCACCGAGATGCGGCGCAGTGCGGTCAGATGTCCGCCGACGCCGGCAAGCTGCCCAAGATCGCGTGCCAGCGCACGAATGTAGGTGCCAGAGCTGCAGTGCACCCGAGCCTCGACGTCGAGAAACCCCGCTGGGGTGCGTCGCACCGCCGTAATCTCGAACGTGTAAATCGTGATTGCGCGGGCCTTCAGCTCGACCTGCTGCCCCGAACGCACTCGAGCGTAAGAGCGCACCCCATCGACCTTGATCGCGCTGACCGCGGAGGGCACCTGATCGATCTCACCGGTCAGATGTGCGTCGACCAGCTCGCGGACACGCTGCTCGTCGAGCGCTGCAAGTGCCTCAGCCGAAGCTGTCTCAGTCACCTCGCCCTCGGCGTCATCAGTGATCGTGGTTTGCCCGAGGCGAATAGTCGCGCTATACACCTTGTCGAGACCGACCAAGTGTGTGAGCAGCTTGGTGCCCCGCTCAATGCCCAGAATAAGCAGCCCTGTGGCCATCGGGTCGAGGGTGCCGGCATGTCCGACTCGGCGGGTGCCGAAGACCCGCCGGGCGCGGGCGACCACGTCGTGACTCGTCCAGTGGGCGGGCTTGTCGACAAGCACGATCGCGTCGTCGGGCACGCTGCGACCGGCGGCGTTCGTGGGTTCGGGCATGGGCTCCATTCTGCCACAGCGCATAGAATCTCAGCATGCACGACGACGTCACTGAAGACTCCTCCCCCGCCTTGAACTCGGCCGCTCGCCTCGAGTCTGACCCCATCGACATCGCGGTCATCGGCGCAGGAGCCATCGGCGGCTCAATCGCAGCTCGACTCGACGCCGTGGGCCACCATGTGACCATCACCGCACGTGGGGCGCATCTCGAGGCGATTCGGGCATCCGGTCTGCGCCTGACTGGTGCGCTCGGCGAACATACCGCACGGGTGACTGCCGAGCTCACGCTGCATCGGCGCCCCACGCTGGCGATCGTCACGACAAAGGCGCAGGATGCCCCGGCCGCGATCGCGGCAAACGAACGTTGGCTGCGTGACACCACGGTACTCGTGGTGCAGAACGGCTTGAATGGCGCTCGTGACGCGCAGGTCGCGCTGCCGCACGCACATGTGCTCAGCGGCACCACCTCGATCGGGGCGAATGTGCCTGAGCCCGGGCACATTGAGGTGACCACTCCCGGCGCCACCTTGGTGGGTGCACTCAACGGCGCCGAGCAGAGCACGGCAGCAGCGCTGGTATCTCTGCTGCAGCCGGCTGTGCCGGCCGAGCTCTGCCCTGATACACAGGGCGTACTGTGGAGCAAACTGATGGTCAACCAAGTCAATGCGCTGCCGGCGATCACGGGGCTGCCCATCCAGGCGACCATCGCCGATCCGCGGCTGCGCCGGGTGCTCACCCTGTCGCTGCGCGAGGGCGTGCAGGTAGCTCGCGCACACGGGGTGCATTTCGCCGCAGTGCAGGCGCTCAACGATGCGCTGCTGAGTGTGCTCGCCGAGGCGTCGCTGGCCACGGCAGAGTTCGTACCGCTGCTAATGGCACACAATATGGGTGACACTCCGAACACAGGGTCGACGCTACAGTCGGTGCGCACCGGGCGGCCGACCGAAATCGACTACCTCAATGGGGCAGTTGTTCAGGCCGCTGAAGAAGTTGGGCTGCAGGCACCGGTCAACGCAGCGCTCGTGCAGATGGTGCATGAGGTGGAGCGTTCAGCTGAAACGTCGGCGCCAGCGTTTCAGAGCCCAGAGGCAGTGGTCAGCGATGCAAGGCTGGCCCCTTACGTGCAGCTCTAGCGCACAGTTTGCGGGCACTCGCCAAGATGCGCGAAACCGAACTCAGTCTTGTGGCGCCTCGCCAATGGCTTCGTCAGCGTCTTCATCTTCGTCTTCGGCACGGCGGTACGGGTCGGCGTCGCCGGCGAAGGTTGCTGACTCGGCTGCCTTCTGCGCCTCTTTGTCACGCCGCCGAGCTGTAGCCAACAGGTCTTCGATATGCGCTGCGTTCTCGGGAATCGCATCGAGAATGAACTCGAGCGACGGGGTCAGACGTGCCGAGATATTGCGACCGACCTCGGTGCGCAGCAGCCCCGTGGCGCTCTTCAGCGCAGCGGCGGTGTCTGCCCGCTCTTCGTCGGCGCCCAACACCGTATAGAAGATGCTGGCGTGCTGCAGGTCACCCGTCACCTTGACGTCGGTGATGGTGACGAAACCGAGGCGGGGGTCGCGCAGCCCGCGTTCGAGCCGCTTGGCCACAATGACCTTGATGCGGTCGGCCAGTCGGGCCGCGCGTCCTCCGTTGTCAGCCATAGCTGATGCCTCGTCTTTCGTCAGTGCCTGTGGCACATGCCGGCGCTAGTCGCGCGGCTTCTCTCGGATCTCGTAGGTCTCGATCTCGTCGCCGACCTGGATGTCGTTGTACGAGCCCAGACCGATACCACATTCGTAGCCCTGCTTGACCTCGGTGACGTCGTCTTTGAAGCGACGCAGCGACTCGATCGAGAGATTGTCGCCGTGCACCACGCCGTTGCGCAGCACGCGAGCCTTCGAGTTACGGGTCACACCGCCCGACTTGACCAGTGCACCGGCGATGTTGCCGAACTTCGAGGAGCGGAACACCTCGCGCACCTCGGCGGTGCCAGTGTGCACCTCTTCGTACTCGGGCTTGAGCAGACCCTTGAGCGCGTTCTCGATGTCGTCGATCGCGTCGTAGATCACCGAATAGAACCGGATATCGATGCCCTCGCGCTGTGCCGCCTCACGAGCCTTGCCGTCGGGGCGCACGTTGAAGCCGATCACGATGGCGTTGTCGACCGTAGCCAGGTTCACGTCAGACTCGGTGATGGCGCCCACACCACGGTGAATGATGCGCAGCTGCACCGAATCGTCGATCTCGATCTTGAGCAGGGACTCTTCGAGAGCCTCGACGGCACCAGACACATCGCCCTTGATAACCAAGTTGAGCGTTTCGACCTTGCCCTCTTCGAGTGCCTTGGTGAAGTCTTCGAGGCTGATGCGCTTGCGGCTCTTGGCCAGCAAGGCGTTGCGCTGTGCAGCCTCGCGCTTCTCAGCGATCTGACGCGCAGTGCGATCGTCTTCGGTGACCAAGATGTTATCGCCAGCGCGAGGCACCGACGTCAGACCGAGCACCTGCACCGGACGCGACGGACCAGCCGCCTCCACGTTCTCGCCGTTCTCGTCGAACATAGCGCGAACACGACCGTACGCGGTGCCCGCCACGATGGCGTCGCCGACGTGCAGGGTGCCGTTCTGCACCAGCACAGTGGCAACCGCACCACGACCCTTATCGAGGTTGGCTTCGATGGCCACACCGCGAGCGTCGCGATCAGGGTTCGCCACCAGCTCGAGCCCGGCATCTGCCGTCAGCAGAATCGCCTCGAGCAGCTTGTCGATGCCGATGTTGTTCTTCGCCGACACGTCGACGAACATCGTGTCGCCGCCATACTCTTCGGCGACCAGGCCGAACTCGGTCAGCTGCTGACGGATCTTCGCCGGATTGGCGTCGGGCTTGTCTACCTTGTTGACCGCCACCACGATCGGCACACCAGCAGCCTGGGCGTGGTTCAAGGCCTCAATCGTCTGCGGCATCACACCGTCATCGGCGGCAACCACAAGCACGGCGATATCGGTGACCTTCGCACCACGAGCACGCATGGCGGTGAACGCCTCGTGACCCGGGGTGTCGATGAAGGTGATGGCGCGTTCGACGCCTTCGTGCTCTGCCTGCACCTGGTAGGCACCGATGTGCTGGGTGATGCCACCGGCCTCACCGGCGACCACCTTGGTGTGTCGAATGGCATCGAGCAGTCGAGTCTTACCGTGATCGACGTGACCCATGACGGTGACCACCGGAGGACGAACTACGAGTGCATCGGGATCGTCTTCATCTTCGAGGTCGATGTCGAACTGCTCGAGCAGCTCTTTGTCTTCGTCTTCGGGGCTGACGATCTGGATCTTGAAGCCCAGCTCGGCGCCGAGCAGCTGGAAGGTGTCTTCGTCGAGCGACTCGGTGGCCGTGGCCATCTCGCCGAGGTGGAAGAGCACCGTCACCAGTGATGCCGGGTTGGCGCCGATCTTGTCGGCGAAATCGGTGAGCGAAGCACCACGGCGCAGACGGATAACGCTCTCGCCGTTGCCGCGGGGTACCGAGACACCGCCGAGGGTCGGAGCCTCCATCTGCTCGAACTCTTGACGTTTCGCCCGCTTCGACTTGCGCGACTTGCCACGGCCTCCACCGCGCCCGAAGGCGCCTGCTGTGCCGCCGCGTCCGCGGCCGCCGGGGCCCGGACGACCACCGCCGCCCGCGAAACCACCGCGCTGACCGCCAGGACCGCCAGCAGCACCTTGGCCGCCGAAGCCGCCGGGTCGCTGGAACCCGCCGCCCTGACCTGGACGAGGCCGAGCGCCACCGCCCTGACCGACACGGTTGGGACCGCCTGCGCGACCGCCGTGCGAGCCGGGGCCGGGCCGGGCGCCACCGGGGCGCGGCGTGAAGGGGTTGTTCGCCACACGTGGTGCGTGCGGGCGCGGGCCATTGTGCTTGGGCGAGAAGGGATTGTTCGCCGGGCGCGGTGCGCGCGGACGCGGAATCATGCTGGCCGGCGACGGATGCGCCGCACCACCGTCAGCAGGCTTCGGCGTGGGCGTTGCACCGGGCTTCGGTGTCGCCGACTCGGCGGGTTTGCTGGGCGCGGGTGCGCTGGGTGCCGACTCGCTCGCAGCGGCCTTGGCCGCGGCGGGTTTGGGCGCAGCAGGCTTGGTCTCGGCGGGTTTCGGTGTTGCAGCGCCGGATGCGGCACCCGGCTTGGGTGCGCCCGGCACGGGTGCGCTGGGGGTCGCCGTGCTCTTCGGCGCGGCCTTCTTGGGTGCTGCGGCCTCAGCAGGCTTCTGGGCCGGGATGGCCTCTTTCAGCTTGCGAATGACTGGCGGCTCGAGGGTTGACGATGGGCCCTTGACGAATTCGCCCATGTCGTTGAGCTTCGCCAGCAGCTCTTTGCTCGTGAGGCCAAGCTCCTTGGCCACTTCGTGTACGCGTGGTTTCGCCACAATTCTCCTGTCTCAGGCCTGCACCCGAGCATGGGAGCAGGCGTTACTTCTGACGTCTCATTTCGAGCCGTTCATTATGCGTCCATCAGCCGATCAACCTGTTCTGTCGGAAGAGATGCATGCGCGTCGAAGCACATGCCTCAGCCATCTTAGCGCGTCAGCTCGGTCAGGGCGACCGGCCAACCCGCGAGTCTGCCTATGCCCGGTCGGGCTGGATGTCGATCTTGGCACCAGTGAGCTTGGCCGCCAAGCGAGCGTTCTGCCCTTCTTTGCCGATCGCCAGGGAGAGCTGCGACTCGGGCACGAATGCACGCACAGCCTTAAGCTCTTCGCTAACCACCTCGGTGCGAGTCACCTTGGCCGGTGACAGCGCACTGGCCACGAACGTCGCCAAGTCTTCGCTGTAGTCGACGATGTCGATCTTCTCGTCGCCGAGTTCAGACGTGACGGCGCGAACACGCGAGCCCAGCTCACCGATGGCCGCACCCTTGGCGTTGATGCCCGGCTGCAGCGCACGCACGGCGATCTTGGTGCGATGACCCGCTTCACGGGCGGTCGAGGCGATCTCGACCAAGTGATTGTGAATCTCGGGAACCTCGAGCTCGAACAGCCCGCGCACCAGCCCTGGGTGCGTACGGCTGACGATCACGCTCGGCCCCTTGTTGCCGCGTTCAACCTTGGTGATGAACACTCGCAGGCGATCACCATGACGGTACTGCTCGCCCGGAGTCTGCTCTTCTGGCGGCAGCACTGCCTCAATGGTGCCCAGATCAACCTGCACCAGACGCGGGTCGGTGCCCTGCTGAATGACACCGGCGGCGATCGTGCCCTCGCGGTCTTTGTACTCACCGAGCAACGTGTCATCGGCGAGCGCGCGCAGCCGCTGGTTGATCACCTGTCGAGCCGCCAGCGCAGCAACACGACCGAAGTCGTCGGGAGTGACGTCGGCCTCACCGAGCTCGTTGCCCTCGTCGTCAGTCTCGACTTCGAGAATGTTGAGCTCGCCGGTCTTGCGGTTGATCTGCGCGCGGGCCTCGGAGTCGTGCCCGACGTGCTTGTGGTAGGCGGTGAGAATGGCCTGCTCGATGATCACGACGAGTTCGTCGAAGGGAATCTCGCGTTCGCTCTCGAGAAGACGCAGCGCACCCAGATCGATTTTCATGCCGTCTCCTGTATTCACATGTGGCCTCGGCGCTGGCTCGCACCGAGCGTCTTCAACTCGAACAACTGCGTCTAGGGTAGCACCCGGCGGCGCCGCCGCCCCGGGGCCTCGGCTGATCAGTCGAGATCGAGACGATGCAGCAGCGTACGCGTGGCGTCTTGGCGCGCGATCTGGTCTTTGGCCCCCGCACGACGATCCCACAGCTCAACTTGGCCGTCGGCGAGCCCCTTGCCAACCACCAGCACATGCGGCACGCCGATCAGCTCGGCATCTTTGAACTTCACCCCGGGTGAGACCTTCTGACGGTCGTCGAAGAGTACCTCGACGCCTCGAGCCTCAAGCTCGTCAGCGATCTCGGCTCCCACCTCGTAGACCTGCTCGTCTTTGCCCGTCGCCACCACGTGCACCTGGAACGGAGCGACCTCGTCGGGCCAGAGCAGTCCGCGGTCGTCGCGGTAGGCCTCGGCGAGCACTGCGATCAGGCGGGTGACGCCAATGCCGTATGAGCCCATAGTCACCGTGGCGAGCTTGCCGTTGCGATCGAGCACCTTGAGGTCGAGTGCCTCGGCGTATTTGCGGCCGAGCTGGAAGACGTGGCCGATCTCGATGCCACGTGCCGTGCGCAGCGGCCCTGAGCCGTCGGGAGCCGGGTCGCCCTCACGCACCTCGGCGATGTCAGCCAAGCCGTCGGCGACGAAGTCGCGGCCAGCGACCACACCCAGTGCGTGACGCTGTGGCTGATTGGCACCAGTGACCCACACCGTGCCGTCGCCCACGCGGGGGTCGACGAGATAGCGGATACCCGAGGCTGACTGCTCGCCGAGCAGCTGCGGCTGCCCTGCCGCGCCCTGCGGGCCGATGTAGCCTTTGACCAGTTCAGGATGCGCGGCGAAGTCGGCCTCAGTCGCCGGCTCTACCTCGGCGGGCGCGAAGGCCACCTCAGCGCGTTTGAGATCGACTTCGCGGTCTCCGGGTACGCCCACGATCACCAGCTCGGTCTCGCCGTCGAGATGCGTCAGGCGCAGCACGACATTCTTGAGCGTGTCGGCCGCACTCCACTGCCCCTCGCGGCGATCGGCGAAGCCCTCGTTGAGCACCGCGACCAGCGCCTCGATAGTGGTCGCAGACGGAGTGTCGACAACCTCAGCTGGGCCAGCCGCAGCGGCATCGATTGGCGCGGCCGGCGCGGTGGTCACCGCTTCGACGTTGGCCGCGTACCCGGCATCGGTGTAGACGAACGTGTCTTCGCCGATCGGTGAGGGTGAGAGAAACTCTTCTGACTTCGACCCGCCCATTGCGCCGGCGTCGGCCTTCACAATGACGTACTCGACGCCGAGCCGCTCGAAAATGCGCTCGTAAGCGTCACGCATCAGCTGGTAGCTCACGTCGAGGCCGGCATCGTCGATGTCGAACGAATAGGCGTCTTTCATCACGAACTCGCGCCCGCGCAGCAGACCGGCGCGGGGCCTCGCCTCATCGCGGTATTTGGTCTGCACCTGGTAGAGCGTGACCGGAAGATCTTTGTACGACGAATAGAGATCTTTGACCAGCAGGGTGAAGACCTCTTCGTGGGTGGGCGCCAGCAGATAGTCGGCGTCTTTGCGATCTTTCAGCGTGAAGAGGTTGTCGCCGTACTCCTCCCAGCGACCGGTGGCCTCATAGGGCTCACGCGGCAGTAGCCCGGGAAAGTGCACCTCTTGAGCGCCGGCCGCCTCCATCTCGGCACGCACGACCGCCTCGACCTTGCGCAGCACCCGCAGCCCGAGCGGCAGCCAGGCGAAGATACCGGGCGCCTCACGGCGGATGTACCCGGCGCGCACCAGCAGACGGTGGCCGGCAACTTCGGCGTCGTTGGGGTCTTCGCGAAGCGTACGCAGAAACAGGGTCGACATGCGGGTGGGCACAGGTTCATCCTTCACAGATTCGGGTGAGACCATCGTATACCGCACACCGCGCTGCGCTGATCAGAGAAAGCGGTCGGGCAGATTGTCTGGGTCGGGCTCAGGGGGCGGCCCGGCGAATCGCCAGGCAGCCGCGAGCAGCGCCACGATTGAAATGCCGTCAACAACCCACCACAGCACCTGGTTGACGTCGTACCAGATCGGCAGAAATACCACAGCGACAGCAGCCAGCAGGATGCCCCAGCCCCGCTGCGAGATTCTGAAGCAGTTGACGGCCAGAAACACCGCCGCCGCAGCAACACCCACAGTCAGCAGACGTCGCCAGACGAGACCGGCTCCCTCGAAATCGACGAACAGCAGCACCACCGCGGCCAGCGCTGAGACGATGGCGATGGGACGAAACGCGCGCATCGCATCCGGCAGCTGCGGTTCGTTTGATGAGGTGCTCATGCGGTGATCACCTCGACGTGGGCATCGTCGCTGGCGGGCAGATCTGCGGCCAGCCGGTTGGCCTCGGCGATGAGCGTCGCCACGATCTCGCTTTCGGGCACGGTCTTGACGACCTCGCCCTTGACGAAGATCTGCCCCTTGCCGTTGCCGCTGGCCACGCCGAGATCTGCATCGCGAGCTTCGCCAGGCCCATTGACCACACAGCCCATCACGGCCACTCGCAGCGGCACCTTCATGCCCTCGAGCCCTGCGGTGACGTCTTCGGCCAAGGTGTACACATCGACCTGGGCGCGGCCGCACGACGGGCATGAGACGATCTCAAGCTTGCGTTCGCGCAGGTTCAACGATTCGAGAATCTTCAGCCCAACACGCACCTCTTCGATGGGTGGAGCCGAGAGTGACACACGGATGGTGTCGCCGATGCCCTCGGCCAGCAGCACGCCGAAGGCCACCGAAGACTTGATGGTGCCCTGAAAGGCAGGGCCGGCTTCGGTGACGCCCAGGTGCAGCGGCCAGTCACCTCGCGCCGAGAGCTGGCGGTAGGTCTCGATCATCACCACCGGGTCGTGGTGTTTGACCGAGATCGCGAAATCGTGAAAGCCGACGTCTTCGAACAGCGAGGCCTCCCAGACGGCCGACTCGACCATCGCCTCGGGAGTGGCTCGGCCGTATTTCTCGAGCAGGCGCTTATCGAGCGAGCCGGCGTTGACACCGATGCGCAGCGCCACACCGTGGTCGGAGGCGGCCTTCGCGATATCGGCGATCTGATCGTCAAACTTGCGGATATTTCCGGGGTTGACGCGCACGCCAGCGCATCCGGCTTCGATGGCCTGAAACACGTAGCGCGGCTGAAAGTGAATGTCTGCGACAACGGGGATGTTCGAGTGGCTGGCGATCGCCGGCAGCGCGTCGGCATCGTCTTGGCTCGGCACCGCCACACGCACGATATCGCAGCCCGCGGCGGTGAGTTCGGCAATCTGCTGCAACGTGGCACCGATGTCGGTGGTCTTGGTGGTGCACATCGACTGCACACTCACCGGAGCGTCGCCGCCGACCGCGACGCTGCCAACCTGGATCTGCCTGGTCTTGCGCCGCGGCGCGAGCACCTGCTGCGGTGCCTGCGGCATGCCGAGATTCACTGCTGCCACGATGTCTCCTCTGTGCCCTTGTACTGGGCGCTCAGCGGTGCTGCGATGCACCGCGCAACTCAAGTCTAGTGACGCCGACCTCAGCCGAAGATTTGGATCGGTTTGACCAGATCGGCGTAGATGAGCATGCCGCCGGTTGCCAGCAGCACTGCGAACACCACCACCGTCAGCGGCATCAGACGTGCGGCGTCGAACGGGCCTGGATCTCTGCGGCCGGTCATGCGGGCAACCGCGCGGCGCAGCCCCTCCCAGAGTGCGCCGAAGATGTGCCCGCCGTCGAGGGGCATCAGCGGGATCATGTTGAAGGCGAACAGCGCCACGTTCAGCGAAGCGGCCAGACCGATCAGTGACGCCACCTTCTCGCTCAATGAGATCTGGTCACTCGCCGTGAGCTCACCGGCCACTCGCCCGACACCGACCACGCTCATCGGCCCATCGGGGTCGCGAGCCTGATCGCTGAATGCGGCCTGTGTGGCGGCCACCACTTTCTGCGGCAGGCTGATGATGCCCTCGGCCGCCAGCTGCAGGTTGTCTCCGACGGCAGTGAATGCCGCAGTGATGGGTTGCCGCACGCGCGTCGAGGTCGGCGAGATGCCGATGAACCCTACCGTCTCGGTCTGCTTTGTGCCATCGGCGTTGGTTTGCACCCGCCCGAACTTGTCGTAGACATAGCGCGTGCTGGCCTGCGGGGTGAGATCGAGTGAGACCACCGCGTTGTCGCGCAGCACCTGCACCGTCACCGTCTGACCTGCCAGCGGCTGCACGATGGTCTGCACATCGCTCCACTGGTTGACGTCTTCGCCGCCGATCGACAGCACCTGGTCACCCGGCAGAAGCCCCGCTGCAGCCCCCGGCGACAGTGGGTCAGAGTCGGTGCACTCGGTCTGCGTGCTGTCGGCCGCAATCACGCACTGCGACACCGTGGCCAGCGTGGTCGTGGACTGCACCGTTCCGAAGCCCATGACGAGCACGGCATAGCAGACCAGCGCGATCAGCAGGTTCATCACCGGGCCGCCGAGCATCACGAGCAGACGCTTCCAGACCGGCTGCCGGTAGAAGGTGCGGTGCTCGTCGCCCGGGGCGATCGTGTCAGCACTCGCGCGCCGAGCGTTGCGCACCATCTGCGCCAGGCGGCGGCGCGATACGGTGATCAGCCCCGGCTTGGTGCCGTCTTTCTGCGCAGACTCCTCACTGGCGTCAACCGCCTCATCAGGCGGAAACATGCCGATCATCGAGATGTAGCCGCCCAGCGGAAAGGCCTTGAACCCGTATTCAGTCTCACCGCGGCGCCAAGAGATCAGGGTGGGGCCGAACCCGATCATGTACTGCTCGACTTTGATGCCGAAACGCTTAGCCCAAAACAGGTGCCCCAGCTCATGCAGGGCGATCGAGACCGCGATGACAAACGCGATCGCGATGATGCCGACGATGTACCAGAGGATGTCCATGATCTCCGATGCTATTCCGTAATGCTGTGTGCTGCCTGATCGGCTGCTGTCCGAGCCCATTGGTCGGCGGCGAGCACACCACGCAACGTCACGGGCTGCTGCGACCGCTCGTCGGCCGCCCAAAGGTCGAGCGTCGCCCGAATTCCGGCGACGATGTCAGCGAAGGCGATATTACCGGCATGAAACAGCGCCACCAGGCGTTCGTTGGCACCGTTGAACACCGCCGGCCAGCTCCCCGCTCGCGTGCCGGCTTCGCGCGCGAGCGCCACCGCACCGAACACTGACTCATCGATGGGTTCGAACTGCCACTGCCATGCGCGGCTCCAGTCGACCGCAGCCGTGGCCTTCGGCACTCGGTTCGGCCAGTCGAGAGCCAAGCTGATCGGCAGACGCATGTCGGGCGGCGACACTTGGGCGATCGTGCTGCCGTCGACGAATTGCACCATCGAATGCACCATCGACTGCGGATGCACGACCGCGTCGATGCGATCGTAGGGCACATCGAACAGATAGTGCGCCTCGATGATCTCGAGCCCCTTATTGACCAAGGTGGCCGAATTCGTGGTGACCAGCGGCCCCATCTGCCAAGTCGGGTGGTTCAGCGCCTCGGCTGGTGTCACAGCGGCCAGACGCTCTTTCGTATACCCGCGAAACGGCCCGCCCGACGCCGTCAACACTAGGCGATCTACCTCAGCGCGCTGCCCGGAGGCGAGGCACTGCGCAATGGCCGAGTGCTCTGAGTCAACCGGCACGATTTGACCGGGAGCTGCCAGTGCGCGCACCAAGTCTCCGCCGATCACCAGGCTCTCTTTATTGGCCAGAGCCAAGGATGCCCCACTTTCGAGGGCCGCAACGGTCGCCTCGAGACCCGCCGAGCCGCTGATCGCATTGAGCACGACATCCGCTGAGGTGGTGCGCACCAGCTCGGCCGCAGCGCTGGCACCCAGCGCAAGTTGAGCATCCGGCACGCCGAATCGAGCCGCCTGTGCTCGCAGCTGGGCTTGGTCAGAGCCAGCAGCCAAGCCGACGACCGCAAAACGATCGGGATTGCGCGCGATGATGTCAAGGGCCTGCGTGCCGATAGAGCCGGTGCTGCCCAGCACGATCACCCGACGAGTCAATGCGACTCCTCGGCAGCGTTTTCTGCCGTCTCGACCTCGGTGTCGACGACAATGACGCTGACGTTGTCGCGGCCGCCGTGCTCGAGGGCACGCGTCACCAGCTCACGAGCGGCCTCGAATGCGCCGGGATGCTCGCTGAGCACCTGTTCGATCTCGCTGTCGTGCAGCTCTTTGGTCAGGCCGTCAGAGCACACGAGCAGTCGCAGCGGCCAAGCCAGGCCGATGTGCCACAGGTCGGGCCGTGGATCCATATTGAAGCCGACCGCACGAGTGATCGAGTTGCGCGCGGGATGAATCTCGGCGTCTTCGGGTGCCAACTGCCCAGAGTCGATCAGATCTTGCACCACGGAATGGTCTCTGGTGATCTGCCGCAGGGCCAAGTCGTAGTAGGCATAGACCCGCGAATCGCCGATGTTGAACACCAGCCACCCGACATCGTCGTGCTCTGCGCTGAACGCCACGCCCGTGATGGTCGACCCCGACTGCCCATGTGCCTGGGCAGAGATCTCTTCGACTTCACGGCTGGCCGACACCAGCGCATCATAGAGCTGGCGACCGGTGAAGTCTTCGCTGAGGTGGCTGAGCCCGGTCACGATTGCCGATGATGCACGATCGCCCGCCTCGTGACCACCCATGCCGTCGGCCACGGCGAACAGTGCTGGCGTGGCAATGAGGCTGTCTTCGTTGCGCTCACGACGGTGCCCGGTGTCGCTGAGCGCGCCCCATTCGATCACCACGTTGCGGCCGTCATCAAGCTCACGCCGCAGACTGCCTCGGTCTGTTCCGATCACGGTCATGTGGTGTTCCGCCCTTTCAGATGCACCTCCCGGTGAATGCCCGGTCGTCTTCGGCGCATGACTGGTCACAAGTCTACGGCCCGAGAGCGGTACACCCATCACGGCGCGCGCCGCGAAGGCAGACATTCAGGCTGTACTTTTCAGGGTCGCCTAACTTAGACTGGATGAACTATGAACATCGAGTACTCAGCCAGTGCTTGGCATCCGTCGCAGTCCCGGCGTTTCATGATGGCCGGTGACGAAACCGACCTCCCCATGATCCAGCTCATGCTTTCCGCGCTGCCCGAGCGCGCACATGGCCAGGTGTTCATCGAGTATCGCCCTGAGCAGACCACTCCGGTGGCCCTCCATGCTCCAACGCGGGTGAGCGTACATTGGCTGCCCACCATTGAAGAGCATCACGGCGAGGTGTTGGCTCAGGCCATCGATCTGTGGCGCAGCGAGTTCCTCACCGCTCCCGACTTCGACGACCCCGGCGAGTTCCAAGTCTGGATCGGCTGCGCCTCATGCCCCATCGTCGCTGAGCTCAATCGCACCATCGCGTCACAGGCACAGCCTCTGTAGCACTCCCCCTCATTTGAGCCTCATAGAGCTCAAATGATCAGCTGCGCAGACCCCGGTGCGCCAAGCTCGAATTCTGCACCGAACGTCGCAGCCGCAGCACGCACATCGCTCCAGACATCGCCGTTGGCCGGCGCATCCTTGTCACCGTGCTCGGCCAAGGCCCGCACCAACTGCCCCTTGGCCTGTTTGTTGAAGTGGTTGAGCGCTCGAGTGGCACCATCAGCACTGCGAGTGACCACCTCGACCCACACGGCATGCTCGTGGTGCGGCAACGGAGCCAGCGCTGCGTAGGCCTTCGACCGCAGATCGAGCACACCGCGACCAGCTGCAAGTGAGTCAGCCAGTACCGCGCTACCGACCTCATGCCACACTGCGCCAAGGTCGAGTGCCGATTTTTTGAGCCCGGCAGACAAGCGGTACTCCGGAATGCTGTCGCCCACCGAGATGATGCCCCAAAGCGCTGATTGCACGTAGACATGCGCTGCGCTCCATGAGCGTGCGGTGGCAGACAGGTCATCAGCATGCAGTGCCGAGTAAAGCACGCCGGTATACCGCTCGAGCGCGAGCATCGTGCGTGCATCGGTCAGCTCAGCGTTCGCATGGATGGCCTCAGCCTGTTTCGCTGTCAGCCCAAGCACCTGCCGGGCTCGGTCGTGGTTTTTGCACAGCGTTTCGAGCCAGGTGGTCACCTGCTCGCGTGCTGCGCGCTGTTGGTCGGCAAATGCCAGATCGTCGAGATCAACGGGCGGCAGTTCGCCACCGCGAGTTTTGGTCTCAGAGGGTGGCAACAGCACCATCAGGTCACTCATAGACTTATCCAATCGTGTTTCACGGTGCGTGAAGGCAGCTGATTTGCTGCAGCAACGCGACAAGGCGCCCACCCGAAGGTGGACGCCTTGTCGACACAGAGAAGAACACGCCGAAGCGCGTCGTGGAGACTACGCAGCCAGTTCGGCCTGCCGAGCGACGACACGCACGGCATCACGCTCGACCGACAGGAAGCCGTCTGCAGCGGTCAGTGCGAGCACCGACCCGTCGGCCAGCGTGACCCGCACTGGGCCATCGCCAAGCACGGCGAGCAGCGGCTCGTGACCGGCGAGCACGCCGATCTCACCGTCGACGGTGCGAGCAACCACCTGGGTGGCCTTGCCCGACCAGACGAGCTGTTCTGCCGAGACGATCTCGACGTCGAAAGGCTGTGCCATGACTTACTCCCCGAGGCTCTTCTTGATCTCGGCCCACTTCTTGAACACATCGTCGAGCGGCCCGACGTTGTAGAAGGCCTGCACCGGGATGTTGTCGACCTCGCCATCGCAGATGGCCTTGAAGCCTTCGATAGTGTCTTTGATCGACACCGTCGAGCCCTCGACGCCAGTGAACTTCACGGCGGTGTAGGTGTTCTGCGAGAGGAACTGCTCGATACGTCGAGCGCGCTCGACGACGATCTTGTCTTCTTCGGAGAGCTCGTCCACACCGAGGATCGCGATGATCTCTTGCAGCTCTTTGTTCTTCTGCAGAATCTGCTTGACGCGAATCGCAGTGTCGTAGTGATCCTGGCCCACATACTGCGCATCAAGGATGCGCGAGGTCGAGGCCAGCGGATCAACGGCCGGATACAGACCACGGCTGGCGAGGTCACGAGTCAGGTTCGTGGTCGCATCGAGGTGCGCGAACGTCGTGGCCGGAGCCGGGTCGGTGTAGTCATCGGCGGGCACATAAATGGCCTGCAGCGAGGTGATCGAGTGACCGCGTGTCGAGGTGATGCGCTCCTGCAGCTGCCCCATCTCGTCGGCCAGGTTGGGCTGGTAGCCCACGGCTGAAGGCATACGACCCAGCAGGGTCGAGACCTCAGAGCCGGCCTGGGTGAAACGGAAAATGTTGTCGATGAACAACAGCACGTCTTGCTGCTGCTCATCGCGGAAGTACTCCGCCATGGTCAGCGCAGACAGTGCCACACGAAGGCGCACGCCCGGCGGCTCGTCCATCTGGCCGAACACCAAGGCGGTCTTGTCGAGCACCCCAGCGTCGTCCATCTCGTGGATCAGGTCGTTACCCTCACGGGTGCGCTCGCCGACGCCAGCGAACACTGACACGCCATCGTGGTCTTTGGCCACACGGGCGATCATCTCTTGAATAAGAACCGTCTTGCCCACACCAGCACCACCGAACAGGCCGATCTTGCCGCCCTGCACGTACGGGGTGAGAAGGTCGATGACCTTGATGCCGGTCTGGAACTGCGTGGTCTTCGACTCGAGCTGGTCGAAGCGCGGCGGCTCGCGGTGGATCGACCACCGGGTGTCGAAGGTGACCTCTTCGCCTTCAGGAGCGTTGAGCACGTCACCAGTCACGTTGAACACGCGGCCCTTGGTGGCGTCGCCGACCGGCACCGTGATGGGTGAGCCGGTGTCAGTGACCGCCTGACCGCGCACGAGGCCGTCAGTCGGCTTCAGCGCGATGGCGCGCACAAGGTCGTCACCGAGGTGCTGAGCAACCTCGAAGGTGATCTTGAGCGAGCTGCCGGCGACCGTGACCTCGGTCTCCAGAGCATTGTTGATTGGCGGCAGTGCGTCGTGTGCGAACTCGATGTCCACGACAGGACCGGTCACGCGCACGATGCGGCCGACGTTGGTGGTCGCCGTGTCGGCGGCCTCCGTCTTGGTTGCAGTAGCCATGTCTCTCTTCTCTTCTGTGTCGTCGTCTAGTTGGCGAGTGCGTCGGCGCCACCGACGATCTCGCTGATCTGCTGGGTGATCTCGGCCTGACGGGCGTTGTTCATCAACGTCGAGTAGGTCTTGATCAGCTTGTCGGCATTGTCGGAGGCAGCCTTCATCGCGCGCTGGCGGCTGGCCTGCTCACTGGCAGCTGACTCCAGACGCGAGTGGTAGATGCGCGATTCGATGTACCGCGGCAGCAGCAGATCGAGCACCTCGTCGGTCTCCGGCTCAAACTCGTAGAGCGGAGTGGCATCGGATGCCGGGGCAGCTTGGCCTTCGACCACCTGCAACGGCAGCAGACGCAGCACGTCGGGCTTCTGGGTGACACGATTGACGAACTTGGTGTAAACGAGATGAATCTCGTCAACACCGCCGTCTGCGCCACCCTTCAGGTACGACTCCACGACCTTCTCGCCGATTTCGTGAGCAACCTCGGCACTGGGCTTCTCGGTGTCACCAGTCCAGCTGGCCACGAAGGGCCGATTGCGGAACTGGTAGTAGTTCACCGCCTTGCGGCCCACCAGGTAGAAGTCGACTTCTCCTCCGCGGTCACGCAGCAGGTTGGCCAGCTGGTCAGCCTCTTTAAGCACGGCAGACGAGAACGCACCCGCCAGACCGCGATCCGAGGCGAACACCACGATCGCCGAGCGACGAACCTGATCACGCTCCCGCAGCAGCGGGTGATCGATGTTCGTTGACAGCGCCGAGACCGCGGCGACGGCGCGAGTGATCGCTTCGTCGTATGGTTTCGCGGCTGCGGTGCGCTGCTGTGCCTTCTGGATGCGTGAGGCGGCGATCAGCTCCATGGCGCGGGTGATCTTCTTGGTCGTCTGAGCAGACTTAATCTTCTGCTTATAGACGCGAAGTTGCGCTCCCATGTCTGTTCCTCCTTATCGTCTCAGGCTTACTTGCTGTTCTTAACGAGCTTGGCCTGATCGATCTTGTCGGCATCAAGAGCGGAGTCGTCTTCGGCGCCCGGCTCGGCGAGGCCCTTGACCTCTTTCTCGACGAAGTTCTTCTTGAACTCAGCGACCGAGGATTCGAGCTTGGCGACGGTTTCGTCTTCGAGCTTGCCCGAGTCACGCAGCACATCGAGCACGTCGGTGTTGCGCTTCAGGTAGTCGAGGAACTCGTGCTCGAAACGCAGCACGTTGTCGACGGCGACATCGTCGAGTTTGCCGGTGGTGCCCAGCCAGATCGAGACGACCTGATCCTCGACGGGGTACGGGCTGTACTGCGGCTGCTTGAGCAGCTCAGTCAGACGAGCACCGCGCTGCAGCTGCTGCTTCGACGCCGCGTCCAGGTCTGAGGCAAACATGGCGAATGCTTCGAGCGAGCGGTACGAGGCAAGTTCGAGCTTGAGCGTGCCAGACACCTTCTTGATGTGCTTGCGCTGCGCGTCGCCGCCCACACGCGAAACCGAGATGCCCACGTCGATGGCGGGGCGCTGGTTGGCGTTGAACAAGTCGGACTGCAGGAAGATCTGACCGTCAGTGATCGAGATCACGTTGGTCGGGATGAAGGCCGAGACGTCGTTTGCCTTGGTCTCGATGATCGGCAGAGCGGTCACCGAACCGCCGCCCAGCTCGTCAGAGAGCTTGGCCGCACGCTCCAGCAGGCGGGAGTGTAAGTAGAACACGTCGCCGGGGTAAGCTTCGCGGCCCGGCGGACGACGCAGCAGCAGCGACACGGCACGGTAGGCCTCAGCCTGCTTTGACAGGTCGTCATAGACGATGACGGTGTGCTTACCCTGGTACATCCAGTGCTGGCTGAGCGCCGAGCCGGTGTACGCCGACAGGTACTTGAAGCCAGCCGGATCTGATGCCGGCGAAGCCACGATGGTGGTGTATTCGAGAGCGCCGGCCTCTTCAAGAGCAGCCTTCACGCTGGCGATGGTCGAGCCCTTCTGGCCGATGGCGACATAGATCGCACGCACCTGCTGCTTCGGGTCGCCGGTCTCCCAGTTCTTGCGCTGGTTGATGATGGTGTCGATGGCAATGGCGGTCTTGCCTGTCTGGCGGTCACCAATGATCAGCTGGCGCTGCCCGCGACCGACGGGGATCATGGCGTCGATTGCCTTGATACCGGTCTGGAGTGGCTCATCGACGCTCTTGCGGCTCATCACGTTGGGGGCCTGCAGCTCGAGCTCACGACGGGTCTCAGCCTCGATCGGGCCCAAGCCGTCGATCGGATTGCCGAGCGGGTCGATCACACGGCCGAGGAAGGCGTCGCCGACAGGCACCGAGAGAATCTCGCCGGTGCGCTCGACGCGCTGGCCTTCGGCGATGCCGACGTACTCACCGAGCACGACAACGCCGATCTCGTGCTCTTCGAGGTTCTGAGCCATGCCCAGCACGCCGTTCTCGAAGCGAACCAGCTCGTTGGCCTGCACACTGGGGAGGCCTTCGACATGCGCGATGCCGTCAGCCGCGCTGATCACATACCCCACCTCGGCCTTCGTCGAGGAAGCCGGCTGATACTCATCAGCGAACTCCTTCAGGGCACCCCGGATGTCTTCGGGGCTGATTGTCACTTCTGCCATCATGTTCCTTCGATTTGTTGGGGCATGCACCCCGATGTACACCTGTTCAGTTCTCGCGAGAGCGGCTAGGCGATGGCCTGGCGCAGCTGCTCGAGTTTCGTCTTTGCGGATGAGTCGATGAGCGTGTCACCGAGGCGCACCACGACGCCGCCGATGAGGGTGGGATCGACTGCGACGTTCACATGCACCGGGCCGCCGGCCTCGGTGGTGAGCGCCTTGGCCAGAGCTGACCGCTGCTGGTCGGTGAGCGCAGTCGCCGAGCGCACCTGGGCGACTTTGCGCCCTACGAACCCGGAGACGACCGCGGCGATCTCGTCGAGACGACGAGACACCTTGGAGCCACGCACCTGCGCGACTGCACGCTCGGTCAGTGCGATCGCCTCGGGGCTGACCTGTGTGCCGAACAGCCGCTGAATCAGCGCTGACTCGGCCTCGCGGTGCTCACCGGGGTTGGTGAGCGTGAGCTGCAGCTCGCGGGAGCCGCTGAAGACCTGGGCAATTTCGAACAATTCACGCTCGAGCTGCTCGATCGTGTTGTTCTTGGATGCCGTCTTGGCCACCGAGAGCACGCCCAGCGTGTCGACGGAGGACACCAGCTCGTCGGGAGTAGACCACCGCAGCGCGGCGATCTTTTCGACGAACGTGAGCACAGCGGCCGGCACATGACCGCTGAAGATCTTGGTGATCACCGCCGAACGCTCGGCTGGTTCGGTGGAGGGGTCGGCGACGACACCACGCAGCTGGGCGCTCTCACCGAGTGTGTCGGCGACGGTGAACAGTGCCGAGGCGTAGTCGAGAGTGCCCGAGACCGTGCTGCGCGTGAGCGTGGCCCGTGCCTCTTTGAATGACTGTGTGGTGGCGTTGCCCATGCTTACTTCGCCCCTGCCTGGTTGTCGCTGTCGGACTTCTCAAGGTCGGCCAGGAAGCGATCGACCACAGCCTTGGCCTGATCGTCAGCGCTGAGCGACTGACCGACGACCTGCCCGGCGAGATCGACTGAAAGCACGCCGATCTCGCTCTTGAGCTGCTGGAAGGCCGACGTGCGGTCTGCCTCGATCTGGGCCTGAGCCTGCTCTGAAATGCGCTGCGCCTCAGCCGTAGCCTGAGCCTTCAGCTCTGCAACGATCTGCGCACCCTCGGCACGAGCATCGTCACGGATCTGCTGGGCCTCGACACGAGCCTCTGCCAGCTGTGCGTTATAAGACTCGAGCGCAGCAGATGCCTCCGCCTGTGCCTTCTGAGCCTGCTCGATGCCACCTTCGATCTTCTCTGAGCGCTCGTCGAGTGTCTTCTGCAGTTTAGGAACCACAGACTTCCATACGAATACGAGCAGCACCAAGAAGATGATGAGTGACAGCAACCAGTCATAGATGGCCGGTGCGAGGATGTTGTGCTCCTCCTCGGCGGCCACAGTGACCGCTGACAGAGCTGCGAATTGCGCCATGTGTGTGCCTTACGTCTGGAGAGAACGGTTTAGGAGAAGATGAAGCCTGCAGCCAGACCGATCAGAGCCAGGGCCTCGGTGAAGGCCACAGCGAGGAAGAAGGTGGTCTGGAGACGGCCAGCGAGCTCAGGCTGGCGAGCGATAGCCTCGACGGTCTTGCCACCGGCGATGCCGATGCCGATGCCGGGGCCGATAGCAGCCAGGCCGTAACCGATGGTGTTGAGGTTGCCGCTGATGTCAGCAAGTGAGTTGATGTCCACGGTATGTGTTTCCTTCCATAGTGTGACCGGAGGTTTCCGGTCGCTTAGTGCTCTTCTGCCAGTGACGACTGAATGTAGGCGGTTGTCAGAAGAGTGAAGATGTATGCCTGCAGCACTGCGACCAGCAGCTCGAACAGGGTGAAAGCGAAGCCGAAGGCGAACGTGACCGGGGCGATCAGCGTGAACAGGCCGCCGGCACTGAACAGGAAGAACCAGGTTGCGCTGAAGCAGAGCACCAAGATGAGGTGACCGGCCACCATGTTCATCAGCAGTCGGAGGGTCAGCGAAACGGGACGGATGATGAAGGTCGAGAGGAACTCGATGGGGGTGACCAGCACGTACATCAGCTTGGGCACGCCGGCGGGGAACAGCGCGGCTTTGAAGTAGCCGAGGCCGTTCTTTTTGATGCCTGCGTAGATGAAGACGATGTAGGCGACCACGGCCAACACGAGCGGGAAGCCGATCGTGGAGGAAACCGCGATGTTGAAGCCCGGGATGATACCGGTGATGTTGAACCCGAGGGTGACCACGAAGATAGTGAACAGCAGCGGCACGAAGCGCTGGCCGTCTTTCTTGCCCAGCATGTCTTCGGCGATGTTCACGCGGATGAAGTCGTAGAGCAGCTCGAGCAGGCTCTGCCCGCGACCCGGCACCAGCTTGAGCTTGCGGGTGCCCAGCCACAGCACCAGAACGATGGCGATGGCCACCACGATGCGGATGAGGCCGATGCGGTTGAGTTCGAAGGGAGTGCCGGCGAAGAACACGGCATCAGGGAAGAACTCGCTGATGCTCGGCGCGTGGAATTCCCCGTCTGCCGCTACGAACGATGTGGTCAGCGGTGTCAGCGCGTGAGTCAAAAGATCATTCTCCTGAACGATGGCCGCAGTGAGCACTACGGAGCGTAACGGATGCTTTGGCGATCATGGTACTTCTGAACCGCCACGTAGCATTGTAGCAATGATCCCACGCTGTGAGCGAACCGAACGGCGATTGGTCGCTCATTCGTGTGCAGAATCGTCGTCAACGTATGGCACACGGGTGCGCATCGCTGCGTAGGTGTCGGCAGCGAGTGAGCCCAAGATCGCCGCCACGATGCTGCCGAAGAGCACCGGTTTCACCACGAATGAGGCCTGTGCGACCAGCGCGAGCAGCCCCATGAACACCACGATCTTCACAAGCCATCCGCCCATCACGATGCCCAAGAATGAGACTCCGCCGAAACGCGACCCCAGCCAGAGACTGAGCGCGGTGATCACCGCGAACACGACGGCCAAGCCCGCACCGACCAGGGCGCTGAGCAGGCCATCCACCGACCGATCGGGAGCACCGACGAACCAGCCGATCACTCCCCCGACCACGGCGACGACGGCGCCGAGAATCACGGTGAGCGTGGCGGATTTGCGCACGACTGCGGTGAGCGCGGGATTCGCGCGTCGAACCACGGGTACGGGCTGTTGGGGTGCGTCGATCATTGGGCGTCCTCGTTTCGGGGTGGGAATCGTCGGGCGGCGAGCTGCAATTCGTTGGGGATGCGGGGCCCCCACCCCAGCGCTGGCTGCAGCACCGGCCAAAAAGTCAGCAGCGTACACACCAGCACGCCGATGACAAAGAAACCGACCACCCACCACCAGCTCCAGAGCATGAACAGGAAGCAGGAAAGCGAGAGCACGAGCGTCCAGCTGTAGAAGACCAAGACGGCGGTATAGGTGTTATGACCGAGGTTCAGCAGCCGGTGGTGCAGGTGCCGCCGATCTGGGCTGAACGGAGATTTGCCTGCTGCGACTCGGCGCACGACCGCGAGCATGAAGTCGATGAACGGCAGGGTGAACACGACAACGGGCACCAGCAGTGGCAGCCAGACACTCGAATCGGCCATGATCTCGGGGTCGATCTGCCCGGTGACCGAGACCGCAGATGCGGCCAACAGCATACCGAGTAGCAGCGCACCGGAGTCACCCATGAAGATGCGCGCCGGATGCCAGTTCCAAGGCAGAAACCCGATACAGCCACCGATGATCAGTGAGGTGACCAGCGTTGCGGTATTGAAGTAGTCGGTCGGCGATGTGCGGATGGTGAGCAGATACACGTAGAAGAAAAAGACTGTGGCTGCGATGAGCATCACCCCAGAGACCAGCCCGTCGAGACCGTCGATGAAGTTCACCGCGTTCATGGCCGCGACGATAAACAGCGTGGTGACTATTGCGCTGACCAGACCCGAGCCGATGAGTGTGCCGCCGATCGGCAGCGACACGATTTGAAACCCCTGCCAGACCAGGATGCCGGCCGCGAGAAACTGCCCGGCCAGCTTCGAATACCACTCCATGTCCCAGAGGTCGTCGAACACCCCGATGAACACAATGAGCAGGCTGGCCAGGGCAAGCGCGGCAATGGATCCGCGGTGCCGAAATACCTCGTCGAACCAGCTGAGGCGCCCGGCTGCTGCGAGGCCCAACATGATGCCGCCGAAGATGGCGATGCCGCCGATACGCGGCGTGGGTCTGGTGTGCACGTCTCGCGCACGGATGGCCGGGTAGATATGAAAACGCAGTGCGACGCGCAGCACCACCCAAGTCAGGCAGTACGTTGACAACGCCGCGATGAATGCGACGAGAAAGTACCCTCTCACGCCACCGTGACCTTGTCTGCGCCGATGACCTCGGCGAGCTGCTCGACCGTGACCCCGCCCTGGCGCACCACGCTCACCGAGCCGGTGGTCTTGAGCAGGGTGGTGTCGACAATGGTCGATGAGACTCCGCTGGCACTGGTGCCGTTGTCGAGGTAGACCAACACGTCGTTGCCCAGCTGCTCTTGGGCCTCGGCAGCCGTGGTAGCTGCCGGTTGACCGTGTTTGTTGGCGCTGGAGACCGCGAGCGGCCCGTTGTCGTCGAGCACAGCACGCGCCACCGCTTCGTCGGGCACACGCACGGCAACGGTGCCCTGCGTGTCACCGAGATCCCAGTTCAGGCTGCCCCGTGCGTTGACAATGAGCGTGAGCGCTCCGGGCCAGAAGGCCTTGGCGAGTCGTTCGACCTCGTCGGGTACCTCTTCGGCCAGCGCGTTGAGGCCGGCAATCGAGCCGATGAGCACCGGCGGCGGCGACTGCCGGGTGCGGCCTTTCGCCTTGAGCAGCTCGTTGACCGCACTGGGCGAAAACGCATCTGCGGCGATGCCATACACCGTGTCGGTGGGCAGCACAACCAAGCCGTCACGTTTGAGCGCGACCTTGGTGCGACGCAGCCCCTCGAGCAGCTGTGACGCGTCGTGACAGTCGAATACTTCACTCATCGCGGTCTGATCCCATCGCTCGGTCGTGCGCTCTCACCCGAGTCAGTCTAGTCGGCGCTTGGTCGAGCCGTGGTGAATCGAACTCTGCCGGTCAGGTCTCGGTGGGTGCACACGCTGTGCCATCCGGCGGCGCGCAGGATGCCCGCGACAGCTTCACCCTGCTGCTCGCCGTGTTCGAGTGCGAGCAGCCCGTCTGAGGCGATGGCAGCGCGGGCCGGCTGCGCAACGGCTCGAATGAAGTCGAGCCCGTCGTCACCAGAGAACAATGCAATCGCCGGGTCGTGCAGGGCATCGCTGTCGATCAGAGGTTGTGCGAGAGGCACATAAGGCGGGTTCGAGACGATGATCGACCACTGCTCGCCGGCCTGGTCACGCAGGTCGTCCAGCGCGTCACCGGCGATCAGAGTGACCCGAGATCTCGGCTCGAGCGGCGCCAGCGCCGCGATGTTGCGCTCGGCCCAAGCCAAGGCCTGCGGGTCGCGCTCGACAGTTCGCACCTGCGCGCCGGGATGTTCGAGTGCCACGGAGAGGGCAATGGCCGCGCTGCCCGTGCACGCCTCGTATACCCGCACCGGTGCATCGAGCTCTGAGACTGCGCTCAGATGCTCGAGCACGAGCTGCACGAGCAGTTCGGTTTCGGGGCGGGGCACGAAGACTCCGGGGCCAACCGCCAGGGTGTGCCCGCGAAAGTCAGCCTGGCCCAACACGTGCTGCAGAGGCTGCCCGCCGGCACGCTGAGAGGTGAGAGCGTGGACTGTGGCGACCACGGCATCCGTCGTCTCATCACCCAGCAGAGCGTGCAGATCGAGCCAGGCGAGATCGCAGTCTGCGGCGTGCGCCACGATGAGCCTGGCCTCGGCTTGCGGTGACTTCACCTCAGCCGCGCTCAGCGTGGCGGCAGTTTGAGCGAGCAGGTCGCTGAGCCGCATGGGCTCAGTCGTCGCTTTCGGCCAGCGCCGCCAGTCGGTGTGCTTCGTCGGCTTGGATGGCCGAGTCGATCACCGGGTCGAGGTCGCCGCCAAGCACGTGGTCGAGGTTGTAGGCCTTGAACCCAGTGCGGTGGTCGGCGATGCGGTTCTCTGGGAAGTTGTAGGTACGGATGCGCTCAGAGCGATCCATGGTGCGGATCTGGCTCTTGCGTGCAGCTGACGCCGCCTCATCGAGCTCTTCTTGCTGCTTGGCGAGCAGACGCGCACGCAGCACGCGCATCGCGGCTTCGCGGTTCTGAATCTGCGACTTCTCGTTCTGCATCGACACCACGATGCCCGTGGGAATATGCGTGATGCGCACGGCAGAGTCGGTGGTGTTGACCGACTGACCGCCCGGCCCTGATGAGCGATAGACGTCGATGCGCAGATCGTTCTGATTGATCTCGACCTCTTCGGGCTCGTCAACTTCAGGGAACACCAGCACGCCAGTGGTCGACGTATGGATGCGCCCCTGGCTTTCGGTCACCGGCACACGCTGCACGCGGTGCACGCCACCCTCGTACTTCAGGTGTGCCCACACGCCATCAGCTGGGTTGTTCGAACGCCCCTTGATGGCCACAGACACATCTTTGTAGCCGCCCAGATCAGACTCGGTCTTGTCGAGCAGCTCGACTTTCCACCCCTTCGACTCGGCATAGTGGGTGTACATGCGCAGCAGGTCAGCGGCGAACAGCGCTGACTCCTCGCCGCCTTCACCGCCCTTGATCTCGAGGATGACATCGCGGCCGTCGTCGGGATCACGCGGAATCAGCAGACGGCGCAGCTTCTCGGCCGCCTCGTCGTGCGAGGCCTCGAGCGCAGGCACCTCGGCTGCGAATGACTCGTCTTCGTGCGCAAGCTCACGCGCAGCCTCGAGGTCTTCACCCGTGCTCTGAAACTGCTCGTAGGCCACCTTGATGGCGTTGAGCTCGTTGTAGCGACGGTTGAGTTTCTTGGACAGCGCCGGATTGGTCACGACATCAGGGTCGGCCAGGCGAGACTGCAGCTCGGTGTGCTCGTCGAGCAGACGGCCGACCGAGTCGAACGTGGAACTCACTGCGGTGACGGCTTACTTGTCGTGACCGGTGACCGGCGACTTCTGCATGCGCATCAAGAACTCGACGTTCGACTTGGTCTCTTTGAGGCCGTTGAACACGATTTCGATGGCCTGCTGGGCCTCGAGGCCAGCCAGCGCGCGGCGCAGCTTCCAGACGATCTTGAGTTCGTCTGCCGGCAGCAGCAGCTCTTCGCGACGAGTGCCCGAGGCGTTGATGTCAACCGCCGGGAAGATGCGCTTGTCGGCCAGCTGGCGTGACAGGCGAAGCTCCATGTTGCCCGTGCCCTTGAACTCCTCGAAAATGACTTCGTCCATCTTGGAGCCGGTCTCGACCAGCGCCGAGGCAATGATCGTCAGCGAGCCACCGTTCTCGATATTGCGAGCCGCACCGAAGAAGCGCTTCGGCGGGTAGAGCGCCGAGGCGTCGACACCACCTGAGAGAATGCGCCCCGATGCCGGAGTGGAGAGGTTGTAGGCGCGCCCCAGACGAGTGATCGAGTCGAGCAGCACCACCACGTCGTGCCCGAGCTCAACCAGACGCTTTGCACGCTCGATGGCGAGCTCGGCAACCGTGGTGTGGTCATCGGCCGGGCGGTCGAAGGTCGAGGCGATGACCTCACCCTTGACCGTGCGCTGCATGTCGGTGACCTCTTCGGGACGCTCGTCGACGAGCACGACCATGAGGTGCACCTCGGGGTTGTTTGTGGTGATCGCGTTGGCGATCTGCTGCATGATGATGGTCTTGCCGGCCTTCGGCGGGGCCACGATCAGGCCGCGCTGCCCCTTGCCAATCGGCGACACCAGGTCAATGACACGACCGGTGATCTTCTGCGGTTCGGTCTCGAGGCGCAGGCGCTCCTGGGGGTAGAGCGGGGTCAGCTTCGAGAACTCGACGCGCTTGAGTGCCTCTTCAACGGTCTGGCCGTTGACCGAATCGACGCGCACCAGCGCGTTGTACTTCTGACGTGAGCTACCGTTGTCGCCGTCTTTGGGCTCTTTGATGGCGCCAACCACGGCGTCGCCCTTGCGCAGACCATACCGCTTGACCTGACCGAGCGAGACGTAGACATCGCTGGGGCCGGGCAGGTAGCCGCTGGTGCGCACGAATGCGTAGTTGTCGAGCACCTCGAGCACGCCAGCGACGGGCAGCAGGGTGTCGTTTTCGTTGATCTCGGGCTCTTCGTCACGGCCACCGCGACGCTTGTTGCGATCACGGTTGCGGTTGCGGTTGCGGTTGCGCCCGCGACGCCCCTCGCCCTCGCCCTGACCGTCGTCGTGCTGGTGACCGCGGTCGCCGCCTTCGTGGCGATCGCCCTTGTCTGACTTCTCGTTTTTGTCGGCTTTGTCAGACTTCTCAGACTTGTCGTTCTTGCTCGACTGCTCGCCCTGCTCGTCGTGCTCGTCGGTGTTGCCGTTGCCGTTGCCGTTGCCGCGCCCACCGCGGCCTCGACCGCGGTTGCGACGCCCCTCAGAGCGGTTCGCCTCGCTCTGTTCGTCGGTGCCGGCCTCACCCTGCCCTGCAGGTGCAGCCTCAACGGCTGCGGTCTGTGCTTCGCCAGACTGGGCTTCGGCAGATTCAGTGTTGGTCTGCTCTGCGGCACGACGCGGAGCACGAGTGCTCTTGGGCTGCTCGGCAGCAGCCTCAGCGGCTGGCTCCGTCGTCGACTGCGTGGCGGCCGGCGCCTCAGCGGCAGCTTCGGCCACATCGGTGGTGGGAAGGGTTGCGCGACGCGAGCGGCGCGGCGCGGAGGCTGCGGGCTCTTCGGTGTTCGCAGCCGCGCTCGGGGTGCTGGCGGCGGTACCGGCACGATGGGCGGTGATCGCCTCGACCAGTTCGCTCTTGCGCAGCTTGACACCCGAGATGCCCAGCTCGGCGGCCAGGCTCTGCAGCTCGGCGACGCGCAGCGAGCTCAGCTTCGGGGATTCGTTGGTGTTGTTGACGTCAGTCACAGAGATTTTCCTCTCGCCCTGCCAAATGGCCAAGGAGATTCGATGATCGACATTCGATCGTCATATCAGATGGACACACGAGAAAGTGAGCTTCGGTGCCACAGGGGTAGATGACCGAGAGGATCACCTCTCAAAGTCACAACTCCACCCTAGCACCTTGTGTCGCGATCGGCAGCCGATGCATGCTCCAGTGCACGCCGGGAGTGTCGAGCGGGTACTGCTGCACAGCGTCGGCCTCAGCAGCGTCGCGGGCCAGCACCAGTACTGTAGGTCCGGCTCCGCTGAGCACTGCGGCGTGCCCGCGCGAGCGCAGACCGGAGATGAGCTTGGCCGTGGCAGGCATCGCCTCAGCTCGATAGGGCTGATGCAGGCGGTCTTCGGTGGCCTCGAACAAGTTCTCGGGTGCTCCCTGCAGCGCCTGCACGAGCAGCGCCGCGCGAGAGACGTTGAACACCGCATCGGCCAAGGGCACCTGGTCAGGTTGCAACAGCCGGATGGCGTTGGTCGCGGCGGCATAGTCGGGTACGAAGATGACCGGGGTGATGTCTGCAGCGATCTCGATGCGAGCCGCGGCTGGAGCACCGGCCGCGTCAAGGTACGCCACTGTCGCACCGCCGTAGACCGCAGGAGCAGCATTGTCGGGGTGCCCTTCGATGCGAGCCGCGTGAGCGAACACCTCATCGGGGTTCGGCACCCTTCCGGTGGCCAGAGCCAGTGCCGCCGCCAGTGAGGCGATCACCGCTGATGCTGACGACCCCAGCCCGCCCGACTGCGGGATATCGTTGATCGCCCGCACTCGCAGCCCGCCAGGCCGCACGCCCAGATGCTCGAGCGTGTCAAGCAGCACACGCACCACCAGATTGGTCTCGTCGCGAGGCAGCTCGTCTGCTCCCGTGCCCTCGATCTCGAGGGTGACTCCTTGGCCGTCGACCGGGGTGACCTCGACGGTGTTCCAACGGTCGAGCGCCAACCCCAACGTGTCGAAGCCCGGCCCCAGATTGGCCGCAGTTGCGGGCACCGACACGCTCACGCGTGAGATCGAAGTGCGCATGTCGTCAGGCATCAGTGTGCTCCCCTGTCTCAGATTCCCTCGACGCGGATGACCCCCGCGACCTCATGCACAGCGGCGATCGAGCCGAGCTCGGCGACCGTGCGCTGCAGACGACCCTCATGAGCGGGGTGAGTGATGATGATCAGACGCGCGGTGCCGGTGGCTGCCTCGCGGGCATCCGGGCCGGCTGCAACCTGGCTGAGATCGCGCACCGAGACCTCGTTGCGACTGAGTACTGCGGCAACCTGCTCGAGCACCCCGGGCAGATCAGCCACATGCAGCGTGATCTGCCAGCTCGAGGTGACCTCGCTGATGTCTGCCACGCGCAGGTTGGCGTCAAAGGTGACGTATTCAGCGGGAGCCCCGCGCACAATGCGGCGTGCGGCCAGAACGAAGTCGCTCAGCACCGTCGATGAGGTCTCGACACCGCCGGCACCTGCCCCATAAAACATGAGATCACCGGCGTCGAGCGCCTCGACGAAGATGGCGTTCTTGCCGCCATGCACGGCTGCGAGCGGATGACTGACCGGCACCAGCGCCGGATAGACCCGGACGTTGACAGCCTCGGACTCGCCCGGCTCGACCTGCAGCCGCTCGGCGATGGCCAGCAGCTTGACGACAAATCCGCCCTCTTTGGCCGCGGTGAGCTGTTCGGTCGTGAGCTTGGTGATGCCCTCGGTGTACACGGCATCGCGCGGCACGTGGGTGTGGAAGGCGAGCCCGGCCAGAATGGTCGCCTTAGCGGCCGCGTCATGCCCTTCGACATCGGCGGTGGGGTCGGCTTCGAGATAGCCCAGATCGCTCGCCTCTTTGAGCGCTTCGTCGAGGGTGATCCCAGCCTGATCGATGCGATCGAGCACGTAGTTGGTGCTGCCGTTGACGATACCCAGCACCCGGTTGATGCGGTCGCCCACCAGCGAGTCCTGCAACGGCCGGATGATCGGGATCGCTGCGGCAGCTGCGGCCTCATAGTAGGTCTCTGCTCCGCCGGCCCGCCCGACCTCGAAGAGCTCAACCTGGTGCGCAGCAAGCAGCGCCTTATTCGCGGTGACCACGTCTTTGCCCTGACGCAGCGCTCGTTCGATGTAGGTGCGTGCCGGCTCGATGCCGCCGATCAGCTCGATGACGATGTCGGCACGGTCGATGAGCCCCTCGGCATCGGTGGTGAACAGTTCGGCGGGCAACTCGACGTCACGCCGCCCGGCCGGGTTGCGCACGGCAATGCCGATCAGTTCGAAGTCTGCGCCGATGCGCTGCGCGAGCTCGGCACGTCGCTCGATCAGCTGCCGCGCGGTCTGCGCCCCAACCGATCCGGCGCCCAGCAGCGCGACCTTCAATGTGCGTTCAGTCATCTTCTTTGCTCCAGCTCTCCGGCCAGCTGACCGGGTGTTCACAATACGTTTCGATCAGGGTCAGATACCGGTGAGGCCGGCATCGCGAGCAAGCAGGGTCTCGATACTCTCGCCGTGCACCAGCACCCGCGCCTCGCCGTCTTCGACGGCCACGATGGCCGGTCGCGGCAGCATGTTGTAGTTCGACGACAGCGAGAAGCAGTATGCCCCGGTGTCGGCCACCGCAAGCAGGTCGCCACGGCGCACGTCGGCGGGCAGGTAGTCGTCGTTGACGACGATGTCGCCTGATTCACAGTGCTTGCCCACCACTCGCACCAGCTGCGAGTCAGCTTCACTGCGGCGCGACACCAACGCGGCGTGGTAGTCGGCACCGTAAAGCTCTGGGCGCGGGTTGTCACTCATGCCGCCGTCGACTGACACGTACCGACGCACATTGTCGACACCCTCACCCACCTGCACGTCTTTGAGTGTGCCCACTTCGTAGAGGGTGACCCCTGAACGACCCACGATGAGCCGACCGGGCTCGATCGCGATGCGCGGCACCGGCACCCCGAACCGAGCCGCTGCACTCGCCAGCGCCTGAGCGATATCGGTGGCGATGGTCTCGATAGAACGGGGCTGGTCGGCCTCGGTGTAGGCGATGCCGAAGCCACCGCCGATGTTCAGCTCTGGCACCGGCCCAGTCTCGGCGAGCCGCGCATGCACCTCGAGCAGACGCCCGATGGCCTGATCGAACCCGGCGGCATCAAAGATCTGCGAGCCGATATGTGAGTGCAGCCCCACGAACTCGAGGTGTTCTTCAGCGCGAATGGCCGCCACTGCCTCGTCGACGTCGGCGAGCGCAACACCGAACTTCTGATCTTCACGTGCCGTGGCCAGAAACTCATGCGTGGAGGCGTGCACGCCGGTGGTCACGCGCAGGCGCACTCGCTGGCGATCGGCGATGGGATGCAGGGCATCGGCTTCAGCGTGGGCGTCGGTGAGTGCCGCTGAGAGCAGTCGCAGCTCGTCGAGTGAGTCGACGACGATAGTGCCGACCCCGATGCCGATGGCCGCACGCAGCTCGGCGTAAGACTTGTTGTTGCCGTGCAGGCCGATGCGCGCGGGATCGATGCCCGCCGCAATGGCGATCGCGAGCTCCCCACCAGTCGAGACGTCGATGTTGTACCCGGCGTCACGCATCCAGCGCACCACATCTGCAGTGAGCAGGGCTTTGCTCGCGTAATACGGAGTGAGCTCGGCATCCACCGTGGCCAAAGCCTGGCTGAAGGCCTCGCGCACCCGGCGCGCCTGCGCAACCACTGTGGCACGGTCGATCACATACAGCGGAGTGCCATACTGCTCGGCAAGCTCGAGCACTGAAACTCCCCCGATGCGCACCGCGCCATCGTCTTCTCGGGCAGTGGTGTCGGGCCAAAGCGCCACGTCGAGAGCATTGACGTCTTGAGGCGGCAGCAACCAGTCGGGGGCAAGAGGATTCGCGCGGGTGTTCACCGCATCAGTCTAACCGGCTGGCCCGGGTGTAGCCTTGTGCGCAACGACGACCGCCCCTCCCCCTGAGGCACGGCCGCATCGCACCCGTGATTATCAATGGCGATAGCGAAAGGTTGTTCCGTCATGTCCTCCCCCAACTCCACATCTGGCCCCTCGGCGAATACCGGCCGCCACCCGTCGGTCGCCGGCAACGTGATCCGCGGCTCGCTCGGCAACCTGATCGAGTGGTACGACTGGTACATCTACACCGCCTTCAGTGTGTACTTCTCCGCCTCGTTCTTTCCCGACTCTGACCCCACGGTCGAGCTGCTGCAGACCATGGCGGTCTTCTCACTGGGCTTCATCATGCGCCCGATCGGCGGTTGGTTCTTCGGGCGCTACGCCGACCGCCACGGCCGACGCTCCGCACTGACGCTCAGCGTCGTGCTGATGGCCGGCGGCTCGCTGATCATCACGATCACCCCCGACTATCAGACGATCGGCGTGGTTGCGCCGATTCTGCTGCTATTGGCTCGCGTGGCACAGGGCTTTTCGGTGGGCGGCGAATACGGCACCTCGGCCACGTATCTCTCTGAGGTTGCCACCCCGGGGCGCCGCGGCTACTACTCGAGTTTCGCCTACGTCACGCTGATCTCAGGCCAGCTGATCGCTCTGCTGGTGCAGATCGTGCTGCAGCAGTTGATCAGTGAGGATGCGATGCACACGTGGGGTTGGCGGGTGCCGTTTGCGATCGGCGCGCTTGGTGCGATCGCCGTGATGCTGTTGCGTCGTGGCATGAGTGAGACCATTGCAGTAGCCGACGCTGCCACCGAAAAGAAGGGTGAGAAGGCTGGGTCGCTGGCCTTGCTGTTCAAGTACCCCAAGCAGTTCTTCATCGTGCTGGGGCTCACCTTCGGCGGCACGATCGCCTTTTACACCTACACCACCTACATGCAGCAGTTCATGGTGAACACCTCGAAGATCGACAAGCCGACGGTGACGTTGATCAACTTCTTCGCGCTGCTGATCTTCGTGGTGCTGCAGCCGGTCTATGGCTGGATCTCTGACCACATCGGCCGCAAACCCCTGCTGATTTTCTTCGGCGTGGGCGGCACGCTGTTCACGGTGCCGATTCTGTCGACGCTGGCCGGCGTGCACGACCCGTTCGGCGCCTTTGCCCTGATGCTCGGCGCGCTGGTGATCGTCGGCGGCTACACCTCGATCAACGCAGTGGTCAAGGCAGAACTGTTCCCGGCAAAGGTGCGCGCGCTCGGTGTGGGGCTGCCCTATGCGCTGGCCAATGCCCTGTTCGGCGGCACGGCCCCCACTGTGGCGCTGTGGCTGAAGAGCATCGGCCATGAGAACTGGTTCTACTGGTACGTCACCGTTGCGATCTTCGTGTCGCTGCTGGTCTACGTGTGGGGTCTCACCGATCACCGCAAGGTGGCCACCGAGCTCGATCGGGATCAGGCCGAACGCGACGCGCAGATTCGAGCCGGGGCCTGAAGGCCTCCGCTCAGCTGTTGAGCTCTTCGTACACGGCGCTCGACAGCTGAGCGATCTCGCTCTCGAGCGCGCCCTCAGAGCCCAGCACTGTGATGATGTAGGTGCTCGACTCCCCCCAGACCAGGGCGGCGTCGCTCTGTGTCCAGCCGCTCTCGATCTCAAGCCATCCCGGCTTGTCGGCGACCACCACACCATCTGGCAGGCCGGCTGGCACACGAGTGCGCCATACCTGCGCCTTCATGTGGTCAAGCAGCAGCGTGGTGGATGCGTCAGACAGCGCCGTGCCCGCATACAGACGCTGCAGCAGCGCAGCCTGATCGTTCGTGCTGGTCTGTTTGCCGTCGTAGCCGCCCGACGAGTCGAGTAGCACCTCGGTGTTGGTGTACCCGGCTTCGGCCCACATCGAGTTGATGCGGTCGTTGCCGACGACCAGACGCAGATACACCGAGCAGTCGTTGTCAGACTGCTCGATCATCTTCGTCAGACACCCCGAGACCGTCTGCCCAGTGCTGAGAGTTTTGTTCAACGAGATCACGCCCTCGTCGACTAGCTGCAGGGTGGCCCAGGCGATGAACAGTTTGATGGTGCGCCACATCTGGCGCACAGGCGCCATGTGTCACATGCGCTGCGGCGCCGAGACTCCCAACAGTTCGAGGCCGTTGCGCAGCACCTGGCCAGCCGCATTGTTGAGCACCAGCCGGCTGGCGTGCACGGGTTCGACCTCTTCGCCGCGCAGTGGGATGACGCGGCAGTTGTCGTACCACCGGTGGAAGTCTGCGGCGAGCTCTTCAAGGTAGCGCGCCACACGATGCGGTTCGCGCAGTTCGGCGGCCAGCGCCACCATCTGCGGGAACTGCGTGATGCGAGCGATCAGCTGAGTCTCGGTAGCATGCGTGAGTGTTGCCGGGTCGAAGCCGTCGGTGGTGATGCCTGCCTGCGCGGCGTTGGCCGCCACGTTGTGCGTGCGTGCGTGCGCGTACTGCACGTAGAACACCGGGTTGTCGTTGGTGCGGCTGCGCAGCTTCTCGCCGTCGAGGTTCAGCGGCGAATCGGCCGGGTAGCGGGCCAGCCAGTAACGCAGCGCGTCAGAGCCGAGCCACTCGAGCAGGTCGTCGAGCTCGATGATGTTGCCGGCGCGCTTCGAGAGCTTGGCACCATTGAGGTTGACCAGCTGCCCGATGAGCACGCTGATGTTGGTCTCCGGGTCGTCACCTGCGGCAGCCACAATCGCCTTCAGGCGATTCACGTAGCCGTGGTGGTCGGCGCCCAAGAAGTAGATGGCCTGCTCGTAGCCGCGAGCGCGCTTGTCGAGATAATAGGCGGCGTCGGCAGCGAAGTACGTCTGCTCACCGTTACTGCGCACGACCACACGGTCTTTGTCGTCACCGAAGTCAGAGGTGCGCACCCACGTGGCGCCCTCGTGCTCGAACACGCGACCTTGATCGCGCAAATGGGCCACGGCATCCTCAATGGCGCTCGTGCCAGTCGAGGGGTCGACTGCGTGCAGCTGACGCTCTGAGAACCACACGTCGAAGTGCACGTTGAACGCGTCGAGCGAGTGCTTGATCTCGTCGAGCTGCTTAGCGTATGCGAGTTCGCGGGCGGTGGCCAGCTGCTCGTCGGCCGGCAGGTCGAGAATGTCGGGGCGCTCGGCCTTGACGTAGCCGGCGAGGTCTTGAATGTACTGCCCCGGGTAGCCTCCCTCGGGCGTGGGCTCGCCCTTGATTGCGGCGAGCACTGATGCTGCGAAGCGATCCATCTGGGTGCCGGCATCGTTGATGTAGTACTCGCTGACCACGGTAGCGCCGGATGCGCGCAGCAGTCGCGCGATTGAGTCGCCCAGTGCCGCCCAGCGTGTGTGACCGATGTGCAGCGGTCCGGTGGGGTTGGCCGACACGAACTCGAGGTTGATCGAGTGGCCGGCGAGCGTGGCGTTGTCGCCGTAATGCGCGCCCTGCTCGAGCACGGCGGGCAGAATGCTCGCGCCGGCAGCTGCATCGAGGGTGACGTTGATGAAGCCGGGGCCAGCCACATCGACCACGGCGATGCCGTCGACGTCGCGCAGACGCCCAGCGATGTGCTCGGCGAGTTCGCGGGGGTTGAGACCGACCCGTTTGGCGTGCTGCAGGGCGACGTTGGTGGCCCAGTCTCCGTGGTCGCGGCTCTTGGGGCGTTCGATGCGCGGGGCGTCGATCTCGGCAAGCTCAGCGGGCACCGTGCCATCGGCCGCCAGGCCAGCGAGCACGTCGACGATTTTCTGGGAGAGGTCTTCTGGAGTCACGGATGCAATCCTAGCCGTTTGGGCACTGGTCAACCTGCGGCAGGACTGATGTCTGGTCGCCGTGATCTTCGTGCACGTGGCGCGGAGCGTCTCACGCGAAGCGCATGATGCGCAGCATGCCCTGCGGTATGGGGTGATGCTTGGGGTGGTACTCTTGAGATCGCGCTTTCGCGCACTGCGCCCGTAGCTCAGCTGGATAGAGCGTTGGTTTCCGGTATCAAAGGCCGGGGGTTCGAATCCCCCCGGGCGCACCACTCATCCGTCCGCACGCGAGATACACTTCTGCGCACCACACAGGTGTCACGAAAAGCGAGTTTCACCCCACACACACGCAAGGCACGCGCAGCACGCAACACAGGTGTCACGAGATGCGAGTTGCCTTGTGAGCGCACCACACGTGTCACGAGATGCGAGTTTCACTCCGCATAACCACACTTCGCGACACCTGTGCGGTGGGCAAAGCGCATCTGGAGATACCTGAAACGTAAGAATCGAGCATCCTGCGACTGCCCGCGCAACGACCACGCGCATCCGCACCTCGAACAACACGCCGCGAACTCGCCAAAGCACGCAGACAGATCTGCTTCGCGATGCGGCCCGCCACCGGCTACCATGGGTCGCAGCGCCTCTGCGGCATCCAGCCGACGTGAGCAGAGGCAAGACAGAAGGCAGCAGCGCAATGATCGCAACAGGTTCCAGCATTTACTGCTGACCTTGTTCCGAGCGCTCGCGCACCGGTCTCGTGTCAGCCCCACTGACATTTGGAGACCTCTATGCGCACCTCACACCCCAACACACCACATTCCGCCGACCCGTCGGTCACGCTGCACGACGTGAGTTTTACCTGGCCAGACGGCCGCAGCATCCTTGTGCATGCGAATGCCGCGTTCGGCCGCACGCGAACTGGGCTCGTGGGCGACAACGGGGTGGGCAAATCCACCGTGCTCGCGCTGCTCGCCGGGCAGTTGCAGCCAACGGATGGCCGAATCACCCGAGCCGGAACCATCGTGTTGTTGCCGCAGCGGCTCGATGTCACTCGATCCGTCGCTGATCTGCTGGGTGTTCGCGGCGTGCTCGACGCCATCAGTGAAGTGGAGTCTGGAGCACTCGACCCGGCCCTGTTCGAACGCATCGGGAATGACTGGGATATCGAGGCCCGTGCGGTCGCCGCGCTCGTCGGCGTGCAGCTAGCCGCGGCCGACATCACTCTGCTCGACGAGCCCACGAACAATCTCGACGCGGAGGCCCGCACCCAAGTGCTGCGCCTGATCGACAACTGGCGAGGCGCACTCGTGGTGGTCAGCCACGATCGCGAGCTGCTCGAGCACGTCGATGCGATCGCCGAGCTGCGCGCCGGCACGCTTACCATCTTCGGCGGCGCGTTCAGCGAGCATGAGGCCCAGGTCGAGCGCGAGCAGCTGGCGGCAGAACGAGCGCTACGTGGTGCTGAGCAGACCCTGCGCACAGAGCGTCGACAGCGGGCGCAGGCGGAGCAGCGCATCGCGCACTCCGAGCGACAAGGGCGCACTGATGTGGCGAATCGAAAGTACGTCAAGGCCGTGGTCAACGACCGCCGGAACTCAGCGCAGAAGGCGCAGGCGAGCCGACGGCATCAGCTCGATGACCGGCTCGCCACTGCGCAGCGCAGTATTGATGCCGCGGATGCGCGCGTGCGAGACGACGAACACATCGTGATCGATCTGCCCGCCCCTGCGGTACCCGCGGGGCGCCGCATCGCACGCTTTGTGGGGGCAGACGGTCGCGAGTTCGTGGTGAACGGTGCCGAGCGGGTGGCGATCACCGGGCGCAACGGCGTCGGCAAGTCGACACTGCTCGCGCAGCTGCTGCGCGGGGCCGACTCTGAGATGCGGCCCGGCGTGCTGCCCGACCCGCCACGGCGAGCGAGCGGCGAGCTGTTCGTTGGGCACGTGGGGTATCTGTCGCAGAGCCTCGACAACTTGCACGACGAAGAGACGGTCTTCGAGAACGTGGCGCGCACAGCCTCCGGGCTTGAAGACCGAGTGCTGCGCAATCAGCTTGCTCGACTGCTGTTGCGTGGGCGCATGATGGATGCTCCGGTCGCCTCCCTCTCTGGAGGCCAGCGCTTTCGTGTCGCACTGGCGCAACTGCTGCTGGCCACTCCCCCGGTGCAGGCGCTCGTGCTCGACGAGCCGACGAACAGCCTCGATATGGCGAGCGTCGACCAGCTCGTCGAGGCGCTGAGCGCATATCGGGGTGCGGTGATCGTGGTGAGCCACGATCACGATTTCTTGAGCCGGGTGAGCCCTGATCTCGAGTTGCACCTCGAACCGGATGGAGTGCTGACGCAGCGCTGATGGGGGCGCGCTACGTGCACCACGGGTGTCACGGGGTGCGGGGTTGCCTCAAGGCACGCCACAGGTGTCACGAAAAGCGAGTTTCACCCCACACACACGCAAGGCACGCGCAGCACGCAACACAGGTGTCACGAGATGCGGATTAGACCCCGCATACCCACATTCCGCGACACCTGAACGTCGAGCCGGGCGCATCCATCACCCCCACGCATGCCACGTGCACCACAGGTGTCACGAAGTGCGGGTTTCACCTCGCATAACAACATTCCGCGACACCTCTGTGGCGGCAAAGCGCATTCCGCGACACCTGAACGGCGAGCCGGGCCAATCCTTCACCCCACGCGGACGCATTCTTCATCGCCCCGCGCCAAAGAGTGCATCGTTACCATGAGATTCATGCACGAGAACGATCTGCCCGCGCAGCCCGCGCCAGAGGTGAGCGCGCTGGCGGTGAATGTGGTGATTCCGGTCGAGCTGCGCTGGATCGACACTCGACGTAGTCAAGACTTTGAGATGCAGACGCTCAACATCCGTCTGCTGCCCGACGGCACGCTGGCCACCAAGGCGTATGGACGCCCCGTGGCCGGCGGACGCGGCGGATACACCCCATTCACCGTGCCCGATCGCCCCGAGCTGCACGCGCTCATCGCCGCAGCAGCCGACCGAGCGGGGCAGCTATGGAGCACCCGAACGCAACAGTGACGTGTCCCAAGCCAGTCAGGCTCGACGCCAGCCGAGCGGCTGCAAGACGGCCTCGATGCGGTCGAACACGGCACCTGTGTCGAATTTGACTGAGACGATGCCGTCCCAGGTCAGGTGTTTGCCCCACTCCTTGCGGCGGTAGATGCCTCGGAAGGTCTCGGCCTGCATCGAGAACCCGCTGGTCTCGAACGATCTGCCGCTGAATCGGTAGGTTGCTGAGGTCTGGTCAAGACTCACGAACACCTCGACCTCGAGGGCGAACGTCAGCGGCAGCAGCATCACGCCGCGCTTCGCTTTCACACTGAAGACCTCAAATCGCACCGTGTTCGCGTTCGCACGCTCGACGCGCAGGCCCGGCCCCGCCAGCTGCAACAGCGCCTGCACTGCCTGTTCAGTGAACATCGTGGCCTCCCCATGGTCACCAGAGCCGCCCGGCGCAGTCATCAACAATGATGACCCGCACCGCACGATTCATGAGCATTCGCCCACATGACTGATCGCGCGCCTGTGCACCTGTGCGCCGCCGGAGGCTCGTCCCTATTCTTCAGCGACTCTACCCGAAGCGTGTGCGCTCTGAGTGTGTCTTGGCGCGGGTGTTCGGGGGCGCGGCACCAGCTACTCAGGCATCCTCATGGCAGCGTTGGTCAGGCGTCATCCCGGCGGTTCGAGGCCAGGTTGACGAAGCGCTCGACGAACGCCTCGAGGCGCTGAAGCACCCGCTCCTTCATGCGACGGCGCTGCCCGTCAGGCGTGAACCGTGAGACCGAGGGCAGTACACCGATGATGGCGGTGCCGAACTCGTTGACCTCGCCGTCGCGAAACGCGGTCTCGACGAAGGCACGAGTCGCCTCGGCATGAAGGTTCTCAGACGAGATGATGGCCTCGAGCTCAGCCTCGCGCCTCTGCGCGATATATGCCTGCCACTCCTCGTCGATTCTGCCGTCTGCCGTCACGGAGTCGACGAACCCCTCGATCAGATCTCGCTTGTCGTGCAGGCTCGGGCTGGCGTTGACCGCACGGGTGATCTCCGCGCGAATCTCCTTGTCATCACCATCGCCATGGTCGGAGCGATATTTCTCGACAAGCATGAGAATGTAGTCCACATTGATCTCGACCTGCTTGACCAGTTCGATCTCGAAGACCACGTCATCGTTGATCTGCTCTTTGTCGGCGGTCCGCTCTTTCTTGAACTCCTCGTACAGCCCGACGTAGATGCCCAGGTAGTCCTGGCTCTGGCGTGCGGTGAGAATCTCATTGCCAGCGAAGTCGTCGAACGACGCCAGGATGTTCTGCAGCCGCAGGATCGCCCCGAACTGCGCGATGAAGTCTTTCTGTGCCTGCTCCCCCTCAATGCGCCGCCCGATCGGGAAGCGCTCGAGCAGTTCCTGAACCTTCTCGCTGTATTCGCTGTGGTACTCGCCATAGGGTTTGAGCAGCACAATGCCCTTGGCGTCTTTGTTGCCGAAGCGGGCGATGGCCTCGTTTGTCTCGTCTTCAAGATTTCTGAATGAGACGATGTTGCCGTAGGTCTTCACCGAGTTCAGGATGCGGTTGGTGCGGGAGAAGGCCTGGATCAGCCCGTGCATCCGCAGTCGTTTGTCGACCCACAGCGTGTTGAGAGTCGTCGCATCGAACCCGGTCAAGAACATGTTCACCACGATGACCATGTCGAGCTCGCGGTTCTTCATGCGCAGCGACAGGTCTTTGTAATAGTTCTGAAATCGGTCGGCGCTGGTGTCGTAGCTCGTGCCGAACATGTCGTTGTAATCCTGGATGGCCTCTTCGAGGAATCCCCGGGCATCGTTGCTCAGCGCATCCGTGTCGAACGACTCCTCGTCGATGATGCCGTCCGGAGCGGCATCATTCGCCCCATACGAATAGATGAGGCCGATCTTGAGCCGTTGTGCAGCAGGCACGTGCTGCTGCTGACGTTGAAACTGCGAGTAGTAGCGCCTCGCGGCATCAATCGAGGCAGTTGCGAAGATCGAGTTGAAGCCGTTGACGCGGCGCCCGACCTTCTCCTCCTCAACCTTGTTGCGGCCGGCGGCCACCTGCGACACGTTGGTGATCACACCGTGTACATAGCTGTCTGAACGTCGGGTCTTCTGATCGAAATGCTCCAAGATATAGGCCACGACCTGCTTGATGCGTTCGGGGGCGAGCAGCACCTTCTCGGTGTCGATGCCCGAGACCTGCTTGTCGGCAACGGCACCGACCTTGATCGTGTTCACATAGTCCACGCGGAAAGGCAGCACGTTCTTGTCGCTGATGGCATCGACGATCGTGTAGCTATGCAATTGATCGCCGAAGGCCTGTTCCGTGGTCTTCAGCGCGGGGTTGCCGCCCGAGCCGGCGTTGTCGGCGAAGATCGGCGTGCCGGTGAACCCGAAGAGGTTGTATCGCTTGAAAGCCTTGGTGATCGCCGTGTGCATATCGCCGAACTGCGATCGATGGCACTCGTCGAAGATGATGACCACGTGCCCGTCATAGATGCGGTGCCCCTGGTTGCCGGCGATGAACGTCGAGAGCTTCTGGATCGTGGTGATGATGATTCGAGCACTCGGGTCTTCGAGCTGCCGTTTGAGCACTCTCGTGGAGGTGTTCGAGTTCGCAGCACCCTTCTCGAACCGGTCGTACTCGCGCATCGTCTGGTAGTCGAGGTCTTTGCGGTCGACGACGAACAGCACCTTGTCGACGTCCTCAAGCCTTGCCGCCAGCTGAGCGACTTTGAAGCTCGTGAGCGTCTTGCCCGAGCCTGTCGTGTGCCAGACGTATCCGCCGGCTGCCAGCGTGCCCAGCTGCCGATAGTTGGTCGAGACCTCGATGCGCTGCAGGATGCGCTCAGCCGCGACGATCTGGTACGGGCGCATCACCAGCAGCAGGCGGTCTGCGGTCAGCACGCAATACCTCGTGAGGATGTTCAACAGCGTGTGTTTCGCGAAGAACGTCTTGGCGAAGGCCGTCAGATCTTGAATGGGCCGGTTCTCGGCGTCTGCCCACCACGAGGTGAACTCGAAGCTATTGGAGGTCTTGCTCTGCCGCCTCTTCCTGGTGCCAGCATTGACATGAGCGTTACGCGTGGTGTTCGAGTAGTACTTGGTATGGGTGCCGTTGCTGATAACGAACAGCTGCACGTATTCGAACAGTCCGTTTGCCGACCAGAAGGAATCACGCTGATATCGGTCGATCTGGTTGAAGGCCTCGCGGATGTCGACTCCGCGACGCTTCAGCTCGATGTGCACCATGGGCAGGCCGTTGACCAGCACGGTCACGTCGTACCTGTTGGAGTACCGGGCATCGCCACCTTCTGCTGCGCCCGGCGCCTCGTATTGGTTGATCACCTGCAGCCGGTTGTTGTGGATGTTCGTCTTGTCGAGCAGCGTGATGTTCTTGGTCGTGCCATCATCTCGTTTCAACAGCTGCACGTGATCTTCTTGAATGCGCACGGTCTTCTCGACGATGCCGTCATTCGCCCCAGCGATGCAGTCGGAGAAGAATCGCTGCCACTCTGCATCAGAGAAGGTGACGTGGTTCACGATCTCGAGCTGGGCACGCAGGTTTGCCACCAACTGGGCTACCGATGTGATCGGCAGGTATTCGTACGCCTGCGACTGCAGGCGTTCGATGAACTCCCGCTCCAGCTGAGCCTCAGACTGATAGCTCTCGTCTGTCGCCGCATCTGCCACGTACTCGGCGACGACCGTGCTCTCAGACGACACTGCGATCGGGTCGTACTTACGTGGAGTCATATCACTCATGCCGGCAGCTCCTTGAAGGTCAAGAGTTTGTCGCGGTAGTACTCGTACTGTTTGCGGCGTGCGTTGAGCTCGGCAGGAAGGCCGACGCTCAAGTCGTTCACCAGAGCATCGAACTTATCGAGAGCGGCCGCAATATCCCGTTGGCGATCACGTGCTGGAATCGGCACCAAAACCTTCGCAAGCCGTGACTTCGACACGTTGAACCGCGTCACACCAGACGCCGTTGCGACCAGTTGCTTACGCAACTCGCTTGACCGGAACAAGTGTTTGGAGAACTCAGGATCGAGTAACGCGGCATCTGTCGGTCGGAAACCGATACTGAAACTATTCAGATAGGTCGGCTCTTCAGGCTCCGACGTCACGACGGACGACATCGCCACTTCACCCACAGTCTCGGACGACCCTGTGAAAAGGATGTCCCCGCGCGCCAATGCTCGCTGCTTCTCGCCACGATCAACGCGAACACGATCATCGCGATGCAGATCGACAGCGATGTTGTTGAACACGTTGGTGTATGCAATAAATCGCGCGTTCCCGTCGGTGAAATCAGCCTTCGACTTACCAGTGAGACCACCAAAGACCGTGCCGAACTCACCCATTGGAATCCACCGGACCCCCCCCGCTTCGCGGAAGGTCAAGAGTTGATCACGATAGTACTCATACTGGCGGCGTCGGGCTTCCAGCTCCGCTTCCAGCTCCGCTTCCAGCTGAGTGAACTGGTCCAATATTCTCACGATCTCCCGCTGCACCTCGAGAGGCGGCACTGGAATCCGAATTGTTGACAACTGCTTCGCCGAGACATCAATCACTTTTGTACCCGTTGCAAGCTTTCGCTTCTGTATAGAAAAGTTCACCGATGCGAACCAGTAGGCAAGGTACTTCGGATTCTGACTGTGCTTGATGACGGTGGCATGGCCACCCGTGACGATCGTCTCAGCACCGAGCCAAGCAACTGCCTTTCCAACATCTTCGATGTTTTCACTCGTGTTCGTGATGATGATGTCGCCCGGATCTACCTTGGCGAGCTTTGCTGCCTTCTCCGAGGTGACGAATGACAGCGTCTCGGTCGCCCAAACCCCGTAGCGCGTATATATCTGCCCGTAGTGAATTGCACCCACACCTTCACTAACAAGATCAGCCTTCGGCATACCGTTGCCACGGACAAGCGAGGCAAATTCGCCCAGCGTCTTAAACTCAACGCCTTTCGGGCAGTACTGCGTGATCAGCTCGTCGATACGGCTCACTTTGTGCCCTCCAGGTCAGCGACGATCGCGTCGATCGAGGTGCGGAGTTCTTGCTGACGTGCGACGATGCGTGCGATCTCAGCGTTGAGCTCGTGGATGTCGACCTGCTCGCGGGTATCTTCTTTCTCGACGTAGCTGGACACGGCGATGTTGTACTCGTTCTGCCCGATCTGCTCGTTGGGCACCAGCGTTGCGAAGTACTGCTGGTCTGCACGCGCGGTGAACGCGTCGAGCACGTGCTGCTGGTTCTCTGCAGTGAGCTTGTTCTTGTTGCCGCTGCGCACGAACTCAGCTGACGCGTCGATGAAGAGCACGGAGTTGTCGGTCTTCGACTTCTTGAGCACGATGATGCAGGTCGCGATCGTGGTGCCGAAGAAGAGATCGGGTGGCAGCTGAATCACTGCGTCGATGTAGTTGTTGTCGATCAGGTATTTGCGGATCTTGCGCTCTGCACCGCCCCGATAGAGCACGCCCGGAAACTCGACGATCGCAGCCGTGCCATTGACGGCCAGCCACGACAGAATGTGCATCGTGAACGCCAGGTCTGCCTTCGACTTCGGTGCGAGCACACCCGCTGGCGCGAAGCGCGGATCGTTGATCAGCAGCGGGTTGGCATCGCCCTCCCAATGGATCGAATAGGGTGGGTTGGAGACGATCGCCTCGAACGGTTCGTCGTCCCAGTGCGCAGGATCGATGAGGGTATCGCCCAGGGCGATGTCGAACTTCTCGTAGTTCACATCGTGAAGGAACATGTTGATCCGCGCCAGGTTGTACGTGGTCAGGTTGATCTCCTGCCCGTAGAAGCCTTGACGCACGTTCTCTTTGCCCAGGACCTTCGCGAACTTCAGCAGCAGCGACCCAGAGCCCACCGCGGGGTCGTAGACCTTGTTCACGCTCGTCTTGCCGACCACGGTGATACGAGCAAGCAGTTCAGAGACCTCTTGCGGCGTGTAGTATTCGCCACCAGACTTGCCCGCGCTTGAGGCATACATCTGCATGAGAAACTCATATGCATCGCCGAACAGGTCGATGGTGTTGTCGGCGAAATCGCCGAGTGGAAGGTTGCCGATCTCGTCGAGCAGCTTGACCAGTTTCTCGTTGCGTTTGGCCACGGTGGCACCGAGCTTGGAGCTGTTCACGTCGAAATCGTCGAACAGCCCCTTGAGGTCGTCTTCACTGCCGGTGCCGACGGCAGACCCCTCGATGTTGGCGAATACCCGTTCGAGGGTCTCATTGAGGTTCGGGTCGCGCGGGGCACGCCTGCGCACATTCTCGAATAGCTCTGAGGGAAGGATGTAGAAGCCCTTCTCGGCAACGGTATCGGCCCGCCCGAACTCAGCACGGGCGTCGTCGAGAGTTGCGTAGTCGAAGTCGGGGTTGCCCGCCTTGCGCTCTTCGGCACGGATGAAGTTCGAAAGGTTCTCGGAGATGAACCGATAGAAGAGCGTGCCCAGCACATAGCTCTTGAAATCCCACCCGTCGACACTGCCTCGCAGGTCGTTGGCAATACGCCAGATGGTCTTGTGCAGCTCGGCCCGCTGCTGTTCTTTCTCGGTGTCAGCCACCTGGGCCCCTCCTGTGATCTCTGAGATCGGACATCGACGCACTGCCGCGCCCGGTACCACGACACTAAACCGCACCACTGACAGCACTTGTGACGTCTGACACGCGTCACCAATTCACTGCGTATTCGCGGCAATGTACGCTGGCAAAGCGCATCCTCGGCGAGCATATCGCCACAGACAGAGTTTGCCCGGTAGGACACCCCTGAGCAGAGCGCCCTCAGAGCACCTTCGACAGGAACGTCTGCAGCCGCGGGCTCTTGGGCGAACCAAACAGCTCTTCTGGCGTGCCCTCTTCTTCGATCACGCCGGCATCGAGAAACAGCACACGACTCGAGACCTCGCGCGCAAACCCCATCTCGTGAGTCACCAGCACCAAGGTCATGCCCTCGCTGGCGAGGTCACGGATCACCTGCAGCACCTCGCCGACCATCTCGGGATCGAGCGCACTGGTGGCCTCGTCGAAGAGCATGATGTCGGGCTTCATCGCCAGCGCACGAGCGATGGCCACGCGCTGCTTCTGCCCGCCCGACAGCGATGAGGGTCGTGCATCGGCTTTATCGGCCAGCCCCACGCGGTCAAGGAGGCCGACAGCCAGCTCGCGTGCAGCATCCTTGCTGATGTGATGAATCTCTCGCGGGGCCAGCTCGATGTTCTCGGCCACCGTCATGTTGGGAAACAGGTTGAAGTGCTGAAACACCATGCCCACCTGCCGGCGCACCTCGTCGATGTTGACCTTCGGGCCGAACACATCATGGCCGTTGATGCGCACCGAGCCGGTCGTTGGCGTCTCGAGGCCGTTCAGGCACCGCAAGAACGTCGATTTGCCCGAGCCGGATGCGCCAATCACGCTGACCACGTCGCCGCTGTGTACCTGAGTGGTCACCCCGCGCAGCACCTCGTTGTCGCCGAAGCGCTTGGTCAGATCGCGCACGTCGATGCGCACTTTGCGGGTGTCGTCAGTGCTGGTGGTACTCATCGGTTGATCCTCCGATCGACGACGTTGGCCAGCCAGGTCAGCAGGCTGATGGCCACGAAATAGATGATGGCGACCAACAGCAGCGTCTCAGTGACCCTGAAGTTGGCTGCGTAGATCTGCTGCCCTTGGTAGAGCAGCTCGCCGAAGCCGATGGCCAGCAGCAGCGACGAGTCTTTGAGCATGATCACCAGCTGGTTGATCAGCGACGGGGTGGCGATCTTCACCGCCTGCGGCAGCACCACCCGCTGCATCGACTTGCCGTAGCCCAGGCCGAGCGAGCGGGCCGCCTCAAGCTGACCTGGATCGACGGATTTGACTGCACCGCGCACGATCTCGGTGATGTAGGCCCCGGAGTTGAGCGCAAGCGTGAGCACGCCAGCGACCCAGATGTTCACCGGCCGCCCGATCAGTTGCGGCACACCGAAGTAGAAGAAGAACGCCCACACCAGCAGCGGCGTGCCGCGGAAGACGGCCACGAACACTTTGGCCACGCCGTTGAGCAACCGAGACTTGCCAACGCGCAGCAGGCCGAAGGCGAACCCCAGCACCATGGCGACTGCGAAGCTGACCGCCGTGATGACCAAGGTATTGCGCAGGCCGATCATCAGCGCCGGGAACGCCTGCTGCGCCAGCTGCAAGAAGCTGCCCTGACCAGAGGCGTTCGCCGACGGGTCGGCGAGGTACTTATCGAGGATGCTCTGGTAGGTGCCGTCGGCTTTGAGTGATGCGAGGCCGGCATTGAACGCGGTCACGAAGTCGGCGTTCATGCCCTTGTTCACGGCCACACCGTAGTCGCCGCCCGGCACTTTGTCGGTGACGGTCTTCAGCCCGTTGTTCTGCGCGATGCCGTAGGCGAGCACCGGGTAGTCGTCGATGACGGCCACAGCGTTGCCTGACTTGACTGTCTCGTACATCGTGGATGATTGGTCGACCGAGTCGACCTCGAAACCGTACTGCGCTTGAATCGACTTGGCGTAGGTCTCGCCCTCGGACCCTGTCTTGACCACGACTGTTTTGCCAGCCAGATCGTCGTACGAAGTGATCTCGGTGTTGTCTTTGGCGATGGCCCTCTGCACACCGCTCTGGAAATACGAATCGGTGAAGTCGTAGACCTGCTTGCGGGCGTCAGTGATCGACATGCCTGCGATGACGGCATCTACCTGATTGGCCGAGAGCGCCTGCAGTGCGGCGTTGAACCCGAGCGACTGAATCTGCACCGTGAAGCCCTCGCGCTCGGCGATCGCGCGCATCAGGTCTATGTCGATGCCGATCATCTCGCCGGTCGAGTCGCGAAACTCGAATGGCGCGAAGGTGGTGTCGGTGGCGATGCGGAACGTCTGGCCGGCCACCGGGCTGTTTGCGTCGGTGTTCTCATCAGCGTGCACCGAGCCTGCCGGCAGCACTGTGGCCAGCGCTGTGATCAGCGTCAGCATGAGTGCGAGCAGCGCAGCCCACCGTGGCGACTTAGCCACCGGCAGCACTCTGCTGCGCAAAGGTTCTGGGGTCTTTCTCTCCCGATGTCATACGCCGATCTGCGCATGGGTCGCCAGTCTAGTCTGCACCCCCGACGCAGCTGTCAACATGCTTTCATCGGCAGGATGCGGTGCTCCCGTTCCAGCCACCACATCGTGGCTCTCGGGGCGGGTGGTCTGCCTCGCATTCGCCGACTGGCAACACCCCTGCTGGCGAGGCGAATCTCACCGCCGAACACCGGTTGGTCTGCCGCGTCGTCGGCGATGAGATTCGCATCGCGCAGTGCCGGTACCCCTACGAGCAGGCGCCGCGCCTCACGCCCAGTTTTTGTGCGCCGAGGTGCCACCGATGCCCGGGTTGAAGGTGTTGGTGGGGTCGAGCTCTTTGAAGTGCTCCACCATTGACTCGGGCAGATGGTACAAGCGCCCGTAGTTGTGCTCGGCCGGCAGCTTCGCACCGCGCTCTTCGAGCAGGTGCTGAATGTCGTCATGTAGCTTCTCTGGGTCGACGCCCTTCTTGGCGACGTAGTCCTGATGCATCACATGGCAGAAGAAGTGGCCGTAGTACGCGGTGACCTCAAGCTGATCGGCGATCTCTTTGGGCAGCACCTCGAGCCAGTCCCAGTCATCGCGCCGCAGAGCGACGTCGATCGGAATCAGCCCGCTGATGTGCCGACGCTTCATGTTGGCATAGCGAGTTGCTGCACTGGCCGCACCGAAGCGGTTGAGCGTCGCACTCTTCTCCTCGTCTGCCGTGCACACGAAAAAGTCGCCCTCATGGTCGGCCTCAGCGAAGAACGCCTTGAGCATCTTCTCGGTGGCTTCGATCTCGTGCTCACCCACCGTTAGCAGAAGGTGGTGCTCGAAGCGGTTGCGGTACTCCATCATGCGCTTCGGCAGCTGGTTGGGCACCAAGTCGAAGGCCACCTGCGAAACAGTGTCGGCGAAGGTGGGGCCGATGCCCGGAATCTTGCCGAACACGCCGTTGGCCCAGGTCTTGAACGAGAACATGCGGGTCTGCAGCTTCGCGCTCATGAACTTCAAGAAGACAAAGGTGTCTTTGCCGTACTTCTCTGCCAGATCGAAGGCTGACCGCCCCATGTACTCGCCCGAGATAGGCAGTTGCATATCGGCTTCGAGAAACAGCCGACGGATGGCCTCAAGCTCGCGTGGGCTATTGGTGCCGATGTAGAACATCTTGGCATTCTCTTCACGGGGGAATGTGCGGGTGCGCACCGCGAACACCATCAGCTTGCCTGCCGAGCCAGAGGCCTCATACAGGTACTCGGGGTTGGCGTTGTAGCGCGCCGGCGAGGGCACGATCTGCCGCAGGTGCTCGGCGTACTCGGTCTCGCGGCTGTCTTCTGGCGCAGCCGTGACGTCGGCCGGCGCCCAGTCTCCGCGCTGCAACCGATCGAGAGCCTGCTCAGGATCGTCGCCCAGCGAGATGCCGAGATGGTTGACCAGCTCGACCTTGCCCTGCTCGTTGACCCGGGCAAAGATCGCCTCGCGAGTGAAGGCCGGCCCCTTGCGAATCTGGCTGCCGCCCGAGTTGTTCGAGATGCCGCCGATCACCGAGGCCCCGATAGAGGTCGACCCGATCACCGAGTGCGGCTCGCGGTGATGCGGCGCGAGCACCTCAGTCAGGTGCGTCAGCGTGGCTCCCGCGAGCGAAATCGCTTCGCGCGCGTCGTTGATCAGATGCACCTGGTTGATGCGGTGCGTCGAAATGATCACGATTGGGCGGTCATAGTCTTGGAAGCCCGGTCCTGACCCACCGGTCAGACCAGTGTTCGACGCCTGCGGAATCACGGCCAGGTTGTGATCAACACACACCTGCAGCGCGCGCCACATTTCGACCAGCGACTCGGGCTGCACCACTGCAAAGACGGGCCCGCCGCCAAAGCGGTACCCCTTGCTGAACGGATGCGTCGTACGCTCCGAGGTCAGCACATGGTCACGCCCCACGATCTGCTCGAAGGCCTCGATCGCCGAATGGTCGACGCTGCCTGCTGATACTGACTGCCGGGGGTGAGACATCTCTAGCCTTCCTAAGTGCTCTGGCGGGCGCTGCACACTTTGCAGATCACCCGCACCCATGTGGTCATACCTCAGGTACGACCCGCTGCAATCTTCCGACGCGCTTGCCCGAGTGTCAAGGTGACGCACCCGCCCGCGCACCCGCGCATCCCACCGCCCCGCTCACCTGACGGCGTTTGTGCGCGCGAAATGCAGCCAAATCGGCGCCCACGCTGCACGAACGACGCAAAAACCCGCGGCCCCGCCCGAGACAAGGACCACACTCGCCCATATACCTGATGGGGTATTCTAGGGGCTAGATCGCCCGATCAGCGGGCGACCGAGAGGAGCTCTCATGAAGGCCTTGGTCACGTTCATGTCTACCGCTGGCGGTCGCTGGCTGCGCATCATCGTCGGTGCAGCACTCATCGCAGTGGGCATCATGCTCGGTGGAGGCTGGTGGGCGCTGGCAGCCGTCGGTGCGGTTTTCGTGTTGGTCGGCGCGTTCAATGTGTGCCTGCTCGCACCTCTGGCTGGGCTCCCTGTCAGCGGCAGCGCACTGCGTCGCTGAGCTGCGCACTCAGCGCGCGCACAGCATCCTGCCGCTCACACCACAGCCTGCCAGCGCATGCTGGCGCCATGGCAGGCATCTCGCGAAGCATCGCACGCACTGACTCCACGCAGGCGACATCGCCCAGCGTTGAGCTGGTGATCCCCGTGCACAATGAACAGCAGTGTCTCGAGCGCACAGTCGCGACAACGCGAGCATTCCTCGATGAGTCGTTCGCGTATCCCACGGTCATCACCATCGTCGACAACGCCTCGACAGATGACACGTGGCAGATTGCGGCGCATCTCGCTCGCCATGTTCCAGGCGTGCGCGCACGGCACCTCGAACGCAAGGGCCGCGGACTCGCCCTGTCGACTGCATGGGCGGAGGCTGCCGACCGAGCCACCGTGCTCGCTTACATAGACGTCGACCTGTCGACCGACCTGCACTCGCTGACCCCGTTGATCGCCTCGCTCGTGACCGGTCGAGCCGATATCGCGATCGGCACCCGACTCAACCGCGCCTCACAGGTGCAGCGGGGTGCGCGCCGCGAACTGATCTCACGCAGCTACAACCTGCTGCTGCACGGGCTGCTCGGCGCGCGCTTCTCCGACGCACAATGCGGGTTCAACGCGATCACCGCCACCGCTGCCCGTGTGCTGCTGCCGCATGTACAAGACACGCAGTGGTTCTTCGACACCGAGCTGCTCACGCTCGCGCAGCGCGCCGGGCTACGCATTCACGAGGTGCCGGTGGCGTGGATCGACGACCCCGACTCGCGCGTCGACATCCCGGTGACCGCAGCTCAAGACCTCGCGGGCATCCTGCGGCTGCGCCATGATCTCGCGCGCCGACGCATTCCACTCGATGCGATCAGTGAAGCCGTGGCTCAGAGCCGCAGTGTGCAGGATGCCTCGCTCACTCAAGCCGTGCCCGTCGCCTCCCCCACTGCACCCGCCACTGCACCCGCAGTGCACCGGAGAAGCGCGTGAGTGCTGCAACACCCGCACCAGAACGCACCCGCCCGCGCTGGGAGACACCGGCGTTCATCGCGCTGCTCGTGCTGCTGCTGACCATCGCCGCTGCATTGGTGCTGCGCGGCATCGAGGATGGCCGGGTGCGGTGGATGGCGCTGGCAGGCGTCGCACTCGGCTTCGCGTTCTTGACCAAGCAGCTGCAGGCACTGGTGATCGTCCCGGGTCTCGCGGTGGTCTATCTGTGCGCCGCGGATGCACCGCTGAAGCGTCGCCTGCGCAATGCACTGGTGACCCTCGGCGCATTCGTGGTGAGCGCGGGATGGTGGGTGGCGCTCGTCGAGCTGGTGCCCGCTGACTGGCGCCCGTACATCGGTGGCTCGCAGAACAACTCGTTTCTCGAGCTGACCTTCGGGTACAACGGCCTTGGGCGCATCACCGGCGAAGAGACTGGGGCGGTGGGCGCAGGCCAGTGGGGCGCGACGGGGCTGACCAGGCTGTTCGACGGCGAGTATGGCGGGCAGGCGGCGTGGCTGTTGCCCGCAGCACTCATTTTCGCCGTTGTGCTCATCGTGCGCACGTGGCGCCGGCCTCGCACCGACGCCCTGCGCGCGCAGACGCTCGTGTGGGGCAGTTGGCTCGTGGTGACCGGCCTGGTATTCAGCTTCATGTCGGGCATCTTTCACGCGTATTACACCGTGGCCCTCGCCCCGGCCATCGCTGCACTGGTGGGTATAGGCGTCGGCGAACTGTGGGCGCGCCGCAACGCGGCAGATCTGGTTGTGCTGGGCGCGACCACAGCCGTGACCGGTGCGTGGGGGTGGATGCTACTGATGCGCACCTCAAGCCTGCTGGCGTGGCCCGTGCTCGTGATCGGGGTGCTCGCCGGGCTCGCTCTCGCGCTGTCACCATGGCTGGCCGACCACCGTCGGCAGATCGCGGTCTGTGCTGCGCTGAGCGGGCTCGCTGCAGGTCTCGCCGGCCCGGTCAGCTATACCGCGATCACCCTGCAGGATGCCCACACCGGCTCCATCGTGACGGCCGGCCCCAGCCTGACCGGCTCGAGTTCCAGGCTGAGCCCCGGCAGCGGGAGGCTGCCCTCATCGATGAACTCTCGCTCGCGCGGTGGCGAGAGTGAACGCTCCACCGACAGTCAACGCGGCAACGGGTTGCTCAGCGGCATGACGGCGTCTGACGAGCTGGTCGATCTCTTGCGGAACTCGGGCGATGTGCGCTGGGCCGCGGCCGTGACCGGGTCGCAGAATGCCGCATCCCTGCAGCTGGCCAGCAATGCCTCGGTGATGCCGATCGGAGGGTTCAACGCCTCTGACTCCTCGCCCACACTGGAGCAGTTCGAGGCCTACGTTGCCGCCGGAGAGATTCGGTATTACGTATTGGGATCGATCATCGGCCGCTCGAATGGTGGGTCAGACGCAGCCACTGCGATCGCGGAGTGGGTGGAAGCCCACTTCACCGCGACCACGGTGGCCGGCACCACGGTTTATGATCTCAGCTCAGGTGCGAGCGACGACGCTCAACAATAAGCTTATTGATTGTGGCTACAACTTTTCTTTGCTAGGCTCAGCTGCATCCGCAGATTGCGGGCACACAGATTGCGGGCACACAGAGGGAGCACCAGATGACCACCCTGCAAAGCCAAGCGCAGGCACCGACGCCCCTCGCGCATCCGGCGACCGATGAACAAGTGATCAACGCGGCTGCCCACATGGAGGCGGTCACGCTGCGCGTCGGCGATCTCGAGCAGATGTCGGGCTACTATGCCGATGCCCTCGCCCTCGAGCCGTTGGCGGAGCGCAGTCAAGGCGCCGAAGTACACCGAGTGCTGGGGCGCGGCGACACTCCCTTGGTGCGCTTGATCCACACCCCGAATCTGCCTCAAGTCGACCCGAGGCAGGCCGGCCTCTTTCACACGGCCTTTCTGCTCGACACCCCGAAGAGCCTGGCGGCCACCGTGTATCGCGCGGCGAAGCATCCGCTCAGCCGCTTCGTGGGCTCGAGCGACCACAGCGTCAGCGAGGCGTTCTACTTCACCGACCCCGAGGGCAACGGCATCGAGCTGTACACCGACCGGCCGCGCGAGCAGTGGCAGCACGAGCGCGGTCAGATCATGATGAACACCATTTGGCTCGACCCCAACGCCTACCTGCAGCGCCACCTCACGCCGGAGGCCGTCGATGCCGGGGCGACTCTCGCCGCCAGCGTCGGCCACGTGCACCTGCAGGTGGGCGACCTCAAGACGGCGCAGGAGTTCTACACCGAGGCGATCGGCTTCGAGACCACGTTGCACGAGTACTCGGGCGCGCTGTTCGCCTCAGCTGGCGGCTACCATCACCACGTGGCCATGAACATCTGGAACAGCCAGGGCGCTGGCCCGAGAGCCGCATCGCTCGGCCTCGGCCTCGTCGAGATCTCGGTGCCTACCCGCGACGATCTCGACGCGCTGGCCGCCCGGCTGCGTGATCGGCACCTGCCCTTCAACGACGACGGCCGCACCGTCACCGCCACCGACCCGTGGGGCACCGCCGTCGCGGTGTCTCTGACCAACGCCACCACCGAGGAAGTTCTCAACTCATGACCGCTACTGCTCCCACCATCCACACCGCTCAGACCGGCGGGCCGATCGGCACCGCCGAGACCGTGATCGTGCTGCTGCACGGCTTTGGCTCACACGAAGGCGACCTGCCCTCGCTCGTGCCGCTGATCGCCGAACAGCTCGGCGGCGACGTCGCCTGGGCGTCACTTCGCGCACCCTTCGATCTGCCGACCGGCGGCGCGGCATGGTTTCCGATCACCACCCCCGGTGTGCCCGATGTCGAGCCAGTGCTGCAGGCCACCGAGGCAATCTGGCAGTGGGTTGACGCCAACCTCTCGCCCACCGCGCGCATTGTGCCGATCGGCTTCTCGCAGGGCGGCCTGATGGCCACACAGCTGCTGCGCACACGCCCGGATCGCGTGGTTGCGACGGTCGTGTTCGGCGGCTTCGTGCTGCAGGGCTCGCAGGCTCTCGACAACGCACTCGCCGAGAACCGCCCGGCAGTGTTCTGGGGTCGCGGCGGCGATGACCAGGTCATCGCCCGTGTCGCGATCGAACGCACTGAGCAGTGGCTGCCCGAGCACAGTGCCCTTGAGGCGCACGTGTACCCGGGCCTCACTCATGCGATCAGCCGCGAAGAGCTGGCCGATGCCACCGCGTTCATCGCAGCGCACACTGACCTGGGTGGCGATCAGGCATGACCGAGACGCGCCAGCCTGCGTTCGAGCTCGGCGTCTTCACCTTCGGCGAGCTCACTCGCGATGCCGACGGGCACCCCATCAGCCCGGCCCGTCGGCTCGACGACCTGCTCACCTGGGCACAGGCTGCTGATGCTGCGGGCCTCGACGTGTTCGGCGTCGGTGAGCACCACCGCCCCGACTTTGCCGTCTCGTCACCGCAGATGGTGCTGGCCGCGGCAGCCGAGCGCACCGAGAGCATCCGGCTGACCAGCACGGTCAGCGTGCTCTCAAGCACCGACCCGGTGCGTCTGCACGAAGACTTCGCGACGCTCGATCTGCTGAGCCACGGCCGTGCCGAGATCACCGCAGGTCGCGGCGCGTATATCGAGTCGTTTCCATTGTTCGGTCAAGAGCTCGACCGCTACGACGAGTACTTCGATGATCGCCTCGACCTGCTGCTGCGCATCCGCGATGAGAACCCGGTGAGCTGGCAGGGCACCACTCGCCCATCGCTGCATGGCGCCGGCGTGTGGCCGCGCCCTGAGCAAGACCAGTTGCCCGTGTGGATCGCCGTTGGCGGCACACCGAGCTCTGCCGAGCGCGCCGGGCGCCTGGGGCTGCCAATGTACCTGGCCATCCTCGGGTCGCCGCAGCGATTCACCGGGCTTGCCGAGCTGCACCGGGCCGCAGCGCAGCAGGCCGGGCACGCGACACCGCAGCTCGGGGTCACCTCTCATGTGTTCGTCTCGCGCACCTCTCAGCAGGCACGCGACACCGCGTACCCCTACTACGCCTCGTACATCGAGCAGAACATGCCGCGCACCGGTCGACTCACCCGACCCGCGTTCGAGGCCTGGGCCGGTCCGCACGACGCCCTGTTCTGCGGCAGCCCCGCTGAGATCGTCGACAAGATCCTCTGGGAGCACGAGCTGCTCGGGCACACACGTTTTCTGGCACAGATCGGCTTGGGCGGTTTGCCGTTGGCCGATACGCTCGAGACCATCGAGCTGCTCGCCACAGAGGTGCTACCCGAGGTGCGTCGCGCCCTCGGCTGAAGCGTCAGGGCAGGCGGTAGAGCCACTCGTCGGTGGCGAACTTGTCGGCGACCAGCTGCTGGGCGGCTGCGAGGTCTTCGTCGCGCAGGGCAGAGTCGCTCAGCCCATGCTCGCGACGAAAAACGTCGACCATGTGATCGATGATCTGCTCACGTTCGAGCCCGGTCTGAGCTTTCAGGGGGTCAACGCGCTTCTTGGCCGAGGCGATGCCTTTGTCACTGAGCTTCTCGCGCCCGATGCGCAGCACTTGGGTCATGCGGTCAGCATCGATGTCGTAGCTCATGGTCACGTGATGCAGAATGCCGCCGTTCGCCAGCCGTTTCTGGGCAGCACCGCCAATCTTTCCACCGGCGCTGGTGATGTCGTTGAGCCCCTGATACCAGGCGTCGACGCCCAGCTCACGCAGCGCATCCACCGCCCACGCGTCGAGATAGCGGTACGAGTCTTCGAAGCTCATGCCCGCGACCAGCTCGGCGGGCGCGTAGAGCGACCACGTCACCACGTTGCCGGCCTCCATGAACATGGCACCGCCGCCAGACACCCGGCGCACCACGGGGATGTCGAAACGTTGCGCCGCCTCCATATCGACCTCGTTGCGCACTGACTGGAACGACCCGATCACCACGGCAGGGCTGTTCCAGTTCCAGATGCGCAGGGTGGGCTTGATGCGACCGTCACCCACCGCTCGAGTGAGCACCTCGTCGAGAGCGAGGTGCACGCGCGGCGGCAGCGGCTCGGTGCGGATCAGCTGCCAGTCGTGATCACGCCAGCCGGTTGCCTGCCCGATCGCCCGGCGCACCGCGGTGGCGACGGCCTCTGGGCTGAAGCCGACAAACGCAACCTCGGGGCCGACTGCCTGGTGAATGGCACGCGCGATCTGCTCGTTGGTGCTGGATGCTGGCAGCCCTTCAACGGCTCGGCGCACATCGTCGAGGGCCTCGCCAGGTTCGATGAAGAAATCGCCGGAGAGGTGGAAATGCGCGATGCGCGCAGGGTCTCCATCGAGTTCGAGATCGACGACGACCAGCTTGCCTCCGGGCACTTTGAACTCACCATGCATGCCCGCCAGTCTACGACTGCGCACGTCGGTGCGGGCAGGTAGCATGTGGGCAGATCCGTGACGAAGGAGACCAGATGACCGCCGCATCCACCATCGAAGAGCTGCTCGACGACGCGCTGCTCGCGCGCATCCGCGAGCGCACGCCGCAGCACGACGCCGAGGCGACGTTTGACGACGAGTCGTTCGCCGAGCTGCGCGAGCGCGGCTACCTGGCAGCACTGGTGCCCGCCGAGTTCGGCGGTCTGGGCTGGGGGTTTGCACAGACGGCTCAGGCACAGTCGCGACTGGCCACCGCCGACGCCTCACTCGCGTTGGCGGTCAACATGCACCTGGTCTGGACTGGCGTGGCACGCTTCATGCACGACCGCGGCGACAGTGCGCTTGATTTCGTGCTGACCGATGCCGCAGCCGGCGAGGTGTTCGCCTTCGGTGTGTCTGAAGCCGGCAACGACTTGGTGCTGCTGGGGTCGAGCACGGTGGCGAACACCCAGCCCGACGGCTCGGTGCAGTACACCGGCACCAAGATCTTCACTTCGCTGTCGACGCAATGGAGCTGGCTGGGCACCTTCGGTCTCGATGCCGACGACCCTGATGGCCCGCGCATCGTCTATGGGTTTGTGCGTCGCCACCCCGGGGTGCGCACCCTCGACGACTGGCACCCGCTCGGCATGCGCGGCACGGCCAGCCGCACCACCGTGCTTGAAGGGGCTGTTGCCCCATCCGACCGCGTGGTGCGCCGACTGGCACCGGGCCCCTCGGTCGATCCGATCGTGGTGGGCATCTTCGTGTCGTTCTCGCTGCTGACCTCATCGGTCTACGTGGGCATCGCCGAGCGCGCACTGCAGCTGGCCATTGAGGCAGCGAAACGACGCACATCGCTGAAGACCGGCCTGCCCTACGACAAAGATCCCGACATCCGCTGGCGCGTCGCAGAGATCGGCGTGATCGTCGACGGCCTGCGCAACGACCGCGACTTCGTCACCGGCCTGGTCGACTCGGGCGCCGACCTCGGTGCCGCCTGGTTCGCCAAGGTCGCGGGCGTCAAACACCGCACCACCTTCGCTGCCAAGCGTGCCGTCGACGAGGCTCTGCTGGCCAGCGGAGGCGGGGCGTTCCAGCGCAATGGTGATCTGGCCCGGTTGGCGCGCGATGTGCAGGCCGGGGTGTTTCACCCGTCAGACCCCGAATCGGTGCATGCCACCTTTGCTCAGGGGCTGCTCGGGTCGCTCTGACGCTGAGGCCACCACTGGTCAGCGCTGCGGCACAATGGATGCATGAACGCTCACCCCGCCCGCATCGGCATCTCGTTTGCCGATGGCTCTCCTACCGTGCCGGCCGACTTCAGCAGGATGCTCACCGGCCTCACCACGACGGTGGCCGAGGCCTTCACGTCGGCTGGCGCCCAGGTGCACATCATCGATGCGGTGTCAGAGTCTCCGTCGATCGCCGACTTCGACGCGATCGTGATCATGGGCGGCGCCGATGTTGACCCGGCGCTCTACGGGGCCGAACCGCATGCCACGGTGCGCGGGTACAACCGCCGAGTCGATGACACCGAGGCTGCGCTGGTGCGCGCTGCGGTGGCCGAGGGTCGACCGGTGTTCGGCATCTGCCGCGGGCTGCAGCTGATCAACGTCGCCTTGGGCGGTACGCTCGTGCAGCACCTCGGCGACGACGGCCCGCACCGCGATGCCGTGGTGCCTAACTCGTTCAGCGACCACGAGGTGAATCTCGAGCCCGGCAGCGCTGTGGCCGAGGCGTTGGGGCGAACGCGAGTGGGCATCCGTTCGGCTCACCATCAGGCAGCCGACGCAATTGCCCCAGGCCTGAGCGTGACGGCCCGGGCCGATGACGGGGTCGTCGAGGCCCTCGAGCAGGCCTCGCCGTGGGTGTTGGCCGTGCAATGGCACCCTGAGGCCCCCGGTGCCGACCCCGCGCAGCTGACCGCCCTGGTGCGCGCGGTGCTCGACGAGGTGTCGCCGACCTTGGGTGAGCCTCAGAATTAGCTCGGCGCCGAGCGGCCCACGCGCCAGTATCCCGAGAAGGTCACATCGCCTTTGGGCACGTCGCGTTCGCGAACAAGGTGACGCCTTACTCCTGCAGCGAGCGCCTGCTCGCCCACGGCAAAGGCCGACACCCGCCCCGGCAGAAAACTCAGCTGCTGCACCGCGGGCAGCGCCAGCGACCCGGGCGCCTCGCCGCCCGAGCGTGCCAGCCAATGCACCTGCACCCCACGGGGTGCGCCAGTGGGCTGGCGGTCGCGCTCATCGAGCACTTCGATGAAGGCGTGCCCCACCGCGTCGCGGGGCAGATCGCGCAGAATGCCTGCCACAGCAGGCAGGCCGCTCTCGTCGGCGACCAGCAGCACCCAGTCGGCAGGGCGCTGATCGGGCCAGCCATGCCCCTGATCGATGAGCGCGACTGCATCGCCGGGTTTGGCCGCGGCCGCCCACGGGCCGGCGATGCCCTGATCGCCATGCACCACGAAGTCGATGTCGAGTTCTGGCAGAGCCGCGGCGTCGGTGGCCGGCCGAAAACTGCGCACCGTGTAGTTGCGAATCACCGGCCTGGTCTGCTTGGGCAGGCGCAGGTAGCGCAGGTAGCCGCCGATGCCGAACGAGTCGGGCAGATCGGCCAGGCTCGAACCGTCGTCGCGCACCGGAATAGCCAGCCGGAACCACTGGTCGAACCCGGTGAACACGAAGCGGCGCAGATCATCGCCGCTCAGCGTGACCCGCACCATGTGCGGGGTGACCAGCTCGCGGCGCACGACCTCGGCATGAACCAGCCCGGATTCGGCATTCGTGATCGAGGTATTGCTCATGGTGCACTGAGCTTAGCCTCACCTCACCCGACAGCTCAATACCTCTGCGAGCGCGTGGGCAAACCCGTCCGCCTGCGCTGCGGTAGCCTCGCGCGGCAGGGTGACTCGCAGCGCGCCGAGAGCCGCCTGTGCATCGATGCCGAGCGCGAGCAGTGTCGGGCTCGGTTCGTCGCGCCCTGCGGCGCACGCTGAGCCCGAGCTGCACAGAAACCCCCGCGCTTCGAGGTCGACCAGCAGACTCTCTCCGCTGACGCCGGGCACGCACCACGACAGGTGTCTGGGCAGCCGCTGGATGCCCGGGTCGCCAGTCAGCATCGCCTGCGGCACGAGGCGGCCCACCTCGTCGATCAGACGGTCGCGCAGGGCAGATGACTGCTCGATCGGCTGCGCCGCCTGCTCGGCAACCGCGAGCTCTACTGCGGCGGCCAGCCCGATCGCCGCCGCGACATCCTGCGTGCCGGCCCGCAGCCCATCTTGCTGCCCACCACCGTGCAGTTGCGCCTCAATGGGGGTTGACCAGCGGGTGATCAGTGCGCCCGCGCCCACCGGGCCGCCGAGTTTATGCGCGCTGAGGGTGAGCGCGTCGACCCCGAGCTCGTCGAAGCGCACCGGCACGCTGCCGACGGCCTGCACCGCGTCGGTGTGCACCACCGCACCACGCGCATGAGCGATCGCGGCGATCTGCGGCACCTGCTGCACTGTGCCGATCTCGGCGCTGGCCAACCCCACGCTGACCAGACCGGTGTGCTCGGTGACCAAGTCGACCAGCGCATCCTGCCGCAGATGACCGGCAGCATCGACCGGGCAGATCGACACCTCGACACCGTGGTGACCGAGCCAGGCCGCCGATTCGCGCACGGCAGAGTGCTCGACCGCCGAGATCACTACGTGCGAGCGCCCGGCGGCGACCTGTGCGGCCATGATGCCCTTGATGGCGAGGTTGTCGGCCTCGGTCGCCCCCGAGGTGATGGTGATGCGCTGCCCGGCCGCGCCGAGCGCGGCACCCACGCGTTCGACGGCGTCATCCCACGTCGCCCGAGCGGCACGCCCGAGCTCGTGCACGCTCGACGGGTTGCCACCAGCACCGGTGAGCCAGGGCCACATCTGCTGCAGCACCTCGCGACGCAGCGGCTGCCCCGCTGCGGCGTCGAACACGACCAGCCCGGCGCCCTCGCTCATGAGACCACATCGAGGCCGAGGTCGAGCGCCGTGGCGCTGTGTGTGAGCGCGCCCACCGAGATCAGATCAACCCCGGTCTCGGCGATCTCGCGCACTCGATCGAGGCTGACCCCGCCGCTGGCCTCAGTGCGGGCGCGGTGTGCCACGATGTCGACTGCCTGGCGCAACTGGTCGCAGCTCATGTTGTCGAGCAGCACGGTGTCGGCTCCGCCTGCGATAACTGGTTCGACTTGGTCGATGCGGTCGACCTCCACCTCAAGGTGCACGGTGTGGCCGAGTCGGGCGCGCACCGCAGCAACGGCTCGGGTGAGGCCGGCGTGGTCGTCGGGGCCGGCAACGCCCAGGGCCTGCAGGTGGTTGTCTTTGAGCATCACAGCGTCAGAGAGGCCGGTGCGGTGATTCACCCCGCCGCCGGCGCGTACGGCCTCGCGCTGCAGCAGACGCAGCCCCGGCGTGGTTTTGCGGGTGTCGACAATGTGCACGCCGGTGCCCGCGACCGCATCGACGAAGCGCCTGGTCAGCGTCGCCGTGGCACTCAACCGCTGCACCAGGTTCAGCGCAACCCGTTCGCCGGTGAGCACACCGCGTGCCGGGCCGTCGATTTCGGCCAACACCGCGCCGGCGGCAAAGCGGTCGCCGTCTGCTGCCGCTACGTGCACATGGATGCCCGCTCCGGTCTGCGCAAACACCTCGCGCAACACCCGGGTGCCGGCGAGCACACCGGGTTCGCGTGCCACCAGCTGCGTGCGAATACTCAGGTCGGGCGGCAGCAGTTGAGCAGAGAGATCTCCCCACGGCGCGTCTTCGTGCAGGGCGCGCGCCACCAGCTCGCTCAGTTCGTGCTCTGGCAGCACTGGCCCGATCACTGTGTCGCTCATATCCCACTCGCTTTCGTGAAGACGCGTGAGTGCGCCTGGGCCGGATCAGTCTCAGGAAAGTCGGTGCGCCGGTGAGCACCACGCGACTCGGTGCGAGCGATCGCCGCGGTTACCACGAGGCGGCCGACCAAGGCGAGGCTGCGGTCTTCAAGCGCGCGGGCATCCATCGTGTCGTCGACGTCGACCGGGGCTGCGGCCAGCGTGTCGGCCAGCTGTTCGAGACCGGCCTGGTCGCGGATCGGCCCCGCGCCCTGCCACAGCGCACGCTGCAGCTCGCTGCGACTGAACGGGCCAGGCTGGGGCTGAGCGAGCGAGACCGGGGTGCCTGATTCGAGGTGCGCGGGCTCGTCGGGGGCCTCAGCCACGCGCGCGCCCATCACGAGCCCTTCGAGCAGCGAGTTCGAGGCCAGACGATTGGCGCCGTGCAGCCCGGTGCGGGCACACTCCCCTGCCGCGTACAGCCCCGGCACGCTGGTGCACCCCCAGTCGTCGGTAACGATGCCACCCATCAGATAGTGTGCGGCCGGCGACACCGGCACCGGTTCGCGCGACCAGTCGAGCCCGGCTGCGGTGCAGGCCGCCGAGATGGTCGGAAAACGCTGGGCGAGCCACTGCGCTCGGGGCTGCCCGTCGGTGTCGATCGTGGTGGTGTCGAGCAGCACCGGCTGGCCGTCTTGTGTGGCGATCACTTCGGCGCAGGCGTGCGCCACCACGTCGCGAGGTGCGAGCTCGGCGCGCGCGTCGCGCTGCGGCATGAAGCGGTGGCCGTCGGCGTCACGCAGCACGGCCCCGGCGCCGCGCACTGCCTCTGAGACGAGCGTGCGCGCACCCACAGCCAGCACGGTCGGGTGAAACTGCACGAACTCGAGATCGGCCACTGCCGCCCCGGCTCGCCAGGCTGCCGCAATGCCGTCGCCGGTGCTGACCACCGGGTTCGAAGTCACCGGGTACAGCTGGCCGGCGCCGCCTGTGGCGAGCACGATGCGAGTGTCGTCGAAGTGACGCACGAGGCCTGCCACGCGGGCATCCACCCCAGCTGCCCGACCGTCGCGTGTGCACACGCGAATGAGCGCGGCATCGGTGAATACCGTGACTCGGCCACGCCCGTCAGCGTCGCGCAGCCGGTCGAGGGCGGCAAGCAGGGCACGCTCGATTTCGTGACCAGTCGCGTCGCCTCCGGCGTGCAGGATGCGAGGCCGACGATGAGCTGCCTCGAGCCCACGTGCCAGCCCACCCGCCTCGTCGCGATCGAAGACGCACCCTGCGGCGACCAGTCGCAGCACTGCGGCCGGGCCTTCGGCGGTGATCAACTCGACCATCCGCCGGCTGCTGACGCCGCAGCCGACGGCCAGCGTGTCGGCGGCGTGCTCGGCAGCACTGTCGTCGGCACCGAGTGCCACGGCAATGCCGCCTTGGGCGCGGTCGGTTGCCGAGTCTTCGAGGCGCTGTTTGGTCAGCAGCACGATGGGCTCGTCACCCGGCGCGAGCAGTGCAGTGATCACGGCGCTCAGCCCGGCGACGCCACTGCCGACGACGATCACGGGCGCGCGGCGAGCATGCGTTCGAGCGCCAGCCCGGCGTCGGCACGCACACTCTGGTCGACCTGCACGCGGTTGACCACCTCGCCGTCGACCAGCCGTTCGAGCACCCACGCCAAGTAGCCGGGGTGAATGCGATACATGGTCGAGCACGGGCACACCACCGGGTCGAGGCAGGTGATCTCAAGGTCGGGGCGCGACTCGGCCAGGCGGTGCACCAGTGTCACCTCGGTGCCGATCGCCAGGCTTGCACCGGGCGGGGCCTGCTCGACGCGGCGGCGAATGTAGTCGGTGGATCCGGCGCCGTCAGCGGCGTCGACGACATCAGCGGGACATTCAGGATGCACGATCACCTCGACGTCGGGGCGGCGGGAACGGGCTTCGGCGATCTGTGCCGTGGTGAACCGGCGATGCACCGAGCAGTAGCCGTTCCAAAGGATGATGCGGGCATTCTGCAGTGTCTCACTGCTGTTGCCACCCAGCGGCTGGCGGGGATTCCACAGCGGCATCTGCTCATCGCTGATGCCGAAGGCGTGCCCGGTGTTGCGACCGAGGTGCTGATCGGGCAGAAAAATGACCCGCTGGGCGCGCTGCAGCGCCCACTCGAGCACGGTCGCCGCGTTCGACGAGGTGCACACGATGCCGCCGTGTGCACCGCAGAAGGCTTTGATTGCTGCAGACGAGTTCATGTAGGTGATCGGCAGCAGCGGCACGCGGCCCTGCGCATCGGGTTCGGTGCCGAGCGACTGCTCGAGCTGCTCCCAAGCAGAACGCAGCTGCGCGAATGTGGCCATGTCGGCCATCGAGCAGCCCGCGTTGAGGTTCGGCAGCAGCACGGCCTGATCGGGCTTCGAGAGGATATCGGCGGTCTCCGCCATGAAGTGCACGCCACAGAACACGATCGCCTCAGCCTCGGGATGTTCGGTGGTGCGCTGCGCCAGCTGAAACGAGTCGCCCACGAAGTCGGCATGCTGCACGATCTCGTCACGCTGGTAGAAGTGGCCGAGCACCAGCACGCGAGTGCCGAGCGTGCGGCGGGCGGTCTCAATGCGCTCGGCCAACTCTGCGGCGGATGCGCTGCGATAGCGCTCGGGCAGCGGCTGTTGGCCACCGGCGCGTATGTGCCCGCTGTCGTGCACCGAAGCCCCCGGCCCGTAGCCGGTTCGGGTATCGGTGACCCACGGGTCGAGAACGAGATCACGGTCGCACAGCTGCACAGGGGTTGCCATGAGACTCATGCTAGCCCCGTTGAGTGAACATGTCCATTCCTGTACTTTCTGGGTGGATGCACGCGTCGCGCCCACACCAGTCGCGCCATCCCGGTACCCTTGAAACATCGCTGATCTGGAGGACACCGTGACCGCTGCCGTACTCGAGCCCCGTGCGATCACCGCACGCTACCGCGACGAGACCATCGCCCAGGTCGAACAGATCAAAGCCACCGGCCGCGAGGTTCGCGTCGTGGGGCTGCTCGGCCAGACCGAAGGCCCGGCTGCGGTCTACGCGAAGTATGCACGCAAGGGCTTCGAAGCCGCCGGCATCACCCTTGACGTCTGGCAGGTCACCCCAGACGAGGTCGAGCAGGCGATTGCGCGCGCAAACCACGATGACACGGTCGACGGCATCTTCCTCTACTACCCTTTCCGCGACCCTGCGGCCGATCGCTGGCTGCGCGAACTGGTCGACCCCCGCAAAGACGTTGAGGGCATGCACTCGTTCTGGGCGCGCCTGCTCTGGGAGAACCAACGATTCGTCGACCCGACCCACCAGTGGCCGGCCATTCTGCCGTGTACGCCCTTGGCCATCCTCAAGCTGCTACAGCACGCGGTCTCGCCCACCGGCGAAAAGCCACTTCGCGGGCTCACCGCATGCGTCATCAACCGCAGCGACATCGTGGGCAAACCCCTGGCGGCGATGCTCGCCAACGATGGGGTGCGGGTGCACTCGCTCGACGCCGACGGCGCAGTGGTTTTCGAACCTGCCGAGGCTGGGCACACGCACTTCGTGGCCGACTCCGACTACACGCGCGAGCAGGCGCTGGCCGAGGCCGACCTCGTGGTATCAGCGGTTCCGGTTGCTGCGTTCGACCCCATCGAGGCCCACGAACTGCGCGATGGCGCCATCTGCGTGAACGTCTCAGAGCGAGCGAACTTCGCCGACTCTGTGATGGAGCGCGCCAGCGTGTTCGTGCCGCGCGTCGGGCAGCTCACCGTGACGCTGGCCGCACGCAACGCGGCACGTCTGGCCGCACAGCACTAGGTGCCGCAGAAGGTCACGAACTCGAGGTCGGGGCCGGGCTCGGCGAACTTGGCCGGGTGTGCACCGGGAGCCGCGTACGGGTGCCGAACCACTTCGAGCAGCTCTCGGTGCGCGTCGAAATCACCCTGATTGGCAGCCGTGAGCGCTGCGTCGAGCAGGTGGTTGCGCGGAATGAATCGCGGGTTCACCGAGCGAATGATCTCAGGCGACGGTTGCAGCGCGCGCCACTCGGCCAGCCAGGTGTCAAGCAATGCAGACCCGGCCACGCCCTGAGCGGTGAACGCCTCTCGCACTGGTGCTTCGTTGCCCTTGGCCGCGTCGGCAAGGGCCGCCCAGAAGCTCGTGAAGTCGATGCTGTGAGCAGCCAGCAGACGCAGCGCACGCTCGATCAACGGCTGAGCCGGTGAGGTATCGCGCAGCCCGAGCTTCGCAGTGAACGCCTCGAGTCGACGCTCGGCGTACTCGTCGATATACGCCTGCACGGTATCGTCAATCACCTGTTGCGCTTCAGCCGGGGTCTCGCCGAGCAGCGGCGCCAGCGCGTCGCCCAGTCGCGCCAGGTTCCAGGCCATGATCTCAGGTTGGCGTTCATAGGCGTAGCGTGCGTGCTCGTCGATCGAGCTGTACCAGACTGTCGGGTCGTACCGATCAATGAACGCACAAGGCCCGTAGTCGATGGTCTCGCCCGAAATCGTCACATTGTCGGTGCTCAGCACCCCGTGTACAAATCCCAAGCGCATCCAGTCGGCGGTCAGACGAGCGTGCGATGAGGCGATCGAAGCGAACAGTGCGCGGTATGGATGCGCTGCTCGCGCAGCGTCGGGATACAGCCGCTGGATTGCGTGGTCGCCCAGTCGCCGCAGCAGGCCGAGATCGCCGGTGCCGGGCACATACTGAAAGCTGCCAAATCGCAGATGGCTGCGCGCGACTCGGGCGAGCACTGCGCCAGGCAGCTGCACGCCGTCGCGTTCGAGGTGCTGGCCGGTGGCGATCACTGCGAGCGATCGAGTGGTGGGCACACCGAGAGCGTGCATGGCCTCGCTGACCAGGAATTCGCGCAGCATCGGGCCTACGGCCGCCCAACCGTCGACTCTCGAGAGCTGCGTGGGCCCGGTGCCCTTCAGGTGCACGTCGTAACGGCCTTGGGGCGTGTCGATCTCGCCGAGTAACTGTGCTCGACCGTCGCCCAGCACTGGTTTGAACACGCCCCACTGATGGCCGGCGTAGACCTGCGCGACTGGCTGAGCGCCGGCAGGTGTTCGCACGCCGGCGAGCGCCTGCAGCGCTTCGTCGGAGTCGAGCCACCCCGGCGGTAGACCGAGCTCTGCGGCAAGTTCATGATTCAGCTCAATGGCCTGCAGCTCAAACTCGGGCGCCGCGTCATCGACGCGTGGCGACACGCTGAGTTCGGGAAGCAGCGTCGCGAACTCGCTGGTGAAGTGGAGCGTGCGCACGGTCATGCCCCAAACGTAGCCGGAGACATGTCCGTGCGCACCTCAATGCACTGCTGTTCGTCACACTTGTCGCGGCACAGCTCAAGAAGCTCGTGAGCACTCACCGCGCTCGGCTCGCTCGCGCCAGCCCGACCCCGCCGCGCCGGAGGGCATCCGCAATCGCTATGCCGCACCATGTCGCCAGCAGCAGACTGCCCGCACACAGAGCGAAGAACAGCACCTGCGACCACAGTGGCTGCACCCACAGGCCGAAGAACCCGGCCGCCGTCAGCGGGTACACCACGCCTGCGGCCGCAGCACCGACGTAGTGCTGCCACGTGCGCCAGGCACGGTAGCCCGTGGCCAGAAATCCGACCTCAGCGAAGAACGCCCACCAGAGGTTGGTCAACACGCTCGTGAGCCCGAACCTCGAGACGGGCACCAGCACCAACCCGGCGAGCAGCCCCACGAGCAGCCCCGCACCAGGCCGCTGCAGCAACCGCAACGCCACCACCGACGGCAGAATCCACAGCCCGGCCAGTCCGATCGACGCCGTGGGCCACACCGTGAACAGCGCTGTCGACGCCCAGTTCGCCGGCGCCAGCAGCAGCGCTCCGGTCACACCGATGGATGCGCAGGTCAGCAGTTACGTCGTTCCGGCTCGAGGCTTGGCAGTCATGGTCTCCATTGTGCACGTCGGCGCTCTCCCTGCCCAGCAGCGACCAGGTTGTCAGCGATGCCGACAGCACCGTCTACAGCACCGTCTACACCACCCGAGACCATCACCGTCAAGTGCACGATCAACGGCGCTGTTTTCAGGCATCGCTTTCGGGCACGGCCGTTCGAGCATCCTCATCATCGACTGAGCCTCATATGGGCGGAGGGGCATCGTCTTGGGAGATGAACACAGGAGTCTGCAAGGGCGCCTCGGATGGTCGGGCGCGCACCCGCACATCGGCAGATGCCGCGCTCGTCGTGTACCGCGTACCCGACGGACTGGTCCAGAGGAGCGTTGCCTCATCATCGAGGTGATGAACCTTCCAGGCGGAATGATGCTTGACCACGTGGTGCCGTCGGCACAACAGCGCAAGGTTCGTTGCGTCGGTCGGCCCGTTGTATTGCCAGTCAACGGTGTGGTCGATCTCGCACTGACCGGCTGGGGTGTCACACCCCGGAAAACGGCAGGTCTGATCGCGGTCGAGCAGATATGCTGCGAGTTCTTTCGGCGGTCGATATTTTCGCCTGCCGTAAGCAAGCGCAACTCCAGTGACTGGGTCGGTCAGGATGCGGCGCAGATCGCTGCTGCCCGCGGCAAGCCGCAGCGCAGTCACCTCGTCGATCGGTCCGTACCCTTGCAGCCAGGGGTAGATGTCTGCCTCTGGCGCAGAAACACCGGCCGACCCGCTGGGAGCGCTTTCAGCCCCTGCGACGCCACGGCTCAGCGTGAGCATAGGAACAGTGACATTGACGTGAGCGACGATGCCCGCGCCGAGGCCTGTGCCTCGGCCAGCACCAACGCCCGCGCCGTTGTCAGTCGGTGCCTCGTTGACCGCCGTGACGAGTTGCTCGCGAACCTGCCGCACACTTTCGCCGGCCGGCCCGTGATATTCATCGACGCGAGGAGCTTCAGCCGCAGGAATCACTCCATGGATCAGCAAATCGCGCAACACATCGACGTGGAGCTGCCCTCTGGTGCGCGGATCAGTGCGCTTCGAATGCACACTGCCGCCGATCGCCCGAATACGCTGATAGGCCGCACTCGCTTCGACCGCCGGCAACAGCACGCTCAGCCAGGCCATGCCGTCATCTGCCGGGTCAAGTCGCAGATGTCTCTCGTTGCGTGCAGCCTCGTGCCGCTCGAACATTGACTGAGGTTGCTCAGTTTCACGCATCTGCCGTGCCAGTTTGCGCAGCTGCGACGGGGTGAGATTTCTCTGGCGCCGAGCCTCGAGCAGCTGATCGGCGAAGCCCTGCACATCGGCAGATGGAACCCCACCGACTTCAGCCACGATTGCCTCGACGTGCTGGCAGGTCAACGCACCGCTCTCCCACTCGCGCATGACCGAGGGGAGTTGGCGCGCCGCCTGCTCAGCCACGTTCATGCGCCGGCAAACCATACGCTCTGACCAGCCCAGCGCACGTGCGACCTCAGCATGGGCTCCTCGCAGCATGACCCCAGGGTCGACCCGCGCCTCATGGGCCTCGGCCACAACAGCCACGTGCAGATCGGCCAGCCATCGATACTGGCGAGCCAGCACTCGCTCAGCCTCGAACTGCGCGCACTCGATATCGTCGATCACCATGCCTCGCCACGACCATGTGGCGTCTGCCGCTGAAGCATCCGTCGGCGCATCAAAGCCGCGCTGCGCACTGTCGCCCGACCGCGCGTCAGCGTCGTGCTGCTGCCGCGGGTCGAATGCGTGATCTCTGGTCATGGTGCCAGTCTGTCATGACCCACTGACAAGTTTGGAGGCAGGGCGCAGGCGGGGAAAACCGCGGTCTGTCAGCTCCTGCCACGCTTATGGATGCACACTTCAGATCACCGGTCGTCGCACCTTTTCGCGTGCGATTTTTTGCCCCACATTATGCCCGACCTATGCAATGTCAGTGACTGCCGATAGGCTCAAGGCATGACCTCAGACAAAGCCACCACTGCACCAGCTTCCAACGGTGAATCCGTCGCCAGCCGATCGCGGCGGCGTGGCCGTCCATGGCTTCTCGCCTTGGCCTTGGGCCTCTTGTTCGCCATCGGGCTGCCCGTTGCGGCAGTCGCTGCCAGCAGCGACCAGGTTGTTAGCGATGCCGATAGCACCGTCTACACCGCCGGCGAGACCATCACCGTCAAAGGCACGATCAACGGCGATGTGTTCGCCGCAGGCCAACGAGTGGTGGTGACCGGCAAGGTTGAAGGCGATGTCATTGCCGCGGCACAGGAGGTGGTGATCGAAGGCACCGTGACCGGCAGCGTACGCGCAGCAGCGCAGTCGATCGTGATCAGCGGAGACGTCGAGCGCAGTGTGACACTGGCAGGCGAAACCGTGCACATCTCTGACACTGCCACGGTGGGCCAAGATGCCACTCTGGCCGGCAGCACCGTCACCATCGACGGCACACTCAGACGAGATGCCATGGTCGGTGCGGGTGATTTGACTCTGGGCGGCACTATCGGTCGCGATCTGGTTTACGCAGCCGACCACGAGCTGAGCTCCAATGTCCAGCAAAACGTGGGCGGCGACATCTCTTACCACGCGCCGCAGACCACAGCCGAGCCCAGCGCTGGTGAGCAGTTCAGCGCATGGCTGCTCGGCCTGCTCTACGGCCTGCTGGCTCTCACCGCAGCCGCGGCCCTGGTGACCTTCCTGGCTCCGCGCTGGGTACGCAGCACCGCAGCCGTTGGAGTCTCGAGATTCGGCTGGAGCGTACTGGCGGGTCTCATCGTGCTTGCAGCCACACCAATTGCCATCGTGCTCGTCGCACTGACCTACATCGGCCTGCCAATCGCCGCAGGGCTGCTGCTGCTGGCCATACTGCTGGGCTTGCTCGCTCATGTGGTTGTTGCCGCGCTCATCGGGCGGCTCATCCTGCGGCGAGCGAACACCTACGTGCAGATTCTGGTCGGCGCCCCGCTGCTGGCCCTCGCGCTCAGCGTGCCAGTAGCCGGAATCGTGTTCTGGCTGGCGACCCAGCTGATCGGCGTCGGAGCGATCGCCCTCTGGTTCTGGCAGTGGCGGCGCAATCGCGCGCATGGCGCCCCTGAGCGAGGCAATCCGTCGGTGCCGCCCACTCTGCCTCCGTACGCAGGTGCTCAGCCGCCGGCACAATACTCATTCCAGCCAGTCAACAGCGCCGGGCCGGTCTACGTGCCAGGTGCGCCGCCCACCGTTCCTCCAGCTGGCTCTGGCGTCGTGCCGCCAGCAAGCACACCCGGCCCAGAGCAGCGGTGACTCCGACGTCTGCGCACACCTTCACATGAACGCTGCACCTGACGATCAGTCTCAGCGTCTGCGCCAGCTGCTGGCTGAAGCCGACAGCCGTGAGCAGCAGGCGCGCAACCGCCTTGCCGAAGTGCGGTCGCTGCAGCAGGGGCAGTCGGCCGACGACGAGCACGACCCAGACGGCGTACCTGTTTCGTTCGAGTGGTCCAAGGCGCAGGCCATGCTCGAGCAGGCTGTGGCCGAACGCGAGCGGCTGCAGCGCGCCGTCGACGCAGCGGCACGCGGGGCCTATGGCGTCTGCGCCGTCTGCGGGCGCGAGATCGACGCCCGACGCCTCGCCGCACGCCCCGATGCAACACTGTGCATCGAGTGCGCCCGCGCGCAAGAACTGCAGCGGTAGACTCCGTTCACCACGGGGCACGGCGCTCTAGACTCGTACTCATGCACGATGACCCAACCGCACCACAGCCTCCTGACGGCGAGCCCTCGACCGCGCATCTGCTCGACGTGCTCGCCGATCTCACACAGCCCGCCGAACTGCGCCACCAGGCCGCGCTCGAGGTGGGTCGACGCGCTGACTCGACCACCGCATCCACTCTGGTGAAGCTGCTGTGGCTGGAGCCCGAATTCTTCGTACGCGAAACCATTGTCTGGGGGCTCGTGCGCATGGATCGTTCGTGGGTGCCCGCCGTGCTCGGGCAGCTGCACGACGATCGCGCCGTGGTGCGTGAGCAGGCGGTGCACGCCCTCAGCAAAATCGATGGGCGGCCATATGCCGACGCCGTCTGGCCCTTGCTTGACGACCCCTCCCCCAAAGTCGCTGGAAAAGCCCGATGGATGCTCGCGCGCGTGCACGACCCCCGCTTGCTTCCTCGGTTGGTCACCCAGCTCGGCTCTCGCGAGCGCGCAGAGCACGACATGGTCACTCAGCTGCTCTCCGGGTACGAGCAGCAGGGGGTGTCACCGCTGCTCGAGGTGCTGCATGATGACGCTCAACCGCTGACCCATCGTCAGCAGGCGCTCGAGGTGCTTTCGACGATCGGCAGCCCGGCCGCCGACGGGGCAATCGAGCCGCTTCGATCGTTCATTTCGAGCACACCAGACGAGCAGTTGGCGGTGAGCGCGCTGATGGCCCTCACCCAGTTCGACGCGCCTGCGGCCAAAGCGGTCATCACGGATGCCCAAGACGACCAGCGCCCGAAGGTCGCCGAATTGGCGCACCGGCTGGTGGTCGACCCGCCGAAGCTGTCGAGTGCTGCACGTCTACGTGCGCTCAAGCGCCGGCGCGGGCTGGAGTAGCCCGAGCCGCACCGGCTCAGCGTGCGCCGTGCGAGCGCGCGCTGCGCCCTCGTGACCCGGCGAGCTGCCCCACACCGCTGCCCCGGCTCACGCTGGCAGCGCTGCTGCGCTTTGCGCCGCCTGATCGCCCGTTGCCCGAGCGGCCGCTGCCCGAGCGGCTGCTGCGGCTCTGCCCGCCACTGCTCTTGCCCGCGCCGCGGCCACCGTTCTGAGTCTGGCCCTCTCGCTGCTCACGCGCCGCACGCTTGCGCCGCGCGTTGGCGCCCTGGGAGGTGCCGCCGCCACGTTGCGAGGGCTCGGGGGCCTTCGGCTTCACGTAGGGCGCGACCTCGCCGATCAGCTCGGTGACCTCAGGAGAGTCAGCGCTGACCTTGATCGGGGCCGCGGTGATCTTCGCCTTGCGCAGCAGCGCCTGCACGTCACGACGCTGCTCGGGCAGCATGAGCGTGACCACGTCACCGGTGTGCCCGGCGCGCGCGGTGCGACCAGAGCGGTGCAGGTACGCCTTGTGCTCTGCCGGTGGGTCGACGTGGATCACCAGCTCGACTTCGGGCACGTCGATGCCGCGCGCGGCCACATCAGTAGCGACAAGCACATGCACCTCGTCAGACTCGAACAGCGCGAGGTTGCGCTCGCGAGCATTCTGCGAGAGGTTGCCCTGCAGATCGACCGCTGGAATACCCGCCTCAGTCAGCTGCCGGGCGAGCCGCTTGGCGTGGTGCTTGGTGCGCATGAACAGAATGCGGCGCCCCTGCCCAGAGGCGAGCGCCTGCACAACATCCTTCTTGGCGTCTGCGCCAGCCAGCTCGAACACATGGTGCGTCATCGCGGCAACCGGGCTGTTGGCTTCGTCGACTGAGTGCAGCACCGGATCGTGCAGAAAGCGCTTGGCCAGTTTGTCGATGCCGTTGTCGAGCGTGGCCGAGAACAGCAGGCGCTGCCCGTTGCCGGGGGTGGCGGCAAGGATGCGCGTGACCGCAGGCAGAAACCCCAGGTCGGCCATGTGGTCGGCTTCGTCGAGCACGGTGATCTCGATCGCATCGAGGCTGACCTCGCCCTGCTGCATCAGGTCTTCGAGACGACCGGGGCAGGCCACGACGATGTCGACACCAGACCGCAGCGCGTCAACCTGTCGGGTCTGCTTGACCCCGCCGAAGATGGTGGTGGTGCGCAGCCGGTAGGCCTTGGCCAACGGCGCGATGACTTCGGCGATCTGTGTGGCCAGCTCACGCGTCGGGGCGAGCACCAGCGCAAGCGGATGGCCGGGTGTGCGGCGGCCGCCCGAGAGCTCGCCGCCCAAGCGTGCGACCAGCGGCAGCGAGAAGGCGAGGGTTTTGCCCGAGCCGGTCTTGCCGCGACCGAGCACGTCGCGACCGCGCAGGGTGTCGAGCAGGGTGTCGGCCTGAATCGGGAAGGCTGTGGTCTTGCCCTCGGTGGCGAGAGCCTCGACCAGCGGCGCCGGCACGCCGAGTTCGGCGAAGGTCGGCTTCGGGGCAGCTGCCTCGGCGGCAGGGGCAGATGGGGTGACAGACATAGGTACACGATCTCTCTGCGGACACCACGGCCCGCGCATGAGGTGAGTGAGGCGAAGGCGCCGGGTGGCGCATCCGTTCGCCGTATGAAAGAGAAAAGGTCGATCAACGACGCAGGCAGCTCGAACAGCCGCCAACGACCTAGCTTATCAGGCGTGGCACAATAGGCACCATGACGATCACCGCTGCCGCAGACGGCTCCGCACTCGGCAACCCCGGCCCTGCCGGTTGGGCCTGGGTTATCGACGATCAGCGTTGGGCTGCCGGAGGCTGGCCGCACGCCACCAATAATCGCGGTGAGTTGCAGGCGGTGATCGAGCTGCTGCGAGCGACCGCTGCGGCCGACGAACCGCTGCGAGTGCTGTGTGACAGCCAATACGTGATCAACTCGGTGACCAAGTGGATGCCGGGCTGGAAGCGACGCGGCTGGAAGAAATCCGACGGCAAGCCGGTGCTCAACCGCGATTTGCTCGAACAGCTCGACGAGGCGCTGACCGGGCGGCAGGTGCGTTTTGAGTGGGTCAAAGGCCATGCCGGGCATCCGCTGAACGAAGCCGCCGACAGACATGCGCAGGATGCCGCACTCGCCTACCAGCGCAATGCTCCCGTGCCGTCGGGGCCGGGGTTCACCCCCGCCGCTGAGCCCACACCGGTGGCTGAGGCCGCACCCGCCTCACCGGCTGCCGAAGTGGAGTGCTTCTTCGACCCCTCGTGCCCCTGGGCCTGGATGACCTCACGATGGCTGACCGAAGTGGCCGAGGTGCGTGGCCTGGCGGTCACTTGGCGAGTGATGAGCCTCGCCCTGCTGCCGCAGAATCAGCAACCTGATGAGCGGCACGCCCGATTCTTCGAGCGCTCGCAGCAGTATTGTCTGCTGGTCGCGCGGGTGCAGGCCGAGGTCGGGCTCGACGCAGTCAAGGCGCTCTACGACGAGCTCGGGCGGCGCATTCACCATGATCGGCGCCGAGACGTCGAGGCCGTCGCCCGTGAGAGTCTGGCCGCTGCCGGGCTCGATCAGGCGCTGTTCGAGGCTGACCTCACCCGCTATCTGCCGGTGCTCGCTGAGAGCACCACGCTCGGCACCTCACGCGTCGGCGACGACGTCGGCACGCCGATTCTCACCATTGCCGGGCACTCGTTCTTCGGGCCGGTGGTCTCTCCTGCGCCCACCGGAGACGCCGCACTGCGCCTGTTCGACGGCCTAGCGCTGACAGCGAGCGTGCCGGGCTTCTTCGAGTTGAAGCGCACTCGTGACGTCGGGCCGATTTTCGAGGCGTGATGCCTGACACAGCACAGGCCACCGGTTGTACACAGGCTGAGCGTGTGCGAAATCTCTCCACAGTCGGGCCAGCGCTCTTCTCTGCGCAGCGCCCGACTGCGAAACTGAGACCATGACTCAGCCCACCACACTCGCTCATCTGCAGGTCGACTCCCCGCTCGGCCGCCTGCTGCTCATCGCCACCGATCACGGGCTCGTGCGCCTGGCCTTCTCAACCGAGGGCTTCGCGCAGGTGCTCGACACCGTCACCGAATCACTCCAACCCGATGTTGTGCAACCGCTGCCGAACACCGCGACCACAGCGGGGCGCCTGATCGAACAGGCTGCCTCTGAGCTCGACGACTATTTCGCCGGGGCGCTCACCGCGTTCACCGTACCCGTCGACTTCGCGCTGTCTCGCGGGTTCCACCGCGAGGTGCGCGAGCATCTCGCGAGCATCCCCTATGCCAGCACAGTGAGCTACTCGACAATCGCCGAGCACCTCGGCCGCCCACAGGCCGTGCGCGCGGTGGGCACTGGCTGCTCGGGCAATCCGGTGCCCATCGTGGTGCCCTGCCATCGAGTGCTGCGCGCCGATGGCAGCCTCGGCGGCTATCGCGCTGGGGCCGCAGCCAAGGCCATCCTGCTCGATCTTGAGCGCCGCAGCGCTGCGCAGGCCGCCTGACTGCACTTGCCGCAGCTGTGAATGGGCTGTCGTCGCGCAGTATCCTAAAAGAGATGAAGGCCTACACTGCAGCCCAGATCCGCACCGCCGAGCAGCCGCTGATCGCCGCCGGCGTTCCGCTCATGCGCCGTGCCGCAGCCGCCCTCGCCGACGAGATCCGCGGTGTGATCGAAGACCGTGGCACCGCGCTGAGCGACGCACACGTGCTCATGCTGATCGGCCCCGGCGACAACGGCGGCGACGCGCTCTTCGCTGGGCAAGACCTCGCCGACTCCGAGGTGCATGTGCACCTGCTGCCGGTGGCTGACCACGTGCATGAGGCGGGTCTGCAAGCCGCACTCGATGCCGGGGCCACGCTGGCCGCACCCGTTGGCGCCGACACCACCGCGCTACGACAGGCGGCCACTCGACAGACCCACAAAGCCGATGTCATCGTCGATGGCATCTTGGGCACTGGCACCAGGCATGGTGCGCAGGCGGCACTGCGCGGCGGAGCTGCCACCGTCATTGACGCGGTGCTGCGCGCTCGTGGCGACGCACCCGCGAGCACCAGCAGCAGTGACACTCCTAGCACGGGCACACAGCCCCTGCAGGTGCGTGCCCTCGCCGACCCGCTCACTGGCGAAGTGCCGACCACTGCCGGGCGAGCTGAGCTGCGCGCTGCGGTGATCGCCGTCGACCTGCCCAGCGGCATCGACCCCGACTCTGGCGAGGCGCCCTCTGATGTGGTGCTGCCCGCTGATCTCACGGTGACGTTCGGTGCTGCCAAAACCGGACTGCTCCAAGGTGCTGGCCGCCGGCTCGCTGGCGAGTTGAGCGTGATCGACATCGGCCTCGGCCCCCAACTGGCCGACATCGAGCCGGCTCTTGAGGTCGCCGGGCAAGAGTAGTGCTTGGGGCTTGACCCATCACACCCACACAGGTGTCACCAAATGCGACTCACACACCACCAAACCACGTTTCGCGACACCTTGTGCCCACCCCACCAAGAGCATCAACACACCCAACCCACACAGGTGTCACCAAATGCGACTCAGGCACCACCAAAACCACGTTTCACGACACCTGTGCTCGCTTCACCACGCACGAACAACTCCGCTGAGGTCGCCGGGCAAGAGCAATCGAGGCCGCTCAGAAGCTGAACTCGCGAAACCCGTCAGTGGCCTCGACAAGTGAGCGCGCCGTGCCCACCTCGTTCGAGGCATGCCCGGCGTCGGGGGTGATCAGCAGCTGCGAATCGGGCCACGCCTGATGCAGCTCCCAGGCACTGCGCGCCGGGCAGACCACGTCATACCTTCCCTGCACGATCACCCCAGGGATGCCCGCGAGCTTTCCAGCATCCTCAATCAGCTGGTTTTCGCGCATGAACCCACCATTGACGAAGAAGTGATTCTCGATGCGCGCGAAGGTCAGCGCGAAGCGGCGATGCTCAGCCAGCTCGGCAGAGCTGAGCGGCGCGTCATCTGGCACAAGCAGGTGGCTGGTATGCGACTCCCATTCCGTCCACGCGAGGGCCGCATCCTGCGCAAGTGGCGCATCCTGCCCATTGAGCAGTCGGTGGAAGGTCGCGATATGGTCACCGTCGCGCTCGGCCACGGGCAGCACCGACTCGTAGCGGTCGAACAGATCAGGAAAGATGTTCTGCGCTCCACCACGGTTGTAGTACCAATCGAGCTCCCACCGACGCAGCAGAAAAATACCGCGCAGCACTAGGCCGACCACCCGATCGGGATGCGCCTCGGCATAGGCCAGCGACAGCGTCGAGCCCCATGATCCGCCGAACACCAGCCACCGCACGACATCGAGGTGTTCACGGATGCGCTCGAGATCGGCGACCAGACGCGGAGTGTCGATGAGCGACAGATCGGCTCCATCGGCGGCCGATGGCGTGCTCTGCCCGCAGCCGCGCTGATCGAACAGGATGATGCGGTACACCTCGGGGTCGAAGTAGCGGCGCTGCCACGGGCTCGTGCCGCCGCCCGGCCCGCCGTGTACGAAGACCACTGGCCGCCCCTGCGGATTGCCCGACTGCTCGATGTAGAGCTGCTGCCCTTCCCCCACTTCGAGAAGCTCGATGCGGTAGGGCTCGATCGCCGGGTACAGAATCTCGTCCAGCTGCTGTGCGCGTGTGCTCATGCGTCCACGATAGTGCGCGCTCCGCCGCCTCTTGACAGCAGCGCACTCTGACCATAGGTTAGTTACTCAGGTAATGAACCAACGAGGAGGTGCCGATGTTCACCCCAGACCGGCCCATCTTCGTGCAGCTGGCCGAGCGTTTGGCAGAAGATATCGCCTCGGGCGGCTACCCAGAAGAGACCGCGGTGCCCTCAACCAATGAGCTCGCGGCGTTTCACCGCATCAACCCCGCAACCGCCGGCAAAGCACTGAACCTGCTGGTCGAACGCGGGTTGCTCTATAAACGACGTGGCATCGGCATGTTTGTCTCGGCCGGCGCCGTCGCGGCGTTGCGTCAGGATGCCCGGGCCCATTTCGACGACCAACACGTACAGCCACTGCTGCGCGAGGCTCGTCAACTCGGCATGAGTCTGGCCGATGTGCATCAGGCCATCGACCAAGCCTGGCCCGCCCCAACCACCGAAAAGGAGAGGCTATGACCATCCCCGTCATCACCGCTGAGAAGGTCACCCGACGCTTCGGCGACACCACTGCACTCGACCACGTGTCGTTCACCCTCGAACGGCCCGAGATCATCGGGCTGCTCGGCCGCAATGGCGCAGGCAAAACCACGCTGATGTCGCTGATCACTGGACAAGACCGCCCCACCGCGGGCAGCGTGCTCGTGCATGGCGAGAACCCGTTCGAATCTGCGCACACCCAAGATGAGCTGAGTTTCATCCGAGACAATCAGCGCTACCCCGACGACTATCGCCTGCGACATGTGCTGCGCATCGCGCCGTGGTTTCACGCGAATTGGAGCGCCGACCTGGCTGAGCACCTGCTCGAGGTGTTCCGGCTGCCCGAAAAGACCAAGGTCAAATCATTCAGCCGTGGTCAGCTCTCGGCTTTGGGCGTCGTGGTCGGCCTCGCCTCGCGCGCACCGCTCACATTTCTCGACGAACCCTACTTGGGGCTCGATGCAACAGCGCGGCAACTCTTCTACGACACCCTGATCACCGACCACGCCGAGCACCCTCGCACGGTGATCGCATCAACACACCTGATCGACGAGATGGCGCCACTGTTCAGCCGAGTGCTCGTGCTCGACCGCGGAAAACTCGTCATCGATCGAGATGCAGACGATCTGCACGGGTACGCGCACACCGTCAGCGGCATCGCCGCGCGAGTCGCGCCGTTTGTCGCCGGTGCCGACGTGCTCACCACGCATCGCGTCGGCGCTCTGACGAGCATCACCGTGCGGGGGCCGATCGACCCGGCCACCGCATCCCGCGCCGCACACGAAGGCGTCGACATTCAGGCCGCCACACTGCAGCAGGTCGTGAACGCGATCGGCTCGGCACAGCAGCCGTCCGAGACCCTCAAGGAGGCATCATGACCACCCTCACCACGCCCCGTCAGGCGACTCCGCTCAGTCGCGTCGCGAGAGTCACCCGGCTGCAGTTGAACGTGCCGGCTAACAGCGTCGTCACCCCCGCGGCCATCCTGGGGCTGATGTTCGTCATTTCAGCAGTCATCGCGCTGACCATCCAGCGAGCCACCGGAGCTGGAGCTGACAACGCGGAGTACATCGCCGGCATCCGCAGCAACTCTGGCGCAGTCTGGTCGCTGCCGGGGTTTCTCGTGTACTTCGGCGTGCAGTCAGTGGCGACGCAGTTTCCGTTTGCCCTGGCGCTTGGCACCACACGCCGTTCATTTACGTTGGGCACGCTGATCTCGCATGTGGCCGTCGCCGCCTACGTGGCCGTGCTTGGAGCGGTGGGTCTTGGGCTGGAGCTGCTCACCGGTCACTGGTTCGCCGGCATCTACGTCTTCGACACCTATGCGCTCGGCTCTGGCAACGTCGGCCAGCTGCTGCTGACGTTGTTTCTCGGCGCACTCGCATCGATGTCGATCGGTGGGGCATTCGGCGCGGTCTGGGTGCGCTTCGGCGCACGTGGCCCGCTGGTCGTTGCCGTGGTGCTGGCAGTCATCGCCGCTGGCGGACTGCTGCTCTCGGTGCCGGCATGGCCGTGGATCGGCGAGCATTTCGCAATGTGGTGGCTGGTGACTCTGGCACTGATCGCCATCGCAGTCTCAGTCACTGGCGAGCTGCTGGCCCTTCGTCGCACGACGGTGCGCTGACCAACTGCAACAGCCTGCGGTGCACGGTGGTGTCGCCGGTGAGTTCGGGGTGAAAAGCGATGCCGATCACGTTACCCTGCTCAACGGCGACCACCTGCCCGCGGTGCCGAGCCGCCTCGCGCACGCCCTCGCCCACGCGCACGATGCGTGGAGCACGAATGAATGCGGCACGCACCGGCCCCCACACCGTGTCGACGTCAGCCACCTCAGAGTGCACCTGCGACCCAAAAGCGTTGCGGTCGACCGTGACGTCAAGCACCCCTAGACTGGTCTGTCCTGGTGCCGGATTCTCGATCTCGCGGGCGAGCAGAATCAGCCCGGCACAGGTGCCGAGCGTCGGCAGCCCCTGAGCAATGACCTCGCGCAGCGGATTGGTGAGCTCGAAGATACGAGCCAACCGGTCAAGCACGGAGGATTCACCACCCGGCAGCACCAGACCATCCACCCGCACACCGTCGGGGCCGACCAGATCGGCGGGCCGACGAATCGGCACCGGCAGGGCCTGCAGCGCCGCGAGCGCGTCGATATGCTCGCGCACGCCCCCTTGCAGGGCGAGTACGCCGATGCGGGGCACGCCTGGCTGAGCGGTCACCATCCGCGCTCGGCCAGACGATGAGGGGCAGGCAGGTCGGACACATTGATGCCGACCATGGCCTCGCCCAGACCGCGCGACACCTCGGCGATGACCGCCGGGTCGTCGTATTGCGCGGTGGCCTTGACGATTGCCGCTGCGCGCTTGGCTGGCTCGCCCGATTTGAAGATGCCCGAGCCGACGAACACTCCGTCTGAGCCGAGCTGCATCATCAGCGCCGCATCGGCCGGTGTGGCCACACCGCCCGCGGTGAACAGCACCACCGGCAGCTCACCGTGTTCGGCGACATAGCGCACCAGCGGCAGCGGGGCCGCGAGCTCTTTGGCTGCAACGTAGATCTCGTCGGGATTCGACGCCGCGATCGCCTGCAGCCGGGCGATCTCTGAGCGAATGGTGCGGATGTGCTTGGTGGCCTCCGAGACATCACCGGTGCCGGCCTCACCCTTCGAGCGGATCATCGCCGCGCCCTCGCCGATGCGCCGCAGGGCCTCGCCCAGGTTGGTCGCGCCACACACGAACGGCACGGTGAACTGATGCTTGTCGATGTGGTTGACATAGTCGGCCGGGCTCAGCACCTCCGACTCGTCGATGTAGTCGACGCCGAGCTGCTGCAGCACCTGCGCCTCGACGAAATGACCGATGCGGGCCTTGGCCATCACCGGAATCGACACCGCACCGATGATCGCGTCGATCAGGTCGGGGTCGCTCATGCGCGCCACACCGCCTTGGGCGCGAATATCGGCGGGAACGCGCTCGAGAGCCATCACCGCGACGGCGCCGGCATCCTCGGCAATGCGCGCCTGCTCGGGCGTGACAACATCCATGATCACGCCGCCTTTGAGCATGTCAGCGAGCCCCGTTTTGACGAGGGGGCCGCCGATTTCGTTGGTTTCGGACGAAGTCTGCGATGTGCTGTTGAAAGTCATGATTCTCATGCTCGCCCGGCAAGTGGTTGGTTGCAATATCCACAATCTTGCATTTTCAGCAGACCACTTTCGGCAGGATGCGCGAGAATCGGTTCATGCGCAGCACTCTGCCCACAGCCCTCCCGGTCTCGCTCGACCGGGCCAGCGCCACCCCATTGGGTGCGCAGCTCGCCGCGTCGCTGCGCGCACTCATCGAGAACGGCACGCTCGCTGCGGCCGATGCGCTCCCCTCGACGAGGGCTTGGGCGGCCGCGCTCGGCGTCTCCCGCACGACCGTGGTGACCGCCTACGACCAGCTGATCGCCGAGGGGTATCTCACGGCCCGTCGCGGTTCGTCGACCGTGGTCAATGCAGATCTGGCGCGCGTGCATCCGCCGACGGCGAGCAGTGGGCGCCCGACCCGCAGACCACTCACGCACGCCGCGCAACCAGGCCCAGACCGCGCATCCACCATCGATTTCACCCCTGATCGGCCCTCAACCGACGCGCTGATCACCCCCGACTGGCGCCGCGCGTGGCGCCATGCCGCCGAGGTGGTGCCCACCCCGCTGCCCCCGGCCGGTCTGCTCGCGCTGCGGGCAGGCGTCAGCGACCATCTGCGCCGCATGCGCGGACTGCAGCGCCCCGCTGACGATCTGGTGGTGACCGCCGGTGCCCGCGAAGGGCTCGCACTGCTGCTGCGCGCACTCGGCGACCCCACGCAGGCGAGCGTGGGTGTCGAGTCGCCGGGATACCCCTCGCTGCGGCGCGTGGTGACAGCCCTGGGCGGTGCGCTCGTCGAACTGCCGGTTGATGATTCGGGGCTGCTGACCGACGAATTGCCCGAGCCCCCGCTTGCCATGCCCGACGCGGTCATCGTGACGCCGAGCCATCAGTATCCGCTCGGCGGGTCGCTGCCGGTCGACCGACGCCTCTCGCTGCTGCACTGGGCTCGTCGACACCGGGTGCTCGTGATCGAAGACGACTACGACTCAGAGTTGCGACACGTTGGCCAGCCGTTGCCGGCACTGGCTGCGCTCGACGACCCAGGCGATCCGGTGGTTGCCACGTTGGGCACCTATTCGAAGACTGTTGCGCCAGAGGTCGCCGTGGGGTTTGTGATCGTCCCCGCACCGTTGCTGCCGCGTGTGCTCGAGGTGCGCCGTGATCTGGGCTCACCGGTGTCACACGTGGTGCAGCAGGCCTTCGCCGAATACCTCGCGTCGGGTGCCCTCGGTCGTCACACCGCGCGCATGCGGCGACGCTACCGCCAGCGAAGAGATCGTGTGCTCACCGAGCTGGAGTCGGCGCCGGTTCGCGTCGCACCGATGGATGGCGGGCTCTATGCCGCCCTCAACGTCGCTAATGAGCCCGCACTGCTCGCCGCCTGTGCACAACAGCATCTGCGGGTGACGCCGCTGTCATCGTACTGGAGCACCTCGACGGTGAGCTCGCCGCCGATTGGGCAGGGCATTGTGATCGGATATGGTCATCAGAGCGACCCAGAACTCGACGAGGGGCTGCGCCGTCTGCGGCGTGCCCTTGATCTCTCGCAAGGAGGCGACTGATGACGACACATTCTTGGCCTGCACTGGCTGTACCGATCGTGGCGGCGCCGATGGCCGGCGGCCCCTCAACGCCTCAGCTTGTGCATGCCGCGGCCGGCGCCGGAGGCCTCGGATTTCTGGCTGCGGGCTACAAGACCGTCACACAACTCGAGGCGCAGATTGCCGAGACCCGCACGCTCGGTACTGAGCGCTTCGGCGTCAACCTGTTTGTGCCAGAGCCGCACACACCACCAATGGATGCAGTGCTCACCTACCGCGGTCATCTCGCGCCGATATATACCCGGCTCGGCATATCTACCCCGACGCCTCATGACGATGACGACGCCTTTGCCGCCAAGGTGCAGCTGGTGCTCGAGCACCGAGTGCCAGTGGTGTCGTTCACCTTCGGGCTTCCGCAGCAGGAGATCGTCGAGCAGCTGCATCGAAATGGCACCGCAGTGGCGGTCACCGTGACCACACCCGACGAGGCTCGGGCTGCTCTGGCACTCGGCATTGATGCACTCGTGGTGCAGGGCCCTGAGGCCGGCGGGCATCGCGCCACATTTCATGTCGCCGACCAGCCCACGAACACGCCACTGACCGAGCTGTTGGGCACGGTGCTCGCGCTGCCCGAGCTGGAGCGCGACGGTGCGGTGATCGCGGCCGGGGGCATCCATTCGGCTCACCAAGTGCGCGAGCTGCTGAGGCTCGGAGCCGCTGCTGTGCAAGTGGGCACCGCGTTGCTGCGCGCACCGGAGGCCGGTACCAAGCCGGTGCATGCCGATGCCCTGGTTTCGCAGCAGTATGCGCAGACGGTGGTGACCCGAGCGTTCTCGGGGCGGCCGGCGCGCGGGCTGCGCAACGCCTTCATCGACGAGTTCGATGCGGCTGCGCCAGCGGCGTACCCGGAGGTGAACCAGCTGACTGCCCCCATTCGGGCCGCGGCGCTCGACGATGCCTCAGTGCAGGCGATGTGGGCGGGCACGGGTCATGCGTGGACACAGGCGCGCCCGGCAGCTGAGATTATCGCCGAGCTCGCTGGCCCACGCTGAACGCGAACCCGCTCGGAGTGCGACGAGCCTGGCCCTGACCCAAACGATCAGCCTCAGCGTTGGCGCCCGCGCACGAGCTGCGGCGGCCAGAGTTCAGCCGCGTGACCGCCCAGCAGCGCGTCTGCCGCATGCAGCACCCAGTTGGGGTCGTCAAGAGCGGCCCTGCCCACCAACACCACGTCGGCGCGCTCATCGACCAGAATCTGCTCGGCCTGCTCTGGGCGAGTGATCAGTCCGACCGCGCTCACCGGCAACCCTGCGGTGCGCACTGCAGCGGCGGCAGACACCTGGTAGCCGGGGCCGAGCGGGATGTCGGCGAGCACGTTGCCGCCCGTCGATACGTCAATCAGATCGACGCTCGCGGCTTTCAGCAGCTTCGCAAGTTCGATCGACTCGGCGACCGTGAGACCGCCTTCGGCCCAATCTGTGGCGCTGATGCGCACTGTGACCGGCACATCGTCGCCGACGCGAGCCCGCACTGCAGTGACCACTTCGAGGAGCAGTCGGGCACGCCCGGCCAAGTCGCCACCGTACGCGTCGGTGCGATGGTTGCTCAGCGGAGAGAGAAACTCGTGCAGCAGATAGCCATGGGCGGCGTGAATCTGGATGAGGTCGAACCCGACACCGACGGCTCGCTCCGCAGCCGCGGCGAAGGCCGCTGGCAATTGGGCGATCTCATCGAGTTCGAGCGCACGCGGCTGCGCCAATGAGTCGAATGCCACGGCGGATGGCGCGACCGTCTGCCAGGCGCCTTCTTCTGCTGTGAGGCTGGCGCTGCCGTGCCACGGCTGACGCACCGAAGCTTTGCGCCCAGCATGGGCGAGTTGAATGCCGATCGCAGCACCCTGCGCACGCACGGCTTCGACCACGGCGCGCCAGGCCTCGGCTTGTTCGTCATTCCAGATGCCGGCATCTTGGGCTGAGATGCGCCCCACGGGAACCACCGCGGTGGCCTCGGTGTGCAGCAGCCCGAACCCACCGATGGCGCGCGCAGTCAGATGTGCCAGATGCCACGAAGTGACCACGCCGTCGCGTGCCTCGACAGAGTACTGACACATCGCCGGCAGCCACACGCGGTTGCGCACTGTCAGACCGCGCAGCGTGAATGGCTCGAACAGGCGAATGCGTCGGCTCATTCGGCGGCACCGCCGACGCCGCCGATGACGACATTCCACAGCTGCACATGACGCTCCGTGACCAGACCCGCGATGTAGATGGGATCAGCGTCGCTGAGTGCTGCCGCACCCTCAGCATCGTCAGCGTTCACCACGATGAGCGCATCTGCCGGCCCCTCGCCTTCGAGCGGCCCAGACGCGATCAGGATGCCCTGCTCGTTCAAGCTGCGCAGGTGCGCACGATGCTCGGGCTTGGCCGCAGTCACGGCCTCGACGTCGTCGGAATAGGTGTAGGTGATCGCGTACAGGGCCATATGAGTGCTCCTCTTCAGGGGATGCGGACGCGCCCATTCTATGACCGACCGCCGACACTGTGGCGGGAGTACGACATCCTGCGACGCTGTCAGCATACTCAGGCGATTCACATGATTCTCTCAGCCACAGACCGCCCATCGCGCAGCAGCACCAGTAAGATAGGTGGCACCAGATTGAGAAACAGACCGACCTGAGGAGGCCTTGTGGCTCTGGACAACCCCGTTCTCTCGAACAACGCATACTTCAATGGCAAGGCGCCCGCCGTCGGCGAAACTGCCACTGCCCAGCAGCTGCGCGACCTCTACGACCGTCCGGCCGCCGCCGAGCCGGTGCAGGCGCAACCCGCTGCTGCAGGCCAGCAGACGCGCCCTCTGGCAGACTCAGCCGACCGCCTCACCTACGACGGCGTGATCGTCAAGTCGTTCACCCTGTTCGGGGTGCTCATCGCCGGTGCGGTCATCGGCTGGATGATTCCCGCACTTCTTGTGCCCGGCATGATCGTCGGCCTGGTGCTCGGTCTCGTCAACTCGTTCAAGAAGCAGCCCTCTGTGCCGCTGATTCTGCTCTACGGCGCAGCCGAGGGCGTGTTCATCGGTGCCATTTCGGGCGTATTCGAGAGCATCTACCCCGGTGTTGTCGTGCAGGCAGTCATCGCCACCTTCTCGGTGTTCGGCGTGACGCTCGCGCTGTTCGCCAGCGGCAAGGTGCGCGCCTCGGCTCGCGGCGCCAAGATCCTCATGATCGCCATGGTCGGCTACATGGTGTTCAGCCTGATCAACGTCGGCATGATGCTCTTCGGCGGCACCACCTCGGCATTCGGCCT
>NZ_AUIC01000005.1 GCF_000423505.1 Pseudoclavibacter soli DSM 23366
CAAGGCGTAGGGCAGGGTGATCTCGGCCCCGTCACCAGCACCGGGAGTGGTCTCGGCGATCACGAGGACTAAGCCGTTGGTGGTCTTGCCGGCCCGGATCGAGACCTGGTCGGGAGTGACGTCGGAGAGCACGAGCCGGTCGACGTCGGCCGAGTTGCTCCAGCTCTCACTGATCGTGTCGTTGCCGTCACCGCGTGCCCAGAGGAACCGGTCGGACCCGTATCCGCCCTCGATCGTGTCGGCCCCGGCCCCGCCAGTGATGGTGTCACTGCCAGCACCCGCGTTGATGGTGTCGTCACCGGTTCCGGCGTCGATGGTGTCGTCGCCCGCGTTCGTGGTGATCGTGTCGTCGCCAGCACCCGCGAACACATGGTCCGCGCTCGCCGAGGTGAGAATGACATCGTCGTCGGCATTTGCGATGACAAAAGCCGGATGAGAGGTTTCGGTGATGTGGTCTGCCTCCGCCGTTCCGGTTACGACACCGTATGCGGGAACCAGGGAGAGTGTCTCGATGACTTGGTAGGTAGAAGTGCGTTGTTCCTGCAGCTGCAGCGCAATCTGCACGAGTGGATTGTGCTCGGCTGTAGCCAAGCCCAATTCATGCCATGTGTCGAGAAGTGATGCCGCTCGAATGATTGAGTCCGGATCGTCCGCTGAGACATTTCCGATGGCGCTCACCAGGACAACTTCGGGTATGACACGAATGGAATCTGTTGCCGCATCGTATGAGAAACCGAAGAGACTGGCATATGCCTCGGATTGGAAGACTGAGGGGTCACCGGTCAGGGCGACAGCCGAGGCTGGGAGCTGCACCGCGATCTTCGAAATGAATGTGCTGACGGTTTCTTGATACAGACTCTCCAGCTGAGCTCCCGCGTTCGGACCGGGATTGGCCCCGCCACCGCTTGCACGGAAAGGCTGTCCGTGGACCTGCTCCAAGAACGCCAAATGGTCAGCGGCAATATACGGGCCGCGACTTTGCGGTGTGGCACCGGAAACCCCGGCCCAGTCCAGAACGAAAGACTCCAACGCTTCCCTCGTCTGCACGGCAGTCTGATGCGAAGAGTCGAGTACGAGCTGTCGCAATGAAGCCTGCAGGTCGGGTCGAGTCGACAGTTCCGTCCACAGATCTCTCACGTTGCCATAGCCACGAACGTCTGGCAGATCCTCCACGTTCGGGTCCACCGACAGCCCAGAGCGATCGACAGTAAGAGCCTGATTGTTCTCGAACCAGATATCGTCGACCCGATGTACAGTGCCGTCTGACGTGACGTATGTGCTTCTGTGCGAGATGGTGCTTCCGGTGACATCCTCGTTGATCTGCTGTGCGTCGAGGTCGATGCGCTCGATGTCGGCGTCGGCGAGCGTGGTGAGCTCTCCCTGATCCGTTTCCCCATCGCCATCAGCATCCCGCCAGAGCCTGAGCTCGTCATAGATGTCGTCGTTGCTGTCAATGACGCGGTCACCGTTGACATCGTATTGACTCAGTGCGGTGAACCCATCGGTCGTCTGGCCGCCGAAGAGCTCAGCCAGATCGTCGATCTTGCCGTTGCCGTTCACATCACGGGCGAGGAATGCGTCGTCCGGAGTGATCCAAGCGGTGGCCTCTGCAAGCCCATTCGAGTTCAGATCGAAGTGCGCGGACGAATCGTCGAGATCGATGACATCGAGTCCATCGCCATCGAGGTCGAGCACGAGAGGCGAGACGGGCGGATTGTAGAACACCCCGTCCGGGTCGAGCCAATCAGGGACACCATCAGCGTCACCGTCGAGGAACAGGGACGAGATTCCGTCGAAGGCATCGGTGAACAGTGCACCGATCGTCTCAGCTCCAAGGTACCCTCCGATGAGGCCGCCGGTCAGGGCGACGAGGAGCCCGACGGGTCCGGTCGCGGCGATGCCGGCCGTGGCCAAGCCAGCGAACAACAGAGAAGTCACTGCCGCACCGCCGATGATGCCGCCGAGCTGCTCCCCGCTGAACGAGTTGACTACGTGGGCGGCGCCCGCGATGTCGCCACGCTGGTACGCGGCCTGGAACTCCTGTGCGTATGAGTAGGCGTCGGCCACTGTCGTGATCACGCCGAAGGCGCCACCGAAACCCCGGATGGCCGCCGCGTGTTCACGGATGAAACTCGACTCGGTTGACACCCATTGCAGGTCCGGGTGCCCAGTGTTCAAGGCGATGTGGCCGCTCTCATCCTTGATGATGTACTTCAGCGGTGAGTCAGCGCCGTTGTTGACGTTCGCGATGTCATCTGCCAGATCCGTGGCGATCTTGTTGAACTTCTCGCTACTGGAGGACACGTGCTCACGCACCTGCTCAGCATCGGAAGAAGAATTGCTCCCAGCATCGGTCTGGTGCGAAGGATCAGTATCGCTCCCAGCATTGCCTTCACCGGGCGCCTGAACATCCGGATCGGGAGTCGGGTTGGTCGCGCCCGACGTGTCATCAGCATGGCGAATACTTTCCGGAATCGACAGGTCAGGAGAGAACTTCTCAGAGTTCAGCGCAGCCGTGTACTGCTCGCCGGCGGCGTGGCTACTCACATCATTGGCAGTAGCCGGCGGCATGTAATCTTCGGCAGCGGTGCTCACCAATTCGAAACGTGCAAGGCTGTCTCCAGCCGCCTCGACCTGGTCAAGAGTCAACCCATTGATCGACGTGATCGCCGGATTCTCCAGAAGAGCCGGCAACTCAACCGTGCCAAAGACACGAGTCGCATCCGCTGAAGCAGTCAATGCCACCACATCGCCCTGCACACCCTCAACAAAACGCTCAGAAGCTGCTGCCCAGAGTCCAAGCCTCCCACCAGCACCACCATCAGCAGGAACCTCGGGGCTGAAAAGGAGATCCTCAGCAGACTTCATGGCCTGATCTCTTTGATCTAGAGTAAGCGGCGCATCTCCGTTTGCCTGCTGAAGATCCCTCGTAAACGAATCCCTGAGAATATCCGTCAGGGCCTTGCGTTAGTCGTTGAGGAACTTCCCGACAACACTGTTGTCAATGATAGCCACATTCCCTTTGTTGGTCTCGGCCAGTTCTTTCGCGAGAGTATTCGTGCCACCGGCCCCGGAGTACAGCACGGTGGTGTACCCACTCTGCAAGGTATAACCATCGACCTGGTCTGTAGATATCGAGGCGACCAGGTCGTACACCGCACCTCGCAGTTCAGCGCTGGTGATCTCAGATTGGTCGAACCGTGTTTTGAGATCTTTGAAGAGAGCGTTCGCCTCGTCAAGAGTAAGAGAACCGTTTGATGTCGTCATCAGATCTCCTGCCCTCGGCCTTCGTGGTAGTCGGCTTCGGTGGGGGTGCCGAAGTCGGTGAGCATGTGACGGGTGCCGTCTTCTTCGATGAAAACGAAGGGTATGCGATTTTGCGGTTGGGATAGGCCGAGAAGACTGCTGCGTCGCATCAGGGTTCCTTCGATGGCGAGCAGCCGGGCCTGACGCTCCTGGCCCGGTGAGGTGAACACTGCGTCGGGAACCTCCTTGAGAGGCGGTGAAGCGCGTCTGCCGTCGATTTCCAAGGCTGGATGATCTCTCGTTGTGCCGAAGCGGGCGAATCTGAGGACATAGGCAAAATGCCCAGTGTCAGGGTCCTGGTCTATATGGTCTTCCTCCAGAAGGTCGAAGGGGATGCGCCAATCACCCCAGCGCAATTCACTGACCGTCTCGTCTGGTTCGTCGATGTCGCGTTGCAGGCTCGTCCAGAAGATCACTTCCGCATCCCGGTTGAGATCGACAGTACGGAAGCCTCCGGGTGTGCGTGCACTCTGCACCCGATCCGGGATGTCATAATTATGGAACATGTGTGGTGGCTCTTTCCCCTCAACAGCACTGCATGGTGACAGCAGAATCATATCCCAAACACAGGCCAATCAGCGCTGTTCCTGTACGGGGAACTCACTAGTCGAGTCGACCATCCGCTGCCCAGTCTGTGGGGATTGGGGTGCGACCAGACCGTACACTGCACCTCGCAGTTCAGCGTTGGTGATCTCAGATTGGTCGAACTGTGTTTTGAGGTCTTCGAGAAGGGTGGTCGCCTCGTCAAGGGTAAGAGAACTGTTTGATGTCGTCATCAGATCTCCTGTCCTCGGCCTTCGTGGTAGTCGGCTTCGGTGGGGGTGCCGAAGTCGGTGAGCCTGTAGCGGGTGCCGTCTTCTTCGATGAATACGAAGGGTATGCGATTTTGTGGTTGGGATAGGCCGAGAAGACTGCTGCTGCGCATCAGGGTTCCTTCGATGGCGAGCAGCCGGGCCTGACGCTCCTGCTCTGGGGAGGCGAACACCGCATCGGAAACCTTCTTGAGCGGGGGCAGTGGCAGTTTGTTGCCATCGATTTTCAGAGCGGAGCGTCTCCGGGTGGTGCCGAAGCGGGCGAATCCGAGGAAATAGGTGAAAAGCCCGGTCTCAGGGTCCAAACTTGGCTCGAGCCTTTGGTCGAAGGGGATGCGCCAGTCGCCCCAGCGCAACTCGCTGACCGTCTCGTCCGGTTCGTCGATGTCGCGTTGGAGGCTGGTCCAGAAGATCACTTCCGCATCCCGTCCGAGATCAATCGTGCGAAACCCTTCGGATGTGCGCCGTGGGTCTTTCCGATCCGGCACCTCGTAGTTGTGGAACATGCGCGGTGAACCCTTCCCCCTCAACGGTGCTGCGTAGTGTTCTGCTCGGTGAGCAGAAATCATTCGCCATCGTAGTCACCCGGTGTCTGCTCCTCAGAGTCGTCGGTGAGTCCGACTCGCGCGGGTTGCCGCGCGCCCGGGGCCGCCCGAGGAACATCTGCTGATCGACAGGCGGAGCGTGCTTGAGCCGGCGCACGCGCTCTGTCAGAATCGATGCTCCGGCGGCTCCCCCGAATCCCGCCCAGAGAGAAGCTCATGACTCTGCTGCGCGTGCTCCTGCGATACTCCCGCCGTTATTGGGCGTGGATCGTCGCGGTCTTCGCGCTGCAGCTGATCTCGACCATGGCCGCGCTGTATCTGCCGAGCCTCAACGCCGAGATCATCGACGACGGCGTCAGCACCGGCGACACCGCCCTGATCTGGGGCCTCGGCGGCCGGATGCTGCTCGTCTGCCTCGTGCAGGTGGTCACCGCGGTCGCCGCCATCTGGTTCGGTGCCCGCACGGCCATGGCGATCGGCCGCGACCTGCGCCGCGACCTGTTCGACACGGTCACCGCCATGAGCGAGCAGCAGGTGCGACTGTTCGGCTCTCCGACGCTGATCACCCGCGGCACCAACGACATTCAGCAGGTGCAGATGCTCGCGTTGATGACCCTCAACTTCATGGTCTCGACGCCGATCATGTGCATCGGCGGCATCGTGATGGCCCTGCGCGAAGACGTGGGCCTCTCGTGGTTGGTGTGGACGTCGGTGCCGCTGCTGCTGGTCATCGTGGGCTTCCTGGTCGCGAGGCTCATGCCGCTGTTCCGCACGGTGCAGGAGCGCATCGACGGCATCAACGGCGTGCTGCGCGAGCAGATCATCGGCATCCGCGTGGTGCGGGCATTCGTGCGCGAGCCGCATGAGACCAGGCGCTTCGCCGAGGCGAACAGGCGGCTCACCGACGTCTCGATCCGCGTGGGGCAGCTGTTCGTGCTCATGTTCCCGGTGATCGGCATGGTGCTGCACCTGGCCACGGCGGCCGTGCTCTGGTTCGGCGGCCAGCGGGTGGATGCGGGGGTCATGCAGGTCGGTTCGCTCACCGCGTTCCTGCAGTACCTGCTGCAGATCCTGATGGCCGTGATGATGGGCACCTTCATGGCCATGATGGTGCCCCGCGCCATCGTGTGCGCCGAGCGCGTCGACGAGGTGCTGCGCGTCGACCCCGAGCAGGCCGAGCCCGAAACCGTGCGCGAGGTGCCGCGCACCGGAGTCGTCGAGTTCCGTGACGTGGAGTTCCGCTACCCGGGTGCCGAACGCCCCGTGCTCTCGGGCATCTCGTTTCGCGCGGTGCCGGGCCAGACCACGGCGATTGTCGGCTCGACGGGGTCGGGAAAGACCACCCTGCTGGGCCTCATCCCGCGCCTGATGCAGGCCAGCGGCGGCGAGGTGCTCGTCGACGGGGTGCCGGTGGCCGACCTCGCCCGTGCACAGCTCGCCGAACGAGTCAGCCTGGTCACGCAACGGCCATACCTGTTCTCGGGCACCATCGCCAGCAACCTGCGCTTCGGCCGCGAAGACGCCACCGACGACGAACTGTGGCACGCCCTGACAGTCGCGCAGGCGGCCGATTTCGTGCGCGAGCAGCCCGAGGGCCTCGAGCGCCGTGTCTCGCAGGGCGGCACGAACGTCTCGGGTGGCCAACGCCAGCGCCTGTGCATCGCGCGCACACTCGTGGCAAGGCCAGACATCTACCTGTTCGACGACTCGTTCTCGGCGCTCGACGTCGCCACCGACGCACGCCTGCGCAAGGCGCTCGCCCCCGAGCTCGCCGACGCCACGGCCATCATCGTCGCCCAGCGCATCTCGACGGTGATGGGCGCCGACCAGATCATCGTGCTCGACGACGGCCACATCGTCGGCCAGGGCACGCACGACGAGCTGCTGGCCGCCAACGAGACCTACCAGCAGATCGTCGCCTCGCAGATCTCCGCGCAGGAGGAGGCGTGATGAGCGAACGCGACCCACAGCCCACGGCCGAGGAGCGCACCAAGCCGCTCGCGCATCCAGCTGATGACGAAGACGACGAGCCGAGCACCCCGCCACCCGCCGACATGTTCGGCGACAGCGCGGTGACCAAGAAGGCCGAACACTTCTGGCCGGCCGCGAAGCGTCTGTTCGGCCTGCTCGCCCCCTTCAAATGGGGCATGGTGCTGGTGCTCGCGCTGGTCAGCGCATCGGTGGTGCTGAACGTCTGGGCGCCGAAGGTGCTCGGTCAGGCCATGGACGTGATCTTCAACGGCGTGATCGGCGGCCAGCTGCCGGCCGGCGTCTCGAAGGACCAGTTCGTCGAGGGCCTGCGCGCGCAGGGTGAGAACCAGATGGCCGACATGCTCGCGGGCATCGACGTGGTGCCCGGGGTCGGCATCGACTTCACCCGGCTCGGCACCATCATCCTGATCGTGCTGGGCATGTACGTGATCTCGTCGTTCTTCATGTGGGCGCAGGGCTGGGTGATCAACCGACTCGTGATGCGCGCGGTGCGCGATCTGCGCGATCGGGTCGAGGCCAAGCTCAACGCCCTGCCGCTGGGGTACTTCGACACCCGCAAGCGCGGTGACCTGCTCTCGCGGGTGACCAACGACGTCGACAACATCCAGAACGCGCTGCAGCAGGCCTTCGCGCAGCTCGTGCAGTCGGCGCTCACCGTGGTCGGCATCACCGTGATGATGTTCGTGGTGTCGTGGCAGCTGGCGCTGGTCGCCCTGCTCGCGCTGCCCGTCGTCGCCGTCGTCACCGGCGTGATCGGGGTGCGCTCGCAGCGGCTGTTCGCGGCGCAGTGGAAGGAGACCGGGGCGCTCAACGGCACCATCGAGGAGTCGTTCTCGGGGCATGACCTGGTCACCGTCTTCGGCCGTCGCGACGAGATGGCGGCCGGCTTCAGGGGCTCGAACGAGCGGCTCTACGAGGCGAGCGCGGGCGCGCAGTTCGTCTCGGGCATGATGATGCCGGTCATGCAGTTCGTGTCGTACCTCTCATATGTGGGCATCGCCGTGCTCGGCGGCCTCAAGGTGGCCACCGGCTCCATGACGCTGGGCGACGCAACGGCGTTCATCCAGTACTCCCGCGAGTTCACCCAGCCCCTGTCGCAGATGGCCGGCATGGCCAACATGCTGCAGTCGGGCATCGCCTCGGCCGAGCGCACCTTCGAGCTGCTCGACGCCGACGAGCAGCAGCCCGACCATGTGAGCGCCGAGCTGCCCGCCTCGCCCAGGGGGCGGGTCACCTTCGAGGATGTGAGCTTCAGCTACACCGACGATCCCTTGATCGAGCACCTCTCGTTCGAGGCGCGCCCCGGTGAGACGGTCGCCATCGTCGGCCCCACCGGCGCGGGCAAGACCACCCTGGTGAATCTCATCATGCGGTTCTACGAGCTGACCGGCGGGCGCATCCTGCTCGACGGCATCAACATCACCGAGCTGAGCCGGAGCGATCTGCGCGGGCACACCGGCATGGTGCTGCAAGACACCTGGCTGTTCACGGGCACGATCCGCGACAACATCCGCTACGGGCGGCTCGACGCCACCGACGAAGAGGTGGTGGCCGCAGCTCGGGCCACGTTCGTCGACCGCTTCGTGCGGCAGCTGCCCGAGGGGTACGACACGGTCATCGACGAGGATGGCGGCAGCATCTCGGCCGGCGAGCGCCAGTTGATCACCATCGCGCGGGCCTTTTTGGCCCGGCCCAGTCTGCTCATCCTCGACGAGGCCACCTCGGCGGTCGACACCCGCACCGAACTGCTGGTGCAGCACGCCATGGCGGCGCTGCGCGCCGATCGCACCTCGTTCGTGATCGCGCACCGGCTGTCGACCATTCGCGATGCCGACACCATTCTGGTCATGGAGCACGGGCGCATCGTCGAGCAGGGGTCGCATGCCGAGCTGCTCGCCGCGCGGGGCGCCTACCACCAGCTCTACATGAGCCAGTTCGAGGGTGCCGCCGGCTGATCGGGCCTCGCCTCGCCACGCGGCACGACGTGCAGACTCGTGCGCGGCGAATATGCTGGAGTGCGAGCCGAATCAGAGGAGTCTCATGCCCGACCTGCACGTGAACGCCGCGCTGGTGACCGATGTGGGGCTCAAGCGCAGGCTCAACGAAGACAGCGGCATCGCCGAGTTCCCCGTGTTCGCGGTGGCCGACGGCATGGGCGGGCACGACTCCGGCGAGGTCGCCAGCGCCATCGTGGTCGAGCAGCTGCGCACACTGGTCACGCCGGATGCGGCACTCACCACGCCCGAGCGGGTCGCCCAGGCGCTCGCCGAGGCGCATCGACGCGTGGCCGAGCTCTCGCACTCGCGGCCGCACGGCTCGGGTTCCACCGTCACCGGTGTCGCGGCGGTGGAGGTCGACGGCCGCTCGCAGTGGCTGGTGTTCAACGTGGGAGACTCTCGGGTCTACCGCTCGCGCGACGGCTCGCTCGTGCAGTGGACCCGCGATCACTCGCTCGTGCAGGAGTGGATCGACTCGGGTGTGATGACGCCCGAGCAGGCCGCGCAGACGGATCGCGGCAACGAGATCACACGGGCCATGGGCGCCGACGACTCCGCACCCGACTTCTTCCTCGCCCCGGTGGTCAATGCCGAGCGTCTGCTGATCTGCTCGGACGGCCTGCACGGTCTGGTGAACGCCGAGGCGCTGCGGGCCTCGCTGGTGATGGGCGGCACCCCCGGCACGACCGCCGCCGGGCTCGTCGCGCGTGCACTCGACGCGGGCGGGCGCGACAACGTCACCGTGATCGTGCTCGACGTGGTCTCGGGCGGGGCCGTCGACGAGGTCGAGGCGGTCTCCGAGAGCATCGGCTCGGCCGGCGCGGTCGTGGCGCATGCGGCTGATCGGGGCAGCACCGAATTCGTGCCGCGTTCGCAGCGTCGCTTCGAGCTGACCGATTCCGACACCGTCTCGATCTCGTCGATCGAGCGCGGCGCGGGAGCTGAGCACGACACGGTGCTGGCCTCGGCGCCCGCCCCTGCACACGCCGACGACACCGTGTTCGTCGACGAGCATGACACCGTGCTGGTGCGCCGAGACGCCGCCGACGAGACTGCTGAAGACCTCGACGACCTCGACGATCAGACCATCGTGGTGCGGCGGGTGCACCCCTCGACCGAGGTCGCCGCCGACGATTCGGATCTCGATGCCGAGACGGTGCTCGTGCGGCCTGCCGACGGCGATCTCGATGCCGACACCGTGCCGGTGCGCTGAGGCGTTCCGCGGGGGCGTGAGTCGACGTGACGAGACGGCAGATCTCCAGAGAAGTCACAGGCCTGACACGAATATGCCCTAGAATCATGACGTTTGCGACGTGATCGACGCGGCGTATGCCGTCAGGGGGAGGAGCGCCATGGCCAAGCGACTGCCGGCTCCCGCTCCGACGCTGCCCGGCTACACCGTGGTGCGGCCGCTCGGCACTGGTGGCTTCGCCGACGTCTACCTCTATGAGCAGAACATGCCGCGGCGCTCCGTCGCGGTGAAGGTGCTGATCACCGACGTCGTCGATGACGACGTGGTGCGCATGTTCAACGCCGAGGCCGATGTCATGGCCCGGCTGAGCTCGCACCCCTCGATCCTCAACGTGTACCAGGCCGGCGTCGCCCCCGACGGGCGGCCGTATCTGGTCACCGAGTTCTGCCCCACCGGGGTCTCGCCCGCCTACCGCAGGCAGGTGCTGCCGCTGCAGACGGTGCTCGACATCGGCGTGCGCCTGGGGTCGGCCCTTGAGACGGCGCATCGTGCCGGGGTGCTGCATCGCGACATCAAGCCGTCCAACATCCTCTACACCTCGTTCGGCACACCCGTGCTCGCCGACTTCGGCATCGCCACCTCGCTGTCGGGCCGTAACGCCAGCGACGTGTTCGCCATGTCGGTGCCGTGGAGCGCGCCCGAGGTGGTCACCGAGCAGACCACGGGCACCATCGCCTCAGAGGTGTGGTCGCTCGGGGCCACGGTCTATTCGCTGCTCGCCGGGCACTCCCCATTCGAGATCCCCGGTTCGGGCAAGAACTCCACGGCGCAGCTCAAGGCACGCATCGCCAAGGGTCGCATCACTCCGCTCGAGCGCACTGATGTGCCGCAGCCGGTGCGAGACGTGCTGTGGCGGTCGATGTCGGTCGACCCGGCCCAACGGCAGCGCAGCGCTCTCGAGTTCGCCCAGCAGCTGCAGCTCGCGCAGCAGCAGGTGGGGCTGCCCGCGACGCCGCTCGAGGTGGCCTCTCAGGAGTGGGCCGGTGCGGGCGCCCCGCTGGGGTTCGGCGACGCGGCGCTGCGCGGCCCCGCGCGCAGCGAGGTCGCTCAGCCCGGTTCTCGACGCAGGCATGGGGCCACCGTGCGAGACCTGACCTCGAGTGACGAGCAGTCGCGCCCCGCGCACGGCTCGCGAGTGTGGCTGTGGGCGGTGGCCACGGTCGGCCTGGTGGCACTGGCGGTGGGGGTGACGCTGTGGCTCGTTCGATGAACCCCAGGCTTCAGCAGGTGCGCGGGCTGCTCAGCAGCCGGTGGACGGCGTGGGTCGCCGCCCTGCTCGTCGTCGCGCTCGTCGTGGTCGCCGCGGTGATCTCCCAGGGCGTGCAGACCCAGCAGACCCAGCTGCACAACCCCACGGTGTGGGCGGTCAACGGCAAGGGCCCGTCGTATGCGGCGGTCAACACCGATGTCACCGAGCTCGAGACGGTGCGCAGTGGCAGTTCGGCCGACTTCAAGATCGCCGGTGTGCTTCAGGACGATTCGAACGTGGTGCTCTACAGCGACCAGCAGAAGATCGCGGTGGTCGATCCGGCGAATCCGCAGACGTTCACCGACCCCGAAGAGGCGCAGTCCGCACCGCTCGAGGCCGATCAGATCATCACGTCCGGCGCATACGCGGCATTTCTCAACCAGTCCTCGGGCGCGCTAGGCGCGGAGTCGATCGCCGATCTGGCCTCCGGCCTCTCTCCGACGCAGATCAATGTCAGCACCGACGACGCCGCAGAGAAGTTCGTCGCCGGTGCCGTCGACGACGAGGGCACGCTCACCGGCTACAACGACCGCGGTGAACTGGTGACCTATGACGTGACCGAGTCGAAGGAGACCTCGCGCGAGAGCGTCGACGGGCCAGGTGCGGTCGAGAACGTCACCCTGTCGACCTTCGGGGCGCACTGGGCGCTGCTCGTGCGCGGCGACTCCTCCTCCGCCCTCTGGATCGACGGTGCGGAGGTCTCCGCGGATCTCGGCGCCGAGGCCCGCCTGGCCCGGGCGTCGTCGAGCGCCGAGCAGCTGGTGGTCAGCGATGCCGACGGGCTGCACTCCTATCGCGCCGACGGATCGGCGGGCGATTACGCGGTCGAGGCCTCCGGCACTCCGGCACAGCCGACCTGGGTCGACGGCTGCGTGTACGCGGCCTGGGGCTCTGGTTCCGCCGCCTCCGCCTCGGTGTGCGGGCAGGCGGCCGAGTCGCTCGAGCTTCCGACGTCGGCCTCATCGTCCACCTCGCAGCTGGTGGTGCGCGAGAACCGAGGCTCGATCGTGCTCAACGACGTGTCCTCAGGGCTGGTGTGGCAGCGCGAGGGCGACCAGTGGGTGTTCGTGCCCTCCTCCGAGACTTGGACGACCGATGAGCAGGTGCTCCAGGCCGCCGATGCAGAGCAGACGCAGGACGCCCTGCAGAACGTCTGCCCCGTGCCGGCCAGCGGCGACAACGCCGTGTTCGGCGTGCGCCCGGGGCAGCTGACCAACGTACCGGTGCTGGTGGGCGCCACAGACGCCAACCGGCAGGATGTGCTCGCCCTCGCCACCGATGCCAGCGCTCCGGCCTGGCAGGGGGCGTCGCTCGGCACGCTCGGCGTCGTCGGTGACGGCCAGGCACTGTCGGTCGACGCAACTGCGACCAGTGGCTCGGGCACGGTCTCATATGTGCTGACCGATGGCTCAGATTGCCGAGTGAGTGGCGAGGCCACTATCGAGGTGCATCCGGAATCGCAGAACGAGGCCCCCGTATACCGTGCGCCGAATGATCAGTCGCTGACCAACCTGCAGGTGTCGCAGGGCGGCAGCCTGCGTTTCAACGGTCTCACCGGGTGGGTCGATCCTGATGGCGACCCCGTGTACGTACTCTCGGCGACTGCGTCGCAGGGTGTTGCTGCGGCTACCTCCGATGGCACGGTGGCCTATAAAGCCGACGCCGATCAAGAGCAGGGTCGAGTCACGATCACACTGCAGGTTACCGATGGCCGTGGCGGCGTGGCGACACGAGATGTCGTGGTGACGGTCACCGACAGCCCTCTGCTTAAGGCGGGTTCGTTCTCAAAGGCGGTGACCGTCGGTGAGGCTGTTGACATCGATCTGAGCGACCATGTCAGCGGCATCAGCGGCGGAGACGTCACCTCGTCGCGCGCCACCCTGTCGCGCGCCAGCGTCGCCGAAGCACAGCAGGGCGACGTCAGTGTGGTTGCCAACGACACCTCGCTGACGGTGAATGTCACGGCGATCTCAGCGGGTATGTACCCGATCACCTACGAGGTCACCTCGGGCTCGAGCACGGCGACGGCGACCCTGCTCGTCACGGCGGTCGAGGCATCACAGCCGTTGAGCACGGCTCCAATCACAGTCTTTTTGCGACAAGATGAAGACGTCACTATCGATCCGTTCAGTGCTGTTGTCAACCCGTCTGGCGGGGTGCTCATTTTGGGCGAGGCCACCGCCTTCGAGCTGACCGATACGCAAGATGCCCTGAGCGCCAACGTGGTCAACGGCAGCACCCTGCGGGTCAGCGGTCAGACCCATGACGGGGCGGCGGGGCGCATTGGCACGTTTAAGTACACGGTGTCTTCAGGCGACCAGTCTGTGATCGGTCAGGCTACTGTCTTCCAGCTCGACGAGAAGTCGTCGACGCAGCCGGTGGCGGTCGCCGATCAGATTACTGTGCGAGCCGGGGCCCAGATCGACATTCCCGTGCTCGACAACGATGTGGCCCCGGCTGGTGCCACACTCATGCTCGATCCGCGGCAGACCACCGACGATCTGCCCGGGCTGGCCTTCCCCTCCGGCTCGGTGCTGCGTTATCTGGCGACCGACGAACCGGGCAGCTACACCTTGAGCTACCGGGTCTATTCGGCAGGGCATCCCGGTGAGGGGTCGCTCGGCACCGTCAACGTTCAGGTCACTTCGGGTGATGGCAACCAGTCTCCGCAGCCGGTTGACCTCGACCGCAGGGTGGTCTCTGGAGAGTCGACGGTTATCACTGTTCCCACTGCAGGTGTCGATCCCGACGGTGACGAGGTCACCGTGGTCGGGGTAACCCAGCCGGCAGTCAACGGTTCTGCGCAGGTCACTTCCGACGGGCGCATCCAAGTGATCTCGTCGACCGAACAAGGTCCGATCGAGTTTGACTACACCGTTGCCGACTCTCGCGGGGCGACGGCATCGGCTCATCTGCGCGTCGGAGTGATCACCGGTGCGAGTGTCTCTCCGGTGGCCTACAACGACTACGTCGAAGCCGCTCCCGGTCAAGCCGATGTAGCAGTGAATCCCACGCTCAACGACACACGCATCGGTGACGAACAGCTTGAGGTGACCAACGTGGTGCAGGTGGTCTCACAGCTGGCCACCGACTCCGACCCGGTCGAGCTCGACGTCGACGACAACACCGTCACGCTCCCCACCGATCAACTGGGCAAAACGGTCTACAAATACACGGTGCGCAGCTCTGGCGGGGCGACGGCGGTGGGGTCGATCGTGCTCAACGTCACCAACGATGCGCTGCCCACCTACCCGGTGTTGGTCGACTCGAACGTGGGTGGCTCAGACATCGATGGCGACCGTTTTGCCGTCGATGTGCTCGCCGACAAGCTTGTCTGGTCGGGCGCAGAACTCAAGACCACTCTGCGCAACGCACCCAGCGGAATCAATCTCGACGGTTCGGTCGTCTCTGGCTCACTGACCGACAATCGGCAGACCATCGCGGTGCAGGTTGCCGTGGCAGACGGAGGTGATGATGCTCCCAAGACCTGGGCATTCGTCAAGGTGCCCAAGAAGAGCTCACTGCGGCCGCAGCTGAAGTCGCTCTCCAAGACCTACGAGGTCGATGAGAACTCGCAGCTCGACATCTCGCTCAACGACGAGGTGGTGAGCCTCTCTGGGCGCTCGCTGCAGGTCAACAGCGCCAAGAGCTCGGGCACGCGGCCAGAGGCCTCCTGCTCGGTGTCGGGCACCAAGGTCACCTATCAGTCGGCCAAGGGCCAGGCCGCCACCGACGGCTGCTCCGTCGAGGTGCAGTGGTCGGGCCAAGACGACACCAAGACCACGCTGTACCTGCCGATCAACGTCAACCTCGACGATCCGCCCCCGGTGCTGCGCTCGCAGCAGATCGCCGTGGTCGACCCGGCCACCACGCAGACGGTCTCGCTGCAGGACGTCACCGAGTGGTCGCTCGACAAGTCGCAGCTGCAGTACACGTGCACGAGCCCCTCCGGTCCCATCACGGTCAGCTGCCAGGGCGGCCAGGTCACGCTGACCGCGGCCCCCGACGCGCAGCAGGGGCAGATCGTCTCCTTCGAGGCGACGATCGTCTCGCCGTCGTTCGACCCGAAGCCCTCGGCCACGCTCACCGTGCAGGTTGGTGTGCTGCCGCGCACCACGCTGTCCCCGATCGCGCTGAGCCTGGATCTCTCCGAGGGAGACGGCGCCTCGGTGCAGGGCACCGAGGAGGCGCTCGCGGGCAACGCCTCCACCAGCAAGTACACTCCCCTGACGCTCACCGGGGTCGATTTCGCGGGCAGTGAAGGGGTCACCGGCACGGTCTCGGGCTCCGGCATCTCGGTGTCGATCGCGGCGAACACCGCTGGCGGCGTCAAGACCGGCAGCTACGAGGTGCGTGACGCCCAGGGCAATGTCGGCACCGGCCGCATCGAGGTGAACTACCAGGCGCGCCCCAACAAGCCGAGCGTCACCGTCGACACCGTGGGCGACGGCACCGTGACCCTGGCGCCGCAGCAGAGCGAGACGCTCAGCGTGCCGGCGGTCACCGGCTTCGCGGTGACCTGGAGCGGAGGCTCGACCACCTGCCCGGTCAGCGGCACCTGCCAGATCGGCGGGCTCGCCAACTTCGAGAGCACGACCTTCACCGTGGCCGCGGTCAACGCGGTGGGGCAGTCCCGCGAGACGGCGTCGGTCACGACCTTCGCCTATCGTGCACCCGATGCGCCAGTAGTGAGCACTCCGATCCCCACCGGTGATGGCACGGCGTCGTTCACGGTGACCGGCAGTGGCGACGCGGCGAGCATCGAGGTGACCACTGAGGCGGGCGGCGCGAAGACGCTTCCCGGCGGTGGCGGCTCGGTCGAGAACATCGCGGTGAACAACGCCTCGACGCAGGTCACGGTGACTGCGAAGGCGCGGGATCTGCCGCCGGTGGTGCGACAGCAGCCGGGCAACACTCCGGGTGTGACCACTGCCACCGCCTACGGCATCGGAAATCCGAGCGCCGCTCTCGTCGTGTCGGGCACCACGTCGAACACCATCACCGTGACGCCGACCGTCACACCGAAGGGCGGCGATCTGCACTGCAGCTGGACGGTGAACGGTGCGGAGGCCTCGTCGACCTCCTGCGGCTCCGTGACGTTCGGTGAGAGCGATGGAGTCGTGGTCAACCAGGTCAACACCATCACGATGTCGGTGTGGGCGACGGACCCGGGGGGCGCCTCCGGGCCGTGGACGGAGCCCCAGCGCTCGAACGAGGTCACTGCGACGCCGATCACCTTCCCGGGGGACAACCCCGAGGTGAAGTACACAGTGACGACCGATGGGTCGAGTGCGCAGCTCGTCAACACTCAGCATGAGGGCTTCACCGCCATTCTTGTCGGGGCTGCCCAGCCCACCAAGGGTGACCAGCACGTCTCCTACCGGTGGCGGTTCTCCGACGGCACTGAGGATGCTCAGACGTACCAGGCCGAGTCGAGCGGCACGCCACGGTACCTGTTCTCCGTCTCCGGCGGCCAGTGGGTCAACCAGGCCGATCACGTCTTCACCGACTCCGCTGACTGGACGTTCGCACTCCCGCAGCAGCCGACGGTGAATGCCGACTCGAGTGATTACGACATCACCATCAGGTACAAGAAGGCCTCCGGATCGTGGCAGTCTGTCCCAGACGGTTCATCGTCGGTCGCTCTGCCGAACACGGATGCGACCTACACCTTTGAATGGACGGTCACGTTCACGAGCGACTTGGCTGAGGGAAACGGGCAGACGAGGACCTTCACTCTCACCACCAGTGAATACGCGGCACCAGCCGACCCCGACCCAGCCGACCCCGGAGCCGAGACCTCGCCATGACCCGGCCGAGACCATCGCAGCCAGCCGCACCACCGCATCCATCAGAAGGAGCACACACATGAGCAGCAGCATCACCGCCGAGCAGACCGCGTGGTTCGGCGACACCTTCGGTCGTCTGGTCGACAATGTCGAGCAGGCCATCGTCGGCAAGCGCCACGTCGTCGAGCTCGCTTTCACCGCATTGCTCAGCCGTGGCCACCTGCTGCTCGAAGACGTGCCCGGCACCGGCAAGACGGCGCTGGCACGAGCAATCTCGCGCACCGTGCAGGGCAGCTCATCGCGCATCCAGTTCACTCCTGATCTGTTGCCAGGTGACATCACCGGCATCAGCGTCTACGACCAGAAGCGCGGCGAGTTCGAGTTTCATCCCGGGCCGATCTTCGCCAACGTGGTGCTCGCCGACGAGATCAACCGCGCCTCGCCCAAGACGCAGTCGGCACTGCTTGAGGTGATGGAAGAGGGCCAGGTCACCGTTGACGGCGTCACCCGCCCCGTCGAAAAGCCATTTCTGGTGATCGCCACACAGAACCCAGTCGAGCAGGCCGGTACGTACCGCCTGCCCGAGGCTCAGCTCGATCGCTTCTTGCTCAAGACCTCACTGGGCTACCCCGACGCGGCGGCCACCCGACGCATTCTTGAGGGCTCGGCCCTGACCACCAGCGACATCGCCGAGGTCATCGCGCCGAAGGCGCTGCTGGGCATGATCGACTTGGTGCGTGGAGTGTTCATCGACTCGGTGCTCATCGACTACATCACGCGGCTCATCGAGGCCACCCGCGACGCCAAGCAGACCAGGCTCGGCGCGAGCGTGCGCGGTGCCATCGCGCTGACCAACACCGCTCGCACTTGGGCCATCGCCCACGGGCGCAACTACGTCACTCCCGATGACGTGCGGGCTCTGGCGGTTCCGGTGCTGGCCCACCGCCTGATTCTCGATCCCGAGGCCGAGTTTGACGGGGTCACCGCCGAGTCGGTCGTCGGCCAGATTCTGCTCGACGTTGAGCCGCCGGTTGCGGGGGTTGCACAGCAGTGAGCTTCGACACCAGTTCGCGCGCACGTACGCGCACCGAGACCATCACCAGCATCTCGCACACCTCCCGTTCGGGCCGGGTGCGGGCACGGCTGGCGCTGGCCGGTGCGCGCGGGCAGACCGTGGTGTGGTCTGCTCTGCGTCGTGCGGCGAGCTGGTCGGTCAAGACGATCACCGCCGGTGGATGGGTCGCGGCAGTTGTCGCCGTCACCGGCGTTGCGCTGGGGCTCGCTTTGGGGTTGCCCGAATGGCTTGCTGCCGGCATCGCCGCTGCCGTGCTTTTGCTCATCGCAGCCCTGTTTCTCTTCGGAGCCAACGCCTACGAGGTTGACTTGGGCGTGCTCGAAGACCATGTGGTCGCCGGTGAACACGTCACCGGGGACATCGCGGTGCGCAACGTCTCTAAACACCCGGCGCTGCCAGGGCGCGTCGAGATTCCCATCGGCGATGCGCTGGCGGAGGCTGCGGTACCGCTGCTGCTGCCCGGTGCGGGCCATCGTGAGCAGCTGGCCATTCCGGCGCAGCGTCGTGGCGTGATCGATGTGGGCCCAGTGCGCTCAGTGCGCGGCGACCCCATCGGTCTGCTGCACCGCATCGTAGTGTGGTCGAAGAAGCATGTGCTTTACGTGCATCCGAAGACCGTCACGCTGCCGACCACCAATGGCGGTTTTCTGCGCGACCTCGAGGGCATCCCCTCGGCCACCCTAGTCAGTGACGACATCTCATTCCACGCGATCCGGCAATACCAGCCCGGTGATGCGCCGCGAAACGTGCACTGGAAGTCATCGGCCAAGACCGGCACCCTGATGGTGCGTCAGTATGAAGAGTCGCGGCGCTCGAAGATCTGTGTGCTCTTGGGGCTGGCCGAGCCAGAGTACGCCGAAGCCGACGAATTCGAGCTCGCCGTCAGCGCCGCGGCCTCGATCGGGGTGCGTCTGATTCGCGATCGCCGTGAAGTTGAGGTCGTCGTCAGCGACGACGTTCCCGAGGCAGCGCGCAAGATCGTGCGATCGGCTCGCCGTCTGGCCACGTTCAACCCTCAGCTGCTGCTCAACGATTTCAGCGGCGTTGACTCATCAGAACGCAAGATGTCGCTCGACCAGGTGGCCACCCTCGCAGCGCACGAGATCGACGGGCTGTCTCTGGCCTTCTTGGTGTGCGGGTCATCGATGACGCTCGCTGATCTGCAGCTGGTCGCCCACCGCTTCGACTTTGACACCGCAGTCGTGATCGTTCGCGTCGATCTCGACGCCGAGCCCGGCGTTCGCCAGGTGGGCGATCTGACCGTGTTCACACTCGGCGCACTCGACGACCTCACCCACCTGATGTCGAGGGTGGTGCAGTCATGAGTCGCAGATCACTCGCAGACCGACTCGGCGCACTGCCGGCACTGGCCGGCACGCTGGTACTGTTCGTCATCGTGCTCGCACTGGCGGCGGTGGGCGCCTGGCCCATCTACCAAAAGGCGACTATGGCGCTCGCAGCGGCCGGGGGCATCCTTGCTGGCCTCGCCGTGGGGCTCACCATCGTGGTGCGCAAACTGCATGCGCTGCACGCGGTTGGGCTGGGCCTCGCGGGGTATGTCATCATCGGGCTGCTGACCGCCGTGCCGTCGAGCTTCTCGGCGCTGCCGGGGTCACTGCTCGAGGGTGTGCTGCAGGTGCTTTCGGGGCCCATCACCGCATGGAAAGACCTGCTTACGCTCACGCTGCCAGTGGGCGACTACTCGGGCACACAGCTGCCCCTGTTCATCACTCTCTACGTGGCCGCGCTACTGGCTGTGGTGTTCACCTACCGTGTGCCCCAACTCTGGGGTCTGGCCATTGTCGTGCTCGGGGTCGCTCTGCTGTTTCCGACCATCTTTGGCCCGAAATCTGCGGTCATGTCGATCAGCCTCTTCGGGCGAACGATCGGTGCACCACTTGAGATGCTTTTCGGCCTGCTTGGACTGGGAGTTTTGCTGGCCTGGCCGATTTGGCGGGTACGGCGTGCGCGCATCGCGGCTCGGCGTGGCTACTCCGACCAGCAGGGTGCTCGTGTCGCAGCAGGGTCGCGAGCGGCCGGCGCGCGGCGCGCGGGGCTTGGCGTGGGGATGGCGCTGGTCGCCACCCTGGTCGCCTTCGCCGTCACTCCCGCGCTCACCGGGGATTCATCGAAAACCGTGGGGCGCTCGCTGGTCGAGGCCCAACAGGTCGACCCCCCGTCGGCAAGTCCACTGACGGCGTACCGCTCGTACTTCACCGCCGATCGCTATAACGAGACGTTGCTCACTTTGTCAGGAGATGTTCCGCAGCGGATCCGTTTCGCGACGCTCGGCTCTTATGACGGTCAGGTGTTCCGCACCACGTCGGCCGACTCAGCCTCAGCAGGCACAGCGTTCGAGCGTTTGCCCTACCGGCTGGCCGGCTCTGCGACAACGGGCGAGACAGGCACTGTCGAGGTGCAGGTAGATGGTTATTCAGGCGTTTGGCTGCCGTTGGCAACCGATGTGCAGCAGGTTGAGTTCGCCGGGGGAAGCTCCGGTGAGCTCAGTCGGGGCTTCTATTTCAATCGTGATGCGCAGTCGGGCATCGTGCTGGCTGATCGGTCGACCGGGCAGGGTCTTGCCTCAGGTGACTCGTACTCCGTGGAATACTCTTCCACCGACGTCGACGCGACCGACGATCTCGGCCCGGGCGTGGGTTCAACCGACGGGGTCAGTGACGATCTGCTGCCGAACCTGACCACGTGGGTCGACGGGCATCGTGAGGGCGGCGCAACTGTCGGTGAGGTTCGACGTCTGGTTGCTCTGCTCGTACAGCGCAGCTACTTGGGGCACTCGAAAGACCAGCCGAGCACCGGCGACGATTCTTGGCTGCCCGATGACTACACCTTCGTGGCAAGCGATGCCGGCCACTCGCGTGCGCGCATCGATGCACTGTTCGCCTCTATGCTCAGCCCTGAGTACCTCGACTGCTCTGCGACCGTCACACAATGCGCGGCCACCGTGGGCGACGACGAGCAGTACGCCGTCGCCTCTGCACTGATCGCGCGTACGGTTGGCTTCCCGTCTCGAGTGGTCTATGGCGCGGATGTGGTCGACGGCCGGGTGCAGGGCAAGAATGTCGTCGCGTGGGCAGAGATTCTGGCCTCTGATGGCGAGTGGGTGGCGCTCGACTCGTCGGCGCGCACCGACAATAAGTTCATCGAGAACCCCGACCAGGACAGCTATCGTCAGTACAGCCCGCCAATCGCCCAACAGAATGCCGATCGGGTGACCCCGCCCGATCAGGATCCGACCGGCGGCGCGGTATCGAACGACAGTTCGTCTTCGTCAGTGGCATGGGCGAGAGCCGCACACATTCTGCGCGTCATCGGCACATGGACAGGGTGGATTGCGCTGTTGACGCTGCCGATCTGGGGCATGCTGTTGGCCAAGGCGGTGCGTCGCTGGCGTCGCCGTCGCGGCACACCCAAGGCGCAGATCGTCGGCGGGTGGAACGAATACACCGACCAGCTGGTCGACAGCGGTGCGAGTATTCCGCTGGCCGCCACGCGCAGCTCGGTTGCCGAGGGAGTCAGCCCGCAGGCGGAGTATCTTGCGGGGGTCGCCGACTGGGCTGCGTTCTCTGGCAATCAGCCGACTGCACAGCAGGCCACAGAGTACTGGGCGTTGGTGCGGGTCGAGCGCCGAGCTCAGCTGAAAGACGCCACTCGCCTGCAACGGTGGCGAACACGATTGTCGCCGCGATCGTTTACTGGTTACATTAAACGAATTCGAGCTGCTGCCAGACTTCCTCAGCGCTTTCGCCTGGGGATTCACACGCAAGAGAAAGGTGCCGACTGACGTCGGCGGGTGAGCGATGAGTTATCCCCAATACCCCAATGACCCATTTGGTGCGCAGGGCGGTTATGCCGCTGGAGTGCCCTCGTTGGCTGATCAGGCTGCCGACCCCGCGACAACGCCCGAGCAGCTCAGAGCGCTGCTGCAGCAAGATCCCGCGCTGGCGCCAATCATCGCGGTGAATGACAATATCGACGACCCGCTGCGCGAGTGGCTGTGGGAGTACGGCGGCGATGCCGTGCGCCAGGCGATGCAGAATCAGTACGAGCAGGCGCTGGCAGCGCAGCAGGGGCAGAGTGCAGTCTCTGTCGAACAGGTCGCCGGCTATGCGCAGCCGGCGCCCGTCGAGCCAGCCCCATACGTCGACCAGCAGTACGCCTACGCGCAGCAGCAGCCCGAACCGGCTGCGCCTGCAGTGATCGACGCCGTTCCGGGCCTGGTCGAGGCGCCAGTGCAGCCGCAGAACACCGGGTTCATCAACGAGGCTCCCGTTGCGCAGCCGCAGCCTGAACCCGTCGCCGCTCCGGTCTTTGAGCGCGCACCTGAGCCGGCTGCCGAAACTTCGGCAGATGTTGAAGACGACGATTCTGAAAAGACGGTGCTGGTACGGCGCAACCACCGCCCGACTTCAACGTTGGTGCTCGAGACGGGCGACAGTGTCGAGCTGACCAGCGATGTCGTGCTGCTTGGGCGCAACCCGCGTGGGCGCCTGGTGGGCAAGGCTCAGGTCGTGCGCATCCCCGATGCCGAGAAGACCATTTCCAAGACGCATGCCAAACTGGAGTGGATCGACGGTGGCTGGTTTATCACTGACCTAGAGTCGACCAATGGCGTGACGACCGGCCCGGCCGATGCCGAAGTCGAGCTGACTCCGAATAGCCCGGCGCCGCTTGAGGGGCCGTTCGCACTCGGCCTGTATCGGCTGCAACTGACCGTGCAGCACTGAGCGGCAGAGTTTGTGCTCTCGGCTGAATGTGAGTAGAATCGTCTCTGTTATGCGCCCGTAGCTCAGCTGGATAGAGCGTCTGACTACGGATCAGAAGGCCGGGGGTTCGAATCCCTTCGGGCGCACCACAGTGGCAGAATCGCCCTCACCGTCATCGGTGGGGGCGATTCTCGTCTCTCGACTTGTTCCACTGACGGCGACCCCGCCCCAAGAGGAGGCGCATTATGAACCAAGAGCAGCTGCGCCGCGTACGAGAGGCGCTGCAACAGGCACGCGCACAACTCGCCGATTCGGGTGTGCGTGACGAGGCGCTCGGTCGTCTTGTTCCGGCTGGGCGGCGATGGATGCTGCCCCGCCGCGCGCATTTCGTCTCGCTGGGCCGTGTGTGGCGAGTGGGCATCCTGCTGATATCGACCTCAGATGACCGCTTGCACCTGCTGGGAGTGACGACCCGAGCGGTGCAGCCAGGCCATCACCGCAACACCGCAGTGGCCATTGAAGAGCGCCGTGAGGTGCAGCTGCTCGCTTGGAAGGGACCATTCGTCGAAGGCGATGTGGTCAATTACGACACGATTGAGATTGACTTGGCTCATGATGCCATCGACACTGAGGCGAATCCGCTGTTGGTGCGTGACGGCGTGGTGATGGTGCAGTGGGATCGCGGACAGTCAGGGGCGGCCCCACGGCCCTTTGCCGACTACCTGAGAGAACAGGTCGCTCTGCGCATCGACCCGACTTCGTAGTCGCCCGGGCTCAGTGCTGCTGGCGTCGCAGGCGAAGCCAGCTCACGGCCAGCGCGAGCAGTCCCATGCCGTTGACCACTCCGAAGGCGGTCCACCAGCGGGTGGCGGTGGGCTCCCAGAGCGGGTCCTCTTCTGGCGTTGGGGCCAGCATGGCCTGCGCCGGATCAGCAATGTGCGTCAGATCGTTCAGGTCGATGCTCACCGCACCGAGAGCGAACGTCCAACGGGCGGGAATCGCCCACGAGACCCAGTTGAGCAGCTCGTTGCTGGTGAGCGCGATCAGGCCGCCGTTGAGCACCATTTGCAACATCAGCACAACGATTAGCAGTGGCATGACCTGGTTCTGTGAGGTGACCAGTGCCGAGATGGCCAAGCCGATCAGCACTCCGATTGAGACGGTGACGCCAAGGGCGATGCCCACTTCGATCCATCGGGGCAGTCCCAAGGCGCCGTCGCCTTCGGGGAGCGGTTTGATGAACGAATAGACGCCCAGCATGATTGCAGCACTCACCCAGCCGAGCACGCCGAAGACCAGCACTTTCGAGGCAAGGTATGCCGAAGAGGGCAGACTGACTGCCCGTTCGCGCAGGAAGATGCTGCGCTCGCCCACCAAATCTCGAATGGTCATTGAGATGCCAGTGAATATCGCGCCGATGATGAGCAGTGCGAGCACCGTCTGCGGCTCGCTGATGTGCTTTGGGTCCTCGACCCTGGTGAGGCCCCGATCGCCGGGCACGACGATTGGCAGCGCCCCGATGATGAACGGCAGTGCGAGAAGAAACAGGCTGTAACCGCGGTCAGCGAGGGTCAGCGAAAGCTGACGTCGCACGAGGGTCCAGATTTGTTGGAACCAATTGCGTTTGGGGCCTGGCTCAGTTGTCGCTGCCGGAGTGAGCTGTGGTGTGGGGCGGTGCCCTTGCCGTGCAGCCCAGCGCTGGCGGCAGGCCTGCGGCTGATCTTTGAGCATTGTAAAGATGTCGGTCCAGCTGTCGGTGCCAAACTGCGAGGCGGCCTGTGACGAATGCCCGATGTAGGCAGGTGACCCGCCCGGCACCAGCACCACCACCTGATCGCACAAATCGAGCTCGGCCACCGAGTGGGTGATGACCAGCACTGTGCGGTCGCCGTCGGCCAGCCTTCGGAACACCTGCATCAGCTGTCGGTCGAGCGCCGGATCGAGACCCGAAGTAGGTTCATCGAGAATCAGCAGCGACGGTTCGGTGAGCAGCTCCATGGCGACCGAGGCGCGCTTGCGCTGTCCGCCGCTCAGGCGGTCGATGCGGGTGTCGAGGTGTGGTTCGAGATCAAGCTGGGCCACGGCCTTGAGCACTTGAGCGTCGCGTTCTGCCTTGCTGACGTCGCTGCCCAAACGCAGGCGTGCGGCGTACTCGAGTGCCGTGCGCAGCTTCAGCTGACGGTGGATCACATCGTCTTGCGGCACCATGCCGATGCGGGTCTTGGCGATTTCGTACTGCCGGTCAACGTCGAAGCCGTCGAAGCTGACCAAGCCGGTCGAGGCTTTCTGCAGGCCGGCGATGGTCTTGACCAGCGTGGACTTGCCCGCGCCGGAGGGGCCGATCACTGCGGTCAGTGAACCGCGTGGTGCACGGAAGTCGATGTCATCGAGCAGTTTCTTGCCGCCTTCGACGGTGAAGCTCAGATGTGACACGTCGAGCCCGCCGCGCTGCGGAAAAGCCTGATGTGCGTCGACGAGGTGGTTGCCGACAACAGTGAAGTCAGAGTTGCCCGTGGTGAGGGTATCGCCCTCATTGAGGCGAGCGTGAGTTACCAGGCGACCGTTGACATAAGTGCCGTTGTGCGAGGTGAGGCTCTGCACTTCGAGGGCGCCGGGCACGGGAGTAATTCGTGCGTGCTGCACTGCAGTGAACAGATCTGGTACGACGACGTTGTTACCGGGGCGCCGTCCGATGGTTACCGGAGCGTTGCCGACGGGAATGCCTGTGCGACTTGGTGGCGCGCTGGAGGGCCGGGGGCGTGCCGGGGGCCTGCCGGGCAGCCGGGGTGCGCTGGTGGTGAGTGGCGAGCCGGTGTCGGTGACGGGAGGGGGCACTGGTCGACGGCGCGGTGGAGCCGCCGGTGCGACCGGTGTGCCGAGCAGATGCAGCTGCAGCAAGGGGCCGGTATGGGCGTCGCCGAGGCGAACGTTCAGGTCGCCGGTCACCTCGCGGCGTTCGATGCGCTGACTGTCGATGAACACGCCGTTGCGCGACCCCAGGTCTTCGATGAACCAGCCATCTTTGAAGCCGATCAGCAGGTGTCGCCGAGAGATCAGCGGGTTGCTCAGCACAATGTCGGCCGCGGCGCCGCGGCCGATCACGAGTTGCTGTGACTGAGTCAGCTGATGGCTGTGCCCGTCAACGCTGATGGTGAGTGACGGCGCGTCGACAGCTGCCATGCGTGTTCCCCCTGAAATGTGCTGAACTCCAGCCTATCGAATCCCTGTGATGCGGTGGTGATCAGCGGCTTGGAAAGCCTAAGTCGCGGATCTGCTCGAGCAGATGCTCACGGCCATAGAAGTCGGCTTCGCTTGAGAAGTGGGAAGTGACGTAGTCGATCCAGTCGAAGTTGCGACCGTAGCTGGCGAAGAAGTCGTTGATGGTGCGATCGTAGGCGTCGAGGTCGCCGAGCACGTCGGTGTCGTAGCGCTCGTGGTGCACGATCAGGCGCTGCGGCGGACGGGGCCGCACGCCAGACCGGTCGGTCGGGCTGGGCCAGCCCAGCGTCATGCCAAAAACGACGGCCGTGTGCGGTGGTAGCCCCAGCGAGGCTGCGGTCTCGAGTGGGTGATTGCGGGCTCCACCGATGTAGGTGATGCCGAGCCCGAGCGACTCAGCTGCCACTGCGGCGTTCTGCGCGGCCAACGAGGCATCAATGAACGACACGAGGGTGGCCTCGAACAGCTCAGTGCCCACGGTGGGGCGCTCGGCGCGCTCGGCGAGTCGATGCGCGCGGTACAGGTCAGCCACCCAGAACAGCAGCACGGGGGCCTTGTCAATGAACGGCTGGTCGCCGATCAGTGGTTTGAGCTCAGTTTTGTGAGCCTGATCGCGCACCACCACAACGCTCCACGAGTTGTGGTTCGACGAGTTCGATGCGGCCTGCGCTGCGGTGAGCACGGCGGTCAGCTCGTCGTCGGTCACGGGGCGGTCGCTGAATCGGCGCAACGAGCGATGCTGCAGCTGGCGCAGAATCGTCGGGTTGATCGCCGAGAATGGCGCCACTTCGTCGGTGCCGAAGCGGGTGTGCAGCACCTCGCGCAGCTGCTCGGGCGTGATCTCAGCAGTGGGGTTCTCGGGGGCTTCGCTCATGCGCTTAATGCTATCTGGTGCCGACTCAGGCGAGGTGCCGCGAGACGGCGTTGCCGAGTTGAGCGACGATCTGACGCAGAATCGGCGTGGGAGTGGCGAAATTGACCCGAATGAAACCGGCGCCTTCGCGGCCAGTTGCCCGGCCATCCGTAATGGCAACCCCAGCCTCGTGCAAGAAGAAATCGAACAGCGGCGTGGGCAGATCGTACGCACGCAGGTCGATCCAGGCCAGGTAGGTGCCCTCAGGCTCGTAGAAACGGGCCTGAGGCAGATGCCGGGTGAGCAGGTCGGTGAGCAGGCGGCGGTTGCGGTCGAGGTAGGTCACCTCGTCATCGAGCCACTGCCGGCCGTGCTCGTAGGCTGCGGTGTTGGCGATCACGCCGATGGTGCTTGCCCCGTCTTCGGGCCAATAGCCGATCTTGCGCCAGTGCCGAGCGTCGGCTTCGTTACTGAGAATCAGCTGGGCGCTCTTGAGCCCGGCGAGGTTCCAGGCCTTCGATGCGCTGGTGGCGGTGATGGTGTGGGATGCGGCAGTTTCGTTGACCGTCGCGTACGGCACGTGCCGGTTCGGCTGGTAGACCAGCGGGGCGTGAATTTCGTCGCTGAACACTCGCCCACCGTGGCGCTCAACCACTTCGGAGAGTGCGACCAGCTCGTCGCGGGTGTAGACCCGGCCGGTGGGGTTGTGCGGATTACTCAGCACGAGCACCTCGCCGCCGGCCGCGAACGCCCGGTCGATCGCGTCGAGATCGAGGCTCCAGCGGCCACCGTCCTCAGCCAGGGGCACGGTGATGGTCTCGCGCCGCCAGGCCGGTTTGGGCACGCTCAGAAACGGCATGTATGCCGGGGTGGGCAGAATGATCGCACTGTCGGTGCGTTTGGTGAAGTACTCGAGAGTGACTTCGAGGCCGCTGAGCACGTCGGGCAGGCGGCGCACGCTGAGCGGGTCAACCTGCCAGCCGTACCGGTCGGCGAGCCATGACGCAGTCGCCTCACGCAGGCGCTGGGTGAGGTCAGGGGTGAGGTAGCCGTAGTACGAGGTGTCGACGACTTGACGCAGAGCCTCGGTCACCGCCGGCGCGGTGCCGAAGTCGGTTTCGGCGATGAACGCCCCGAGGGCGTCTGGGTAGTGCGACCACTTGCGGCCGCGGATAGCCCTCAGCTGTTCGACGGTGATGGAATCCCAGTGTTCGGCGTTGCTGCTCATAGGGGTCAATTGTGGCACTGTACCCCGTTGTTGCGCAGCGGTGTGACGTCGTGCGACTGAGACGGCGACTGCGAGAGTGAGGGGTGCCTGGGCGCATCCTGCGAACGTCATGTCGGCACGATGCGCGCAAGGTCTGCACGACACGCCGTCGGGCTGCCGACATTGCGGTGGATACGCGGACATTGCGTTGTCGCCGCAGCCGATGCATAGGCAGTGTGAGTGTTTGGTCGCAGAATGGAAAGAGCCAGCTGCCCCAGGGGAAGAGGGCAGCCGGCCCGCACTCCGAAGAGTGCCAATGCGCCACAGCACGGCGCGACATGTTTCCATGTCGTCTTGGGCGTCATCAGAAGCGCCGCAAGATGTGTTTAACTCTAACGCGACCGGTGCTGGCGGGGCAAGGCCTGGCGCCGAGCCATATACGATGCCCGCGTGCTTCAGCTGGTCTTGATGGTGACGTCTGCGTGGCGGTCGAAGCGGTAGCCGATGCCGCGCACGGTGCGCACGATCTCTTGGTAGTTGCCGAGCTTTGAACGCAGACGTCGCACGTGCACGTCGATGGTGCGCTCGTTCGGCGTGCCCTCTTCGGCTTCGTTCCAGAGGTCAGAGAGCAGATCGTTGCGGTGAACGGTCTCGCCTTCGTGTTCAACGAGGTGCCCGAGCAGGCGGAACTCTTTGTAGGTCAGCGGTGCCTCGGTGCCATCGACCAGCACGCGCTGCCGAGTGAAGTCGATGACCACTCCGCTGCGCCGCACCTGCTGTTGAGCCTGCTGCTGGCGGGCGCGTTGTGCCGCAGGGTCGCGCAGGGCGAGACGTACGACGTCGACATCGCGGCCGCCTGCGCCGCGTGGGGCGATTGCCACCGTGGCGTGGCTGTTGATGCCGGGCACGAGCTCTTCGGCAGTGTGCTTGAGTGCGGCGACCAGCTGCGTCAGGCTCACGCCGGCCTGCGCTGCGCTGAACTCGTCGAGCCCGACGTAAAGGGCGAAGCCGCGGGCCTCGACGTTGTCTGCGGCGGTGTGCGCTGCGTCGCCGCCATGATGAGCGGTGTCGGTGCCGGTAGATGAGAGGTGGTCGAATGAAATGGCCATGATGGCTCCTTAGATGTGGTGCTGAGTGCGGATGTCGGAAGGTGCGGAGGTGAACTCAACGACACATTCGACGACATGCGCGGTCGGCAGCGGCCATCATCGAAAAGCCCTCGGCGGGCTCCTCGAGGCGGACGGCGACACTGCGGACACGGATACTCATATGACTCAGTTTTGCCGAGTGTGACGCCCCGGTCAAGATGCCAGCCGCGTAAGGGGGACAGCGTGACGTTGTGTTACGGCCGGAGCGCGCATCCGTCTGGAGTAGATTTGGAACAGCCGTCGCCCGCCGAAGAAAAGGATCTCTCGTGACTCTGGCCACCTCACCCGTGTTCGACCAGTGGATGGCCGCAGCGCTTGACGAGGCCCGGCTCGCGCTGCCGAGCGGTGACGTTCCAGTAGGGGCGCTGGTCATCGACGCATTGGGCAATGTGATCTCGGCGGCCCACAACGAGCGCGAGTTGAAGCAAGACCCGACTGCTCACGCCGAGGTGCTCGCCATTCAGCGTGCTGCCGAGGCGTGGCACAGCTGGCAGCTGCCGAACACCACGCTGGTCGTCACGCTTGAGCCCTGTGTGCTGTGTGCCGGGGCAATTCTGGCGGCGCGCATCCCCCGGGTGATCTTCGGGGCGTGGGATGAGAAGGCGGGGGCTGCGGGGTCTGTGCACGATCTGCTGCGCGACCGCAGGCTCAACCACCAGGTCGAGGTGATCGGTGGAGTCGAGGCTGATGCCACCGGTGCGGTGCTGCGCGAATTCTTCGCTGAACGTCGCGAATCGTAGACGTTCGCGCCGAGCCTCGTGGTGAACGGGTAGCCTGAGACTGTGAAGCTTTCGAGGGCAGATCAGGCCTTCGAGCACTATGGAGGAGAGGCCACAATGACCAACAAGATCGTCATCGGAGTCGACGGTTCAGAGCCGGCACGTGCCGCACTGCGCTGGGGCGTCGAGCACGCCGCCAAGCAGGGGGCTGCGGTTGAGCTGTTCTACGTCATCGATCTCACCCCGTTCTCAGACACTCCAGTGTTCGAGAGCGAGGCGCTGGCCCAGGGCCAGAAGCTGCTCGATCAAGAGCTTGAGTACGCCAAGAGCATCGCACCTGATGTCACCTACACCACCAATCTGGCACCGGGCACCCCGACGGCTGTGTTCGAAGAGGAGTCGAAGGGCGCTTCGCTCATCGTGGTGGGCACGCACAAGGGCAGCAAGCTGCCGAACGTGATCTTCGGGTCGAAGCCGATCCGCTTGGCGGCCTCGGCGCATGCGCCGGTGGCAGTGGTGCCGACCTATGATCTGGGCGAGCGCCACGGCGTTGTGGTCGCCGTCGACGGCAGCCCCACTGCGCAGAAGGCTCTGCTCTACGCTGCTGATGCGGCAGACGCCATTGGCGAGACGCTGCAGGTCGTCAGTGCCTGGACCATCCCCGCGCTGCCGGCCACCGATGTGGTGTGGAGCGCGCAGATCGTCGAAGAGGTGCGCAACGAGGCCAAGGCCGTGCTGCAGGGAGCTAAAGACCTCGTGGCCAATGCTCACCCGAACCTCAAGGTCGAGACTGAGCTGATCGAAGCCGAGCCGGTGCGCGGCATCGTCGAGGCTGCCAAACACGCCACGCTGCTTGTGGTCGGCAACCGCGGCCGCAAGGGTCTGACCCGTCTGTTCTTGGGGTCGGTCAGCCACGGCGTGCTCAACAACATCCCCTCGCCGGTGGTGATCATTCGCAACGACGAAGATCTGCCTGAGGCATGACCCGCGCGCCCGTCGGGCGCAGTTGCACAGAAGAGGCCGTCGCGTGAGCGACGGCCTCTTCTGTGTCACCAGAGATGGTGCGTGCTCGAAATTCGTGGATGGGGCACACAGGTGTCACGAAACGCTGGGTTCGTGCTCTCTGAGCCGCACTTGGCGACACCGCTGTGAGCGAACTCCTGGACGATAAAACCCCCGGGGGTATATGCTCGCATCATGAGCACAACACAGATCACCCTGGCAAACCTCGAAGAGACCGTCACCGGCAACGACATCGTGCTGCTCGATTTCTGGGCTGGCTGGTGCATGCCGTGCCGCATGTTCGCCCCGGTGTTCGAGCAGTCTTCAGAGCAGCATCCCGAAATCGTCTTCGGCAAGGTCGACACTGAGGCTGAGCAGCAGTTAGCAGGGATGTTCCAGGTTTCGTCGATTCCCACGCTCATCATCTTCCGCGAGGGCATTCCGGTATTCGGCCAGCCGGGCGCGATGAACGGCGACCAGCTCGAGAAACTCATTGCCGCGGTGCAGCAGCTCGACATGAACGAGGTGCGCGCCGAGGTCGAGAAGCAGCGTGCTGAACGTGGTGCCGCACCGAGCGAGGCCGCGCCAGCCGAAGCGTAGCGTTCACACCCCCAGACAGACACACAGACACACAGACAACGGGAGAACACCATGAGAATCGTGATCGTCGGCGGCGTCGCCGGAGGGATGAGCTGCGCAGCCCGCGCAAGAAGGCTCGACGAGCAGGCTGAGATCATCGTGCTCGAACGCGGTGAGCACGTGTCATTCGCCAACTGCGGCCTGCCCTACCACGTGGGCGGTGAAGTGCCTCGCTCGGCCTCGCTGCTGGTGCAGACGCCGCAGACCCTGCGTGAGGCGCTTGACCTCGATGTGCGCGTGCACCACGACGTCACTGGCGTTGACGCGCAGGGCAAAACCGTCACCGTACAGACTCCCGATGGCGAGCAGGTCATCGCCTACGACAAGCTCGTGCTCTCACCTGGTGCCAAGGCCTTTGTGCCGCCGCTGCCGGGCATCGATACTCCACGGGCACTGACATTGCGCACGGTGGATGACGCGGTCGCCATGAAGGCCGTGGTCGACGAGGGGGCCAAGCGCGCCGTCGTGCTCGGTGGCGGGTTCATCGGTCTCGAGGCCGCGGAATCGCTCGCCGTCCGGGGGCTTGAGGTCAGCGTGGTGGAACTTGCGCCGCACATCCTTGGGCCGCTCGAAACTGAGAGTGCATCGATCGTGGCCGACGAGCTGCGCCGTGCTGGTGTGCACATTTATGAGGGCGTCGCCGCCGAGCGCGTCGAGCGTGGAGAGCAGCACGACACCGTGGTGCTTGCCGATGGCACAGAGATCGCTGCTGACCTGATCGTGCTTTCGGTCGGGGTGCGCCCCGATACGCAGGTCTTTGAGCAGGCTGGTGTGGCCTGTGAGCGTGGCGCCATGATCACCGACGAGCACGGGCGCACCAATCTCGCCGACGTGTGGGCCGTTGGTGACGCTGTGCTCTCGACCGATGCGGTCACTGGTGCCAGGCGCCCGGTGGCACTGGCTGGGCCGGCCAGCCGAGCCGGTCGCGCGGTCGCCGACGACATCGTGACCCCAGGGCGAGCGCGGCCGATCCCGACGGCACTTGGCACCGCGATCGTGCGAGTCGGCAGTCAGGCTGCTGGCATGACGGGAGCGAATCGAGCGGGCCTCGACGCAGCGGGCATCGAGTACCACACGATTCATCTGCACCCGTACTCCCATGTCAGCTGGTTCCCGGGGGCCGAAGAGGTGCATCTGATTGTGCACTTCGCCAAAGCTGACGGGCGCATTCTCGGGGGTCAAGCGGTTGGCCGCGACGGGGCAGACAAGCGGGTCGATGTGCTCGCCACTGCGATTCGCGCACGTATGCGCATTGACGAGCTGATCGATCTCGATCTCGCCTATGCTCCGCCGTTCGGGGCGGCGAAAGATGCCATCACGATGGCCGGCATGATCGGCGAGAACGTGCTCGACGGCACTTTGCGCCTGTGGTACGCCCAAGACGTTGACGAGGTCATGCGCGACGCGTTGGTGCTCGATGTGCGCCGCGACGACGAGTGGGAGACCGGTCATCTGCCTGGCGCCCTGCACATTCCCCACACCGAGCTGCGCGGCCGCATCGACGAAGTAACTGCTGCAGCAGCAGGCCGCCCGGTGCGCATCATGTGCCAGTCGGGTGTTCGCTCGTACATCGCCCATCGTGTGCTTGCCCAGGCAGGGTTCGACACTGCCAGCCTCTCGGGTGGCATGATCACGCTGCGCCAGGCACTCGGAGCACGCGCCGAGGAGCTGCTGGTATGACGCAGCAACGTCGGGTGCTCAATCGGCTGCGCAGGGCTCGCGGTCAGCTCGATGCGGTGATCACCGCAGTCGAGGCCGGTGACCCCTGCCGAGACATCGTCACCCAGTTGGCTGCCGTCTCGAGCGCTCTTGACCGCGCCGGGTACGCCATCGTGGCCAACGCGATGAAAGAGTGCCTGATCGACGCAGAGGGCGGAGAGACCACTCCAGAAGAGCTGGAGAGGCTGTTCATGATGCTCGCCTGAGCAGACATGGGCGCATGGCGGAGGAGATCCGCCGAAACCGAAGCATGGCGGCCGATCCGCGGTCGCCGGAAAATGGAGATTAGAAAGTATGTGCTATGCAGTGACGTGCCCCAAATGCGGCAAGACGACGTGGTCAGGATGTGGCCAGCATGTCGATCAGGTGATGCGCAATGTGCCCAAGGCGCAGCGTTGCACCTGTGATCAGGGCAGCAGCAAGAGCAGCAACGCCTCGTCTGCTCAGGGCGGTCTGTTTTCGAAGCTCTTCGGTCGCTGAACGTGAACCGTGCGCCGAGTGTGCAGAATGTCTGCTTATCCGCAGCCGGATAACCCGCATTTCTGCGCACTCGGCGGCTCACGCTGGCTCATGTCGGCTATCCGACGCGCACCGACTTCACGTTGGTGAACTCACGGATGCCCTCAGCAGCCAGCTCGCGGCCGAAGCCCGAGCGCTTTGTGCCGCCGAACGGCAGCTCTTGGTATGACACCACGATGCCATTGATCACCACGTTGCCGGCATCGAGTTCAGCAGCTAGGCGCTGCTGCTCTGCCTCATCGTTGGTCCAGGCTGCGGCACCGAGGCCGAACGGGGTGTCGTTGGCCAGTGCAATGGCTTCGTCGATGTCGGCCACCCGGTGCACCGAGGCGACTGGCCCGAAAGCCTCTTCATAGAACAGTCGCGCAGAACGTGGGATGTTCGAGATCACGGTGGGCTCCAAGAACCAACCGGGCCCTTCCGGAGCCGACCCACCGACCAGCACCGAGGCACCGTGCGCACGGGCGTCTTCGATGAGTTCGAGCAGGTCTTCGCGAGCCTGCTCACCAGACAGCGGCCCCACCTGCGTTGCGGCATCGGTCGGGTCGCCCAAACGCAGTTTCGAGAAGGCGTCGACGAACTTCTCAAGAAACTCTGCGTACACCGCCTCGTGCACGATGAAGCGCTTGGCATTGATGCACGCCTGCCCGTTGTTCGAGATGCGCGCTGCCACGCCCTGTGCCACTGCTTCGTCAAGGTCAGTCGAGGGCAGCACCACGAAGGGGTCAGACCCGCCAAGTTCGAGCACGGCCTTCTTCACCTCGTCGGCGGCGATGGATGCCACAGACCGCCCTGCGGGCTCGGATCCGGTCAGGGTCACTGCGGCCACGCGCGGGTCGCGGATCACCGACTCGACCTGCCGAGACGAGATCAGCAGCGTCTGGAATGCACCCTTGGGGAACCCGGCACGCTCGAAGAGCTCCTGGAGGTACAGTGCCGTCTGCGGCACGTTCGAGGCATGCTTGAGCAGGCCCACGTTGCCGGCAGCCAGCGCCGGCGCAGCAAAGCGGATCACCTGCCATACCGGGTAGTTCCACGGCATCACCGCCAGCACCGGGCCGATCGGTTGATAGGCGACGTACGCGCGCTGGGCATCCACCGTCGAAGGGTCGCTCAACGGCTCGGGCGCAAGAAACTCAGCTGCGTGTTCAGCATAGAACCGCAGCACGCGGGCCGACTTGTGCACCTCACCCTCGGCCTGCCCCAGCGGCTTGCCCATCTCGGCGGTGATGGTCTTGGCCAGCGATGCCGCGTCTGCGTCGAGTAGATCGGCCGCGGCGCGCAGCCATTCGGCGCGCTGGTCGAACGAAGTGCCCCGGTAGGTCAGCCACGTCTCGTGGGCGAGGGACAGCGCCTGCTCGACACCTGCGCTGTCGAGCGCATCGAATTCGCGTTCGACCACACCGGTTGCCGGGTTCACACTTGCGATTGCCATGTTCTGCTCACTCTCTCGGTCGCTTCAGCGCGACGCGATCTCTGGATGTTCGTCGAAGATGATGATTTGTCGGATGGCCTCGCCATCGGCGAGATGATCCATGCCCTCGTTGATCTGATCGAGGGTGATGCGCGACGAGATCAGCGCTTCGACGGGCAGTCGGCCCTGCCTCCACAGCTCAGCATAGGTCGGAATGTCGCGAGAGGGCACCGACGAGCCGAGATAGCTGCCGATGATGGTGCGGGCTTCGCCGGTGATCACCGTCGGCGACACAGCTGAGCGGGCGTCGGCATGAGGCAGCCCCACGGTGATGGTGCGGCCGCCTGGTGCAGTCGCCCAAAAGGCGGTTTCAAAGGCTTTCGGATGCCCGGCCGCCTCGATCACAATCGGCGCGGTGATGCCCTGGTCGGCCAGCTGCTGCGGTGTGTATGTCTCGTCGGCGCCGAGTTCGCGGGCTTTGTCGAGCTTCGCAGGCAGCGCATCGACCGCGATGACTCGCCCTCGCCCCAACGAGACGGCGGTGATCAGCGCGGCGATGCCCACTCCGCCAAGACCGACGACGATGATGTCTTCGCCCGGCTGGGCGTCGGCGGCGTTGATCACGGCTCCGCCGCCGGTCAGCACCGCACAGCCGAGTACAGCCGCGATGTGCGGCGGAATGTCGAGGCCGACTTTGACGATCGACCGCTGATCGACCACGGCGTAAGTGGCGAAGCCTGACACCCCGAGGTGGTGCAGCACGGGATGCCCGTTCTGCTCGAGGTGGATGTCGCCATTCATGAGCGTGCCGGCGGTATTGGCAGCGGTACCCGGAATGCACGGCAGCTTGCCGTCGGTCAGGCAGTTGGCGCACTCGCCGCAGCGCGGCAGAAACGTCATTACTACGCGGTCGCCCACCTCGAAACCCTGCACGTCGGGGCCGATCGTCTCGATGCGTCCCGACGACTCGTGCCCCAACAGCATCGGCAGGGGGCGCGGTCGGTTGCCGTCGACAACCGAGAGGTCAGAGTGGCACAGCCCCGCTGCCTCGATGCGCACGAGCACCTCGCCGGGCCCCGGAGCAGCGAGTGTTAACTCGCCCACGCGGATCGGTTGTGATTGGGCGTACGGGCGCTCAGCGCCGATGGTCTCGAGAACAGCCCCGGTGATTTTCATCTGGCACGCTCCGTGCGCTGCAGCTGCATCTTGATCCTCACGTCGTAGTGAACGAATTGGCTCCAGTCTGCGCGAGATCAGAGGCATGGGCAATGTAGGATCCTCCAATGGCTCTTGATAAGCATGTGCATTCTGACACTCCTGCTGTCGTGGGGGCAGTGCAGCTGCGTGAGATGATCGGTGACGGCCTTCCTCCGGCAGCCTTGTCTGACGCCTTGGCGATGGCACGAGATGCCGGCATGTCTGAAGATGCCCTGCAGCTGGCCGTGACCCTCAACGATTTGGTGCTTCGCGAGCAGTCTCGTGTACGTCTGCTCAACGTGTTGCAGCACACCGCAACCGATTTGACGCGCATCCATGACTACGAAGAGGTGCTGCGCGCGATTTGTGAGCGCACGCGTGCTCTGCTGGGGTCTGACATGGCCTACATCAGCCTCAACGATGACGATGCGGCCGCCACGTACATCCGGATGACCTCTGGTGTGCGTACCGCCGGTTACCGCAGCATCCGAATGCCGCTGGGCACCGGGGTGTTGGGGGTCGTGGCCTCCGGAGATCGCACGGCTCAAAGCACCGATTACGCGGCAGACCGTCAGGTGGTGCACATTGCGCAGATCGACGAAGTGGTTGCTGCAGAGGGGGTGCGCACCATCCTCGGGGCACCGCTGCGCGTGGCTGATCAAGTGATTGGGGCGCTCATGCTGGCCGAACGGCATCGGCGCATCTTCAGCGATGACGAGGTCGCCATGATCGAGGCAATCGCTGCGCACGCCGCAGTGGCGGTCGAGAATGCGCGTCTGTTCGAGGAGTTGCGCGCCGCCCTGACCGAGGCACAGGAGCGCAGACACAGCGAGCTGATCGACGGCGTGCTCTCGGGCGAGCTCAGCGAGACCAGTCTGCGGCGTCGACTGCAGGCCCAGGGGTTCTCGGGGCTGCGCGGAATGTCACTGGCAGTCATCGAGGTGAGTGAAGCAGAACGTGAGGCGCTCGCTCGCCGACTGCTGGCCGCGCACCGTTGCGCAACCGTGGTGGCCAGGCATTCGGGGCATCTGTGCGTGCTGATGGGGCCGGCGGCGGGCGAGGCACACGACAACGGGCTGGCCCGCGGGCGACGACTTGCCGAGTTGCTGCCCGCCGACGGGCACTGGGTGATGGGATGCAGCCTGCTGGCCGACTCGGCCGATGAACTGCGTCAGGGGCACCAGCAGGCGATAACCGTTGCTCGCGGTCTGCGCACTTTCGGGGTCTGGGCAGCAGTGGCAGATCCGTGCACTCTCGGCAGCAGCGGCATGCTGGCGGCCCATGGCGACGCCCGCCTGCTCGACGGGGTGATCGCTACCCTCGACCCGCTGGTGGCTTACGACCGCGCCCACGGCACCCAGCTGGTGCGCACCGCCACAGAATACCTCGACCAACAGGGGGCGATCGGCGCCGCGGCTGAACGCCTGCATGTGCATCAGAACACCGTGCGCGCCCGCCTGGCGCGTATTGACACGCTGATGGGCGACGGCTGGATGCGCGGCGCGCGAGCTTTCGACGCCCACCTGGCGCTGCGTCTGCTCGCCCTGCGCGATGCGATGTTGCCGGGGTGAGACGGCTCGGTGCCGGCAGCACATTGTCTGCACCGGTGATGCAATGTCTGCAGTGCCGCGGCCGAGTCGGCAGAATTTGCGTCAGAGCTGCGGAGATTGCGTCTGCTCGCGGCGGATGTCGGGCTCGACGAAGATGAGTCGGGCCGCAGGCACGGCGGCGCGGATGCGCTGTTCGACGACATCGATGCCCTGGGCGATCTCTGCGGCCGACTCGGTGGGGCGCACGCTGGCCTTGATGGCCACCAACAGGTCGTCGGGGCCGATGTGCAGAGTGCGCAGGTGAATGATCGACTCGATGTCGTCGCCAGCCAGTGCCGCAGCGCGGATGCGCTCGAGGTCGGCGGTGCTCGCGCTCTCGCCGATCAGCAGGCTCTTGGTCTCAACACCGAGCACCAGAGCGACGGCGACCAGCAGCACACCGATCGCGATCGTGCCGATGCCGTCCCAGATGCCGTTACCCGTGATCGTGGTGAGCCCGACGCCGGCGAGCGCGAAGACCAGGCCAGTCAGCGCCGCGGTGTCTTCAAGCAGCACGACCGGAAGCTCGGGAGCCTTGGCATGGCGCACGAATGAAATCAGGCGCGCATCGCCTCGAGCGGCATGCGACTCTTTGAGTGCGGTGCGCAGCGAGAGCCCTTCGAGCACGATCGAGACCAGCAGCACGGCCACCGGCAACCACCAGTTCTCGAGCGGATGCGGATTCGCGACCTTTTCGATGCCTTCGTAGACGGCGAACAGGCCGCCCAAGCTGAACAGCACGATCGAGACAACGAAAGCCGAGACATAGCGCTCGCGTCCGAATCCGAAGGGATGCTCGGGCGTGGGTTCGCGGCGAGCTCGCTTTCCGCCGATCAGCAGCAGAAACTGGTTGCCGGTGTCGGCCAGAGAGTGCACCGACTCGGCGAGCATCGACGAGGAGTGCGAGATGAGATACGCGATGAACTTGGTGACCGCGATGCCCAGATTCGCCAGCAGCGCGGCGATGATGGCGGTGTTCCCCTGCTGTTTTTCGCTCATCGGGCAATCGTATCGCGCTGGCGCGAACTGCCACGCAATTACACTGGTGCCATGAGCGCACAGACCCACACCCCGTCACCCGATTTTCCGGCGATCGCCTTTCTTGGCGTCGGCTCAATGAACGGAGCCATCCTGCAAGGGGTGCTCGCCTCTGAGGCGACAGTGGGTGACGGCAGCGCACAGGCAGTGCGCACCACCAACCGGTCGAGTGCCAGCGCACAGGCACTGGCGGAGCGCTTCACCGGGCGCATCACCGCGCTGGCCGAAGAGCGCGATGCGCAGGCGAACCGGCAGGCAGCCGAAGGCGCCGGTCTGATCGTGCTCGGTGTCAAGCCCTATGGCGTGGCCGCAGTGCTCGACGAGATCGCCGAGGTGTTGGTGCCCGGCACCATCGTGGTCAGCGTCGCGGCCGGTGTGACCATCGCTGCGATTGCCTCGCGCGTGCCGGCTGGTGTGGCCGTGCTGCGCGCCATGCCCAACACGCCTGCGGCCGTCGGCGCCGGGGTCACCGGTCTGGCCGCCGGGCCCGGGGTCACCGACGAACAGCGAGCCGTGGCGCGCGCACTGTTCGAGACGGTCGGCAGTGTGGTTGAGGTCGACGAGTCGCGCATCGATGCGCTCTCGGCGGTTTCTGGCTCGGGGCCGGCCTATGTCTACGCTTATATCGAGCAGTTCGAGCAGGCCGCTCAGCAGTTGGGCTTCAGCGCTGAAGATGCCCGCACGCTGGTCGAGGGCACAGTCATCGGAGCCGCCCGCCTGCTGCAGTCGTCTCAGTCGACCCCCGAGCAGCTGCGCATCGCAGTGACGAGCCCTGGGGGCACCACTGCCGAGGCACTCAAGGTGATCGCTCAGGGCGGGCAGGTCGCGAACCTCCATCAGGCGCTGGAGGCTGCGGTCGCCAGGGCCCAGGAGATGGCCGCCGAGAACGGCTGAGGCCGTTACTTGTCGAGGTTGGCGAACCGCTCGATGTCAGAGACGCGGCCTGAGACGATCACGAGATCGTGATTCGACACGATGGTGTCTTCGGTGGCGTAGGTGAACTCTTTGCCCGGCGACTTCACCCCGACCACGGTCACCCGGTATTTGGTGCGCACCACCGATGAGCCCAGCGGCTTGTCACGGATGAGCTTTGGTGGGTACAGCTTGACGATCGCGTAGTCGTCGTCGAACTGGATGTAGTCGAGCAGTCGACCGCTGACCAGGTGCGCCACGCGGGTGCCGGCCTGGGCCTCGGGATAGACCACATGGTTGGCGCCGATGCGAGCGAGGATTTTGCCGTGCGACTGGCTGGAGGCTTTGGCCCAGATCTGCGGTACCTTCAGGTCGACCAGATTTGCGGTGATCAGCACGCTGGCCTCGAGATTGCCCACGGCAACCACGACGATCTGGAAGTCGCCGATGCCAATCTGCTTGAGCACCTCGGGGTTGCGGGCGTCGGCCTCGACGGTGTGTGTGACACGGTCGGCCCATTTCTGCACCAGCGACGGATCGGTATCGACGGCGAGCACCTCGCGGTCGAGACGATTCAACTGACCGGCGGTGGCGGCGCCGAAGCGCCCGAGCCCGATGACGGCGACGGGTGCGTCGACGGGGATCCTCTCAACCAACGATGGGCCTCTCTTCTGGATGTTTGAACAGCTGGCGGCTCGACGACGAGGCGATGGCCGCTGCCAGTGTCACTGTACCAACACGGCCGGCCCACATCGTCGCCGAGAGCACGAGCACCCCGGCATCGGGCAGATCTTGAGTGACGCCGGTGCTGAGGCCGCAGGTGGCGAACGCCGAGATCACATCGAAAAGCACATCATCGAGCGGGTGGTTTGTGAACGGCAGAATCGCCAGCGACGAGACCAGCACGATGGTCATGCCCCACAGCACGATGCTCACGGCCACGCGTAGTACGTCGCTCGGGATGCGGCGGTCGAACGCCTGAATCTCGCCGACACCTCGCGCTTCGGCGAATGCGGCCAGAAAGAGCACGGCGATGGTGGTCACCTTGATGCCGCCCGCAGTAGATGCCGAGCCGCCGCCGATGAACATGAACAGCTGGCTCAGCAACGTGCTGGAGTCGGTGAGCTCCTCGACGGGGAACAACTGGAACCCGCCTGATCTGGTCATGGTCGTGTAGAAGAGCCCCTCGAAGGGGCGTTGCCAGGCGTCGACGCCGCCCAGCGTATCGGGATTGCCCCACTCGAGAGCGGTGAAGGCGATAGTTCCCATGGCAGCCAGCAGCAGCGTGGTGAACATGGTCAGCCGCACGTGCAGACTCCAGTGCGGATGCCGGGTGGCGCCGGTCGCCACCGCCCTCAGGTTGCCGATGGCCGCGAAGATCACGGGGTAGCCGAGCGAGCCGATGAACACCCCGGCAGTGAGCACAGTCAACAGCCAAGTGTTGTTGGCATGCCCGGCGAGACCATCGCTGAACGGCACGTAGCCGAGGTTGTTGAAGGCCGAGATCGACAGATAGGTGCTCTGATAGAGCGCGTCGAGCACCGACTCGCCATGGCTGAGCAGATTGGGCAGCAGTGAGATCAGCAGCAGCAGCTCGACGGTGAGCGAGCTGAACACCACGGTAGTCAGCAGGCCGCCCATCTCGCCCAGCCGGATGGCCTGGCCTTCGCTGACCGGCCCAGCGTGTGTGCGCAGCGGGTTGCTGTCGCTGGCGGCCATCAGCCGCTGCCGCAGACCGAGGCGACGTGTGACCACCACACCCATGAGCGAGGCCATGGTGAGCACACCGATGCCGCCGACCTGCGCGCCGATGAGAATCACCGCGTTGCCGAAGGGTGACCAGTGCGACGTCATGTCGACCACGCTCAGCCCGGTCACGCAGACCGTGCTGGTGGCAGTGAACAGCGCCTGGGCGAATGGGGTCCACTGGCCGCTGGCGCTCGACATGGGTGTGCTGAGCAGCACGGTGACCAGCACGATGATAGAGGTAAATGCCAGCAGTGCGAATCGCGACGGTGACCGCCCAGCGAACCCCTCGAGCCACTCGCGAGCGCGTTCGGGCCAGGCTCGGCGCTCAGTCGGGCGCTTCACGCGTGCGGCGGCCATGGTGCTCCTGTGGTGTGCTTTTCGTGCGCTGAGGCAGGAACGATCAGCAGAATCGTTCAATACCAGCGTATTCCCCTGTGATGGGGTCTGTTGGCGGTGGTGGTGACTCGGGGATACCGCTAGCCTAGAGGCATGAGCTCCGTGTTCGAAGCCGTCTCAGACCAGACCCGCCGCCGTCTGCTCGATGCCCTGCGGTCTGCCGAAGGCGAACAGAGCGTCAGCGAGCTCGTCGAGCAGCTCGGCGTCAGTCAGCCCACCGTCTCAAAACATCTCAAAGTTCTGCGCGAGCACGGGCTCGTCGAGGTGCGCGAAGACGGCCAGCGCCGGTTCTACAGCCTCAATGCCACAGCGCTCGAGCCGCTGCGCGAGTGGGTCGAAGAGTATTTCCCAACCCAGGCATCCACCGTGGCCGAAGCCGCCGAACCGCAGGCCGACAGCGCTCGCGCACTGCCCGAGTCGCCACGTGCTCGAGCAGCCGGTCGTCGCTTGGGCAGCGTGCTCGCGGTGCTCACCACTCCCGTGCGGTGGCTGCTGCGCCGAGGCTGAGAATGGTCATGACCCGCCGACACTGGTAATATGTGGCAGGTTAGGCAGTGGTCGATCTCGACCAGATCAGTCAGTGAGGTTTTTCCGTGGGTTCAGTCATTAAGAAGCGTCGCAAAAGGATGGCGAAGAAGAAGCACCGCAAACTGCTTCGCAAGACGCGCCATCAGCGTCGCAACAAGAAGTAGCCCGAGCGCGCGCTGAGCGCTTTCGGTCGAGCAGGCGTCAGGGCAAGCCCTGGCGCCTTTCTCATGCCCAAAACTCAATGCCGGTGCTCAGTCGGATTGCCGGCGCTCGCGGCGAAAGGCGCGAATGTGCCATCTGCGGGCATCTGCCAGCCGCCGAAGCTGGGCGTCGGGATTGACGGCCACTGGGTGGCCGACGAGCTCGAGCATCGGCAGATCGTTGATCGAGTCAGAGTAAGCCCAGCAGTCGGCGAGATCGTAGCCGCGCTCGGCAGCGAGCCGGCGCACCTGCACGGCCTTCTCAGCGCCGTGCAGCACCGGCCCGTCGAATCGGCCGGTGAGCACGCCGTCTTCGGTGACTTCGAGCCCGGAGGCGAGTGCTCCGGTGAAGCCAAGGCGCTCGGCGACATACTCTGCCACGATCATGGGTGATGCGGTGACCAGCCAGACATCGCGCCCGGCTGCGTGGTGTTGGGCGATGATCTCGGGGATCTGACGCCAGATGCGGGCTGCCAGATACCGGTCGTAGATGTCGGGCATCAGGGCCTGCATCTCGGCCAGGCGATGGCCGGCAGCCAGAGCGAGCGCTCGGTCTTGAATGTCAGACAGCTTGCCGGTGTTCTCGCCGCGATACGAGAAACGCACCTGCTGCCAGAGAAACTGCCAGAGATCGCGGTAGCGAATGACTTTGGCGCGCACGGCACCGCGCCCGAAACTGAATACGGCGGAGCCTCGCACGACAGTGTTGTCGAGATCGAAGAAGGCGGCCTCAATGGGGGCAGACGGTGCAGGCATCAGCAGCAATCTTAGCCGTTGCACAGGCGAGATGGGTGGTGTCGCAGAGCTTGCGTAAACTGGCCGAATGAGTGAGATCGTCGAAGTGCGCATGTTCATGAAGCCCGGTTGTCATCTGTGCGACGACGCCCGGGCCGTGGTGACGCAGGTGCTCGACGAGGTCGGCGAGTCGGGGCTGCGCTCGACGTTCGCCGAGATCGACATTCTCGAAGATCCCGGCCTGCAGCGCCGATACGGCGAAGAGATCCCGGTGGTGTTCGTCGCCGACCGCAGGGTCGCTCAGTGGCATATCGACCCTCAGCGGTTGCGTGCCGCGCTCGAGCGCGCTGCGGCTCAATAAGGATGCTCAGTCGCGACGCGCGCTGATCGGCGCGGCATTGTCGGGGTCGGTTGGGCCCTCGGCCAGATCAAGGGTCGTGCGCAGACGCTGCTGCGGAATGAGCAGCACGCACACCAAGGTGAGCAGCGAGAGCACGCTTGAGATGAGGAAGATGCGGCCGGTGCCGTCGCCGTAGGCGCTGGTCACCACATCGCGCACCGGCGCGGGCAGGGCGGTCATGTCGAGCGAGAGGCCGCTTGCGCTCTCTCCGCTGGTGGCCGGTGTTTCGACACCGAGCGCGGCGAAGCCGGTTGCGGTGAGCTCTGCGACACGATTGGCCAGCACGGTGCCGAGCACCGCCACGCCGCTCGCCCCGGCGAAGGTGCGGAAGAACACTACGGCCGAGCTCGCTGAGCCCACTTCGCGCACGCTCACGGTGTTCTGCACGGCGAGCACCAAGTTCTGCATGAGCATGCCGCAGCCCAGCCCGAACACCGCGATGCGAGCGCAGGTGAGCGCCAGCGCCGTCTGGTGATCGGTGAAGCTCAGCGAGTAGAGGCTGCCGCTGAGCAGCAGGGCGCCGAGCACCAGCCACTGCTTCCAGCGGCCATTGCGGGTGATCATCACGCCGGTGCCGGCGCTGGCGATCATGGTGCCGAAGACCATCGGCAGCTGCAGCAGCCCTGACATGGTCGGGCTTTCGCCGCGTGAGATCTGAAAGTACTCGCCGAGGAAGGTCGAGGTGCTGAACATTGCCACACCCACCGGCAGCGAGGCGAGCACAGCCAGAGCCGGGGTGCGCTGGCGCAGAATGTGCAGCGGCACGATGGGATCGGCCACATGTCGCTCGACCAGCACCGTGATCACCAGCAGCGCGAGACCACCGAGCCCCATGGCGGCTGATGGCCAGGAGATCCAGTCAAACCAGCCGCTGGGGCCGGCGAACGAGACCCAGATCAGCAGCACACTGACACCGCTGGTCAGCAGCACTGCGCCCAGCCAGTCGATGTGCACCGGCCCGGTGCGGATGGTGGGAACGCGCAAAGTCAGCTGCAGCAGAATCAGCGAGATGATCGCGAAGGGCACGCACACGAAGAAAGTCCAGCGCCAGCCGAGCGGGCTGTCGACGATGAACCCGCCAGCCAGTGGGCCGCCAGTCTGAGCCACGGCAACGATCGCGCCGATGATGCCCGAGTAACGCCCCCGCTCGCTCGGCGGCGTGATGGTGGCGATGACCGCCTGCGACAGCGCGAGCAGCCCGCCCATGCCGAGGCCCTGCAGCACGCGAGCGGCGAGCAGCCACTCAACAGAGGGGGCGAAGCCGGCTGCCACCGACCCCAGCGTGAACAGCGTGATGGCCAACTGCACGAGCAGTTTCTTGTTGAACAGGTCGCTGAGCTTGCCCCAGATGGGGGTGGATGCGGCGTTGGCCAGCAGCGCCGTGGTGATCACCCAGGCATATTGCGACTGCGAGCCCTGCAGGTCTGAGATGATCTGCGGCAGCGCGTTGGCGACGATGGTCGACGACAGAAAGGCCGTGAACAGGGCGAGCAGCAGCCCGACCAGAATCTTGGTCACCTGGCGGAAGCTCAGTACGTCTTCAGACGGCTCGATGAAGGGTTGAGTGGTGTCGGTCATTGTTGCCTTGTCGATGCGGGGGATGGGCGGTGCGGGTCGGTCTCGAGTGCGGCTGCCAGCGTGGTCAGCGCGTCGAGCACCTGCTGCGCGGTTTCGTCAGACCAGTCGGTGAAGCGAGCGATCAGGCGCTGGGCGCGCTCGCGTTGAGCTTCGGCGAGTCGCTGTTCGCCCAGCGGGCTCACGGTCAGGATGCGCGCGCGGGCGTCGTCGGGATCGGTCGTGCGGGTGAGCAGGCCGAGCTCTTCGAGTTCGGCGATGTGTCTGCTGAGTGCGGAAGGGCTGATGCCGAGGTCTGCGGCGATGTCGTTCGCTCGGCATCCATCGGCCTCGCGCAGCGCCCGCAGCACTGCGGCGCGCGGCAGGGTCAGCCCGTGGTCGCCCGGGGTGGGGCTTGAGACATGCCGAACGGCGCGCATGAGCCGGGCAGTCTCATGCACGAGATCACGGGCGGTGGATTCCTGCACCCTGACAATATAGTTGATTAACCACTGCAACTACATCGTGAAAAAGGGTGGCGAGCGTCTCGAGGGGATGGGAGGCGCTCGCCGTCTCGGGGGATTCGGGGGAAGTCTGTGCGGGTCAGAGCTGATCGACGCGCTCGACGTCGATGAGTACAGCGTACTTCGGCGCTTTCTGACCGTTCTCTGTGGCCCACTGCTCAGCTGCAGCATACTCTTCGGTGCCCTCGCCGCGCAGATGCGGTGTGCCGAAGAACCGATAGCCCGAGTGCTTGGCCAAATCGAGCGCCAGCACGATGATCTTTGAGCCGTTCTCGATGTTGGCCAGGGTCTGCCGCGCGGTGCGCTCGTTGTAGATGATGTGGGTGTCGTCGTAGCTGCGCAGCGACCCCTTGGGGCCGATGTCGGGGGTGCCGTCGGGGTTGACGGTGGCCTGAACGGCCAGGTTTGCGTCGAGCACGGCTTTCGCCTCTGCGCTGATGACGGTCATGGGGTGTGACTCACTTTCTTGCGGTGATGGATGCGGGGGGAGGCTTGGTCAGGCGTTGATTGGTTGGCTGCGTGGGGCGTTGTCGCCACGCAGGGTGAGGAACCGACGGTCGTGGTAGAGCAGTGGTGCGGTCTCGGGGCCGCGCCGCACGTCGAGCACCTCGGCGGCGACCAGGCGCGAGTCGCCGATCGGAATGATCTCGAGTGCTCGGGCGCGCAGTGCATAGGGTGCGTCGAGCAGCACGGGCTCGCCAGTGGGGAGGGTACCCCAGTGCTGTTCGTCGGTGAACCGGGCAGCGCCGCTGTGTGCGAAGGCCTCGGCCACGGCGGCTTGCTTCTCGCCGAGCAGATTCACGACGAAGGTGTCTGCGGAGAGCACCTTGCCGGCAGAGCCGCCAGACTTGGTCACCGAGAAGGCCAGAGCCAGGGGAGACACCGAGACCGAGGCGACGCTCGAGGCGGTGAGGCCGGCGAGCCCCTCATCGGTGTTGGCCGAGATGATGGCGACACCAGACGGGTGGTTGCGGAATGTGTGCTTGAACTCGTCGACGAGCTCGCTCATGAGTGGCCTTCCTCGCAGTGGCAGGATATGTTCTGACTGTAGAACCTCAAGTTGACTTGAGGTCAATGAGCGGGAACACATTGTGTCACATTGTGACGCCGGGTCTGAGCGAATAGAGGGCGAGATGGACGAGCTGCTGAGTGTTGGTGAGGTGAGCCGCCGAACGGGTGTGGCGGCGTCGGCGCTGCACTACTACGAGAGCATCGGTCTGATTCAGTCACAGCGAACCAGCGGCAATCAGCGGCGCTACCCAAGACACATGATTCGGCGCATCTCGCTGATCTCGGTGGCCAAGCATCTCGGTATTCCGCTGGCCGACGTCGACGATGCGCTGCGAGACGTGCCAATGAATCGACCTCCGACCGAAGACGACTGGCGCCGGGCATCCACCCGCTGGAAAGCCCAGCTGGAGGCGCGCCGTGCCGAGTTGGAACGGCTGGAGAACGCCTTGGTCGGCTGCATTGGCTGCGGGTGTCTGTCGATGAAGGCCTGCAGTCTGGTGAACCCGCATGATGCGCTGGCTGCGACCGGGCCGGGGCCGCATCGGCTGCTCGGCGACGCGGCTGCCGGTGAGGCGACTCGCCGATGAGTGTGAAACATACGGGTGGGGGTATATTGAGTCTGAGATGCGAGTCATTCGGAGGCGTTGTGCCTGACTGACCATCGGCTCGCACGCACAGATGGGAGAATCTGATGGCACGCATCGTTGTGCTCGGAGCAGGAGTGGCGGGCCACACGGCCGCGCTGTTTCTGAAACAGAGGCTGAAGAATCGACACGAGGTCGTGGTCGTCAGCCCCAATAGCAACTGGAACTGGATACCCTCGAACATTTGGGTTGGGGTAGGCAGGATGACCAAAAAGCAGGTGATCTTTCCGCTCGAGCCGGTCTATAGGCGCAAGCGTGTCGATTTTCGCCAGGCGCTGGCCACGCGGCTGCACCCAGAGGGCGACGAGGCCGAAGCACGGCCGGCAGTCGACATCACCTACACCGCTGGTGACAAGAAGGGGATGACCGAGCGGTTGCGTTATGACTGGCTGATCGACGCAACCGGCCCGCGACTCGACTTCGCGGCTACTCCGGGGCTCGGCCCAGACGGAGGGCACACTGTCTCGGTCTGCACCGCAGACCATGCCGTGGCCGCCGAAAAGCAGCTGCAACAGGCCATTGAACGTCTGCGCGCAGGAGAGCACCTCGACATGGTCATCGGCATGGGCAACGGCACCTGCACCTGTGAAGGCGCCGCGTTTGAATACGTGCTCAACGTCGAACACGAGCTGCGACGCGCTGGGGTGCGCGACAATGCCACGGTCTACTTCTTCACCAACGAACATGAGCTCGGTGACTTCGGTGTAGGCGGCTTGACCATCGAGCGCAACGGCTACCGCATGCGTGGCGAGATGCTCACTGAGTCGCTGCTGCGTGAGCGCGGCATCGTTCCGGTGATGGCAGCCGGTGCGACCGAGATCACCGAAGACACCATTTACTACGAACAGGTCGACACCGAAGGTGTGCAACAGATGCACTACGACTTCGCGATGTTGCTGCCGCCGTTCAAGGGTGCACGCATCGACGCCGTCGATCGCAGTGGGGCAGACATCACCGATCGCATCTTCGCACCGAGCGGCTTCATGAAGGTCGATGCCGACTATTCGAAGAAGTCGTATGACCAGTGGCGGGCGGCCGACTGGCCGGAGACATATCAGAGCCCGGCATATGCCAATCTGTTCGCTGCGGGCATCGCCTTTGCGCCCCCGCATCCGATCTCGAAGCCGCGCAGCTCACCCGGTGGTGTCGCCATCGCTCCCGCGCCGCCGCGCACCGGGCAGCCCTCGGGTGCAACAGCGAAGGCCGTGGCACTGTCGATCGCCGACATGGTCGAAGGGCGCTCCGACAAACCGACGCAGAAGGCCTCGATGGCGCATCTGGCGGCCTCATGCATCGCCTCGGCGGGCACCGGCTTCAAGACGGGCCAGGCGGTGTCGATGGTAATGTCGCCGATCGTTCCTGACACGCAGGTGTTCGAGAGTGGGCGCAACCTCAAAGAGACCAGCGGCGAGATCGGGCTCGCAGGGCATTGGTTGAAGCGCATGCTGCACACCGCATTCATTTACAAGATGAAGGCGCGCCCGTTCTGGTGGGTGATTCCAGAATGACCGGCATTGATCACACCGCCGACACTGCAGTACACCTACGAGAGGATTCGCCATGCTGAAAGACACCAAGGCGCGCGTCGCCAACGAAGCGCTGCTTCCGACCAAGAGCGAACTTCGTCGCCGGCAGAGCCTGTGTTACCAGTTCCGTCGCTTCACCGCACTGGGAATGCGCATGTTCCTGCTCGGCAAACGCGAGTAACAAACTGAGGCGACGAACGGCTCCCCCCCGGAACTCACTAGGACGACCCCCGCGCCGCCCGCCCACTAGCGGGCGGGCGGGGGGCGCGCCGGCGGGCGCCCCTTTTCTCCCGCGCCCCGCGCCTCCCCGGCGGGGGGAGTGTCCTTCTCCCGGGGGGAAAACGGAGAGAAACAAGCGGGGGCGACGAGGGGCGGGGCGGCAGTCCTGGGGGGCCCGGCGGGGGAGCCGTTCTCAATTGAGCGCGAGCGGGCCGATCAGTCGGTCGGCTGCTCTTTGACCTCGGGCTCGGCGTCGACGCCAGCCTCTTTGCGCTGCGCCGCCGAGATGAGGGCGGGAGCCCCGGTCAGCGGGTCTTGGCCATTGCCCGACTTCGGGAAGGCGATGACGTCGCGGATCGAGTCGGTGCGCGACAGCAGAGCGTTGATGCGATCCCAGCCGAACGCGATGCCCGCATGCGGCGGTGCGCCGAACTTGAAGGCGTCGAGCAAAAACCCGAACTTCTCTTGCGCCTCTTCGGGCGAGATGCCGAGGAACTCGAGTACGCGCTCCTGCACATCGGTGCGATGGATGCGCTCTGAGCCGCCGCCGATCTCGTTGCCGTTGCAGACGATGTCGTAGGCTGACGACAGGGCGTGCTCGGGGTCTTGCTCGAAGGTGTCGCCCCAGCCCTCGGCGGGCTTGGTGAATGGGTGGTGTTCACTGGTCCAGGCGCCGGCGCCGACGGCCACGTCGTCGTCGCCCTCTTCGTCGACCCGTTTGAACAGCGGGAAGTCGACGATCCAGACGAATGAGAACTCGTCGTCGTTGAGCAGACCTGCACGGCGGGCGATCTCGACGCGGGCGGCGCCGAGCAGTGCCTGCGACGACTTGACCGAGCCGGCGGCGAAGAACACCGCATCGCCCGGCTGAGCGCCCACGGCAGCAGCCAGACCCTCGCGCTCGGCCTCGGAGATGTTCTTGGCCACTGGACCCGCCAGAGTGCCGTCTTCTTTGAATGTCACGTAGGCCAGCCCCTTCGCACCACGTGAGCGAGCCCAATCCTGCCAGGCGTCGAACTGGCGACGCGGCAGTGAAGCGCCGCCCTCGTAGCGCACCGCACCCACATAGGGGGCCTGGAACACGCGGAAGGGGGTGTCTGAGAAGAAGTCGGTGAGTTCGACGATGGGGTTGCCGAAGCGCAGGTCGGGCTTGTCCGAGCCGTACAGGCGCATGGCTTCGGCGTAGGGCAGACGCGGGATCGGGCGGGGAATCTCGACGCCGACCTCGGCCCAGACCGCGGCCAGCACATCTTCGGCGATTGCGATGACGTCTTCTTGGTCGGCGAAGCTCAGCTCGGCGTCGAGCTGGGTGAACTCGGGCTGGCGGTCGGCGCGGAAGTCTTCGTCGCGGTAGCAGCGAGCGATCTGGTAGTAGCGCTCGAGGCCGGCGACCATCAGCAGCTGCTTGTAGAGCTGTGGCGACTGCGGCAGGGCATACCAGTTGCCCGGGGCCAGACGAGCCGGCACCAAGAAGTCACGGGCCCCCTCAGGGGTGGAGCGGGTGAGCGTCGGGGTCTCGACCTCGACGAAGCCGTGATCGTCGAGCACTCGCCGGGCAGCGCGGCTGACCGCGGCACGCAGGCGCAGGGCCTTGGCCGGTGCCGGGCGGCGCAGATCGAGGTAGCGATACTTGAGACGCACCTCAGAGCTGACTTTCTCGGTTTCTTCGGTGCCGGCCAGTGCGGTCGACACCTGGAAGGGCAGCGGGGCAGAGGGTGCGAGCACCTCGACCTCATCGGCGACGACCTCGACGGCGCCAGTGGCCAGGCGGTCGTTCTCGTTGCCCTCGGGGCGCAGTCGAACCGCGCCGGTGACCTTGATCACGAACTCGCTGCGCAGTGGATGCGCGACGGCCTCGTCGTAGATGACCACCTGGGCAATGCCTGAGGCATCACGCAGATCGATGAAGGCCACCCCGCCATGGTCGCGCCGGCGGTCGACCCAGCCGGTGAGGGTGACGGTCTTGCCTGTGAGGTCTTTGCCGAGCGAGCCGGCCTCGTGCGTGCGCAGCACAGATGTCCTTCCGAAGAGAGCGATATCACTCGATTGTAGTGTGAACGCACGCGCTACACTGCGGATGTGCTGTGAGGATGCCCGGATCGTGCCTCCTCAGTTCGCAGCGACCAGACGCCTTGCGTAGACTGGCGTGCATGGCTTCCAGACGCATTCATCTGGTGCGCCACGGTGAAGTGTTCAACCCCGACGGCGTGCTCTACGGTCGTCTCCCCGGTTATCGACTCTCAGACCGCGGGCGCACGATGGCGCGTACCGCGGCGCAGGCGGTGGTCGCGAGCGAGCGCCCGGTTGCGGCACTGTATGCCTCTCCCCTGCAGCGGGCCCAAGAGTCGGCCGCACCGTTCGTCGACGCGTTCGGGCTGCCGCTGCACACCGACGAACGCCTGATCGAGGCGGGCAACGAGTACGAGGGCACCACCCGCAAGCCGGGGCTGCATCTGCTGCGCTACCCGAGCGAGTGGCGGCGCATTCACAATCCATTCCGCCCGAGCTGGGGCGAGCCCTACCGAGAGATCGCCGAGCGTATGACCGCGGTGATGCGCGATGCCTGGCGCGCCGAGCAGGAGCGCGGTGGCGAGGGCGACATCGTGATGGTCAGCCATCAGTCGCCGATCTGGCTGGCTCATCGGCGCGTGGCCGGCGAGCCGCTGTTTCACAACCCCGCTCTGCGTCGCGCTGCGCTGTCGAGCATCACCAGCTTCGAATACGACCCCGCGGCCGACCGGCTCGTTGAGGTCGACTACCAAGACCCTGCGGCTGATGTGCCGCGCATCGACGAGGGAGCAGTGTGACCCACCCAGACCATCTCGATCCGCTGCGGGTGACCCGACGCGGCCTGCTGCTGGCCACACTGGCCGGCACCGCTGGGTTGCTCGCAGCCTGCACCAGCAACGACGACCTGGCCAGCCAGGCCGGCGACTCCGACCAGGGCTACATCTCGGGCTCTGGCGCGGTCACCGAGTTCGCGGCCGACCAGCGCCCCGAGAAGGTCACCTTCTCAGGCCAGACCGATCATGACACCACCGTCAGCGATGCCGATTACACCGGCAGCGTCACCGTGGTGAACTTCTGGTACGCCGCCTGCCCGCCGTGCCGTGCCGAGGCTGCAGATCTCAAATCGTTGTACGACGAGTTCTCTTCGGAAGGTGTGCGATTCTTGGGCGTCAACGTGCGAGACGGCAAAGACACCGCGCTTGCCTTTGCCCGCAACTACGGCATCGAGTATCCCTCCGTGCTTGACGCCGAGGCCACCGGCGGCACTGTGCAGGGGGCCTTCTCTGCCGCGAAGGTGCCGCCGAAGGCGGTGCCCACCACCATCGTGATCGGACGTGACGGTCGAGTGACCTCGACGATCTTGGGACAACTCGACCTGAGCACCCTGCGCACGCTGATCAAGACGGCGGTGGCCGAGTAGTGGGCTCTCACCTGGCCGAGATCGTGCTCTCGGGCTCGCTGTGGGCTGGCGTGCCAATCGCCCTGCTCGCGGGGTTGGTCAGCTTTCTGTCTCCCTGCGTGCTGCCGTTGATTCCTGGCTACCTGGCCTATGTCGGGGCGATCACTCCGGCATCGACCGTGCCGGCCGGGCATCCTGCCATCGAACCCGCTGCACCCGCCGCACCGACGCGTGGCCGCACCCTGCTGGGCGTGGCGCTGTTCGTGCTGGGCTTTGCCGCCGTATTCGTGATCGTCGGCGGGGCCGTCGGCGCGGTCGGTGTGTGGCTGATCTCGTATCAGGCGCAGGTCACCCGGTGGCTCGGCGTGCTGGTGATTCTGCTGGGGCTCGCCTTCGTGGGCTACTTCGGCTTTCTGCAGCGCACGGTCAAACCCCAGTGGCAGCCTCGCCTCGGGCTGGTCGGCGCACCGTTGCTCGGCATCGTGTTCGGCCTCGGCTGGACCCCGTGTATGGGCCCGGTGCTCGCAGCCATTCAGGCGCTCAGCTTCAGTGCCGGCAACGTGTGGGTGGGGGCAATTCTCAGCCTCGCGTTCGCACTCGGGCTCGGGCTGCCATTTTTGGCCGCGGCCGCAGGATGGGCTTGGGTCGCGCGGTCGCTCGGGTGGGCCAGACGGCATGTGCGTGCCGTGAACATCATCGGTGGTGTGCTCATCATCGCCCTCGGCGTGGCGCTGGCCACAAATCTCTGGACCGCGTGGATTAACGCACTGCAAGGATGGATCGGATCGTATGTCACACTCATCTGAACCTCGCGACGACGAGCAGGCCGCCAGCCTCGAGTCGGGGCGTCAGGCCGAGCCCCGCCCGGTCGGCGTGAAACTCGGGCCACTCGGGTGGGCGCGCTTCATCTGGCGCCAGCTGACCAGCATGCGAGTGGCGCTGCTGTTGCTGCTGCTGTTGGCGGTGGCCGCGGTGCCGGGTTCGCTGTTTCCGCAGCGCAGCGCCGACCCCAACGGCGTGACCAAGTACTTCACCGACCACCCCGATCTCGCGCCTTGGCTCGATCGCATCAGCATGTTCGACGTGTATTCGTCGCCGTGGTTCGCTGCGGTATATGTGCTGCTGTTCATCTCACTGATCGGCTGTGTGCTTCCGCGCATCAAGCATCACTGGCAGGCGCTGTTCTCGAAGCCGCCCAAGACCCCGGCACGTCTCGAGCGACTTGAGACGTACGAGCGACTGACCGTCGACGCTGCGCCTGACGCGGTGGTCGACGCGGCCGACCGCATCCTGAAATCGCGGCGCTATCGGCGTGCCCGCTTCGACCGGCCGGCCCGCCGCAGCGTGCCCGCCGGGGTGTCGGTGAGCGCCGAGCGCGGCTATGCCCGCGAGACCGGCAACCTGGTGTTTCACCTGGCGCTGGTGGGTGTGCTGCTCGCCGTGGGCGCTGGCAGCGGCGTGGGCTACTACGGGCAGCGCGTGATCGTGCAGGGCACCACCTTTCCCAACACGCTGAGTTCGTATGACTCGTTCAGCGCTGGTCGCTGGGTTGACGGCTCGAATCTCACGCCTTTTGAGATCACGCTCGACAGCTTCACCACTGAGTACGCCGACACCCTCGCCGACGTGCAGTCGGGTGCGTATGGCCAGGCGATCGACTACACCGCCGCCGTTACCGTGCACCAGCCCGACGGCACCACGAGCGCCGAGCAGATCAAGGTCAACCACCCGCTGAACATCGACGGCACCAACGTCTTTCTGCTCGGCAACGGGTATGCGCCGGTGATCACCGTGCGCGACGCCAACGGCGAGGTGGTGTTCTCTGACCCGGTGCCCTTCTTGCCGCAAGGCGCCAATCTCACGTCGCTGGGCATCGTCAAGGTCACCGACATCGAACCAGAGCAGCTCGGCCTCGTCGGCTACTTCTACCCCACTGCGCAAGAGGCGCATGAGGGCATCTCGACTTCGGTGTACCCGGCACTCGACAACCCCGTGCTGAGCCTGAACGTCTACGCCGGCGACCTCGGCGTCGATCAAGGAGTTCCGAAGTCGGTTTACACACTCGACATCGACACCCTCACACAGATCGCCGGCGGCACTGCCGAGACGTCGGCGCTGCAGCTGAAGCCCGGTGAAACGGTCGATCTGCCCGAGGGGCGCGGCACGATCACCTTCGACGAGGTGCGCCCCTACGTCAGCCTCGAGCTGCGCAACGATGCCTCGCAGGTGTGGGTGCTCGCATTCGCACTGACAGCCGTGATCGGGCTGCTCTCGTCGCTGTTCATCCCGCGCCGTCGCGTGTGGGTGGTGGCCACGCCCGAGACGAGCGACACCGTGGATGCGCCAGGCCGCACCGTCGTCGAGGTTGCGGGGCTCGCCCGCGGCGACGATCACACCCTTGATGAGGCGGTCACGCGCATCGTTGCCCGGTTGCGCGAGGAGCTCGGTGAGCCCGCGCCCACCGTGCCCGACGACGTTGCCGAGCCCGGCGATCCTGAAACCGATGAGCACGCCCGCGGGCGTTGAGTAGAATAGGCAACCATGGACTTCTCACAACTGTCGCTTGAGGAATGGTCGACTGTGGCCGTCATCTCGGCCGCCGTAGTGTTCGCGCTCGCATTCGTGTCATACACCGTCGACTTCGCGGTGCGCACCAGCGGCTCGAACCAAGCCAGCGCGAAGGTGCGCGCTCGCAAGAGCCTCGGTATCGGCAACGCTCTGACGTGGCTGGGCTTCATCATCATCAGCGTGGGTGTGATCGTGCGAGGCATCGCCGCCGGACGCGTGCCGTGGTCGAACATGTTCGAGTTCTCGATCACCGGCGTGGCGATCGTGTCGGGGGTGTACCTGTTCGTCAACCTTTGGAAGCGTGTCGACTTCACCGGCATGTTCATCACGGCGTTCGTATTCTTCGTGCTGATGCTGGCAACCCTGCAGTGGTACACCGCGGTCAAGCCGTTGCCGCCGTCGCTCGAGTCACCGTGGATCGTGATCCACGTGCTGGTGGCCATTCTCGGCACCGGGTTCTTCGCGGTGGGCGCGGCCGTCAGCGGCCTGCAGCTGGTCAAGGCTCGACGCGAGAAGAAGCCAGCCGATCAGCGTCGCCGCAACAACTACCTCGATGCACTGCCCGACTCTGAGACGCTCGAGGCGCTGGCGTTCCGCATCATCATCATCGGGTTCGTACTCTGGACCTTCACGTTGATCTTCGGCGCGGTGTGGGCGCAGAAGGCGTGGGGGCGCTACTGGGGCTGGGACGTCAAAGAGACGTGGACACTCATCATCTGGGTGGTTTACGCGGGCTACCTGCACGCACGCGCCACCCGTGGTTGGCGCGGCACCCGCGCGGCGGTGCTGTCGATCGTGGGCTTCGCGTGCGTGCTGTTCAACTTCGGTGTGGTGAACACGCTCTTCAAAGGCCTGCACGCCTACTCTGGCCTGAGCTGAGCCCGGCCCGGGCCCTGATATTGCGGCGCGCCCGGTCGGCATGAGAATCTGTGCGCGGTTTCTGCAGCCATGCTTCGAGCATGAGTGCGGAAACCGCGCACAAAGCTTCTTTTCGGTGCACTCATCGGACAGCACACCCATCACGCAGGCGTCAGGCGTCTGCGCCCGACGTGCGCACCAGATGCCGGTGGCAGGCGGTGATGCGCTCGCGCCACCATCCCGTGCGTGAAGTGCCAGCATCGAGCTGGTCGAGCCGGTCGGGGTCGGGGGTGACGCGCACCGGGCGAACAGCCAGCGAGGCGTGGTCGACCGCGGTGGCACGCGCCACGTCGTGATCGAAGAACGCACCCGTGCCCAACCCGCAGGCATGATCGAGCGAGGGCAGCGCCGCAGCCAGGCGCGCGCCCAGGGCAATGCCCACCGCAGTGTCGAGCGCAGAGCTGACCACTGCCGGCAGGCCGCTGGCTGCCACCACTTCGCAGGCGCGTCGAATGCCCCCCAGCGGTTGCGCCTTCACGATGATCACGTCGGCCGCGCCGAGCTGCGCCACGCGCAGCGGGTCTTCGGCTTTGCGGATGCTTTCGTCTGCGGCGATCGGCACCGGCACACCAGAGGTGCTGAGCAGTTCGCGCAGCCGCGCAAGATCTTCGACCTCGGCCACTGGCTGTTCGGCGTACTCGAGGTCGAAGGCGGCCAGTTGGGTGAGCGCGGCATGCGCCTCGGAGAGACTCCAATGTGCGTTGGCATCGATGCGCACCCGAACCGAGTCGCCGACCAGCTCGCGCACGGCACGTAGGCGGGCGCGGTCATCCTCAAGCGCCTGACCGGCCTCGGCCACCTTGACCTTGATGGTGTGCAGGGCGTCGAGATCGCCGAATCGCTCGAGCACCACGGGAACCTGTTCGGGCGGCACTGCCGGCAGCGTGGCGTTGATCGCGATGCGTTCGCGCAGCACCGGGGTCGCCGGCCCCCATCCGTCGTCGATCGCGGAGGCCAGCCAGGCGCTTGCCTCGGCTGTCTCATACTCAAGAAACGGCGAGAACTCGCCCCAGCCGTTGGGGCCGTGCAGCAACGCCGCCTCGCGCACGGTCAGCCCCCGAAAGCGGGTGTTCATCGGCAGCGAGACCACCCGCAGGCCGTCGAGCAGCTCGTCGAGGGCGGGCAATGACGCGGCCGATGGATGCACCAGACTCGCCTGGTGCCCCGTCGCAGCCGATTCGGAGGCTGGCATGTGCCGACTCAGCGCGCCCACCTGGTGGTGACTGAACGCCACCAGTCGTCGAATGGAGTGACCGGGGTGACGCGCTTGTGCTCGGTCTGCAGATAGCGCGTCTCGATGTTCTCGGCGTCGGCGTCGGCGATCGCCTCGCCGCGCAGGTAGGCATCGATGGCGGCGTAGCCGACGCCCAGGTTGTCTTCGTCGGTCTGGCCCGGATTGTCGTCGAGCAGATCGGCGGTCGGGGTCTTCTCGTAGAGGCGCGCGGGCGAGCCCAAGTGCTCAAGCAATTGAGCGCCCTGCCCCTTAGTCAAACCGGTCAGTGGGGTGAGGTCTGCTGCCCCGTCGCCGAACTTGGTGAAGAAGCCGGTGACCGCCTCAGCGGCGTGGTCGGTGCCGAGCACCAGCCCCTGGCGGCGACCCGCGATGGCGAACTGCGCGACTGCGCGTGCGCGAGCCTTGGTGTTGCCCTTCACGAAGTCGCTGATCGGCTCGCCGGTAGAGCGCTCGTACTCGGCCTCGAAACCGTCGACGGCCTCGGCCACGTTGAACACCAGCGACTCGTCGGGCGCGATGAACTGCAGCGCCAGCTGCGCGTCGTCTTCGTCGGCCTGCACCTTGTAGGGCAGACGCACCGCGATGAACGTGCACTCGTGGCCCTCGCCGCGCAGCCGTTCGGCGGCGAGCTGAGCCAGGCGCCCGGTGAGCGACGAATCTTGCCCGCCTGAGATGCCGAGCACCAGCGAGTGGGCATGCACGGCGCGTGTGTAGTCGGCGATGAACGACACCCGTCGCTCGATCTCGGTGGCCGGGTCGATGGTGGGCTGCACATGCAGCGCTGCGATGATCTCTGCCTGAAGCGGTCTCATGGCACCAGCGTAGCGCCGCGGCGTTTCGCACGGGTAACAGGTGCCAGGGCCCGGGTGGGGCCACGACGGTAGAATCGGGCAGGTGAGCGAACAGACCGAGCCGACCAGCGCATCCACCGAACCCCGTCGAGTGTCAGAGACCTTTGACCCCGCGCAGTGGCGCGAGGTGCCGTTGGCTGCCGACTTCACCGATGTGACCTACCACCACGACGTGTCGGGGCGTATTGCGCGCGTGGCGATCGACCGGCCTGAGGTGCGCAACGCGTTTCGGCCGCGCACGGTCGACGAGCTCTATCGCGCCCTCGACGATGCCCGGCAGAACCCGCGCATCGGCGTGGTGCTGCTCACCGGCAATGGGCCGAGCCCCAAAGACGGCGGCTGGGCGTTCTCTTCGGGTGGCGACCAGCGCATCCGTGGGCGCGATGGCTACAAATACGCCGACTCTGAGACTGAGGTCGACCCGGCTGAGCAGGCGCGTTCGGGGCGGCTGCACATTCTCGAGGTGCAGCGGCTGATTCGTTTCATGCCGAAAGTCGTGATCGCGGTGGTCGGCGGCTGGGCGGCTGGCGGCGGGCACTCGTTGCACGTGGTGTGCGACCTGACGATCGCCTCGCGTCAGCATGCGATGTTCAAGCAGACCGATGCCGATGTCGGCTCGTTCGACGCGGGGTACGGTTCGGCGCTGCTCGCCCGGCAGGTCGGGCAGAAGGTGGCCCGCGAGATCTTCTTTCTCGCCGAAACCTACGACGCGCAGCGCGCCTACGAGATGGGCGCGATCAACACTGTGGTCGATCACGACCAGATCGAGGTCGAAGCCCTGCGGCAGGCGCGGGTGATTCTCACCAAGTCGCCCACGGCCATCCGTATGCTCAAATTCGCCTTCAATGCGCCTGACGACGGCATGGTGGGCCAGCAGATCTTCGCCGGTGAGGCGACGCGGCTTGCCTATGGCACCGACGAGGCGGTCGAGGGGCGAGACTCGTTCTTGCAGAAGCGCGAGCCCGATTGGAGCCCGTTCCCCTGGCAGTTCTGAGGCGCGCGCGTTGAGGTGTCATGGATTGTTGTTTTGCGTGAGCTCAGTGGCATCTCGTGACACCTGTGTGCGTACGTGCATGCCGTAAACCGCACCTCGTGACACCTGTGTGCTGAGAGTGCGCCCAAACCGCGCCCGGCGCGCGTGTTCTCTCACAACAGGGTACGCACACCCCCCCACGTAGAATCAGACAGATGACTCCCCTCACTGCGCACCCGGCACCAGGGCTTGCCCGCGCCCTCGCGGTGGTGCCCGCCGACCCCGAGGTGCTGCTGCGTCGCCTGCCCGAGGCGCTGGCCGGCATTGGCCCCGCGCTGCTGCCCGTCAGCGCTGAAACGGTGGATGCGGAGGTCGCGTTTGTCGAGCATCCCGGCGGCCTCGAGGGTGCGCAGGTGGCGGTCGACGCCGATGTCGCAGTCGTGATTCGCACCTCGGGCTCGACGGGGTCTCCGAAGCGCGTCGCACTGCCAGCCGAGGCGCTGCTGGCCTCGGCTCGCGCGACCAACACCCTGCTTGCCTCGCAGATTCCGTTCACCTCGGCGGGCAGGCAGAGCCCCGTGCCCCAGCCCAGCCCGGTCACCCCGCAGCCATTCTGGCTGCTCGCCCTGCCGGTGCACTACATCGCCGGGCTGCAGGTGCTCGTGCGCGCACTCGCTGCGGGAACGCATCCGGTTGTGATGCCGCACCTCGTCGAGCCGCAGGGCCACTTCTCTGCCGAAGCATTCGTGACAGCCACCGCCGAGCTTGCTCAGCGGGCAATGACAGCCACCGACGAGCTGGTTCGGCAGGCGGCCCGTGCGCAGGCCGCAGACTCACCACATCACGTGGCCGACGCCACCTTGGCCAACATCGCCGAGCAACAGCCCGCCCTGCTCACCGCACTTGTTCCCACGCAGCTGCATACGCTGATGACGGCGGCTGGCACCGACGACTCAGTGCTGACCGCGCTGCGACGCTACCGCGCCATCCTGGTCGGCGGACAGCGCACCGACCCGGAAGTTCTGCAGCGGGCACGAGATGCCGGTGTCGCACTGGTGACGACCTACGGCAGCTCTGAGACCAGCGGAGGCGTGGTGTACGGCTTCGCCGACGGTCAACAGCGCCTCGCGCACACTACACTTGCAGTCAGAGACGGCGCCGTGCTCATCTCAGGGCCGACGCTGGCCCGAGAATATCTCGGCGACGTCGATCGCACGGCGAAGGCCTTCATCACGTTCGAAGGCCGCCGATGGTTCGTGACCGGCGATGTCGGCTCACTCGACGAGAAAGGGCTGACCGTGACCGGACGAACAGACCAGATCATCTCGACAGGCGGCGTCAAGCTCGACCTGAACGAGGTCGCGCAGGTGGTGCACGAGCAGCCCGGCCTGGGCGATGCCGTCGTGGTGCCGTTCGAAGACGAGAAATGGGGCACGCGTTTCGCGGTGTACGCCGACGGTCGCCCACGGATCACCCGCATTACCCGCGACGAGCTCAACGTCACGCTGCGCGCGCGCCTGGGCCGTCACGCCGGCGCTGCCGCACTGACCTACATCGACTTCGGCTTGCCGCTGCTGGCCAACGGTAAGGTCGACGTCGAGAGCCTCAAACAGACCGCCGACAAGCTCGCGGGCTCGGCGCTGGCGGCGCAGCAGCCCTCCCCGAAGGATGCGATTTGAATCTGCAAGACCCATCTGGCTCGCTCACTCGCGTGGCCACTTTCGAAGACTGGGTTGAGGGCGCGCGCCTGCGCACGCTCCCGCTGGCCATCGCACCGGTGGTGCTGGGCTCTGGCGTGGCCGGGTTCTTCGGCGCATTCCAATGGATGTTCGCGCTGCTTGCGCTGATCGTGGCACTTGCGCTGCAGATCGGGGTGAACTACGCCAATGACTACTCCGATGGCATTCGCGGCACCGATGAGCACCGGGTGGGGCCGGTGCGCCTGACCGCCGGAAAGCTCGCTCGGCCGGTTGCGGTCAAGGCTGCGGCGTTCGGCTGCTTCGGCATCGCTGCAGTGGCGGGGCTGTGGCTCTCGATCGCCTCTGGCCACTGGTGGCTGATCTTGGTCGGGGTGGTCTCGATCATCGCCGCGTGGTTCTACACCGGGGGCGAGCATCCCTACGGCTATGCCGGGCTGGGCGAGGTCGCCGTGTTCGTGTTCTTCGGACTGATCGCCACCATGGGCACCGAATTCGTGCAAACCTCAACGACCAGCTGGCTCGGATTCTGGGCGGCGGTAGACATGGGGCTGTTTTCGTGCGCCGTGCTGATGATCAACAACATTCGTGACATCGAGACCGACCGCCTCTCGGGCAAGCACACCCTGGCGGTGCGCTTGGGGCACACCGGGGCTCGCATCGCCTTCGCGAGCTTCTCGCTGGTGCCGTTCGCACTGCTGTTCGTCGCGCTGAACCCGGCCGGCCGCCTCGGCTGGATCGCGATCGCCGCGATCGTGCCGGTGGGCTATGCGTTGTGGCGGGGGCTGGCGCCGCGCACCCCACGCGACCAGATCGCCGGGCTCAAGTTCGTGAGCCTAGGGGCGCTCGCCTTCGCTGTGCTGCTCGCCATCGGCTGGCAGTTGCTCGGCTGACGCCTCGGCAGTCTCGGCTGGCTCTGCCGACGCAGGCGACGCCGTGTCGAGCTCGTCAAGCAGAGCATCTTCTTCGGCGGCATCGGCCCGACCGGGCTGGCGCTCCGACTCAAACTTCTCGGGGTGTGCTTTGCGCTCGGCGAGCTCTTGGCTGAAGCGTCGGCGCGGGCCATCGAGGGCCAGATACGAGATGGGCAGCGCGAGCACTACGGCCAGGCCGGTAGCCCAGAACGGGTTGATGCCCAGGAGCAACAGCACGGCCAGCAGCACCAGCACGAGACCGACGCGCAGCACCGTGTACACGAGCCAGGGTGGGAGTCTCTTCACAGCAGATGAGTCTAGTCGGCCGGGCCCGAGCGCGTGCTCACTGGGTAGAGTGGAGGGCATGTTGCGCATCGTGATCATCGCCGCCATCCTGGCCGTCGCCATGGTGCTCGTGGCCCTCATCGACGTGGCGCTGACCGACCGCAGCCGCATAGCCGTGCTGCCCAAATGGGGGTGGCTGGCTGTTGTAGTTCTGCTGCCCGTCATCGGCGCGGTGCTGTGGTGGTACGCCGGGCATCCTCGTGCCACCACGTCGAGCGCCGCGCCCACGATCGAAGAGCCGGCGGGCGCCACGGGCATTGAGCAGATGACCCCCGAGCAGCGCATTGCCTGGCTCGAGCACGAACTCGCCGAACTCGATGAAGAAGAGCACGACGACCGGGGCGGCTCCAGCGAGCCCAAGGCCGGCGCGTGAGCGTCGCAGCCTCGAGTGAATTCGCCGTCGAGCTGCTCGCTGCCCTCGTGGCTCGCGGCCTGACTGACGTGGTGGTGAGCCCGGGTTCGCGGTCGCAGGCCCTGGCCCTGGCCGCCGCTGAGTTCGAGCGTGCCGGCTTGGTGCGGCTCACCGTGCGCATCGACGAGCGTGAAGCTGGCTTCGTGGCCCTCGGGCTGAGCAAAGCGACCGGGCGAGCGCCGGCGGTCATCACCACCTCGGGGTCAGCGGTCGGCAACCTGATGCCTGCCGTCATGGAGGCCGCTCGCGGCGGTGATCCGCTGCTGCTGCTGACCGCCGACCGGCCAGCGCAGATGCGCGGCACTGGCGCCAATCAGACCACTGCACAGGCCGGCATGTTCGGCGCCTTCGCACAGCTCGCGCTTGATATTCCCGTTGCGGAATACGAGTCGGCACCGGCCGCCGCTGCAACCCGTCTGGCAGACCACGTGCAGGGCGTCACCGGGCCGGTGCAGCTCAACCTGCAGTTCATCGAGCCGCTCTCTGGTGCACACGGCGACGTGGGCCGAGCCGTGCAACGCGCTCGGGCATCCTGCGGCACTCGGCATTCGTCGGCGCGCACAGCGATGTCGGATGCGGTGGTCACTGTGCCGGCGCAGGGCACGCTGGTCGTCGCTGGGCAGGGGGCCGATGCCGAACTTGTGCGCCGTGCCTCAGATGCCGGGGTGCGTGTGATCGCCGAGGTCACTTCAGCGGCCAGGTCGCGACACAACGTCGCCGATTACCGCGCCTGGCTCGATGCCGGCGCACCCGGTGTGACGCACGTGGTGGTCACGGGGCTGCCTACGCTCTCCCGCCAGGTGTGGCGGCTCGGGTTGCGCGACGATCTCACGCTGCTCGCGGTGGCGCCCGCGGGCGTCGAGTATTTCGATCCGCAACACCGGGGTCGCCGTGTCGATGGTGTGCGCTTCGCCGGTGAGGGTGAGCGCCGCCCGCCGGTCGCCCCGCTGACTTCGGCAGTCGCCGGATCCGCCGATGCACCGCTGACTCGAGCCCTGATCGTGGGCGCAGTCTGGCAGAGTGCCGGGCCGAATGACGCAGTCTATCTGGCCTCGTCGACCATGGTGCGTGTGGCGGACGAAGCGAGCGGGGCCAGTCGTCTGCCGGTATACGCACATCGTGGTCTGGCTGGCATCGACGGCACTCTCTCGGTGGCCACTGGCGTAGCGACCGGGCGTGGTCGGGGCACTCTGCGGGTGCTGGTCGGTGACCTGGCCTTCGCCCATGACGCCGGCGGGTTGCTGCGGCCGCAGTGCGAGCCCGAGCCCGCGCTGCAGGTGATTGTGGTCAACGACCACGGAGGCAGCATCTTCGCGGGGCTCGAGGTCGCCGGCGCAGACCCTGACTTGTTCGACCGAGTCGTCAGAACGCCGCAACCGATCGATGTGGCCGGGCTCGCACGAGCCTACGGCTGGCGGTATGCCGCCGTGACCACGGTCGGTCAGCTGCGCCTCGAGCTCGTCTCGGCGCAGCCCGGCATCATCGAGGTGCAGCTGCCGCCGCTGCCGAGCAGGCGTGAACATGAGGAGCATCATGGCTGAACCACAGCGCGTGTGTGCGATTCTCGCCGGGGGCACCGGCACCCGAGTTGGTGCCGAGCAGCCGAAGCAGTTCATCGAGATTGCCGGCGCCACCGTTATCGAACACACCGTGCAGGCCCTGCTCGACTGGGGGCGGTTCGACCAGTTGCTCGTGGTGATGCCCGAGGCCCACCTTGACCGCGCTCGGGAAGTGCTCGACGGCGACGAGCGGCGCCGTGGCATTCCGGTGATTGCCGGCGGCGACACCAGGTGTGCCTCGTCAGCGCTCGCTGTGCTCTGGTTTGCCGAGCGCTATGAGCTCGAGGCCCGGGTGTTTCTGCACGATGCGGCTCGGCCCATGGTCGGTGCCGCATTGCTCGACCGCATCGATGCTGCGCTCGATCGCCGGCGCGCGGTCACCGCCGCACTGCCCTCAACTGACACGATCGTGCGCGTCGATCACGGGCTGCTGCAGCAGGTGGAGCCGCGCGACGAGCTCTGGCGGGTGCAGACTCCGCAGGCGTTCGCCCTCGAGGTGATCGGTCGGGCGCATCGCAAGGCCAGAGCCGGGTGCGCCGCGACTGATGACGCCGGGCTGGTGCGTGCCATGCTGCCGCACGAACCTATCGCGGTGGTGCCCGGCGAGCCAGACAACCTCAAGATCACCACGCCGGCCGACCTCGAGGTGGCCGAGCGACTGCTCAGCCGTTCAGCGCGTCAGTGATCGGGCGCAGCTTCAGCGAGGTCTCGTCGTATTCCCGTTCGGGCACTGAACCGGCCACGATGCCCCCGCCAGCCCAAGCCGTGATCTGATCGCCGTGGCGCTGAGCGGAGCGCAGCCCCACCGCCCATTGCCCGTCGCCTTGGGCATCGACCCAGCCGACTGGGCCGGCGAATCGACCGCGATCGAGCACTTCGAGCTGTTCAATGGCGGCCAGAGCTGCGGCACGGGGCACTCCGGCGACCGCCGCAGTCGGATGCGCAGCCTCGACGAGCGCCAGCACGTCGGCCTCATCGTTCAGGGTGCCGTCGACGTCGGTGGCCAGATGCCAGACGTTGGGCAGCTGCAGGGCGAACGGCTGCCGCGCAGCATGCAGATCGCGCACATGGGCAGCCAACGCTTCGGTCACGCTGTCGCGGGCGAAAGCGTGTTCGGCGAGCTCCTTGGCATCGGTGAGCAGCCGATCGCGCACGGCCTGATCATCGGCGGGGTCGACGCCGCGCGCCCTGGTGCCGGCCAGCACTCGTGCGTGGGCATGGCCGGCATGCACTTCGACCAGAGTCTCCGGGCTGGCTCCGAAGAAGCCGTCGACGTCAAACACCCAGCACTGCGGGTAACGCTCGATCAGTCGGGCAAGTGTGGTGCGCGGGTCATACCCGGCCGGCACCTCGCCGATCACGTCGCGGGCGATGACCACCTTGCGCAGCGCGTTCGCATGGATGCCCTGCAGCGCCCCCTGCACGGCTTGCAGATGCCGCTCGCGCGTCTGCAGACCCGGTTGCAGCGTGACGGCAGATGACTGCGCGCGCGCCGGCCTGGCCGCTGCGGCGCGCACGTCGGCGCGAATGCGCTCGGGGGTCAACAATGCCGGGGCATCTGGCGCGGCGGCATCGACGATGCGGGTGGCCCAGCCGACCCCGTCGCGGGTGCCGATGACCAACTCGGGCACGATCAGGATGCTCTCGGCGGCAGAGTTGTCGGCGAACGCGAACGACCCCAGGGCGATCAGTCCACTGCCCGGCAGACGCACCTCATCGTGCACTTGGGCGCGGGAGACGAGTTCTCGCCACTGTCGTCTGGCCTGGGCGACGCGGTGAGTGCCGCTCGTGGTGAGGGTGGCGGCTCGGCCCAGCCCGGCCATCCCGGCGCCGTCTCGCCACCACAGCAGTGGGTCGCCGCCGTCGAGCACCCGAGAGGGGTCGCCGATGGGGTCGACGGGCACACTTCGGGCGATCAGTTGCAACACGGCAACGAGCCTAGCGCGCCGAGTGGGCGGGCACGGTGACGCGTGTCGGCAAACTCACTAGACTTAGGGCTCGTGACGAGCGCAGATCTGACCAAGAGGCCCGAAGAGGTCTCTGCCATGTTTGATGAGGTCGCCCCTGGCTACGACCGCACCAACGACGTGCTGAGCCTGGGGCAGGCCGCTCGGTGGCGCACGGCAACCACCCGCGCGGTCGACCCGCAACCGGGTGAGCGGGTGCTTGACCTTGCGGCCGGCACCGGCACCTCGAGCGTGCCGTTTGACCGCGCCGGGGCTGTGGTCACTGCGGCTGACTTCTCTGAGGGCATGCTGGCCGAGGGCCGCCGCCGCCATCCCGAGCTCAACTTCGTATGGGCGGATGCGACCGATCTGCCGTTCGACGATGCGAGCTTCGACGCGGTGACCATCTCGTTCGGGCTGCGCAACGTGGTCGACACCGAGCGCGCTCTCGCAGAGATGCTGCGCGTGCTGCGGCCGGGCGGGCGTGTGGTCATCTGCGAGTTTTCCACGCCGACCTGGCGCCCCTTCGCCAAGCTCTACGATTTCTATCTGGGCAACGTGCTGCCGCTCGGCGCACGACTGGTGAGCACCAACGACAGCGCGTACCCATATTTGTCCGAGTCGATTCTCGCGTGGCCAGATCAGCGAGCGCTGGGAGATCTGCTGCGGGCTGCAGGTTTCGAACGCATCGAATGGCGCAACCTCAGCGGTGGCATCGTCGCGCTGCATCGTGCCTTCACCCCTTCAGAAAGGGCAGGTTCGCAGTCGTGAGCGATCACCCAGTGAAACTCGTCAGTGGCGCGCGGCGCTTCTTTCTGCACAGCGACGACCGTCGGCTGGTCCAGAGCATGGAGGCCGGGCTTGAGCAGGTCGAGCAGCGCCTGATGCAGGCTGCAGCCAGCGCCGATGCGGTGGCCGATGCCGCGGGCAGATATCTACTTGAAGCCGGTGGCAAGCGGGTGCGCCCTCTGCTGGCACTGCTGGCTGCGCAGCTGGGCGAGGGTGCCAACGATGAGGTGATTGAGGCGGCGACCGCGCTGGAGCTCACTCACGTGGCGAGCCTCTACCACGACGATGTGATGGACGAGGCCGACACTCGCCGCGGTGTGCCCAGCAGCCAGCGCGTCTGGGGAAATAACGTGGCGATTCTCGCTGGTGACATCCTGTTCGCTCGAGCCTCGCTGGTCATGAGCGTGCTGGGCGCAGAGGCCATCGGCGTGCAGGCTCGCACCTTCGATCGCCTGTGCCAGGGGCAGCTGCGCGAGACGCTCGGCCCAAGCGAAGGTGACGACCCCATTGAGCACTACATCTCGGTGCTCAGCGACAAGACCGGCTCGCTCATCGCCGCGGCCGGTGAGCTCGGCGTGCTGCTGGGCAAAGCGCCCACTTCGTACGTCACCGCAGTGCGCGAGTTCGGCGAGCGCATCGGCGTGGCCTTTCAACTCGTCGACGATGTGATCGATCTGCGTTCGTCGGCGGCCGAACTTGGCAAAACCCCCGGCGCCGACCTGCGCGAAGGCGTGCCCACGCTGCCCTGGTTGCTGCTGCAGCGCGAAGCTGAGACCGACGCCGCAGCCGCCCAGACCCGCGATGAGGTCACTGCGCTGCTGGCCGACGACGCCACGCTCGAGCAGGCGCTTGCGGTGCTGGCTGCACACCCGGTCACCGATCAGGCCCTGGCCCAAGCCCGCCAGTGGAGCATCAGCGCCAAGGCTGCGCTCGACCCGCTTCCCGACGGTGCCGTCAAGTCGCTGTTCATGCAGCTGGCCGACTACATCGTCGACCGTCGCCACTGACCCACCGAAAGGATCCGTCGTGTCTGAGAAGATTCGCGTCGCCGTCATCGGAGCCGGTCCCGCCGGCATCTACGCCTCTGACATTCTGCTCAAGGCCGAGCGTGACTTCGAGGTGTCGATTGACCTGTTCGAGCGTCTGCCCGCTCCATACGGGCTGGTGCGCTATGGGGTGGCCCCTGACCATCCGCGCATCAAGGGCGTGATCAACGCGCTGCGCGAGACCCTCGACCGCGGTGGTATTCGGCTGTTCGACAACGTCGACTTCGGCACCGACATCACTCTCGACGATCTGCGGGCGCACTATCACGCGGTGATCTTCGCCACCGGGGCCATCGAAGATGCGCCGCTGGCGATTCCGGGCATCGATCTGCCCGGTTCGTTCGGTGCGGCGCGTTTCGTCAACTGGTACGACGGCCATCCCGACTTTCCCACCGACTGGGCCCTCAACGCAGACCAGGTCGCCGTGGTGGGCAACGGCAACGTGGCACTCGATGTCGCGCGCATCCTTGCGAAGCATGTGCCAGATCTGCTGCCCACCGAGATCCCGGCCAACGTGCAGGCCGGGCTCGAGGCGTCGGCGGTCACCGATGTGCACGTGTTCGGGCGGCGCGGCCCGGCCGACGTGAAGTTCACCCCCCTCGAGCTGCGTGAGCTCGGCGAGGTGCCCGACGTCGACATTGTGCTCGACGAGCGCGACTTCGCCTACACCGAGGCCGATGAGGCCACCTTCGCAGGCAACAACCAGAAGAAGGTCATTCGGCGCATCTTCGACGGCTGGCTCAAGCGAGAGCCGGGTACGGCCTCGCGCCGCATTCACCTGCACTTCTGGTCGCGACCGGTCGAGGTGCTCGGTGACGGTCACGTCGAGGCCCTGCGCGTTGAGCGCACCGCGTTGGATGCCGACGGTCACGTCGTGGGCACTGGTGAGGTCACTGAGGTGCCGATCGGCCAGCTCTATCGTGCGGTGGGGTACTACTCGTCACCGCTGGCGCAGGTGCCGTTCGACGAGCTGCACGGGGTGATTCCCAACGCCGGCGGGCGGGTGCTCGACGGCGACGAGCCCGTGGTGGGCGAATATGCGACCGGCTGGATCAAACGCGGCCCGGTGGGGCTGATCGGTTCGACCAAGTCTGATGCGCTTGAGACCGTCACGAATCTCATTGCCGACGTCGATGCAGGGCGTACTTGGCAGCCACAGCAGCCGGCTGAGGAGTCGATCCCCGAGCTGCTGCGGGCTCGCGGGGTCGAGTACGTCGAGCTTGACGGCTGGCACAACCTTGACGCTGCTGAGCGCGCCCTCGGCGAGGCCGTCGGGCGTGAGCGCATCAAGATCGTGTCGCGGCGCGGGCAGCTCGACGCCAGCGGCTCATCGCAGGGCGAGTAGCCCCGGCGGCTCAGCGCTTGCGGTCTGCTGAAGGGCGGATCATCAGGCCGCTGAGCAGGCCGATGCCGATGCCCGGAAAGACCCAATACCACTCTTGAGTGAGCCAGGCGACCACGACGCCGACGATCACGCCCCAGATGAGCCCGAAGATCACTTGGGCGATGGGCTTGGGTGCGCGGGAATTCTCAGCCATGTCGGCCGCCTCTCTGCCGTGAGCGCCTCGTCGAGGAGCCGGATGTGTTGGGGTGCGCCTCAGCGGGCACACCGAGCAGCTCAAGGGTGATCTGGGTGAGTTCGTCGACTCGGCCCAGGTCGGCCAGCGTGCGCACCTTCAGCGCGGTGAGCCAAGTTGCCCCTTCGAGGTCGGCGCATTCGACCAGACCGCGGTCGAGCCAGCGCAGCGCTTCGCTGCCGCGACCCAGTGCGCGCAGCGAGTCGGCCATCTGCAGCACGGCCAAGCAGCGCTGCTCGTCGTCGAGATCGCGCTCGAGCACGAACTCGAGAAAGAGCGAGGCCTTCACGTAGTCGTTGGCGTAGTAGTACGCGCTGGCCAGTTGCAGCAGTGCGCCGGGGTCAGAGTCGTCCATGTAAGGCACGAGTTCTTCGAACAGGCGAAGAGTGGACGCCGGTGCGGCGTCATTGGCGACATCCCATGCCGCCGCGGCGATCTGCCGCCACGCGCTGTTCTCGTCGACGCGGCTCATGCCCCCCAGCCTTTATCGGTAATTGGTGAACTGCAGTGCGATGTCGAGGTCGGCGCCCTTGAGTAGGGCGATCACGGCCTGCAGATCGTCGCGCGACTTCGAGCTGACGCGCAGCTCGTCGCCCTGAATCTGCGCCTTGACACCCTTGGGGCCCTCGTCGCGGATGATCTTGCTGATCTTCTTGGCCTGATCTTGGGCGATGCCCTCGACGAACTCTCCGGTGATGCGCACCTCTTTGCCGCTGGCGGCGGGTTCGCCAGCGTTGAAGGCTTTCAGCGAGATGCCGCGCTTGATCAGTTTGGTCTGAAAGACGTCGAGAATGGCTTTGGCGCGCTCGTCGCTGTTGGCCACGATGAGCACTTTGTCGCCGCTCCAGGCGATCGATGCGCCCGTGCCCTTGAAGTCGTAGCGCTGAGAGATCTCTTTGGCAGCCTGATTCAGCGCGTTGTCGGCCTCTTGACGGTCGAGGGTGCTGACGATGTCGAATGAGGAGTCTGCCATGGCTCTAATCATAGGGGTTTTGCTGCGCACGCAAGTTATGAGTATCCTAATGAGGTTGGGCCGTCTCGCCACGGCTCGGCACTGGCGGGTTACCCAAGCGGCCAAAGGGATCTGACTGTAAATCAGCCGGCGTAGCCTTCGCAGGTTCGAATCCTGCACCCGCCACGCACAGCGGTTCGCCGCTGAGTCGAGCGCGCAACGCGCGCAGGTGACGAAGATACGCTATCCTCGTATGGTGCCTGCGCTCATGTGCGGTCGCATGCCCCGATAGCTCAGTGGTAGAGCACTTCCATGGTAAGGAAGGGGTCGCGAGTTCAATCCTCGCTCGGGGCTCACAGTGTGGGTTTTCCGATCTCCGCTGATTCCGATGTGACTGTCGCTCACACGACAGCTGCAGGCAATGGCTGGGTAGCTCAGTTGGTGAGAGCGCGCGACTCATAATCGCGAGGTCGTGGGTTCGAGTCCCACCCCAGCTACAGTTTTCTCTCACTCACCACCACAGTCGCAGCAACCCGGCCACCAGCGCACCGGCCACAACCACCACGATGAACGGCACCCGCAGCCACAGCAGCAGTGCTGCCACACCGAGCGCGGCGAGCCGGGCATCCACCGTGATCGCCGAACCTGTCGTAAACGTCTGCACCGCGACCAGCGCGGCCAACAGCGCCACCGTCACCCCGCCGAGCAGCGTCTGCACGCGATGTGACGAGAGTAGTCGCGCGGGCACGAGATAGCCGGTGAGTTTCAATGCGAAGGCGAGGCCCGCTGCGGCGAGCACGATGATCCATTCGATGTTCATGCGTGCTGCTCCACATCGGGGTGTGCGCTGCTGCGGCGACGATCACCGAGCCAGGCGATGCCGAAGCCGACTGCTGCTGCGGCCAGCACCGGCACCCCCGCAGGCGCGGCCGGAGTCAGCGCAATGGCCACCAGTGCGGCCGCCGCGGCAATGGCCACGGGCTCGCGCCCGCGCAGCCTGGGCCACAGCAGACCAAGAAAGGCAGCCGAAGCAGCGGCGTCGAGCCCCCAGACACTCGGATCGGGAATGCTCTGCCCGATCAGCGCACCGAGTAGGGTCAGCCCGCCCCAGCCGAGATAGACCCCGGCGGCGGTTGCCCAGAACCCCAGTCGCCGCGTGGACGGCGTGGGCTGCGCCAGTGCCACGGCCGCGGTTTCGTCGATGGTCAGTTGCGCGGCCAGCAGACGTCGCAGCCCGTGCACGTCGAGAATCGGGGCCAGCTGCATGCCATAGAGGCTGTGTCGCATGGCCAACAGCGACGAGCTGGTGACCGCACCGATCGCGCTGGAGGCGGTCATGCCGCCACCGGCCACCACGCCGACGATGGCATACTGCGAGCCGCCAGTGAACAACAACAGGCTGAGCGCGAGCGTTTGCAACACGGTAAAGCCCGCGGTCACCGAGAGCGCGCCGAAGCTGATGCCGTAGAGCGCCGTCGCAATCGAGACGGAGAGCGCCATGCGCCAGGTCGCGCTGCGCTGTGCTGCCTGGTCGAGGTCGGATGAGGTCACCCGTCCATTGTGCGTCATAGGTGCCGCACGACGCCGGGGTACATCGTTCCTGAGTGGCGGAGCGCTGGGTAGACTGAAGACGTGGTGAACCTGAATATCGCCGGCAAGACGTACCCGGCCACGAATCCCTATCTGGTGGGTCGAGAGAAGGTGCGCGAATTCGCCGCGGCCGTCTTGAGTACATCACCGCTCAGCACCGATCCGGCGGCTGCGCTCGCCGCCGGGTATGCCGGGCTGGTGGCGCCGCCCACGTTCGCAGTGATCATCTCGCAGCAGGCTGAGGCCGCGCTGCTCGACGACCCTGAGGCGGGCATCGACTTCAGGCACTTGGTACACGGCGACCAGCGCTTCATTCACGAGCGACCGATCGTCTCAGGCGACGAGCTCAGCGCGCAGCTGACGGTCACCGCAGTCAAGCAGCTCGGCGGCAACTCGCTGGTCACCACGGTCACCAAGATCACCGACCGCGACGGCGCTCTGGTGAGCACCGCGATCGCCACATTCGTCATTCGCGACGTGCCGGCCGAGCAGTCGGCCGATGCTGCACCGCAGGAGGCTGCACAATGACCGCTCAGACGTTCCCCGAGGTTGCAGTCGGCGCCTCATATGGCCCCGTGCAGGTGCACCTGACGCGTGATTCGCTGGTGCGCTACGCTGGCGCCTCCGGAGATTTCAATCCGATTCACTATCGTGACGACGTGGCTCAGCACGCGGGGCTGCCCGGCGTGCTCGCTCATGGCATGCTCACCCAGGGGGTGTCGGTGCAGCCGGTGGTCGATTGGGTGGCTGAAGGTGATCCAGGCCGAGTGCTCGACTACCAGGTGCGCTTCACCCGCCCGGTCGTCGTCGACGGCACTGACGGCGCCGATCTGCACATCACCGCAAAGGTGACTGGCATCGCTGAGGTCGCCGAAGGCCGCCACGCCGGGCGCGAGATCGCCACGGTCGCGCTCACCGTCACCTTCGAAGGGCGCACGGTGCTCGGCAAGGCTGTCGCACAGGTGCTGCGTTGAGCGCTGCGGGAGAGTTCCGCTTCGCCGAGCACACCACCGTCGGCGTCGGCGGTGCCGCCGCCGAGGCGCAGATTATCGAAAGCACTGACGACTTGACGCGTGCGCTTGATGCGCACGTGCATGTCAGCGACGAGCTGCTCGTGGTCGGCGGCGGCTCCAACCTTGTGGTGGCCGATGAGGGGTTCGACGGCACTGTGCTGGTGATGCGCAACCGTGGGCTGCACGCAGTGCACGCCGAAGACGGGTCGGTGCTGCTGCATGTGGCCGCAGGCGAGCCCTGGGATGACCTGGTTGCGCACACCGTTGCACAGGGCTGGGGCGGCATCGAGTCGCTCAGTGGCATTCCGGGCCGCGCCGGTGCTGCGGTGATTCAGAACATCGGCGCCTACGGGCACGATCTGGCCGAAACTTTGGTGAGCGTTGACATCGTTGATGTTGTCACCGCCAAGCCCGCGACCTTGGCCGCCGCAGTGCTCGGACTGGGCTATCGCACCAGCGCGTTCAAGCGTGGCGAACTCGAGGCTGTGGTCACCGGCATCACGTTGCGCTTGAGCGCCGATGGGCAGTCGGCGCCGGTGCAGTACGCCCAGCTGGCCGAGGCCCTCGGCGTGCCAGCCGGCGACCGTGCGCCGGTCGCCGAGGTGCGCGAAACGGTGCTACGGCTGCGTCGTGGCAAGGGCATGGTCTACGACCCCTCAGACGTCGACACGCATGGGTGCGGGTCGTTTTTCACGAATCCCGTGGTGCACGAGCGTTTTGCTGCGGCGTTGCCCGCTGACGCGCCGCGATGGCCCGTCGACGTCAGCCGAGCCGAGACGCCTGCGACGGCCATCCCGCTGGAGCAATACCACGGCGATGAACTGCAGCCCGCCGCACAACGTCAGCCGGCCCTAGTCAAGCTCAGTGCGGGGTGGCTGATCGAGCACGCCGGGGTGCCGAAGGGCTTTGCGTTGCCCGGCTCACGTGCGGCAGTCAGTTCGAAACACACGCTGGCAATCACCAACCGTGGTGGTGCCAGCGCGCGCGAGATCATCGAACTGGCGGGGTTCATTCAGACGCGGGTGGCCAACGAGTTCGGGGTGGCGTTGCAGCCAGAGCCCAACCTGGTGGGGTTCGTCGAGAACTGAGCGCTACTTCTTTTTGAAGCGGCGACGCACGGCCAGCAGTGAGAACAGCACGGTGCCCACGATCGCGGTGGTTTTGGCGATGCGTGCCAATTGACGCACCTGAGCCTTGGGATTGACGCGGGTGGTGAGCTCGTCGAGGCCCGTGCGCAGTGAGTGAGAGGTCTGAGCGATGCGTGCCTTGAGCTCATCGATGCTGAGCGTCGCTGGGTCGATGACCTGTGGCACAGGCGTCGGCGCAGGCTTTGGCGTGGGTGGCACAGGTGTGACCGACGCTGGAGTGGAAGGCTGCACAGGGGTGGTCATCGACGGCTCCTTTTCGGTGCGAGCGTGCGAGAGAGGCTCTTGAGTGATGCGATCGTCTCGGGTGCGCCATCGATGCGCTTGAACGCACGGATCGCGATGAGCACGGCGACAGCCGCGACCAGCAGCCAGAAGCCACCGAGAATCAGGCCAGACCAAGCGTTGCCAACGAGTAGTCCGAGCCCCCACCATGCGGCGAGCGACAAGAACAACAAGGCGAAGGCAACGACCACGCCAGCTGCGGCGAACAGGGCTGAGCCCACTGCTGCGCGGCGACCAGACTGGCGAAGTTCGGCCTTGGCCAGTGCAACCTCTTGCGAGATCAGTGCACTGATGTCGGTGCTCACGCCGCCGATCACATCGCCCAAGGGGCGCTGCGTCTGATCGCCGGTGCGGAGAAATGGTGCCATGGGGGTTCCTCTCTCTTGCAGTCAGCCTACCGCCATGTGCGGTGAGGGCTGATCAGCCCTCGGCGAAGAAGCGCTGCAGACGGTGCACGCCTTCGAGCAGCGCCTCGTCACCGAGTGCGTATGACAGGCGCAGATAGCCGCTGGGGCCGAATGCCTCGCCGGGCACCACAGCGACGTCGGCCTTTTCGAGCAGCAGCTCGGCCAGCTCGAGCGTGGTCTGCGGCGTGACGCCGTGCCAGGTGTGCCCGAGCACGCCACGAACATCGGGGTAGACGTAGAACGCACCCTCAGGCACAGGAACGGCGAACCCGGGGATCTTGCGCAGCTCGTCGACGATCAGGCGCCGCCGCCGGTCAAAGGCCTCGCGCATCTGCGCCACGGCCTCTTGGGGGCCGTTCAGGGCCTCGACTGCGGCTCGCTGTGAGATGTTCGAGACGTTCGAGGTCAGGTGCGATTGGAGGTTCGCCACGGCTTTGGCCACGCGCTGCGGCCCGATCAGCCAGCCAACACGCCAGCCGGTCATGGCGTAGGTCTTGGCTACACCATTGACCAGTACGGTGTTGGCCTGAGCCTCGGGGATCACTGAGGCGATGCTGGTGGCAACCACGCCGTCGTACGTGAGGTTCTGGTAGATCTCGTCGGTGAGAATCCAGAGGTCGTGTGCGACGGCCCATTCGGCGATGGCGCGAGTCTCTTCAGGGCTGTAGACCGCACCAGTGGGGTTTGAAGGCGACACGAACAGCACCACTCGGGTGCGCTCGGTGCGGGCCGCCTCGAGCTGCTCAACGGTGACCTTGTATGACTGGTCGGCGCCGGCGAACACCTCGACGGGCACGCCACCGGCCAAGCGGATGGCTTCGGGGTAGGTGGTCCAGTAGGGGCCGGGCACCAGCACTTCGTCGCCTTCGCCGACCAGTGCGGCGAAGGCCTGGTAGACCGCCTGCTTGCCGCCGTTGGTGACGACGATCTGGGCAGGGTCGACGGTCAGGCCGCTGTCGCGCAGGGTCTTGGCGGCGATGGCCTCGCGCAGTGCGGGCAGGCCGGCTGCCGGAGAGTAGCGGAAGTTCGCCGGGTCGTCGAGCGCGGTGCGTGCGGCGTCGACGATGTTGGCGGGAGTCGGAAAATCGGGCTCGCCGGCACCATAACTGATGATCGGGCGACCGGCGGCCTTGAGCGCCTTGGCCTTGGCGTCGACCTTGAGGGTGGCCGATTCGTTGATGGCGAGGATGCGTTTCGACAGTGGCAGTTCGTGGGTCACGTCATTCAGTCTAGTGAGGCGTTCCCGTCTCGCACAGGCGCAGGTTGCGTGCCGGCGACTTTACAGGGGGCCGTTATCTCCCGTAGACTGAGGCGAGGTAGTTGAAATCTGCCAAGCTTTTCTGCGCCCAAAACAGTATTCATTGAATCTGGGTCGGGTGCAGGCGGGCTGGCAGCACCGTTTAGGGCGGTGGCTCAATTGGTAGAGCAGCGGTCTCCAAAACCGCAGGTTGCAGGTTCGAGTCCTGTCCGCCCTGCACTGCCCTGCATCAGCTGATGCAGGCGCACGCACTGACGAGAGGTGACACGCATTATGGCTGCAGCGTCAAGCGATGAGCTCAACGCGAGCCTGGTCGAGAACGCCGAGAAAGACCGCGCCAAGGCGCGCAGCTTCATCGGTCGCATCGTGCTCTTCTTTCGTCAGGTGATCGGTGAGCTTCGCAAGGTCACCACACCGACCCGCAAAGAGCTCATCAACCAGACCCTGTTGGTGCTGGTCTTCGTGTTGATCATGATGGTCATCATCACGGTGCTCGACTTCGGCTTCGGCACACTGGTGAACTTCGTGTTCGGCGGAGACGCCTGAGCTCATCCGGGCACGGCAGACAGATATATCAAGGAAGACACGTGGCAGAAGAAGAGATCACCACCGACGAGACGGTTGAACCCACTGAGGAGCAGACCGCGTCGGTCGAGGGCGCCGAGGGCGAAGAGCCCAGCGCCGAAGACCGGGTGCTCGCTGACTTTCGCGCGCAGCTGCGCAAGGCCGCTGGCAAGTGGTATGTCATCCACTCCTACGCTGGCTACGAGAAGAGCGTCAAGAACTCCATCGAGAAGCGTCGCGAGACCCAGGCGGGCGGCGACGATGTGCTCGAGGTGCAGGTTCCCATCGAGACCGTGCGTGAGGTGCGCAACGGCCAGTACAAGCTGGTCAAGCGCGTGCGCATCCCCGGCTATGTGCTGGTTCGCATGCATCTGAACGAAGACTCGTGGGAGCTCGTGCGCCGCACGCCCGGTGTCACCGGCTTCGTGGGCAATGCGCACGATCCGCTGCCGCTGCGCACCAAAGAGGTCTTCGACATGCTGAAGAGCTCCGTGGTCGAGACTGCTCAGGCCGAGGCCGAAAAAGCAGCTGAGAAGGCACACGGCGGCAAGGTCAAGAAGACCGCGCAGAGCGGTGCAGCCAAGGCCATCCCGATCGACGTCGACTTCGAGATCGGCGAGACGATCACCATCAAAGAGGGGTCGTTCGCCGGGTTGCCCGGCACGATCAGCGAGATCAACGCAGCCAGTGGCAAGCTCACCGTGCTCGTCTCGCTCTTCGAGCGTGAGACGCCGGTTGAGCTGGCGTTCGACCAGGTCACCAAGCAGTTCTGAGTCGACGGCTCGCTACAGAGACTTTCCGGCCAGAACACCGGAGAGAACATAGGTAAAGGAAAGAGAAATGGCACCGAAGAAGAAAGCGGTGGGTTTCATCAAGCTTCAGATCGAAGCTGGTGCAGCAAACCCCGCACCGCCGATCGGCCCCGCACTGGGCCAGCACGGCGTAAACATCATGGATTTCTGCAAGGCCTACAATGCCGCGACTGAGTCGCAGCGTGGCAATGTGGTTCCGGTCGAGATCACCGTGTACGAAGACCGTTCGTTCACGTTCGAACTCAAGACCCCGCCTGCAGCGAAGCTGATCCTCAAGGCAGCAAACGTCAAGAAGGGTTCTGGCGTTCCCCACACCGACAAGGTCGGCTCGATCACCCACGAGCAGGCACGCGAGATTGCTCAGACCAAGTTCGCCGATCTCAACGCCAACGATCTCGAGGCCGGGGCGAAGATCATCGAGGGCACTGCGCGCTCGATGGGCATCACCATCAGCAAGTAGCACTCGACCGCGATGCACAGCAGTGCATCACTGATAACTGAACACAGGAGTGGGAGGGCCGCGCCGGCCCGTTGACCACGACTGCGTACCGGGGCATCGCCCCGAGAAACAAGGAGAAGCAGATGAGCAGGCGTTCAAAAGCCTATGTGGCCGCGGCCGAGAAGATCGAGCCCGGCAAGTTCTACACCCCCGCTGAGGCGGTGGCCCTCGCACGTGAGACCGGTTCTGCCAAGACCGACTCCACCGTCGAGGTCGCCCTGAAGCTCAACGTCGACCCCCGCAAAGCCGACCAGCTGGTGCGCGGCACCGTCAGCCTGCCGAACGGCACCGGTAAGACGGCCCGCGTGATCGTGTTCGCCAACGGTGACGCCGCCGACGCGGCTGCCGCAGCCGGTGCCGACGAGGTTGGCAGCGACGAACTGATCGCCAAGGTCGCAGCCGGATACACCGACTTCGACGCAGCGGTCGCCACCCCCGACCTGATGGGTAAGGTCGGTCGTCTGGGCAAGGTGCTCGGCCCCCGTGGCCTGATGCCGAACCCCAAGACCGGCACCGTCACCACCGATCCGGCCAAGGCCGTGACCGACATCAAGGGCGGCAAGATCGAGTTCCGCACCGACAAGCACGCCAACGTGCACTTCATCGTCGGCAAGGCCTCGTTCACCGCTGAGGCGCTGGCACAGAACATCCAGGCCGCACTCGACGAGGTCATCCGTCACAAGCCGGCTTCGGCCAAGGGCCGTTACATCACCAAGGCAGTCGTCTCGACCACCTTCGGCCCCGGTATCCCGGTCGACCTGAACTCACTGGTCGCCGCCAAGTGACCCTGACGACTTCGGTCGTCTGAACTGCGAAAGCCCCGTCAGCACTGACGGGGCTTTCGTCGTCTGCAGCACACGCCCTGCGGCTGCAAACATCCTGCATCGGGTGCGGACATTGCGTCGCGATGGGCGGGCGGGGTGCCGACTTGCATCGTGATGAGGCGCTCGCCGTTGCGCAGCGGGCGCTCGCCGGCAGTCAGCGGGGCGCCACCACCAGATCGTCGATGCGTGCCAAAGTGGCGTCGGCCAGACTCACCAGGCGGGTGATCTGCTCATCATCGCGGTCGATCCAGCGGAAAGTGGGCGGGCCCACGGGGCGAAAGTTCTCATGCTGTTCCCACACCAGCAGGGTGCGCTGCGCCCCCATCACGTACTGCTGCCACCAGATCTGACGCAGATATGTGCGCGGCACCTTCTCGATCGGCTTGGTGCTGGTCTTGATCTCAGCCAGCAGCAGGTCGCCCGGATCACCACACAAGTTGAGCCCGTCGGGAGTGGCCAGATGGCGCTCATTGCCAACGGCTCGGAACAGCACCGTGCTCGAGTGCAGGCCGAAGTGCTCGAGCATCCACGCGGCGATGATCGGCTCACGCACCCGCCCGTATTCGGTATAGGCGTTGCCAGCGAAGGCGAACGGATCGCATTTGGCGCGAACGACGCTGTCGACCGAGCGCGGGGTGGCCAGATGGGCGGCGTCGGTGGCGGTGATGCCGGTGCTGCGCGCCTTGAGCCAGCCAGGCCGATCGTGACTGTCGGCCAGCACGCGGTCGCGCAGAAACGAGGGTACTGGAGAAGTCACGCCACCCAGCGTACTCCGTGGTCTGCTCGAGGCTGGGCAGCCGCGGGGCGCGCCCCCTGCAGTGTGTAGATCACGAAGACCGACAGCTGCGGGGTGAGCGCCACCTCATGCACGCCCGAGGCGAGCGCCAGCAGCATGGCGACTCCGGTCAGCTCCTGCGCGCCGGTGGCGCTGCATTGCAGCATGGATGCGCGAAGCGGCGGCCAGCCTCGCCGCACTGCGTGGTGCCGCAGAGAGCGGCTGACTTGGGTCACGTGCGATGGCAGTTGGAGGTCGCCCGCCCACAGCAGCTGCCGCCGATGCGGGTGGTATGCGGCGATGACCTGAGCGGGCAGGACGAGCGGCGCACGGTCAGAGAAATGCAGCGTGAGCGTGCCTGACTGCGCATCGAGAGTGCTGTCACGCTCAAGGCCTATGCCCCAGCCCAGGCGCTGGGCCACGACAGTGCTTTCGGTGAGCTGGCGAGCTTGGCTGATGAGTGTGTCGAGCGGTGCGTGAGTGGCGGCGGGCAGTGGGCACCGACTGGAGTGGTCGTGTTTTGGCAGCCGACAGCGTGTGCAGTAGTAGTCAAGCATGGTCCTCCCCTGAGTGATGATGTCTTTCTGAGATTCTGTGCGCCGACTGTCAAAGTGTCGAGTCCTGCGGCACATTGTGCAGGAATCCCCTTGTGTGCATGGGGTGTGTATAACCAGTCGGTGTCTGCAGGTGGCGTAGATGCACGCTGATGCGCTAGACTCTCCCGTGGCCATAGACCGCCGGTTCTCACTCTTGAGGGTGAGCGAAGGTCACGAGAGTGACAGCCTGCGCAGGTGATCGATATAAGCATGCTCTGCGTGCGAAGCTCCGGTTATCTGCCGGAGCTTTTTTCTTTTGTGATTGGGTGCACTCGCTGCACCATGGGCCGCCGGCACGAGAATACGAGGAGTGCAATGGCGAACAAGGAAGCTGCAATCGCCGAGCTCACGGACGCGTTCCGTGACTCAAGCGCAGTGCTGCTGACCGAGTATCGCGGGCTCACGGTGGCAGACCTGAAGAAGGTCCGCGACTCGATCCGTGAGCATGCAAGCTTCTCCGTGGTGAAGAACACGCTGGCCAAGATCGCTGCCAAGAACGCGGGCATCGAGTCGTTCGACGACTCGCTCGCGGGCCCCAGCGCTCTTGTGTTCGTGCACGGCGACGTGGTCGCTGTGGCGAAGGCCCTGCGTGACTTCAGCAAGGAGAATCCTCTTCTGGTGCTCAAGAACGGCGTCTTCGACGGCGCTGCGCTGAGTGCTGAAGAGGTGCGCAAGCTCGCCGATCTCGAGTCCCGTGAGGTGCTGCTGGCCAAGCTGGCCGGTGCCTTCAAGGCCTCGCTGTTCGGCGCCGCATACCTGTTCAACGCTCCGCTGTCGCAGGCCGTCCGCACGGTCGATGCGCTGCGTGAGAAGCAGGAGACCGCCGCGTAGACCACAAGGTCTGCACGAGTGGCAATAAGAAGACATCAAAGAAAAGGTAGAAACTGACATGGCAAAGCTGTCAACCGAAGAGCTCATCGAGGCCTTCAAAGAACTGACCCTCATCGAGCTGAACGACTTCGTCAAGGCGTTCGAGGAGACCTTCGAGGTCACCGCTGCTGCTCCCGTCGCCGTCGCCGCTGCTGGCGCCCCGGCTGCTGCTGCTGAAGAGGCCGAAGAGAAGACCGAGTTTGACGTCGTTCTCGAGAACGCTGGCGACAAGAAGATCCAGGTCATCAAGGCCGTGCGTGCCCTGACCAGCCTGGGCCTGGGCGAGGCCAAGGCGCTCGTCGATGGCGCTCCTGCCACCGTGCTCGAGGGCGCGAACAAGGAGACCGCCGACAAGGCCAAGGCCGACATCGAGGCCGCTGGCGGCACCGTCACCCTGAAGTAGTCGAGCGCCGTCATCAGACGGCTCGACCTTCGCTCGAACAGCCCCTGCCCCGCAACACGCGGAGCGGGGGCTGTTCGCATTTGTCGCGAGTGGGTCACTTTGCCGTGGGCGGCCTTGTCGCCGCCTACACTTGAGGCGAGAGATTGAGGAGCACAGATGCCACAGCATGCCGAGGGATTCGCCGACAACCGCGACCGGTTCGCCACAGCCGATCTTGCCACCAAGGCGATTCATGTGGGCCTCGACCCCGATCGCGAGACTGGCGCGGTGGTGCCGCCTATCTACCAGACCTCCACCTATCAGCAAGATCACATCGCCGAGGGCCGACACGGCTATGAGTACGGGCGCATGAGCAACCCCACCCGTGACGCTCTGCAGGTGAGCTTGGCAGCACTCGAAGGTGGGGCATCCGCACTGAGCTTCGCTTCAGGGCTGGCCGCCGAAGACGCATTGCTGCGCACGCTGCTGCAGCCCGGTGACACTGTGGTCAGCGGCAGCGACGTGTATGGCGGCACGCACCGCCTGATCGCCAAAATCTGGGGCGAGTGGGGCGTGAAGTCGATCTCGACCAACCTTTCAGACATCGACACCGCGCGCGGCGTTATCGAAGAGGTGCAGCCGCGGCTCGTCTGGATCGAGACTCCGACCAACCCCATGATGCAGATCAGCGATATCGAGGCGCTCGCTGAGATCGCGCACAGCGCCGGCGCGCTGGTGGTCGTCGACAACACTTTCGCCTCGCCCGCGTTGCAGCAGCCGATCGCACTTGGTGCAGATTTCGTGATTCACTCCACCACCAAATACCTCGGCGGGCACTCCGACGTGGTCGGCGGCGCCATCATTTCGGCGACCGACGAGTACGCCGAGCGATTGTGGTTCACCCAATACGCCATCGGTGCGATCTCTGCGCCTTTCGACGCCTGGCTCACCCTGCGCGGCATCAAGACGCTCAGTGTGCGCGTGGCACAGCACTCGCGCAATGCGCAGCAGCTGGCCGAGTGGCTGCAAACCGACCCGCGGATCGAGCGAGTGTATTACCCGGGGCTGCCTGAGCATCCCGGCCATGAGGTGGCCGCACGTCAGATGCACGGCGGGTTCGGCGGCATGCTCTCGGTCGCTCTGGCCGGCGGCGAGCAGGCTGCCCGTGACTTTGCCGAGGGCACCGAGCTGTTCGTGCTCGGCGAGAGTCTGGGCGGGGTCGAGTCGCTGATCAACTACCCCTCAGACATGACCCATGCCTCAGTCAAGGGCACGCCTTTGGCGATTCCGCTCAATGTGGTGCGCCTGTCGGTCGGCATCGAGAGCGTCGACGACCTGCGCGCCGATCTGGCGCAGGCGCTCGACCGGCTCTGACCGGCATCCATTGGTCAGTCGCCGAGCCGTCGCGCCCGGCGCAGGTCTGGGGCGCTCGACCAAGCGATCGCCGCAAAGGTGAGCAGTGTGCCGCCGATGGTAGCCCACGTCACCTGTGAGCCAGCTGCTGGCCACAGCAGATCGAGCAGCAGTGACCCGGTCAACTGACCGGCCACCGCAGTGACGGTGAAGCGCAGCACGCCGATGCGGGGCACCAGAAACGCCCCGCTGAAGATGAAGACGATGCCGAGCGCGCCGCCGAGATACATCCACCAGACTCCCGGCATCGTGGGCACGAGCGCCTTGCCGGTGCCGATGCGGGTGACCACGGTCAACAGCAGCAATGCCGTGGTGCCCACCAGAAAGTTCATGAACGTTGCGGCAAAGGGAGCCTTGGTGACCGTGCTTGTGAAACCGTTGAGCCCCTGCTGAAAGCCAGAGAGCACGCCGGCGCTCAACGGCAGCAGGGCCACCAGCGCGGTGGTCGCCAGCGAGTCGCCCGCATGAAGCCCACCCGAGACCGACCAGGCCACGGCGACCACGGTCAGCGCTGCAGCACCGATGCGGGTCGCAGTCAGCGGGCGCGGTGTGCTGCGCGGAAAACCGAGTCGATCGACGAGCAGCCCGCCGACGGTCTGCCCGGCAATGAGTGCGATGCTGAACAGCGCCACCCCGAACACTCGCACGCTGATGCTCTGGGCGACCACGAGCCACGCACCCAGCACACCAGCAAGCAGGTACCAGACCGGAAGAGTGCGATCACGCAGCACTTGGCGCAGTCGACCCAGTGCGCGCCGGGCGGCGGGATACGCGAGTGCGGCGATACCCAGCAGCACGAAACCGCTGCCGAAGCTGACTGCTGCCGCGGCCACGCTGTCGTCGATCGCGGCGGCCAGGGCGCCATTGGCGCGGGACTGCATAGGCAGTGAGAGCCCGGCGAGGATGCTCAGGGCAAGCCCGCCGAGCATCGAACGATGCGATGTGGGGGAGTGGCGATCGTGCATCCACTCATCTTAGGCGTGCGGCACACGCACCTTGGCGAACAGTGCGAGGCCGAGTAGCAGCACCGCGGCAATGCCGAGCACACCCCAGATCTGCGCGCCGCCGAGAGCGACCGCTGCGGCGAAGGCCGCCGGTGCCAGAAAGCTGACTGCTCGCCCGGTTGTGGCGTAAAGGCCGAAGATCTCGCCCTGACGCCCCTCAGGAATGAACTTCGTCAGCAGCGCTCGCGAGGCCGACTGCGCGGGGCCGACGAACACGCACAGCAGCATGCCGAAGATCCAAAAGACGGTTTTGCCGCCCGAGGTGCCGAAGAACACGGCCAAGGCGGCGATGGTCATGCCGATCAGCGACACCGCGATGACCAGACGAGCGCCCAAACGGTCTTCGAACAGGCCCAGCACGATCGTGGCCACGCCCGAGATCACGTTGGCGGCGATGGCGAACACGATCACCTCGCTGCTGCCGAAGCCGTAGGTGCCGGCGGCGATGATGCCGCCGAAGGTGAAGACTCCGGCCAGGCCATCACGGTAGACGGCGCTGGAGAACAGAAACCACACCGTGTCGCGCGAGGTGCGCCACAGCGAGGCGATGTCGGCCAGCAGGCGGCGATAGGTCGCAAGGATGCTCTGCCGCGGCCGCGCATCGAGCGCTCGCGTGCCAGCCGGGTCGCGCTGCAGCAGCACGGGCAGTGCGAAGGCTGCGAACCACACCCCGCACAGTACGGCGACGCCGCGGTATCGTGTGCCATCGGTGTCACTCACCCCGAACCATCCGACCTCGGGCTGAATGAAACCCACCAGCACGATGGCCAGCAGCACGATGCCGCCGAGATAGCCCATGCCCCAGCCGAAGCCCGAGACGCGGCCGACGTTGTCGGGAGTCGAGACCTCGGGCAGCAGCGCGTTGTACTCTACGCTGGCCAGCTCGAAGAAGACGCTGCCGATCGCCAGAGCCAGAATGCCGAACCACAGCTGGCTGGCATCGGGATGCACGAACGCGATGGCGGCAAGACAGGCGACTGTTGCGGCCGTGGTGATCGTGAGGCTGCGGCGTCGACCGCCCGTGGCATCGGTGCGCTGCCCAAGCACGGGCGCCGCCAGCGCCACGACAACTCCTGCCGCAGACAGCGCCCAGCCCAGCCAACTCGAGTGCTGGGCCAACTGGGCAGTCACCGCATCGATCGCCGGCGATGAGGTGAGCCCGGCGGCCAGATCGTCGTTGCGTTGGGCCACCAGATCTCGATCACCCACGAACGCGGCGCTGGTCAGCCACACACTGAGCACGAAGGTGGTGGCCACCGCGTTGAACGCCGCGGAGCCCCAATCCCACAGCGCCCAGCCGAGGATGCGTCGACGAGGTACGGCAGCGGTGGTGACAGTCATAGCTCAAGGCTACTGGGCGGGGGTGAACACTTCGTGTCGTGCGGCACCCGGTGGGCTGACCACGATCGTGCGCACGTCGCGAGGCGGCAGATCAAGCCGTGTGCGCCATCCGTCGATCGACAGCGCGAGTCGGCGTGATTCATGCGACTCAGAGGCGAGCAGCACCACGATCGATTGGTCGGGGTTGACGAAGGCGACCTGATGCAGATCGCTCAGACCGGTGGCGGTCGAATGGATGCGCTGGGCGCCTGGGCGCACCGGGGCCAGATGGGCGAGACTCCAGTAGCCGACCTCGCGACCGATCTGCTGGGTGCTGTGGTCAGCGGTGACGACCCCGCGCAGAAACCCTGCCACATGTGCGCCCGTGCGCGGGCCGCTGGTCTCGTCGAGGGCGAGATTCCAATATGTGACCGATTGTGCCCAGTTCGCCGTTGCCCCGATGGCGACGTTGCGCATGTGCCAGTGCAGGTCGTCGATGATCGGCGCAGTGCGCAGCGTCTGCCGATCGGCGAATGAGGTGATCTCGGTGAAGTGCGTGCCGATCTCGGGGTGTGCGTCGTGCACTCGGGTCTGTGCCTGCGGCTCGCCGTTGTAGCCATGCCAGGCCACGGCATCGATGAACGCGCGCGCCTGCGGGTCGTCGAGCAGCTGCAGCACGCGATCGGCTGAGTTCCAATTGTGATCGTGCGCCCAGATCTGGGTGGGCGAGCCCAGCGCGGCGAGCATCGGGCCGAGGTGCTCGCCGATGAAGCGCCCCTGCTGGGCAACACTCATGCGCATGCCTGGATAGCGCGGTGCAAACCCGGGCTCGTTCTGCACGGTCAGCGCGTGCACGGGCAGCCCGAGGTCTGCCATGGCCTCGACATAGCGCACCAGGTAGCGCGCATAGGTGTCGTAGTGCGCGTCGGCGAGGCGAGTGCTGCGCAGCCAGGGCAGCGGCATGCGCCACAGGCGTGCGCGTGCACGACCCTCGAGGTGGCGAGGGCGTTTCAGCCAGGCCGGGGGCGACCACGGCGAGGCGACGATGTGCATCTCGGGAGCGATGTCGGCGATCTGCCGCAGCACCGGCAGCACGGCACCTTCATCGGGCGCCAATGAGAAGGAGCGCAGCGACGGGTCGCGTCGGTCGGCGTAGGTGTAGGCATGCGTGGCGAAGTCGGAGGCGCCGATCGGCACGCGCAGCACGCTGAGCCCCAAGTGGTCGGGGGCGAACAGCTCGACGAGCAGTTCGTCGCGCAGCGGTTCGTCGAGGGCGAGCAGCGCCAGGGCCGCGCTCTGGGTCAGCGCTGCACCGAAACCCAACATGCGCTGCCCCCGGGCGCTCGGCTCAGTGTGCACTACGAGATCGGCGCTGGTGTTCTCGGCAGCCGTGAGTCGCCCGTGCTCGATGGCACCGAGCTGCGCCGCATCGCTGTGCAGTGCGGTGAACGCACGTGTGACGTCGGCAGAACTCATGAGCCCATCCAAGCATGCCCTGCCACGGATCGGCAGCCGACAGGGCATAGGCTGGCTGCATGCTGACTGCACACCTGCATCCCGATGTGCTCATCGTCGTCTCTGAAATCAGCGACGGCAGCATGAAGCTCGGGGCGCCGCCCCAGACCGGTGTCCAGTGGGCTGCACAACGCGAGGTGGTGCGGGCGAGGCGCCGTCTGCTTCGAGCGGCTGACCTTGACCCGGCCTTGGCGGTGCGCGTGCATGTCACCTACGACACGGCAGACTTCTGTCGCTACCGCGCAGTCGGCAGTGATGAACGCAGCCGAGGCATCGGGCGAGACGACGGCCAAGACGCGACCACGGCATCCGACGCACTGGCCACCGATCAGCCCGGAGTAGGGCTGCTGCTGCCGGTTGCTGATTGCATGCCGGTTGTGGCATACGACCACGTGCGGCGAGTGGTCGCACTCACCCACCTTGGTCGGCACAGCGTCGAGCAGCGCGGCGGTGCGCGCACCATCGCATGGATGGCCGAGCACTTTGGCAGCCGCCCCGGTGACGTCTCAGCGTGGCTGGGGCCAGCTCCCAGCGGCAGCTCGTACCCGCTGCATCGCTGCGGCGGCCGGTCATTTGACGACGAGGTGACCAGACAGCTGACCGCAGCCGGAGTGCCGCCGCAGCAGCTGGTGCACAGCGCTATCGACACGGCAACTGACCGGCGCTTCTTTTCTCACAGTGAGTTTCTGGCCGGCCGTCGCCCAGTTGACGGCCGCTATGCTGTGGTGGCCGCACTGCGCGCGTGACCCCGTTGTCGTCAGCAGCGCCGCCGACGTGCCATGATGAGCTCTGTGAGCAATACACGGGGTGTTCCCCTGACCACGGAGGCGATCTCACAGATCAGCCCGCTGACCCCTGACGGCAGACCGCGACGGGGGCTCGCTGCACCTGCGCTGCTGCTGGGTGTGATCGGTGTCGTCTTTGGCGACATCGGCACCTCTCCGCTGTACACGCTGCGCGCGGTGTTCACCGCCCACGATGGCATCATGCTCGACGAAGTCGATGTGCTCGGAGCCGTCTCGATGGTGATTTGGTGCCTGATCATCATTGTGACGGTGGGCTACGTGGGCATCATCACTCGCGCCGACAATCAGGGTGAGGGCGGCATCTTTGCCTTGGCCGCGTTGATCTCGGGGCGGTTGGGGGCCAAAGCGAAACTCTCTGCGGTGACGCTCACGCTGGCCGTGATCGGCGCGGCGCTGTTCATCGGCGACTCGGTGATCACGCCAGCTATCTCGGTCATGAGTGCCACCGAAGGGCTCAACGCCCTCAACGGGGATCTCTCTGCGTGGGTGCTGCCGATCGCGATCTGCGTGCTCACCCTGCTATTTCTGGTGCAGTCGCGTGGCACCAGCCGCATCGGGCGTGCCTTCGGCCCCATCATGGCGCTGTGGTTCTGCTCGATTGCCGCGCTCGGTGCGCCGGGGGTGATTGCAGACCCGGCCATCCTGCGCGCCCTGTCGCCCACGTATGCGCTCGACTTTGCCATCGAGCGCCCGGTGGTGGCCTTCGTCGCACTGGGAGCGGTGGTGCTCGCCGTGACCGGCGCCGAGGCACTCTACGCCGATCTGGGGCACTTCGGCCGACGCCCGATCGTGATCGCCTGGCTCAGCCTCATTCTGCCCGCGTTGGTACTGGTCTATTTGGGGCAGGGCGCGCTGCTGCTGCGCGATCCGGCGGCCATCGAGAGCCCGTTCTTTTCGCTGGCTCCGGCGCAGCTGCGCCTGCCGTTGGTGGTGTTGGCCACCCTTGCCACGGTGATCGCCTCGCAGGCGGTCATCTCCGGGGCATTCTCGGTGGTGCGTCAGGCCGTGCGGCTGAGCCTGCTGCCTCGGCTGCGGGTGGTGCAGACCTCACGCGAGCACGGTGGGCAGGTCTATCTGCCGATCGTGAACGCCCTGCTGTTCACCGGCGTGCTCGTGTTGGTGCTGGCATTCAGATCGTCAGATCGGTTGGCCTCGGCCTACGGGCTGGCCGTCACAGGAACGCTGCTGCTCGAGCTCACGCTCTTTCTCGTATACGCCCGCACAGTGCGAGGCTGGCGCTGGTGGCGCATCGTCGCCATGGCCGTCGGCGTTGGGGTGCTCGAGGTGCTGCTGTTCGCCGGCAACGTGGTGAAGATTCCCTCGGGTGGATGGCTGCCTGCCGCCATTGCCGCGGCTCTCGTCGCGGTGATGCTCACTTGGCAGCGCGGGGCTCGAGTCGTCTTCGGGCAGCGTCGCCGCATGGAGGGGCCGATCGAACCATTCGTTGAGCGGCTGCACGAACGCGACATCAGGCGCGTGCCCGGCGTCGCGGTGTATCCGCACGGCGACCCGCAGACCGTGCCGCTCGCGCTGCGCTCGGCCGTGCAGTTCAGCCACACCCTGCACGAACACGTGGTCATCATCACCATGAAGAACCTGAGAGTGCCACATGTGCCCATTGAGCAGCGCGTGGTGATCGACTCGTTGGGGCGTGAAGATGACGGCATCGTGCAGGTGATTTATCGCTTGGGCTTCAACGACTCGCAGAACGTGCCCGCTGCGCTCAGACTTGCGGTGGGGCGCTCGCCAGAGCTGCACCTTGACCCCGAGCAGGCCATTTACGTGTTGTCGGTGTTTCGTATCGAGCCGGGCGCGAGCTCGGGCATGTCACGTTGGCGCCGCGGGCTCTTCCGATGGCTCGAGCGGTTGTCGGCCAACCGCACGCAGGTGTTTCACCTGCCGCCCGAGCGCACCGTGGTAATGGGTGCCGAAGCCGTGCTCTGAAGCGTTACGCGGTCAGTCCGCGACGCTCCAGCAGTGGTTCGATCTGGGCTTCGTGGCCTCGGAACTGCACGTAGGTGAGCTTCGGATCTTGGCTGCCACCGCGCCGCAGCAGTGTCTCAAGGTAGTGCTCACCGGCCTCGCGGTTCAGCCCGCCGTGCTCGGCGAACCAGCGTTCGGCGTCGGCGTCGAGCACCTCGCTCCAGATGTACGAGTAGTAGCCGGCCGAGTAACCGCCGGCGAAGACGTGCTGAAAGTAGCTCGTGCGATACCGTGGGGCAATGTTTGAGAAGAGCAGCCCGGCACGCTGCAATGCGTCGTGCTCGAACTGCTCGGCGACCGCTGGGGCATCCACCAGATCGTCACCAGCCTGGGCACGCAGCTCAGCCGCTTGTGCGGCGCTCAGCGAATGCCAGGCGAGGTCGATGACCGTGGCCTGCAGATATTCAAGGGTGTCATGCCCCTGGTTGAACGCCTTGGCCTCGCGCAGCCGTTCGATCAGCTCGGCTGGCAACGGCTCGCCGGTGTGCACGTTGATCGCGCAGTGAGCCAGCACCTCAGGGTTGAACGCCCACGTCTCGTTGAACTGGCTGGGCAGTTCAACGAAATCGCGGGGCACGTTGGTGCCAGAGAATCTGGGATAGGTGACGTCGCTCAGCAACCCGTGCAGGCCGTGGCCGAACTCGTGAAAGAGCGTGGTGACCTCGTCGATCGACAGCAGCGTGGGCTCGCCCGGCCCTGGCTTGGGCAGATTGAGCACGTTGACGACGACCGCCTGCTCGCCCAGCAGCCGCGACTGGTCGACGAACGAGCTCATCCAAGCGCCGCCGCGTTTGGTAGCGCGGGCATATGGATCGAACAGAAACAGGCCAATGCCCTGCCCGGCGCGCCAGACTTCGAAGACCCGCACATCGGGATGGTAGCCGTGCAGATCGTGGCGCTCGTGCAGATGCACGTCGTAGAGGCGCTCGGCAGCCCAGAACACCCCATCGAAGAGCACTCGCTCGAGCTCGAACCATTCGGTCAGCCGCTCTGAGTCGATGTCGTGCTCGCGCTGCCTCCGTCGCTCGGTGTAGAGATCCCAGTCCCAGGGGCGCAACGCGAACGGCTCGTCTTCGTCGTCAATCAGCTCTTGCAACGCATCGGCCTCGGCTTGCGCATTGGCGACTGCCGGGCAGGTGAGCTGGCTCAGCAGTCGCTGCACGGCCTGTGGCGAGCCGGCGGTTTCGTCGGCGAGCACATAAGCCGCATGGCTGTCGAAACCGAGCAGACTCGCCCGCTCGGCGCGCAGCGTGGCGATGCGCAGTGCCAGCGCACGAGTGTCGTGGGCGCCGCCACGGCGGCCGCGGGCGCTGGATGCCTCGTAGACGCGTTGTCGTGTGGGCCGGTCGTGCAGTTTCGCCAGCCAGGGGTGGCCGGTGGGCAGCACCAGATCGATCAGCCAGCCGTCAGGATGCCCGGCTTGCGCAGCTGCCTCGCGTGCGGCCGCGCGGTCGGCGGCTCCGAGACCCACAAGCTCGGCCTCGTCGGTGACGAGCACACCCAGATCGCGGGTCTCGTCGAGCAAGTACGTGCCGAACCTTGCCCCGAGGCGACTGAGCTCTTCGTTGATCGCGCGCAGTCGTGTGGCAGCTGTTTGGTCGAGGCCGGCCCCGCTGCGGCGAAACTCGAGATGCACCCGCTCGATCAGCCAACGCGATTCGGCGTCGAGGTTGAGGCCTTCGCGCTGCTGATACACGGCGTCGATGCGCGAGAACAGCTGTGAGTTGAGGGTGATCGCGTCGTCATGCGCGGCCAGCTGGGCGCTCACTGTTTCTTCGAGGTCGAGCATGGCGGGGGTTCCGTCGGTGCTGACGAGATTGAAGAACACCGCACTCACCCGGTTCAGCGCTCGCCCCGAGCGTTCAAGAGCGACAATCGTGTTCTCGAACGAGGGAGGCTCAGCGGCCATGGCAATCTTGACGATCTCACGGTCGTGAGCCGCGATCGCCTCGGCGAAGGCTGGCGCGAAGTCGGCGTGGGTGATGGCTTCGAACTCGGGCAGCCCATAGGGCAGTCCGGTGGTGAAGACGGGTGCTGCGGCAGTCTCAGTCATCTCACCAGCGTACGTCGACTAGGCGAGCACGGCGCTGCGGCGTCTTGCCGTGTCAGACCGTCAGTCTTTTTTGTGGCGCGGTTTGCGGAACGGGCGTGCGTCAGATCCGCCTTTGCGCTCTTTCTTCGGTTTCCAGTCACCCTTGTCATTGTGGTCGCGCTTGGGTTTCCAGTCGCCCTTGTCGCGGTCTTTCTTGGGTTTCCAGTCGCCCTTGTCGTTGTGGTCGCGCTTGGGTTTCCAGTCGCCTTTGTCGCGGTCTTTCTTCGACTTCCGCGGGCGGTCGTCGTGCGCGCGGTCATGGTCGCGATGCGGGTGAGCGGGGCCGCGACGGTCGGCCCGGATGCCCCCACGAGTGTCTGGGCGAATCTCGGTAAGTTGACCCGAGATGCGTACGCGCCCGAGTCGGTCGAGGGTGGCGGCGTCGAGGTTGTTCGGAAGTTCGACCAACGAAAAGTCAGGGTGAATCTGAATTGCGCCGAAGTCGTTACGGCTCAGGCCGCCCTCATTCGCGAACGCGCCGACGATATGACCCGGCTGCACTTTCTGACGGCGGCCTACGGCAATGCGATATGTGGTGAATCGTGCGTTGGAGTTCTCGCGACGATCACCGCGCTCGCGGCGGGCATCCTTGTGCTGCGCCTGCTCGGCTGCAGCTCGCTGCTCTGCCTCAGCATCGAGCAGCAGCGGTCGCTCGCCCTGGCCGACCAGTGCCAGTGCAGCGGCCACGTCGACCTCAGGCACGTCGTGGTGGCGCACGTAGTGGCTCACCACGTCGCGCAGTTGGTCGATCTCGGCCGTACGCTCGAGTGCCTGGGTGATTGCATCGTCGAAGCGGGTCAGGCGGGTGACGTTGATCTCGTCGGCGGTGGGCAGCGGCACCTGTGTCAGCGGCTGGTGCGTGGCCTTCTCGATGGCTCGCAGCAGGTGGCGCTCGCGCGGGGTGACAAAGCTGATCGCGTCACCCGAACGACCCGCGCGACCGGTGCGACCGATGCGATGCACATACGATTCGGTGTCGGTGGGGATGTCGTAGTTGACGACGTGACTGATGCGCTCGACGTCGAGACCGCGGGCGGCCACGTCTGTGGCGACGAGAATGTCGAGCTGTCCGTTCTTGAGCTGAGCAACGGTGCGCTCGCGCTGCGCCTGAGGCACGTCACCGTTGATGGCGGCAGCTGAGAACCCACGGGCGCGCAGCTTCTCGGCCACGGTCTCGGTCTCGTGCTTGGTGCGAACGAACACGATCATCGCGTCAAAAGCCTCAACCTCGAGGAACCGGGTGAGTGCATCGACCTTCTGCTGATACGACACCAGTACGTAGCGCTGGGTGATGTTCTTGGCCGTCGTCGTGGTCGACTTGACCGTGATCTCTTGCGGGTCACGTAGGTAGTTCTTCGAGATGCGTCGAATCTGTGCCGGCATGGTCGCGGAGAACAGCGCGACCTGTTTCGACTCGGGCGTGCTGGCCAGCACGGTCTCGACGTCTTCGACGAAGCCCATCTGCAGCATCTCGTCGGCCTCGTCGAGCACCAGATGACGCAGTGCGCTCAGATCAAGCGTGCCGCGTGAGAGGTGGTCCATGATGCGGCCGGGAGTGCCGACGACGATCTGCACGCCACGCCGCAGCGCCGACAGCTGCACGCTGTAGCTCTGGCCGCCGTACACCGGCAGCACACTGACGCCCTCGAGATGAGCTGCGTATTGTTCGAAGGCCTCGCACACCTGCAACGCCAGCTCGCGCGTCGGGGCGAGCACCAGTGTCTGTGGTGTGCGCTGTTTGGGGTCGAGGTCGGCGAGCACGGGCAGCGCGTATGCGGCGGTCTTGCCGGTGCCGGTCTGGGCCTGCCCCACGAGGTCTCCGCCAGCGAGCAGCGCCGGGATCGTCGCCGCCTGAATGGGCGAGGGCGTCTCGTAGCCGAGGTCGCGCACAGCGTCGACGAGCGGCTGCGGCAGTCCGAGGTCTGCGAAGGTCAGGGCAGCATCGGGCTGAGCCGAAGAATCTGGGGAGGTCATTCCCTAACCGTAGTGTGTCAGGGCGTGTTCTGCCTAACTGCGAGCCGAATCAGCGCCTGACGCAGGGGGCTCGGAGGAGGCGACCCGGACATCCTGCGTGAGATAAAGTGGGCGACCCTTCGACTCGAGGAACGTGCGGCCGACATACTCACCGATGATGCCGAGGCTCAGCAGCTGCACACCGCCGAGAAAGAGCACGACGGCCATGAGCGAGGGGTAGCCGGCCAGATCGCTGCCCCAGATCAGCGTGCGCAGCACGATGACGAGAATGTAGACGAAAGCTGCAGCCGACACGATGGCTCCAATGAAGCTCGACCAGCGCAGCGGTGCCGTGGTGAACGAGGTGAGCCCGTCGAGGGCGAGGTTGGTCAGTTGGCGGTAGTTCCATTTCGTGACGCCAGCCTGGCGGGGTGCGCGGTCGAACAGCAGCTCGTATTTGCGAAAACCGATCCAGCTGAACAGACCCTTGGTGTATCGCTCTGACTCGCGAAAGCGTCGCAGAGCCTCGACGCAGCGCCGGTCGAGCAGGCGGAAGTCGCCGGTGTCGCGCTGCAGCCGAATGCGTGTCGAACGCTGCAGCAGTCGGTAGTAGGTCTTCGAGGTGAACTTCTTGAGCCAGGTCTCGCCGTCGCGAAAACGGCGGCGGGCGTAGACATCGTCGTAACCCTCTTGCCACTTCTCGATCATGGCGGGAATGAGCTCGGGTGGGTCTTGCAGATCGGCATCGAGCAGCACGGTGGCGTCACCAGTGACGTGGTCGAGCCCGGCGATCATGGCGATCTCTTTGCCGAAGTTGCGCGACAGCTCGACCCAGGCGATGCGATCGTCGTGGGCGCCAAGATTGCGGATGATCGATATCGTGGCGTCGGAGCTGCCGTCGTCGACGAACATGAACTCGAACCGATATGCCGGTAAGCGGTCGGCCAGAGCGGTGAGATGCGCGTAGAGTGCGGGCAGCGACTCTTGCTCGTTGTAGGCCGGCACCAAGATGCTGATCTTCTTGCGCTGATCGCTCATGAGTCTCCGCTGTGTCGATGTGTGCTCATGATCGCGGTGGCATCATGAGCATGTGGTCGGGGTAACAGGATTTGAACCTGCGGCCTCGTCGTCCCGAACGACGCGCGCTACCAAGCTGCGCCATACCCCGAAGTTGCATGCAACCAGAACAGTCTACCGCGTTCTCGCCCGTGGCACCAATGTCAGCAGCGTCGCCTCGGGCCGCACGCCCAGGCGCACGGGAGCGTAGATCGAGGTGCCGAGCCCTGCGCTCACGTGCAATTGGGTCGAGCGGTCACCGGCATGCCACGTGTGCAGGCCGTTGGCAAAGGCAGTGGGCAAATCGCAATTGGTGGTCAGTGCGCCGACGAACGGCAGCTGAATCTGCCCGCCATGCGTGTGGCCGGCGAGCACCACATCGGCCCCGAGCGTGGTGAACGCGTCGAGCACCGCGCGGTACGGAGCGTGCGTGACGCCCAGCAGCAGGTCGGCGTCGGCGGGGGATGCCGTGAGGTTGCGGGCGAGCAACTCGAGATCGGCATGGCCATTGTGCGCGTCACCAGTGCCGACCAGTGCCACTCGGCTGCCTGCGATATCGAGCACTGCAGCGCGATTGTTCAGGTTGTGCCAGCCGGCGTCGACGAGCAGATGCGTCAGCTCGGTGGTGTCGATATCTGGTGTGGTGCGCGCAACATGGCTTGACCGAAACAGATAGCCCGCGGGATTCTTTGGCCGCGGGGTGAAGTAGTCATTCGAGCCGTAGACAAAGGCGCCGGGCACCGCGAGCAGCGGCTCCAGTGCCTCACGCAGAGCGCCGAAGGCATCGCGGTGGCCGTAATTGTCGCCGGTGTTGATCACCAGGTCGGGCTGAGTGTCTGCGAGTTCGCGCACCCAGCGCACACGATCTCGCTGCCAGGGCGCCAGGTGCAGGTCAGAGATGTGCAATACACGAAATGCGCTGGCGTCTTCGGACAACACGGGCACCTCGATTCGGCGCAGCGCGTAGGCCCGGCGCTCGATCATCGATGCGTATGCCACGGTGGCGGCACCCGCAGCAGCTAAGGCTCCGGCGGCGCTCGCGATCGGGTGCCGATTCATGCTCACTGGCCGGCGGCGGGCGACGGAGTCGTCGACGGGGCGCTTGATGCGCTGGAGGAGCGGCCGCTGCTGAGCGTCACCGTGACGGTTGTGCCGAGCGGTGTCTCGGTGCCGGCTGCCGGGTCGGTAGAGACCACGGCTCCGGCGTCGACGGTGTCAGAGGCCACCTGATTGGGGCTGATGGCGACGGCAAACCCGGTATCTTCCAGAGCGCTCTGTGCCTCTGACACTGACTGCCCAGTGACATCGGGGATTGCCACGGACTTCGTGGTCAGAGAGGTGTCATCGGCAGCGGGGAACGAGGCCGCGCCTGGGTAAGAGTCATGCACGTTTTTCTGGATGTCTTTGAACAGCTGAAAACGTACGTTCCAGCCAGCGGTGCCTTTGATGTAGTAGTAGCGGAGATCAGACAGGGATGCGCCTGTGCCGTTGCCCACCCAAGTGGCCTGCACCGTGGTTGTCGTGTAACCCACCAGCCACGTGTGGTGGTAGTAATCGGTTGAACCGGTTTTGCCTGCAATGGCAGACCCATCGTTCGGGTTGCCTTGGGATGCAGTACCACCAGATGCGAACACCTGCGTCAATGCAGAGGTGGCTGTGCGTGCCACATCTGTGGTGACTGCCTGCGAGCACTGTGTGCCAGAGATCTGCCGCTCAGCGCCGGTGTTACCGTCGACCACGCGAAGAATCGCAACGGGGCTGCAGTATGTGCCGTCGTTGGAGATGCCAGCGTAGGCGCCGGCCACCTGCAGCGGCGAGAGGTTGTTCGAACCGCCGATGATGCTGGCAGGCTGGTGGTCGAGCTCGTTGCCGTTTGCCTGTGTGGTGATGCCGAATGACTCGGCGGTATCGCGAATATCGCACAGGTCGAGCTGCTTGGCCATTGCCGCGAAGCCCGTGTTGATCGAGTGCTTTGTGGCATAACTCACGTCAAAGGAGGAGCCGAAACTCTCGGAGTTCTGGAGCTTCCACGTGCCGACCCAGCCGCCGTCTTTGCAGCGGTCTGGAAAGTCTTTTTGGTTCAGGGTCGTCACGGGCGCGCTGAGTTTCTCATTCAACGAGTGCCCGTTCTTCAACCAGTCGAGCAGAGTGAAGACCTTGTATACCGACCCGGGCTGGAACCCTTGCGAATCACCGGTGTCAGAGTTCGTGTTGTAGTTGACCGCGGTCTTGCTCAGGTCTGAGTCGTCGCTTGACGACTGTGAGAAGGTGCGGTTTTGCGCCATGGCGAGAATCTGCCCGGTGCCCACCTGCATGATGGTCGAGGCTGCACCGATCTTGTCGGTGCGGTTGATGTTCTTGTCGATGGCGGCCTGGGTCTCTTGCTGCAGGTTCAGGTCGATGGTGGTGTAGATCTGCAGTCCGCCGCGGCGCAGCAGCGCAATGCGGTCTTCGGCGGTCTCGCCATACGAGCTGTCGTTGCGGATCAGGTTGACCACATAGTCGCAGAAGTAGCTGGCGTCGTAGAGTGCGGCTTCACAGCCACGTGACTGCTGCGTGATGTGTGGAGTGATCGGTGTGTTGACCGCCTCCTGATAGGTGGCATCGTCGATGTAGCCGCGCTCGTTCATGCGCTGCAGCACGAGGTTGCGACGAGCCAGAGCGGCCTCGAGGTTGGCCTCGTCGTCGACTTTGTAGGCGTTGGGTGAGGGAAAGACGCTGACCAGCTGCGCAGCTTCGGGCAGTGTGAGATCGGCCGCGCTCTTGCCGTAGTAGTACTCGGCGGCCGCGCCGATGCCGTAGACGTTGCCGCCGAAGCTGGCAAAGTTCAGATAGCTGGTGAGTATTTGGTCTTTGGTGTAGTTTTGCTCGAGACCAATTGCGTAGCGCATCTCGAGCAGCTTGCGGGTCGCAGTCTCGGCGCGAGCCTCAGCGATGGCGTCGTCGTCATCTTCCCACTCAGCAGCCTCGATGCGCAGGTTGCGCACCAGCTGCATAGTGATGGTCGAAGCGCCTGACTGAGTAGAACCGGCCGTCTGGTTTTGCAGCGCGGCGCGAGCGACGGCCTGGAAATCGACACCACCGTGTTCGTAGAAGCGCGGGTCTTCGATGGCGACCACGGCGTTCTTGACGATGTCGGGGATCTCCTCGGAAGTCAGCGGAATGCGGTTCTTCTCATAGAACGTCGCGAAGGCGACATCTTGGCCATCGACTTTGCCATAGAGCGTCGAGGGGCTCTGCAGCTCGACATTGGCGAGCTCGGCGGGCAGTGTCTTAGCGATGTTCAGGGCATCGCCACCGAAGACGCTGATGGCGGCGAGCGCAGGAGCGGTCAGACCGGTGAGTGCGAGACCGAGGGCCAGAGTGGCGGCGATATAACGGACGATTGCGCGTCCTTTGGATTCGCGAAGGCCGGGATGCTGCGAGGACATAGAGTAGATCGTACGCGATAAACCTATGAACGGAGCCACCTATGCCGAAGTGGGAGTACCTCACCGCGCCGCTGCTGATTCACAACACTCAGGCCATTCTGAACAACTTCGGTTCAGAGGGCTGGGAGCTCGTCCAGGTCATTGAAGGCCCCACCGGCGGGCCCGTGGCCTACTTCAAGCGAGAGGCCGAGTGATGAGCGAACAGGTACTTCCTTCAGCTCGCCTGCACGAGCTGGGCATCGAACTGCCACCCGTCGCTGTACCGGTGGCTGCATACACACCGGCGCTGCGGGTGGATGACCTGGTGCATACCTCGGGTCAGCTCCCGTTCGTCGACGGCGCGCTGGCACACACCGGCAAGGTCGGTGCAGAGGTGACTGCCGAGGTCGCCGCCGATCTCGCCCGCACGGCTGCCCTGAACGCAGTCGCTGCGGCTGCGGCTGCGGCCGGCGGCGTCGACCATATCGTGCGTGTGGTCAAAGTCGTTGGCTTTGTGGCCAGCGACCCGGCGTTCACCGCGCAACCCGCGGTCATCAATGGCGCCAGCGAGGTGCTGCAGCAGATCTTCGGTGACGCCGGGGTGCACGCGCGCAGCGCGGTGGGCGTGGCTGTGCTGCCGCTCGACTCGCCGGTCGAGGTCGAGATCACGGTGCAGGTGGCTTAGCCCGCCGGTTATGCACAGGCTCAACGTGAGCCGAATCTGTACACAGGTGCCTGCTGTGGATGGTGCGACGAGCGCATCCGAGCAACGCTGGAGGCATGCGCGAACATCCTGCATTCGGTGCCCTCGGGCCACTTCGATCACTGATTGAGCTGCCTGGCGTCACCGACGTGCTGGTCAACGGCCCCGACCAAATCTGGATCGATCGCGGGGCTGGCCTTGAGCCGGTTCCGCTGCGCCTGGGCGACCACCAACGCCTGCGCACGCTGGCCATGGCGGTGATCAGTGCCGGCGGGCGTCACCTCGACGACGCCACGCCGTTCGTTGACGTGCGTCTGGGCGATCTGCGGGTGCATGCGGTGTTGCCGCCGATCGCGGTGGCCGCGGTGCAGTTGTCGATCCGAGTGCCGCAGCCGGGGCTCACTCAGCTCACTCAGCTGGTGGCGGCGGGCATGCTGCAGCCACAGCAGCACGAGATGCTCGCGCAGATGGTACATCGAGGCGACAACGTGCTGGTGAGTGGGCCGACCGGTGCTGGCAAGACCACTCTGCTGCGTGCAATGTTGGCCGAGGTGCCGCATGACCAGCGCATCCTCTGCGTTGAAGACGTCGCCGAGCTGGCGGTCGCGCACCCGCACGTGGTGCAGCTCGAGGCGAGGCAGCCCAACGCAGACGGGCGTGGCGGCATCGGTCTCGACCTACTGCTGCGACAGGCCCTGCGCATGCGGCCCGATCGCATTGTTGTGGGCGAGTGCCGTGGTGCTGAACTCACCCAGCTGATGTCGGCGCTCAATACCGGGCATCGCGGGGGCGCGGGCACCATTCATGCCAACTCTGTGCACGATGTGCCGGCTCGCCTCGAGGCGCTCGGGCTGCTCGGCGGGCTCTCTCCTGAGGCCCTGGCTCGTCAGGCAGCCAGCGCATTCAATGTGCTGCTGCACGTGGGGCGCACTTCGGGGCGTCGCAGGCTTGAACAACTCGGTCGCCTGAGACTCGATGAACGAGGTCGACTGCAGACTGAGCTGCTGGCGGGTACGGCCACGTGAGCGCCGCGGCAGAGGTGGCGGGTGTTGCTCGGGCGGTCGCGGCGCTGGTCGATGCGGGGGTCAGCCCGATCGATGCCTTGCGCTTGGTGGGAGGCTCTGCAACAGAACTTGTGCGTGCGCTCAGTGAACAGACTGTTGCGACTGCGCCTCGTCAGGGGGTGGCGCATGCCGCATTGGCCACTTCTGTCACGCTGCGCCATCGTCCGCTGCGCTTCGGGCGCAATCATTCAACGGAGCATATTCGCGCGGTTGAAGCGTGGGCGGCGCTCGCGGTGGTTTGGGGCGTCGCCGAGCAGACTGGGGCCCCTCTGGCCAGCGCGCTCAAGGCAGTGAGCAGCATGCTCGACCGGGTTGACCAAGCACGTCTCGAAGCCGAGGTGGTCTCTGCCGGGCCGACGAGCACCGCGCGAGTGCTGCAGATGCTGCCGCTGCTCGGCCTGGGGCTGTCAGTGCTCATGGGCGTCGATGCGCTCGGCGTGCTGCTCGGTACCCCGTTCGGGTGGGGGTGTCTGCTCGTGGGTGCCGGTCTGACACTCGGTGGTGCTCGGTGGCATCGGCGCATGCTGCGCAGACTGACCCAGACCGACCACTCTGACGGCTTGCTGCTGCTGTGCGTTGGCCTCGGCGTGCAGGCTGGCAGAGATCCAGCGTCGGCCTGCGCCGAGACAGACCGGTGGCTGATGCGCGTCGGAGCGCACGACGATCGTGATGACGAGCGGCAGCGCCTCCAGCAGTTGATCGCACTTTGGCGGCGCTCGGGTGTGCCCATGCTCGACCTGCTTCGCGCTCAGTTCGACGAACTCGCGCATGCTCGTCAGGCCCGTCTGCGAGTGCGCGCTGCTCAGCTCGAATCGCGCCTGCTATTGCCGCTTGGGTTGTGCTCGCTGCCGGCGTTCGTGGTGGTTGCCATCCTGCCGATGATCGCCTCCATACTCTTCTCGACACTGGCCGGGCTGGGCTGAAGCGGCAACAGCCGTCGTCCACTGTTTCTGCACAGCACGAATTCGCGGCAGATCTATCCACAGGCGCCCGTATTCACTCGTGCTGGTTGCCAGCGAACGGCAGGCTGGTCACATTCCACAGATTCAGCAGCAGAGGAGCGAACATGCGACGTCTACCCTTTTCCCGACTCAACGCCCAAACTGAGGGGTCACACCCAGTGCCACCAGTGCCTAGCCACAGCAACGCCCGCACGCGGCCCGGGCTGCTGCGGCGTCTTCAGTTGTGGCGTAACGAGACTGGTGCCGCCACGGCAGAGTACGCAATCGCGCTGCTTGCTGCGGTGGGGTTCGCTGGGTTGCTCGTGGTCATCCTGCGCGGCGATGAAGTGCGCGAGATACTCACCAACCTCGTGCGCAATGCGCTTAACTCGGCACCGTGAGGCGGGCTCGGCCACCGTCGAGCTTGCTGTGGTGCTGCCGATCATCGCCCTGTTTGTGGCGTTCATCGTGCAAGCCGGCGTGATTGCGGCACGCACCGCCGTCGCTGCCGAGGCAGCTGGCGCCACAGCACGCAGCCTGGCTCGGGGCGAGTCTGAGCAGCAGGCTCGTTCGCTCGCTGCGCGAGTGGCGCCAGGGTCTGCTCTGCAGATTGATTACGCATCAGACGTGGTCTGTGTGACCGCATCCGTGCGTGCCGTCTTTGGGCCGGTGCCTATCGATGTGCCGGCCCGGGTATGTGCACCGGCTGGTGGCCGATGACTCCCAAATTGAGCGGTTGGCACACCAGCGATGGCAGCGTGGCGGTTGGCGTGGCGCTCGTCGCTGCCGCCGCTGCGCTGCTCATGGCTCTGGCCCTGATCGTTGTAGGGCTGCGGCAGCATGCGCTGCTGCGTGCCGCGGCTGACGCTGCGGCAGTGAGTGCGGCGGATGCCCGGCGCGGCATCACTGCCGGCGTGCCTTGCGACGTGGCGGCGCGCATCGCTCGGCTCAACGGGTTCGATGTGGCTGAGTGCACGGCCACCGAGCGGGGCATGTTGGTCGTTCTGCATCATGACAGCGTGTTCGGGTCGATGTCGGCCACGGCCCATGGCGGCCGACCAACCGGGTGACGTCGTTTGTCGTTCACACCGGCGCTACCCTATATTGAGGAATCGGCAGGCCTGAGTTGGCCGCACAACCACAGCAACCGCGAATTTGCGGGGTGAGGAACACGTGGCACACACCAAGCGACTGGTCATCGTGGAGTCTCCGGCGAAGGCCAAGACCATCGGCAAATACCTCGGCGAAGATTACACTGTGCTCGCCTCGGTCGGGCATGTGCGTGATCTGGTCGAGCCTAAGAACCTTCCGCCAGAGCTCAAGAAGGGCGCGCTCGGCAAATTCTCAGTCGACGTCGACAATGGTTTCGAGCCCTACTATGAGGTCTCCGCTTCAAAGAAGAAGACAGTCGCTGAACTCAAACGAGCGTTGAAAGACGCTGACGAGCTCTACCTCGCAACCGATGAAGATCGCGAGGGAGAGGCGATCGCCTGGCATCTGCTGCAAGTGCTCAAGCCCAAGGTGCCGGTTCGTCGCATGGTGTTCCACGAGATCACCGAAGAGGCGATCTCCAAGGCCAAAGAGCAGACTCGCGATCTGAACGTGGCGCTCGTCGACGCTCAAGAGACCCGCCGCATCCTCGACCGACTCTACGGCTACGAGATCTCGCCGGTGCTGTGGCGAAAGGTGGGGCCGGGGCTGTCTGCCGGTCGTGTGCAGTCGGCGGCCACGCGTTTGGTGGTCGATCGCGAGCGTGAGCGCATCGCCTTCCACTCAGCTGAATACTGGGACGTCACGGTCGAGGCGCAGACCAGCGCCGACGAGCCAACCTTCGAGGCACGGCTGCAGTCCTTCGGCGGAGTGCGCATCGCCACCGGTCGTGACTTCAGCGACAAAGGCGAGCTCAAGAGCGCGGCTCACGTGGTCACCTCAGAAGAGGCTCAGCAGCTCGCCAAGGCCCTCGAGTCGGCACGCCTCGAAGTCAGCAACGTCGAGTCTAAGCCGTATCGCCGCCGACCAGCGGCGCCGTTCACCACGTCGACGCTGCAGCAAGAGGCCGCACGCAAGCTGCGCTTCTCTGCCCGGCAGACCATGAGTGTCGCCCAAGGGCTGTACGAGAACGGTTACATCACCTACATGCGAACCGACTCATCGAGTCTCTCGCACCAGGCGATCACCGCCGCCCGGGCTCAGGCCACCGAGCTCTATGGCGCACAGTCCGTGCCCGAGAAGCCGCGGGTCTACAGCAGCAAGTCGAAGAACGCGCAAGAGGCACATGAGGCGATCCGCCCCTCGGGCGACCATTTCCGGCTGCCGCGCGAGGTCGCATCCAACCTGCGCGCAGACGAACTCAAGCTCTACGACCTGATCTGGAAGCGCACGGTCGCCTCACAGATGGCCGACGCCACGGGCTCTACGGCAACAGCCACATTGGCTTACAAAGGCACGGCGCTGCAGGCCGAGTTCACCGCATCCGGCACGGTGATCACCTTCCGGGGCTTTCTCGACGCCTATGAAGAAGGCCGTGATGCCACTCGTCACGATGACCACGACGAGCGCGCCAGCCAACGTGAGCACCGCCTGCCGCCGCTGACCGCAGGGCAGTTCGTGTCGGTGCTTGAGCGCGAAGCCAAACAGCACGAGACCCTGCCGCCGCCGCGCTACACGGAGGCCAGCTTGGTCAAAACGCTCGAAGAGCTCGGCATCGGGCGCCCCTCAACCTACGCTGCGATCATCTCGACGATCGTCGACCGTGGGTATGTCACGCCGAAGGGCCAGGCCCTGGTGCCCGGTTGGACCGCCTTCTCGGTGGTGCGCCTGCTCGAGCAGCACTTCGCCTCGCTGGTCGATTACGACTTCACGGCAGGCATGGAGAGCGACCTCGACCGCATCGCCGCCGGGCAGGAAGACCGCCGCCACTGGCTCAGCCAGTTCTACTTTGGCGAGGGCGACCATCCGGGGCTGCGCTCGGTGATCGACAACCTCGGCGAGATCGATGCGCGAGACATCAACTCAACGCACATCACCGACACCATTACGTTGCGCATCGGCAAATACGGCCCGTACCTCGAGGTCGCCCAGCCCGACAGCGACGAGGTGCGTCGAGTGAATCTGCCCGAGGGGCTCGAACCCGACGAACTGACCGCTGCGCGTGCGCAGGAGATCGTTGACGCGCCGGTGATCGGTGCCCGCGAGCTCGGTGAGAACCCCGACACCGGGCACACCGTCGTGGTCAAAGACGGCAGGTTTGGCCCCTATGTCACCGAGGTGCTGCCCGAGGGCGAAGAGTGGCCCAAGGGGGTCAAGCCGCCGACGGCATCACTGTTCAAGTCGATGCAGCCAGAGACCGTCGATCTGGCCACTGCGCTGCGACTGCTCAGTCTGCCTCGAGTGGTTGGCGACCTCGACGAGGTGCCGGTAGAGGCGCTCAACGGTCGCTATGGCCCGTATCTCAAACACGGCAAAGAGACACGTTCGCTGCCCGACGAAGATGCGATCTTCGCGATCACGCTCGACGAGGCCAAGCAGCTGCTCGCTCAACCGAAATACGGCGGTCGCCGTGCGGCTGCTCCTCCGTTGCGCAGCTTCGACAAGCCAGACCCGGTGAGTGAAGCGCCCATCGTGGTGAAATCTGGCCGCTTTGGGCCGTACGTCACCGATGGCACGGTCAATGCCACGGTGCCCAAGGCCGAAGACCCCGAGCAGCTGACGTACGAGCGTGCTGTCGAGCTGTTGGCGATCAAGCGCGAGAAGGGTCCGGCCAAGAAGAAGACCACGACCAAACGCGCCAGCACCGCAAAAAAGGCGACCGCAAAGAAGTCAACGGCGAAGAAGGCTCCGGCGAAGAAGCCTGCGGCGAAGAAGACCACGACCGCCAAGCCTGCCGACGGCGAGTGATGATGAGCCGAGGCGTGTTCATCAGCGTCGAGGGCATCGACGGAGCTGGCAAGTCGTCGCGCATCCATCAGCTGGCGCTGGGGCTGCGCGAACAGGGGCACGAGGTGGTCGAAACGCTCGAACCGGGAGCGACCGCACTCGGCCGCGAACTGCGTGAGCTGCTGCTGCATACTGAGGGGCCAATTGCGTCACGCACAGAGGCACTGCTCTACGCGGCTGATCGTGCTCAGCACGTCGCCGAGGTCGTCGAACCGGCGCTGGCACGTGGCGCAGTGGTCATCTCCGACCGCTACCTCGACTCGTCTGTGGCTTACCAGGGCGGTGGGCGCGAACTCAGCGCCCGTGAGATCCGTGAGCTGTCGCTCTGGGCGACCGGTGGGCTGCTGCCCGACCTGAGCATCCTGCTCGACCTGCCGGTGCCCACCGCGCTGGCTCGTGTGGCTGGCGGCGCCGGGGCGCCCGATCGCCTCGAGCGCGAGCACATCGACTTTCACCAGCGTGTGCGTGACGCCTTTCTGCGCTTCGCCGCAGCCGAGCCCGAGCGGTTCCGTGTGGTCTCGGCCGATCAGGTTCCAGAGCGGGTGGATGCGCAGGTGCGGCAGGCGGTCGACGAATGGTTCGCTGCCGAGGCCGCCGTGGGTGTCAGAGGCGACCGATAGACTGACCCCCATGGATGCCTTCGACGATTTGGTAGGGCAGGCTCGAGTCGTCGAGATGCTGCGCCACACCAGCGCGCACGCCGAAGACCCGCAGGTCATGACCCATGCGTGGCTGTTCACCGGGCCGGCCGGCTCAGGGCGGTCAAAGGCGGCGATTGCCTTTGCCGCCGAGCTGCAGGCTGCTGCTGCGCAAGACCCAGATCGACAGCGCCAACTGGTCGCAGCGGGCACGCACCCTGACGTCACCGTACTGCACACCGAAAACGTGCTGATCAAGCGCGAAGAGGTCACCAAGATGCTGCGCACCGCGCAGATGTCGCCGTCGATGGGCCACTGGCGCATCCAGATCATCGAAGACGCCGACCGCATGACCGAGTCCACCTCGAACTTTCTGCTCAAAGACATCGAAGAACCGCCAGACCACACCGTCTGGATCCTCTGCGCACCCAGCGATGCCGATCTGCTGCCGACCATCAGATCGCGAGCCCGCGTTGTGCGGCTCGACACCCCCACGCCTCAAGAGGTCGCCGACCTATTGGTACGGCGTGACGGCGTCGACCCCGAGCGTGCCCTGATCAGTGCCACGGTTGCGCAGTCTCACGTGGGCATGGCTCGCCGGTTGGCCACCGACTCCGATGCGCGTCAGCGTCGCGCCGAGACCATGCAGGCGTTGCTGGGCATCACGTCGCTGTCTGCGGCACTCGATGTGTCGCGCCGGCTGCTCGCCCTCGCCAAAGACGACGCCGAGGCGCTGTTGGGCGATGCCGAGGCGACCGAGCGAGCACGACTGCTGCGCCAGATGGGTCTCGGACCCGATGATCGCGTGCCGCCTCGGCTGCGCGGGCAGCTGCGCGAAGCCGAAGATGACGCCAAGCGGCGGCGCAAACGCGCGCTCGTCGACGGGGTCGATCGAGTGCTCACCGACGCACAGGCGTTGCTGCGCGACGCGTTGTTGCTGTCATTGGGGTCTGGCGAGGCGCTGATCAACGTCGACGTGGCAGAAGGCGTCGCCGAATTCGCCGCTCGCCGCAATGCGGCTCAACTGCTGTCGGCCATCGACGCCATCGACGAGGCGCGTCAGCAGCTTCGGCGCAACGTGCCGCCTGCACTCGCCCTTGATGCCTTCTTGGTCACGATGATTCCGGGGGTGCTTCGGTGAGGCAAGGTCAGCAGCTGCGTCGGTTGTGGGTGGCACTGACACTGGCGGTGGCGGTCAGTGCAGCTGGCTGCGCTCCGGTTTCTTCGAGTTCTGCTTCGAACTCGACCGAGACCGTCGACTCTGACCTCGTGAGCTTCTACGATCAGCAGCTGCGCTGGAGCAGTTGCGGCGACGATTCTCAATGTGCCGACATGACGGTGCCGCTCGACTGGGCCGAGCCCACCGGAGACACCATCCAGATCGCCGTCACCAGGCACCAGTCCGGCTCGTCGAACGGCCGGGCTCTGGTCATGAACCCGGGCGGCCCAGGCGCAGCCAGCCTCGACTATGTGCGCGTGCAGCAGTATCGCGATTACTTCTTCGGAGATGCGCTGAGCAACGCCTTCGACTTGGTCACCTTCGACCCGCGCGGCGTCGGCGAGTCAACAGCTGTGCGCTGCTACGACGCTGCCGACACCGACAGCTACCTGTTCGATCTGCCCGAGAACGCTCGGGGCACCGATGCCTACATCGCCGAGGTGACGCAAGCGGCCGAGGCATTCGGGCAGGCATGCGTCGACAACACCGGCGCCCTGCTGGGGCATGTTGACACTGCGAGCGTCGCCCGCGACCTCGACGTTCTGCGTGCGGTGCTCGGGCAGTCAACCCTCAACTATCTGGGGTATTCGTACGGCACTCGCATCGGCTCTTCGTATGCTGAGCTGTTTCCCGAGCAAGTCGGCGCGTTTGTGCTCGATGGGGCCATCGACCCATCGCTGAGCGCCGAAGATACCTTGGTCGAACAGGTCAGCGGATTCGACCAGGCCACGAGATCGTTCCTCTCCGACTGCCTGCAGGCCACATCGTGCCCGTTCAGCGCGAGTGATGCAGATGGGGCGGCCACCCAGCTTGCCGCCCTCGTTTCAGCGCTCGACGATCAACCGCTGCAGGCTGATGACGGGCGACGACTGGGGTCGTCATCCATGCTCACCGCGATCAGCGCCGCGCTGTACAGCCGTCTGCAGTGGCCGACCCTGCGCAAGGCCATCACTCAGGTGCAACAGGGCAATGCAGACCTGGCCATGCAGCTGGTCGACTCGTACTACGGTCGCACCGACGGCACCTACGACGACAACTCCTTCGAAGCGCAGCAGGCGGTCAACTGCCTCGACTTGCCCACCGACCACAGCGAGGGAGCCGGGGAGCGGCTGAGCGAGCGGCTGCGCCAGGCGAGCAGCATTTTCGGCCCGTTCTACGCCGACGGAACCACCATGTGCCTCGGCTGGCCAGAGTCAGCCACCGGCACCGCGCATCGCGTCACCGCCGACGGCGCCGCCCCCATCATGGTCATCGGCACCACGGGCGACCCGGCAACCCCATATGCCTGGGCAGAGTCGCTGGCAGATCAACTGTCTTCGGGGTTCTTGGTGACGAATGTAGGTGAAGGCCACACCGCGTATCGTGCCCTTGCCTCGACCTGCATCACCAATGCAGTCGAGAGCTTCTTGGTCGATGGCACCAAGCCGCAAGACGATCTGCGCTGCACCTGATAAACTGTTCCGCGGCGCTTCTCGCAGGCGCTTGGCCACCTTAGCTCAGTCGGTAGAGCACTTCACTCGTAATGAAGGGGTCGCGGGTTCAATTCCCGCAGGTGGCTCCACATCAGACTGGCGCAATATTCAGAGGCCTCGGGGTTCCGGGGGCCTTCTTGCTGCCCCCATGAGCGTCGCCGCACGCTCGTTGGTCAGGATGCGTCGTCGCTGGTCAGTAGCGGGCCTGTTTGTGGCGAGTGAGCGCACGCCGTGACCAACGAGGGCGCGTGGCAAAAGGGCGAGCACCCCGAAGGATGCCCGCCCTGTGGCTACGCGCGTCAGATCAGGCCACGCCGGCCTTGTCGCGTTCGTAGTTGTGCACGGCGATCTGCACCTGGGTCAGCACCGCGGTGTCTTCGATGGTCGGCGGCACGATCAGCTTCTCTTCGTTGACGATCTGGCGCAGGTTCTTGCGCAGAATCTTGCCAGAGCGAGTCTTTGGCAGACCGTGAACGATGACCACGTCTTTGAACGCCGCCACGGGGCCGAGTTCGTCGCGCACCTTCTTGACCAGCTCTTTGCGCAGCGTGGCCTCGTCACTGTCGACGCCTGACTTCAGCACCACGAAGCCATAGGGCTTCTCGCCCTTGAGCTTGTCTGCGGCGCCCACGACGGCGGCCTCGGCGACTGCCGGATGCGCGGCCAAGATGCCTTCCATCTGACCGGTGCTCAAGCGGTGGCCGGCGACGTTGATCACATCGTCGGTGCGACCCATCACGTAGACGTAGCCCTCACGGTCGACATAGCCTGAGTCTCCGGTGAGGTAGTAGCCCGGGAAGGGCTTCAGGTAGCAGCGTGCGTAGCGCTTGTGGCGGCGCCACAGCGTGGTCAGCGTGCCCGGGGGCATCGGCTGCTTGATCACGATGTTGCCCTCGCCGAGATCGGGCACCGGGTTGCCCTCGTCGTCGACGACCTGCACGTTGTAGCCAGGGGTGCGCAGGCCCGAAGAACCGGCACGTGACTCGAGCTTCTGCAACCCCACGAAGTTGCCCGTGATGGCCCAGCCCGTCTCGGTCTGCCACCAGTGGTCGACCACGGTCGGGTGGATGTTCGCGACAGCCCAGTGATAGGTGTCGGGATCAGTGCGCTCACCGGCCAAGAACAGTGCCTGCAGTGACGAGAGATCGAACTGTTTGATCAGCTCGGCCTTCGGGTCTTCTTTGCGCACGGCGCGAATAGCGGTGGGTGCGGTGAAGAATGAACGCACACGGTGGCGCTCGATGATGCGCCAGAACTGTGCGGCGTCGGGGGTGCCGACAGGCTTGCCCTCATAAACCAGCGTGGTGGCGCCGGCGAGCAGCGGGCCGTAGATGATGTAGCTGTGGCCGACGACCCAGCCCACGTCGGAGGCGGTCCACATGACCTGGCCGGCCTCGATGTTGTAGAGGTTCTTCATGGTCCAGGCGAGAGCGACGGCATAGCCACCCGAATCGCGCACCACGCCCTTGGGCGCACCAGTGGTGCCTGAGGTATAGAGGATGTACAACGGGTGCGTTGAGACCACCGGAACCGGATCGTGCGGTGCGGCGCGGGAGATCTCATTATCCCAGTCGAACCACTCGGTCTCGATGAGATTGGCGACCCAATCGGTGCCGTCTTTGGCGCCGCCGGGAATCTCCGGGCGGTCTTTGACAATCACTGCGTCGACGAAGTGGTCGCACAGTGCCAGCGCCTCGGCCACGATGGGCAGGTACTCGACGATGCGGTTGGGCTCGATGCCGCCGTCAGCGGTGACAATGACCTTGGGCTTGGCGTCGTTGACGCGAGAGGCCAGCTCTTTGGCGGCGAACCCGCCGAACACCACCGAGTGCACGGCCCCCAGACGGGCACAGGCGAGCGCGGCGATGGTCGCCTCGGGAATCATCGGCATGTAGATGACCACTCGGTCGCCAAGGCCGACACCGTGGTCGGCGAGCACACCAGCGAAGCGGGCGACCTCGTCGCGCAGCTCGTTATAGGTGTACGTGCGTGACTTATCAGTGACTGCCGACTCGTAGATGAGCGCGGCCTGATCGCCACGGCCTGCCTCGATGTGACGGTCGAGGGCGTTGTATGCGACGTTGAGCGTGCCGTTGGGGAACCAGCTGTACTCTGGCTCGTTCGAAGTGTCGAGGGCCTGCGTGGGTTTCGAGTGCCAGTCGATGGCCTTGGCGGCGTCGAGCCAGAACCCCTCGGGATCTTCGATGCTGCGCTGGTATGCCTGGCCGTACGCCCCGGCACGAACCTCGCTGCGGGTCACGTTCATCGTGCTGCCTCCTCATTGAGTGCGATCATTCGAGGATGCGAGCACGACGGCTCTGTGGCGCTGCATCCTCGAAGCGTTGCCACGAATATAACACAACTTCTGTATACACAAGTGCCAAAAAGTGCGACTTCATTGCCAGATTCTCCCGCCACGGGGGATTTTGTGTATACACTGAAGGCGATCGTGCGAAGGTGACGAAAGGAAGTGACATGCGTGCTGGCGATAAGGCGTATGTCACGCTTCGTGATGAGATCACCAACGGAGACCTCGCCGCCGGCACGCCGCTGGGCGAGGTCGAGCAGGCACTGCGCTTGGGCATTTCCCGCACACCCGTACGTGAGGCGCTTCGTCGTCTGATCAGTGAAGGTCTGGCTGTCAAAGGTGCGCGAGAGGTCGTCGTCTCTGAGGTATCGCTCGAGAACATCAGCGAACTCTACGAGGTGCGCCAGGCGCTTGAATCGCAGGCCGCACGCCTGGCAGCTCGTCACCGCGACGTCACAGTGTTCCGGGCCCTGCTGGCCGACTTCGCGCGGGTGGGCGATCTGCTCAATGCCGAAGACCACACCCGCCGTGAATACTACGAACTCGTCGAGCGCTTCGACACGGCCATCGACGACGCCGTCGGCAATCCATATTTAGTGGCCGCCATGACCACTGTGCGCACGCACTTGGCGCGAGTGCGCCACTTGGCCCGCTCAGACCGCGACCGCCTGCTCGAGGCCGCTCGCGAGCATGCGCTCATCGTGCAGGCCATCATCGATGGCGACGAGCAGCTGGCCGCCGACGCCACGCACGTGCACCTCTACCGCAGCCTTGCCCACCGCCTGACCAAGGCGAGTGCGCTGAAAGATCCCACCCGCGCTGAGTCCGTCAGCCCAGATGAAGGAGATGCACGTGAAACTGCATGATGTCCGTGTTTACAAGAGCGAAGAGAGCCTGCCCCGCGAGCAGCAGCTGGCCTGGAAGATCGCCGAGGTCGCCGCTGACCCCGTCGAGGTTACCCAGGAGGTGACCGATCAGGTCATCAACCGCGTGATCGACAACGCCTCGGTCGCCGCTGCATCGCTGCTGCGTGGCCCGATTGTCGCCGCCCGCGCGCAGGCGAAGGCTCACCCGATCAGCAACGGTGGAGGCTCGACCGTTTTTGGTCTGCCCGTGCCCGACCGCTTCTCGCCGGAATGGGCCGCTTGGGCCAACGGTGTGGCAGTGCGCGAGCTCGACTACCACGACACCTTCCTTGCTGCTGAGTACTCGCACCCCGGCGACAACATCCCCGCGATCGTTGCTGTCGCTCAGCACGTCAACGGCAAGGGCAGCCGTCAGGTGACCGGCCACGACGTCGTGCGCGGCATCGCCACCGGCTACGAGATTCAGGTCGACCTGACCAAGGCCATCGATCTGCACTCGCACAAGATCGACCACATCGCCCACCTCGGCCCGTCGATCGCCGCCGGTCTCGGCACCCTGCTGCACCTCGACCCCGAGGTCATCTTCCAGGCCATCGGCCAGGCGCTGCACACCACCACTCAGACGCGCCAGTCGCGTAAGGGCCAGATCTCGACCTGGAAGTCGCACGCTCCGGCGTTCGCCGGCAAGCAGGCCGTTGAGGCCGTCGACCGTGCCCTGCGCGGCCAGACCAGCCCTGAGCCGATCTGGGAAGGCGAAGACGGCGTCATCGCCTGGCTGCTCGGCGGCCCCGAGGCGCTCTACCACGTGCCGCTGCCCGAGGCAGGCGAGGCCAAGCGCGGCATCCTCGACACCTACACCAAAGAGCACTCGGCCGAGTACCAGGCGCAGGCCTGGATCGACCTGGCGCGTCGCCTGCACAACGAGCACCCTGAGCTCACCGACCCGAAGAACATCAAGTCGATTGTGCTGCACACCTCGAACCACACGCACATCGTGATCGGTTCGGGTGCCAACGACCCGCAGAAGTACGACCCCACCGCGACTCGCGAGACCCTCGACCACTCAGTGCCCTACATCTTCGCCGTGGCGCTGCAAGATGGCGGCTGGGATCACGTGGCCTCTTACACCCCGGAGCGCGCTGGCCGTCCCGACACCGTCGAGCTGTGGCACAAGATCACCACGACCGAAGATGACGACTGGACCCGTCGCTACCACTCGATCGACCCGGCTGAGAAGGCCTTCGGCGGCCGCGCTGAGATCGAGCTGACCGATGGCGGCCACATCACCGCCGAGATCGCCGTTGCCGACGCGCACCCGCTGGGCGCTCGTCCGTTCGCCCGCGACAACTACATCGCGAAGTTCAAGAAGCTTGCCGAGCCCGTGCTCGAGGCCAGCGAGATCGAGCGCTTCCTCGACGTGGCTCAGCGTCTCGATACGCTGAAGCCTGAGGAGCTCGGCCAGCTGACCATCGTCGCCAAGCCCGGCCTGCTCGAGAGCGTGACTGATCCGGAGGGAATCTTCTAATGCTGTATTCCAAAGTCACTCCTGAGGCCAAGCGTCGCGCATTCCGCGAGGGGCTGGCCAGCGGCGAGCTGCAGCGCTTTCCCGGTGCCTACAACGCACTGACCGCAAAGCTCATCCAGCGCAAGGGGTTCGAGGGCGTCTACGCCTCGGGCGGCGTGCTGGCCAACGATCTTGGCCTGCCCGATATCGGCCTCACCACGCTGAGCGAGGTGGCCGGTCGCACGGCGACCTACGCGCGCGCCACCGATCTGCCGGTGCTCGTCGACGGCGACACCGGCTTCGGTGAGCCGCTCAACGTGGCCCGCACCATCCAGGCGCTCGAAGATGCCGGCGTCGCCGGCACGCACATCGAAGATCAGATCAACCCGAAGCGGTGTGGTCACCTCGACGGCAAGTCGGTCGTTGACCAGGGCACGGCGGTCAACCGCATTCGTGCTGCGGTCGAGGCTCGTCGCGATCCGAACTTCGTGATCCTGGCGCGCACCGACATCCGCTCGGTCGAGGGGCTCGACGCGGCGATCGATCGTGCCAAGGCGCTGATCGACGCTGGCGCCGACGGCATCTTCCCCGAGGCGCTGCGCGACATCGGTGAGTTCGAGGCGTTCCGCGCCGCGATCGACGCCCCGCTGCTGGCGAACATCACCGAGTTCGGCAAGAGCGAGCTGTTCACCAACCAGCAGCTCACCGATCTCGGCTACAACATCGTGATCTACCCGGTGTCGCTGCAGCGCTTGGCGCTGGGTGCGGCCGAGCGTGGTCTCGATGCGATCGTCAACGAGGGCAGCCTGCGTTCGCAGGTCGAGTTCATGCAGACCCGCGCTGACCTCTACGATCTGGTCGACTACCCCGCCTACAGCGAGTTCGATTCGTCGGTGTTCAACTTCGACGTCGAGCGCGACAACTACCACTGATCCGCTGACCATCTGCAAGGAGGCAGAACAATGACCGAACAACAGATCTACAAGGGTCTGGCCGGCGTGCCGGTCGACTTCACCGCGATCTCGAAAGTAAATCCCGAGACCAACTCACTGCTGTACCGGGGCTACCCGGTGCAGGAGCTGGCTGCCACACAGTCGTTCGAGGCTGTGGCGTACCTGCTCTGGAACGGCGAGCTGCCCACCGACGAGCAGCTGGCCGAGTTCGTCTCGACCGAGCGCTCGCTGCGTGGCCTCGACGCCAACGTCAAGGCCGTGATCGACTCGCTGCCGACCACTGCGCATCCGATGGATGTGGTGCGCACGGCCGTCAGCGTCATCGGCGCCAACGACCCGAAGACGGCTGATGAGTCGCCTGAGGCCGAGCTCGAGAAGGCCGTCAACCTCTTCGCCAAGCTGCCGTCGATCGTGGCCTACGATCAGCGCCGCCGCCGCGGTGAAGCGTATGTCGAGCCTGACGTCGACCTCGACTACTCGGCGAACTTCCTGTGGCAGACCTTCGGCCGCAAGCCCGACGACTTCGAGGTCGATGCGTTCCGCGTCTCGCTGATTCTCTACGCAGAGCACTCGTTCAATGCATCGACGTTCACCGCTCGCGTGATCACCTCGACGCTGAGCGACCTCTACTCGGCAGTCACCGGTGCCATCGGCGCTCTCAAAGGCCCGCTGCACGGCGGTGCCAACGAGGCCGTACTGCACGAGTTCGAAGAGATCGGCTACGACGGCGACGTCGAGCAGAAGGCTCACGACTGGCTGCAGGCTGCGTTCGCCGAGAAGAAGAAGATCATGGGCTTCGGCCACCGCGTGTACAAGAAGGGCGACTCGCGCGTCCCGACGATGCAAGAGGCGACCTACAAGCTCATCGAGCGCTACGACCGTCCCGAGATCAAGCGCCTCTACGAGGCACTGGCCAAAGAGATGGACGATGCCAAGGGCATCAAGCCGAACCTGGATTACCCGGCTGGCCCGGCGTATTACCTGCTCGGCTTCGATATTCCGACCTTCACGCCCATCTTCGTCGCCGCTCGCGTGACCGGATGGACTGCGCACATCATCGAGCAGCGCGCGAGCAACGCGCTGATTCGCCCGCTGTCGCTGTACAACGGGGTTGATGAGCGTCACGTCGAGGCGTGATCAGACTGCGTCACGTGTATTCGGGGGAAGGCGCGTGACGCAGCACAGCTGAGCTGAGCTCGGTTGCACAGAGGGGCGCAGGCTACGGTCTGCGCCCCTCTTCTCTGCTTGCGCGGCAGTCGTACACTGAGAGTCATGAACCGCGCCACCACTGAGCCTCCCCTCGAACCCGCCTGGAAGGCTCTGCGCGCGCGCGACGCCGCACTGGTGTTCGTCGGCGGCGGCTTGGGGTCGCTCGTGCGCTGGTCGCTCGACCTCTGGCTGGGCGGCGGGCAGACCATGCCGGCCACCATCACCGTCAACATCGTCGGCTCATTTCTTGTCGTATTCGTGCCAGCGCTGCTGTCGAGCAGCGTGGCAGTGCGCACGCTGGTTGTCCCCGGCGTGATCGGGGGCTTCACCACGTACAGCACCTTCGCCGTCGAGGTTATGCGACTGTTCGAGCGCGGCGACTTCGTCGCGGCCGCAGGATACGCACTTGCGCTGGTTGCCGCAGGTCTCGTCGCCGCGGGGGTCGGTTGGTGGGCCGCAGGGCGCGTCGATGCGCTGCGTCTGGCTCGGCGTGAGCAGGGGAACGCCAAGTGAGCGCGCTGTGGATCTTTCTGGCCGCGGGGCTGGGGTCGGTCATCCGGTATGCCGTGGGTGTGCTGATGACGCGACCCTCGCGAGGGTTTCCCTGGGGCACGGTGGCGATCAACCTCACCGGTGCACTGGCGGCGGGCGCCGTCGCCGGGCTTGGCGTGCCGCCCATGTCGCCGATCAGCGTGGGATTTCTCGCCGGGTACACCACGTTCGGCACGGCGAGCAAAGAGAGCGTGGAGCTCATCGTGCACCGGCGCTACGGCGCTGCCGCCGGTTACGTGCTGCTGACGCTTGTGGGGTCGGTGACGCTGGCTGTGGCCGGAGCGCTGCTGTCAGCCACCTTGCGGTAGGGGTGAAAGCCTGCCGTGGGGGTGAGTGTGCTTCACCCCTACTGCACATTTTGGGTTTTCTTCACCCCTACTGCGCATCTTGAGCGACGAGCCGGTTTCCGCGTCGATCGCGCAGTCATTCTTGCGGCATGAGAGCAGAAACCGTGCACAAATCGCGGTGCGGGGCAGAAATACCAGTAATTCGGCAAGAAAAGTGCCCCCCCTGGGTTTCGATCCCAGTACCCGCGGATTAAAAGTCCGCTGCTCTTCCGATTGAGCTAGAGGGGCCCGGCCGGCAACACCGACCCGATCAATTCTGCCACAAACCGCCACGAGATGTTGGGCAACTATTTACTTAGCCTAACTAAGCGAGTAGTCTGGGCGAGACATGAGCATCCCCGATACCCCCGCATCCACCATTCCCGAAGACGTCGTGCTGCTTGCCGACCAGCTGCGCATCGCCATTGCGCGCATGAATCGACGGCTGCGCGCGCAGACCCCCGGCGGGGTCACCCCGGCACAGCTGACCGTTCTGCTGATCCTCGACCGTCACGGTGAGCAGACCCTCAGCCAACTCGCCGAGCGAGAGCTGGTGAGTCTGCCCTCCATGAACCGCACCGTCTCACAGTTGGTGGTGCAGGGGTTCGTCTCACGCACGCCGTCGCCGAGCGATCGCCGGGTCACACTGCTGCAGATCACCGACGCCGGTCGGCTCGAGGCCGAGCGCACGCGCCGGCACCGCGATCAGTGGCTGGCCGCACGACTGCTCGAACTCAGCGACAGCGAACGCGCACAGCTGGGGCGCGCTGCCGAGATGCTCAACGGCATGGGATGCCGATGAGCGCCGTCTTTCGCTCGCTGACGATCCGCAACTACCGCTACTGGTTCGGCGGCGCACTGGTGTCAAACGTGGGCACATGGATGCAGCGCACGGCTCAAGACTGGATCGTGCTGACCCAGCTCACCGACCACGATGCCTCCGCCGTGGGTATCATCACGGCACTGCAGCTCGGGCCCCAACTGGTGCTGACTCCCATCACCGGGGTGATCTCCGACCGTTTTCCGCGCCGTCAGGTGCTGCTGGTCACGCAGACGCTCATGGGGCTGCTGAGCTTCGTGCTGGGCATCTGGCTGATTCTCGGCGCACCCTCGCTCGCACTGGTCTACCTGATCGGTCTGGTCAGCGGTGTCGTCGGTGCCTTCGACACCCCGGCTCGTCAGGTGTTCGTTTCTGACCTCGTGCCGCGCGATGCAGTCGGCAACGCAGTGGCGCTCAACTCCACCTCGTTCAACCTCTCTCGCCTGGCTGGCCCGGCGGTCGCCGGTCTGCTCATCATGGTGGTGGGCAGCGGCTGGGTGTTCATCGCCAACGGTTTCACGTTCATGGCGGCCATCGCCGCGATTCTGCTCATTCGCCCCGGCGACTTCTACAGCCTGCCTCGGCCAGCGGTGGCACGCGACCGCCGGGGCGGGGGCGGTCTGCTCGATGGGTTCCGCTACATCCGCACCCGCTCTGACCTCATGCTCGTGATGATCATGATCTTCTTGATCGGCACGTTCGGGCTGAACTTCCCCGTCGTGCTCTCGGCCATGATCACCGTCACCTTCGACGAAGATGCCCAGGCCTACGGCGTGATCTCCTCGGTGATGGGTGTGGGGTCGGTCGCTGGCGCACTGTTCACCGCCAGCCGCGACCGACCACGCCTGCGCAGCATCGTCGCTGGGGTCACCGGCTTCGGGCTCACCGCGACCGGGGCTGCACTGGCACCAGATCTGCTGACCTTCGGTGCTGCACTGGTGGCGCTCGGACTGTGCTCGCAGCTCGTGCTCTCGGGTGCCAACGCCTATGTGCAGGTGACCAGCGCCGGCTCGGTGCGTGGCCGAGTGATGGCCGTCTATATGGCCGTGCTCATGGGCGGCACACCCATTGGTGCGCCGCTGGTGGGCTGGGTCGCCAACGTGGCTGGCCCGCGCTGGGCCATGGGCATCGCCGGCTTCTCCGGCTTCGCAGCCGCAGTCGTTGCGCTCTGGTGGCTGCTGCTGACAAAACATGGCCGCGTGCATCGCAATCACGGCGGTGGGCTGCGTCACGCGTTTACCATTGACTACGCCGAACCGGCTGCAGTCGAGGTGCCGACGATCACCACCGAGATCGCAGTGATCCCGGGCCACCGCCGACCTGCCGCAGCCGCGCATCCACCGCGTACACTGGATCGATGCGCGAACATCACCGACCCGTCCTCTTCGGCGAGGGAGAGCTCGACCGGTTTCCCGGGGCACCCGACCCCGCGGTCACGCACCGAATCGCACACGAGACCGCCCGCACGCTCCTGAGCCGTGCTCGCGGCGGGGCCGATCCCAACGTAGTCAAACGCCTCACTCACTACACCGACGAACACGGCATCGAGACCATCAGCGAACTCTGGGCGCAGATGTCACCCGAGAGCCTGCCCGGTGTGCTGTGGCGCGTCTATCTGCTGCGCAGCATGGTGATGGGTCATCCTGACGACAATGCAGCGCTCTTTCAGCTCGGCGAGGGCCGGCTTGGCACGGTGGATGCGGTGGTCGCCGGAGTGCAGCCCCCGGCTGGGGTCATCGAGGTGCAGCAGCTGACTGAACAGGTGCTCCGCGGGGTGTTCATCGGAGACTTCCACCTCGCACTCAATCGCGCTGCGGCATTCTGCATGATTGTGGCGGCCGGCTGCCTGCGGCACGCTGACGACATCGACGAGATTGATGCGCTGGCTGCCGAGTCGCTGACCGAGCGCGCTGCGGCCCTGACCGACATGGCGCACGTGTTTCGACGCGGGGCTGCGCTGTGGCGTAGTGATCGCCTAGACTGACAGGGCTCCCGGCAACGGGGGCACGGCCAGGTCGTGTAACCCCGGGCTCCAATTTTTGCCGCTTCGAGCGGCCTTCCGCCGAGAGGCGTTCATGGCCTGGTCTTCTTTTCCTTTTCCGCTGTGCGTCGAGACAAAGGGGTTGAGCGCTGTGCACCAGAGAGAACGACTGCGACACGAGCTGGCCTTTCGGCGGCTGCGAGTGAGCGAGACCAGCCAGATCAGCGCGCACCTGCGGCGCGTGCGACTCGTCGGCGACGATCTCGCGGGGTTCACCGCACCCGGCCCCAGCGATCATGTCAAGTTGTTTCTGCCCGATGCCAACGGGCAGATCATCGCACCCCTCGTTGCCGACGATGGGTCGCTGCAGCGGCCTGAGGGCACCCCGACCACGCGTGACTACACGCCCCGAGCGGTGGACACCGACGCTGCCGGGGTGCCGGTTGCCATCGACATCGACTTCGTGCTGCACGAAGGCGGCCCGGCAACCGAATGGGCGCGCCGTGCCACACCCGGCGACGAGATCGTGGTGGCCGGCCCCCGTGGCTCGAAACTGGCACCCACCGCCCCTGGGCGTGTGGCACTCGTTGCCGACCCTTCGGCGTTCCCGGCCTTCGTGCGCTGGGTTGAGGCACTGTCGCAGCCGACCGTGATCGATGCCGTGATCTGGAATGCGGCGGCGGCCGATGCAGAGTACTTCGACGAATCGGTGCGGGCTCGCCTCGCCAGCCTGCAGTGGGTGTCTGAAGCCTCTGGCGACGCCGGGCTGCTTGATGCAGTGCGTTCGCTCGAACTGGCCGAGGGCGCGTTCGTCTGGGCTGCAGGTGAGGCTCAGGCGCTGATTGCGGTGCGGCGACTGCTGCGCGAGCAGCCTCAGCTTGACCGGGCCGACATTGACGTATCGGGATACTGGAAGCGGGGCGTGATCGCCCTCGACCATCACGCCCCGCTTGATCCAAGTGACCCCGAGTGAGGTGTGAGCTTCAGCCGAAGCGGCCCGAGATGTAGTCTTCGGTCTCTTTCTGCGTGGGGTTCTCGAAGATCTTGCGGGTGTCGTCGTATTCGATGAGTTTGCCAGGCTTGCCGGTGCCGGCGATGTTGAAGAACGCCGTGCGATCTGACACACGCGTCGCCTGCTGCATGTTGTGCGTCACGATCACAATCGTGTACTCCTGCTTGAGCTCGTGAATCAGGTCTTCAATTGCGAGCGTCGAGATGGGATCGAGAGCCGAAGCCGGCTCATCCATCAGCAGCACCTCAGGCTCGACTGCGATGGCACGCGAAATGCACAGACGCTGCTGCTGACCGCCGGAGAGCCCGCCGCCGGGTGCATTCAGACGGTCTTTGACCTCGTTCCAGAGGTTGGCTCCGCGCAGTGAGCGCTCGACCAAGTCGTCGGCGTCAGAGCGTGAGATATGACGGTTGTTGAGGGTGACTCCGGCGAGCACATTCTCGCGAATCGACATAGTGGGAAAGGGATTCGGGCGCTGGAAGACCATGCCGATGTGCCGGCGCACCAGCACCGGGTCGACTCCCGGGCCATACAGATCGTCTCCGTCGAGCAGAATCTGCCCGTCGACCCACGCCTTGGGAATGACTTCGTGCATTCGGTTGATCGAGCGCAGCACGGTCGACTTGCCACAGCCCGAAGGCCCGATGAACGCGGTGACCGCCTTGGGTTCAATCGACATGTTCACGCCTTCGACGGCCTTGAACTTGTCATAGTAGATGTCGAGGTCTTTGATCACGATGCGCTTTGACATGGTGGATTCCTTTCGAAAGAGCGGGGGCCGGCGATCAGCGGTCGCGCTTGGGGGAGAAGAAGAACGACACCAGTCGGCCGATGGCGTTGAGAACGACGACGATGAGCATCAGGATCAGCGCGCCAGACCAGGCCAACTGGTTGCCCTCTGGCGTGGTGAAGCCCCATTGCTGGTAGACGAAGGTCGGCAGCGAAGACATCACGCCCGAGAACAGATCAGTGTTCATGTTGATGCTCATGCCCGCGGCGACCAGCAGCGGAGCAGTCTCGCCGATGACGCGAGCCACAGCCAGCAGCACTGAGGTGACGAGGCCACCGATGGCGGTCGGCAGCACGATCTTGAGAATGGTGCGCCACTTCGGCACCCCGAGTGCATAGGCACCCTCACGCAGCTCGTGCGGCACCAGACGGATCATCTCTTCGCTCGAGCGCACAACGGTCGGCAGCATCAGCACGATCAGGGCGACCGAGCCCACGGCCCCGGAGCGCACGGAGGTGAGGTCGCCGCCAGTGGCCTGTACCACCAGAGTGAACAGCGCAAAGGCGAACAGACCGGCCACGATGCTCGGAATGCCGGTCATCACGTCGACGAAGAAGCCGATCGCCTTCGAGAACGCGTTGCCCCGGCCGTACTCGACCAAGTAGATGGCGGTCAGGATGCCGATGGGCACCGAGATCACCGAGGTGGCCAGAGTGATCAGCAGAGTGCCCAGAATGGCATGAGCGGCGCCGCGCTCGCCTGGCATCGAGGCATCGTTGAGAAAGAACGTGGCGTTCAGGCCGGGCAGCCCCTTGATAATCAGCGTCACGATGAGCGACAGCAGTGGCAGCATGGCGATGATGAAGGCCACGGTGACCAGGCCCGTGATCAGTCGGTCGAAGGCTTTGCGGCGGTTCTCGGCCACGACCGAGAACAAGTAGATGAAGATCAGGTAGAGGGCCATGATGGTGGCCAACCAGCCGCCCACATTGGGGTAGATGGTGAGTTTGTCAGTCTTCTCGGTGTAGACGTACAGCGGGTCGCCGCTGCTGAGCCACTGAAAACCGAAGATCAGCGTGCTGACGATGGTGGCGCCGATCAGTACGGCCAGTGGGGTCCAGCGGGGCAGGTCGCCCGCGGTAAGTGCGTTCGTCGTGTGACGCGTTCGTGCTGTGGTGGTCACGGTTCGTCCCCTCACTTCTTCGTTCCGCGTGCGATGATCCAGCGGCCGATCGAGTTGACCAGGATCGTGATGGCGAATAGCACCAGGCCGCCGGCGATCAGTGTCGACGAATCGGTGCCGTGGGCCTCGGGGAAGTTCTTGGCGATGCTCGCGGCGATGGTGGTCGGGTTGCTTGACGTGAGCAGCTGAAACGAGATCACGCCGGTTGAAGAGAGCACCATGGTCACGGCCATGGTCTCGCCGAGGGCGCGGCCGAGGGCAAGGATGGCCGAGGCGAAGATGCCGGATCTTGCGTAGGGGAACACCGCCAACCGCACCATTTCCCAACGTGTTGCTCCGAGGGCCAGTGCGGCCTCTTCGTCGAGTCGGGGTGTCTGTAAGAAGATCTCTCGCGACAGTGAGGTGAGAATCGGCAGAATCATGATGGCCAGCACAATGGCGGCGGTGAGCATGTTGCGGCCGCTCGGAATCACGTCGCCGCTGAACAGCGGAATCCAGCCCAAGTGCTCGTTGAGCCACTGGTAGAAGGGGCCTGCCATGGGCGCGAACACCATGATGCCCCACAGGCCGAACACAACCGAGGGCACTGCGGCCAGCATGTCGATGATGAAGCCGAGGGTGCCGCGCAGGCGCCGTGGCGAGAAGTGACTGATGAACAGCGCGACGCCCAAGCCGATCGGCAGGGCGATGGCCATCGCCAGCAGCGACGCCCAGATGGTGCCAAACACGAGTGGCAGCACGTAGCCCCAGAAATTGGCCGGCTCGGCCTTGGCTCGCAGCTGGTCGGCGCTTGACGACGCGTCGACGGGGCTGGTGATTGCGGTGCCACCCTGGAAGAGGAGGAAGAGGAAGACTGCGGCCAGCACGAGCAGAATGAGTGCTCCAGAGATGGTGGCCGAGTTCTGGAAGATCGCGTCGCCGGCACGGCGCCGGGCTCGTGGACGTTGGGCCTCGGAGGCCTCGGTGTTCGTCATGCAGACGACTTCCTTTCTCGCCGTGGGCGAGATCAGCGGATCGTGTGAAGTGGCTGGGGTGCGGCCCGGTCAGTCCTGCGCTCTGACCGGGCCGCTTCTCAGTGTAGGCGACTACTTGATGGCGTCGATGGCGGCCTGTGCGTCCTGGCGCAGGTCGTCGCTCAGCGGCGCGTTGCCGGCCTCAGCGGCGGCGGCCTTCTGAGCATCGTCAGAGATCACGTACGAGAAGTACGACTTGACCAGCTCGGCCTTGCTGTCATCGGCGTAGTCAGAGCAGCCGATCAGGTACGAGACCAGCACGATCGGGTAGGCACCCTCGACACCGGTGTAGTCGAGCTTCTTGACGACGTCGGTCGCTTCGCGGCCGTCTTCGAGCGGTGAGCCCGCGACGACCTCTGCAGCTGCCTCAGGTGAGTAGGCCACGAAGTCGCTGCCCGACTTGATGCTGGCGGTCTGCAGCTGGGTGGCGGCTGATGCATCGAGGTAGCCGATTGAGCCTTCACCGTTCTGCACCTCGGCTGCCACGCCGGCGGTCTTGTCAGCAGATGCGCCGCCCAGATCGCCCGGGAACTCGTCTTCGTCGCCGTAGGTCCACACGTCGGGTGCGGCCTCGGTGAGGTACGCGAGGAAGTTGCCCGTGGTGCCCGACTTGTCGCCGCGGTGCACAGCGTTGATCTTGGTGTCGGGCAGATCGACGCCCTCGTTGAGCGCAGCGATGGCCGAGTCGTTCCACGTGGTGATCTTGCCAGCGTAGATCTTTGCCAGGGTCTCGCCGTCGAGCTTCAGCTCGTCGACGCCGGGCAGGTTGTAGGCGATCGCGATCGGCGAGATGTATGCCGGGAACTCGACCAGCGATGTGCCGGCGGTGCACAGCGGGAAGGTGCTGTCGGCGATCTCAGAGGTCTTGTATGCACGGTCGGAGCCGATGAAGTCGCTCGAGCCGGCGATGAAGTTCTCACGCCCGGTGCCCGAACCGGTCGAGGTGTAGTTCACGGTGACCCCAGACTCGATCTTCTTGTATCCGGGGATCCAGCCGTTGAGCTGGGCTTTCTCCTGCGACGATGCGCCGGTGGCGTTCAGCGTGCCGCTCAGGCCGGAGCCGCTGGCGCTGCTCGAGGAGCTGTCGGCGCTGGAGCAGCCGGTCAGTGCGATGGCGGCGAGCGAGGCCACTCCGACGGTCTGGAGAAGGCGTGTGTTCTTCACTGTGTACCCTTTCAGGTGTCTGGTCAGTTCACGGCCCGCAACATGCCAGGCCGTTCACTGCTCACGCTAAAGACCGCGGGTGACTCAGAGCCCACCGGCTCCTTAACGCAGAGTGAACAGCGATCAACTGCTGGGCGACGCCTCGTAGGGGGTGTACGTGGCCAGGGTCACGAGTTCGAAAGGATGCTCGGGATCGTTGGTCTGCGCGATCTGCGCGATGACCAGATCGGCTGGGCTGATGCTCGAACATGCCACCAGTCGGGCGCGAGCGGGTTCGTCGAGCACGCTGCCGACAGCCGACAGGATGGCCGGCAGCACCGGTCGATGCGAACAGATGAGCAGCGGACGTGCAGCACTCACCGCAGCCGACACCAGCCGCTCGGTCGCGGCCGGATCGGCGGTGTATGCGGCCTCGGTGAGCTGGTCGACCGGTGTGGCACGGATGCTGTGTGCTTTGAGAAACGGCGCGATGGTCGACGCGCAGCGCTGCCATGGGCTGGTGAGGATGCTCTCATACGGCGCCCAGCAGTCGAGCAGACCCACCAGAGACTTGGCCTGCGCCTGGCCTCGTTCGGTCAGCGTGCGAGTGGCCTCTCCGCCAGACCAGGCCGCTCGCGAGGTGGCTTTCGCGTGACGCAGCACACCGACGTTGAAGGTGGGGCGGTCGAGTGCGGGAAGCATCTGCTCGAGCTGGTCGAGCAGATCGCGGTCGAACTCGTAGGTGAGCAGCCGTCGGGCCTCGTCGAAAGGCAGCCAGAGCAGCTCGTCGACCTCATGGTTGGGTGTAAACCGGCGTGAGCTCTGCTTGACCTGCTCCGCGGTCACATGTGCCGTCCAGTAAGAGACGGTTTTGGGCTTGCCGTTGACGTCGTAGTGCACCTCGCCCAAGAACGGCCCGAGCCGCGTGCGCAGGCAGGTCTCTTCGTAGAGCTCGCGCAGTGCCGTCTCGGGAACCGTCTCACCCGGATCGAGTTTGCCTTTCGGAAACGAGTAATCGTCGTGTGCCGCCCGATGGATCACCAGAATGTAGGGGCGGCCGCCGATGTGGCGCCAGCAGAGCACGCCCGCGGCGATGATCATTTGCGCTTTGCCGCCTTACGCGTCGAAGCGATGCGAATCAGCTCGCTCTGCACATCGAGCAGCGGGCGCCCATCGGCATCAAGGTGATGACGCTTCCAGACACCGTCGGTGCCCAGATGCCATGACGATGACGTGTCGGCCAGGCCCAGCGCGAATAAGTCGGTCAGCTCGGTGATCTGCTCGGGCGAGGTCAGGCGCACCAGCGCCTCGACGCGACGGTCGAGGTTGCGATGCATCATGTCGGCGCTGCCGATGTAGACCTGCGTGTCACCGTCGTTGGCGAACCAGAAGATGCGGGAGTGCTCGAGGTAGCGCCCCAACACCGAGCGCACGGTGATGTTCTCGCTGAGGCCGGGCTCGCCGGGTTTCAGCGAGCAGATGCCGCGCACCCACACCTCAACAGGAACACCCGCTTGGCTGGCACGGTAGAGCGCATCAATGACCTGCTCGTCGACCAAAGAGTTCACCTTGATCTTGATGCCACTGGCACGGCCGGCGCGGGCATGGGCGATCTCGTTGTCGACCAGCTCGATCAGGCCGGTGCGGATGGTCTTGGGGGCCACCAGCAGTCGCTCGTACTTGGTCTCGGTGGAGAACCCGGAGAGATGGTTGAACAGGCGGCCGAGATCGTCGCCCACCTCGCCGCTGGCGGTCAGCAGACCGAGGTCTTCGTAGAGACGCGCGGTCTTGGGATTGTAGTTGCCGGTGCCCACATGGCTGTAGCGCACCAAGCGCCCCTCTTCTTCACGCACCACGAGTGAGAGCTTGCAGTGTGTTTTGAGGCCGACCAAGCCGTAAACCACATGCACGCCGGCCCGTTCGAGCTTGCGTGCCCATGAGATGTTGTTGGCCTCGTCGAAGCGTGCCTTGATCTCGACGAGGGCGAGCACCTGCTTGCCGGCGTCGGCGGCGTCGATCAGCGACTGCACGATGGGGCTGTCGCCCGAGGTGCGGTACAGCGTCTGCTTGATGGCCAGCACATTGGGGTCGGCCGCGGCATGCTCAAGGAAAGCCTGCACACTGGTGGCGAACGACTCGTACGGATGATGCAGCAGAATGTCGTTTTTGCGGATAGCCCCGAAGAACTCGGCATGCTGGTGCGGGTCGATGTTCTTGAGGTACCGGTTGGTCACCGGCACCGCCACCGGGTAGTGCAGCTCAGGGCGGTTGAGGCCGGCGATGGCGAACAGACCGGTGAGGTCGAGCGGCTCGCGCAGCTTGTACACGTCTTCGCCCTGCACGCCCAACTCGCTGACCAGCAGATCGAGGATGCGCGGGTTGATGTCAGAGGCCACCTCAAGACGCACCGGCGGGCCGAAGCGGCGACGCAGCAGCTCTTTCTCAAGTGCCTGCAGCAGGTTCTCGGCTTCGTCTTCGTCAACCTCGAGGTCTTCGTTGCGGGTGACGCGGAAGGTGTGCGACTCTTCGACCTGCATGCCCGGAAACAGCTGGTCGAGGTGCACGCTGATCAGCTCTTCGAGGGGCATGAAACGGGTCTTGCCTGATCCGTCGTCAGGAATCGGCACGAAGCGCTGTAGCGACTGCGGCACCTTGACGCGGGCGAACTCGCGCTTGCCGTTTTTGGGGTTGACCACCACGACTGCGAGGTTCAGCGACAGCCCAGAGATGTAGGGGAAGGGGTGCGCTGAGTCGACGGCCAGCGGCGTGAGAATCGGAAAGACCTTCTCGTCAAAGTAGGTGCGCAGGCGCGCGTGCTCGTCAGCGCCGAGCTGACCCCAGTGCACGATGCTGATGCCGGCCTGTTCAAGGGCGGGCAGCACGCCGTCGTGCAGAATCTCGCTCTGCCGGTCTTGCAGGCGATGCGCCTCGCGGCTGACGGCGCTGAGCAGCTCGAGTGGTGCCAGCCCTGAGTTCGAGGGCACCGCGATGCCGAGCGCGATGCGGCGCTTGAGGCCTGCGACGCGCACCATGAAGAACTCGTCGAGGTTGTTGGCGAAGATGGCCAGAAACGAGGCCCGCTCGAGCAGCTGCAGCGACGGGTCGTCGGCAAGCTCGAGCACACGTTCGTTGAACCCGAGCCAAGAAAGCTCGCGATCGAGGTAGCGATCGTCGGGGAGGGTCTCGACGGCGGTGGCCGCGGCCTTCGGAGTGGTCTTGCCCTTGGGTGCTGTGGTGCTCATCTCTCTATCATCCCACTCGCCAATGAATATCGCGTGAACGCTCGCGGAAGCCAAGACTTTCGTAGAGATGTCGGGCAGCGGCGTTGTCGGCCTCGACGAACAAAGTGACTTCGTCTGCGCGGTCGTGCAGGCGCTGAAGCCCGGCCTGCATGAGCGCGCGCCCGAGCCCGGCCCCGGCCTGTTCAGGGCGCACCCCGATCGCGTAGATCTCACCCTCGGTGGCGCCGTCGGCAGCCGACGTGACTTTCAGCCAGTTGAAGCCGACCACGGTATCGCCGTCGCACAGCAGCAGCACGTCTTCGGGGTCGAACCAAGTCTCGGCTTCGAGCGAGCGCAGCTCAGCGAGGTCGATTGCACCCTGTTCGGGATGGTCGGCAAAGGCACTCGCATTGGCGTCGAGCCAGGCCTGCTCATCGGCATCGATTTCGAACGGTCGGATGCTCAGCCCCGCTGGCAGCGCGGGCGCTGATTGCGTGCCGGTCGCCTCGTTGCTCAAGGTCAGCTGCAGCAGCTCGCGGTCGCGTTTGGCACGGATGTTCTCGGCCAGCAGTCGTGCAGTCTCGAGGTCACCATGCGACCAGAAGCCTCTCCCGCCGGCGGCAATGGCCGCACGCAGCAGGCGTCGGCCGAGCCCGTGGCTGCGCGCCTCGGGTCGCACGACGAGTTCGAACTGGTCGTCGAGCAGCACGGCGGCTGCGAGCAGCCGCTGAGGTGCCACCGGCGCGTTGAGCTGGATCGACGTGGTCATCGCCAGATCGAGGTCGGTGATGACCACGGCCTGCTCAGCGTCGAGCATGGCCCATGTGTGGTCACTGAACGGCTGGTGGCCGTCGGCGATATAGGCGGCTTGGGCCAGCTCACGCAGGGCCTGGATGTTGATTTCTGTCATTCCTCGGTGGACTCATCACTCTCATGATTGGCGGCGACCGGGGGAAACTCGCCTTCGGTGGGGTTGAAGCGGTAGCCCACGTTGCGCACCGTGCCGATCAGCGAATCGAGCTCGCCGAGCTTGGCGCGAAGCCGTCGCACGTGCACGTCGACGGTGCGGGTGCCGCCAAAGTAGTCATAACCCCAGACTTCGCTGAGCAGCTGTTCGCGGGTGAACACGCGGCCTTGGCGCGAGGCCAGGTAGCGCAGCAGCTCGAACTCTTTGAAGGTGAGGTCGAGTGGTTTGCCATTGACTTTGGCGGAATAGCTGGCCTCGTCGATGACCAGGCCGGCCGCGCGGATGATCGAAGGGTCGTCTGCGGCGACGGCTCCCGGGCGGTGTGCGAGCCGAATGCGAGCGTCGATCTCGGCTGGCCCTGCCGTGGCGAGAATGAAGTCGGAGATGCCCCAGTCTTGGCTGATTGCGGCAATGCCGCCCTCGGTGACCACCAGCAGCACGGGAAGCTCGACGCCGGCAGTGGCGATGATCGAGCAGAACTGCTTGGCGCCGGGCAGATCTTGGCGGGCGTCGACCAGCAGCGCGTCAGCCTGACCCGTCGAGAGCAGACTGCTCGCGGTGGGGGCGAGCACGGTCACATGGTGGTTCAGGAGGGCCAGCGATGGCAGCACGCCGTCTCTCGCCTTGGTGAGAACGACGAGGTCTGACACGTTGGGGCCTTCCGGTACAGGTGACTCTATATTAGTGTGCTGCGGCGCAAGATCGTGTCAGGCACAGCTGTGCGGCTAGACTGAAGCCATGGATGGAATTGTCGCACTTGAGATCTTCTTCGTCGGTCTGCTCGCTCTGGCCAGCGCGGCCATCGCATTCGTGGCCGGCACAGTACTGGTCAAGCTCTTTAAAGGGCAGCGCTGAGCATGCTGGAATTTGCTGAGGGGCTTCCCGCTGAGGTCGGCCCGCTCAGCTGGCTGCTGGGTGTCTGGGAGGGCACCGGCGTGGTCAGCTACGGGCTCGATGACGAGCACGTAGAGTACGAATTCGGCCAGCGGGTGAGCTTCACCAACGACGGTCTGCCATACCTGCAGTACAACGCGTACTACTGGCTGCTCGACGAAGAGCGCACGCCGCTGACCACCGAAACCGGCTACTGGCGTCTGCGCGCGCCGTTGCGCCCGAGCGATCAGGGCCCGGCGCTGTTGCTGGGCGAGGGCCTGGCCGCCGAGCGCAGCCACGAAGACATCGACGCACTGCGCACCGACCAAGGCTTTCCGCTTGAGGTCAGCTTTCTGCATCCCGACGGCGTCAGCGAACTTTACTTGGGCGCGATCGACGGCCCCCGCGTGCAGCTGGGCACCGATGCGGTGCTACGCTCGTCGAACGCTCGCGAGTATGCCGCCGGTCAGCGCATGTACGGCCTGGTCGAAGGTCGACTGCTTTGGGCGTGGGACATCGCCGCACTCGGGCATCCATTGGCCTCACATGCCTCTGCCGAGCTCGAACGCCGCAGTGTGGGCGCTGTCGGCACCAAATGACCACCTCGCTCGAACCGCGACAGCTCGGCGACCCCGTTGGCGAGCAGCGTCGGCTCACGGCTGGCGATGCAGTGCTGGCCGCTCCCACTCTTGACGTGGTGCGCATCACCGGCGCAGACCACCAGCGTTTTCTCGATGCCCTGCTCTCGCGCGATTTGGGGCGACTCGCACCCGATGAGAGCAGCGAGGCCCTGCTGCTCGATGCCGCTGGCCACGTGCAGTTTGCCGTGGGCGCCGTCGCCGATGCCGACGGGGTGTGGTTGCTGCCCGATCACGGCGAGGCAGATCGGGTGGTCGACTGGGTGCATCGCATGCGCTTCATGATGCAGGTCGAGGCGCAGGCCGTCACCGACGCCTTCGTGCAGATCGGCTGGTTTGCCGCCGACCGGCCCTGGCAGGCAGAGCTCGCGCAGCTCAGCGCGTTCGTGTGGCGCGACCCGTGGGCCGAAGTGGCGAGCGGGGGCTGGCAGTATGCCGTGCATCCCACCGTCGACTATGCCGCCTGGCGTTGGAACGTCGCCTTTGTGCCTGATTCACACGCCGATCAGGCCCGGGCCCTGCTCGATGCCGCAGCGGTGACGCGTTCGGGTGCAGACGCGTGGCAGGCGCTGCGCGTCGCTGCCGGTCGCCCGCGCACGGCAGACGAGGTCGACGAGCGCAGCATTCCGCACGAACTCGACTGGCTGCGTTCGGCGGTGCACCTGAACAAGGGCTGCTATCCGGGGCAAGAGACGGTGGCGAAGGTGCACAACTTGGGGCATCCGCCTCGGCGCTTGGTGCTGCTGCAGCTCGACGGTGGTGACACGTGGGTCGAACACGGCGACGCGGTGCTGCAGGATGGCCACGAGGTCGGCTTGGTCACCACCGCAGGGTTGCACTATGAGATGGGTCCGATCGCGCTCGCCGTCATCAAGCGCGCCGTGCCCGTTGACGCGACGCTGCAGGTGCGACACGAAAACGTGGCTGTTGCGGCAGTGCAAGAGGTCATCGTGCCGCCTGAGGCTGGTGCGCTGGCTGCCGATGCCGTTGGTGAGTTTCGTCGGGCTAGGCGTCAGGGGCGCTGATGCGCTCGGTCGCCTAGACTAGAGCCATGACTGAATCGACGTACACGCTGGTGCTGCTGCGCCACGGCCACAGCGAATGGAACGCTCTCAATCTCTTCTGCGGCTGGGTCGACGCCGACCTCGCTCCGCAGGGTATCGAAGAGGCGAAGCACGCCGGTGAGCTGCTCACCGAGGCCGGGCTGCTGCCCGACGTGGTGCACACCTCTCGCCTCAAGCGCGCGATCAAGACCGCGAACCTCGCACTCGAGACCGCCGACCGCCTCTGGATCGACGTGCGCCGCTCATGGCGCCTCAACGAGCGCCACTACGGCGCTCTGCAGGGCAAGAACAAAGCTGAGACCCTCGAGCAGTACGGGCCCGAGCAGTTTCAGACCTGGCGGCGCTCCTATGACGTGCCGCCCCCGCCGATCGCCGACGACGACCCTTATTCGCAGGCCGATGACCCGCGCTACGCCGACCTTGAGCAGGTGCCGGCCAGCGAGTGCCTCAAAGACGTGCTGGCGCGTCTGCTGCCCTACTGGGAGGGTTCGATCGTGCCTGACCTGCGCGACGGCCGCACGGTGCTGGTCACCGCCCACGGCAACTCGTTGCGCGCGCTGGTCAAGCATCTCGATCAGATCCCTGATGACGAGATCGCTGAGCTGAACATTCCCACGGGTATTCCGCTGGTGTATCGCCTCGACGCTGATCTCAAGCCGATCGTCGCCGGAGGCGAATACCTCGACCCCGAGGCCGCAGCAGCCGGTGCTGCCGCCGTTGCCGCCCAGGGGGCACAGAAGAAGTAGCGCATTGCGCCCACGCACAAGCGCCCGATCAACGGTTCGTCACCGATGCGGTCGGGCGCTTTTCGCTGTGTGGCTCAGGCGTTCTCGATATCGCCGGCCCAGTCGCCGGTGGCCAGGTAGGCCACCTTGTGAGCGATGTTGACCGCGTGGTCGGCGAAGCGCTCGTGGTACCGGCTGGCCAGGGTGACGTCGACGGTGTCGGTGGCCGCGTTCGCCCACTTGTCAGAGAGCACGGTGTCGAACACGTGCTGGTGCAGGGCATCGACCTGATCGTCGAGCTCGCTGATCTGCTGGGCGATCTCGAGATCTTGGTGCTCGAGCAGCGGTGGCACAAGGCGAGCGATCTGGATGTCGAGCTCGCCGAGGCGCTGGAAGGTGTCGTGCAGGTCGTCGGGCACCACACGCTCGGGAAAGCGGTAGCGGGCCAGCTGCGCGATGTGGCTGGCCAGATCGCCCATGCGCTCGACCGAGGCACTGATGCGCAGGGCGCTGACGATGGTGCGCAGGTCACGGGCGACCGGCTGCTGCTTGGCCAGAATGGTGATCGACAGCTCGTCGAGGTTCGCGGCGAGGTCATCGATGTGCTCGTCGTTGCTGATGACCTGTTCAGCCAGATGCACATCTGACTCGTTGAACGCAGCCACGGCCTTCTCGATCGCGGTCACCACATCGGTAGACACCTCGACGAGCCGATTCTGCACTTCTGCAAGCTCTTGCTGAAAAACGATACGCACGGAGATCCTCACGCCTGACGGACTATTGCGCCCATTCTCACCCACCGAGGTGAACACTCGGTGACGGGAGACTGAACGCTCGTAGCCTGTCACTGATCCGCACGGTGACGCAAGTTGCCAGCAGGTAGTCTGTCACTCATGGAGTACTTGTCGGTCGTAGCGGCAGCGCTGATCGCCTCAGTGCTCACCGCGGTGATCGGCATGCTGCTGCTGCGCTCGCGGCAGAAGGGCGAAGCCGGTCGGCGCATGATCGAGCAGGTGCTGCCGGATGGCGTGGAACAGTCGCTCAGCGCTCTTCCGTTTCCGGCATTCGTCGTCGAGGCCTCAAATGAAGTGCTGCTGACCACCCCGAGTCTCGAAGCACTGGGAGTCGTCGAGGGGCACCGTGTGGTGGTTGATGAAATCGTCGACGGCATCGATCAGGTGCGCGAGACTGGTGAGCACCTCGAGCAGCAGCTGGTGCTGCACCGAGGGCGCGGCGAGAACTCCGACAGTCACATCACCACCCACATCTCCGTGCTGGGCAACCGCTACATTCTGGTTGTGGTCGAAGACCGCACCCAAGCCATGCTGGTCGAGACCATGCGACGCGACTTCACTGCCAATGTCAGCCACGAACTCAAGACCCCCATCTCTGCAGCGATGCTGCTGAGCGAGGCAGTCGGCGGTGCCGCCGACGACTCCGAAATGGTGGAGCGTTTCAACGACAAGCTGCGGCTCGAGCTGGAGCGACTCGCGTCGATGGTCGCCGACATCATCTCGCTCAGTCGCATCGAGAGCGCGGCCGAAGAGACCGCGCACTTCGACGAGGTAGACCTGGCGCAGATCATCCGGCGCGCTCAGGCGACGACCAAAGTGGCTGCCGACATCAAGCACATCACGGTGACGATGCGCACCGAGGGCAATGTTCGGCTCGAGGCTGACCCCGACACCCTGGCCACCGCAATCGGCAATCTGATCGCCAATGCCTTGGAGTATGCGCCCGAAGGCGGGCTCGTCGGCGTGCTCGCCAAAGAAGAGGGCGAGCAGGTGCATGTGACCGTGACCGATAACGGTGAGGGCATTCCGGCGAAGCTGCAGTCGCGCGTGTTCGAACGCTTTTACCGAGTCGACCCGTCGCGGGTGCGCACCTCCGGCACTGGCGGCACAGGGCTCGGGCTCAGCATCGTCAAGCACATTGTGCGTCGTCACGGTGGCACCGTCAGCCTCTGGTCGAAGCCCGGCGTGGGCTCAAGCTTCACTCTGGCACTGCCACGCACGCAACGCGCTCCGCATGCCGTCATCGGAACAGAATCCGATCATCCGACCGAATCGCCGGTCGTGCTCAAGGAAGGAACCACACTGTGACGCATCTTCTGCTCGTTGAGGACGCACCCTCAATCAGCGAGCCGCTGGCCTACCTGCTGCGGCGGGAGGGCTACGAGGTGAGCGTAGCCGACGACGGGCTGAAAGCGCTCGATCTGTTCGATGAGGTGCATCCTGACCTGGTGCTGCTCGACCTGATGCTGCCGGGGCTCAACGGCACTGAGGTCTGTCGTCAGCTGCGCACGGAGTCAGACGTGCCGATCATCATGCTCACCGCAAAAGACACTGAGCTCGACGTGGTGTTGGGCCTCGAAGTGGGTGCTGATGACTACGTGACCAAGCCTTATTCAACGCAGGAGCTGCTTGCCCGCGTGCGCGCCGTGTTGCGGCGCCGAGGAGCGGTCGAAACCACCACCTCGGTGATCAGCACCGGGGCTATCTCAATCGATCTTGACTCTCACGTGGTGCAGGTAGACGGCCAAGAGGTCTATCTGCCGCTCAAGGAGTTCGAGCTGTTGGCCTACCTGGCCGAAAATCAGGGCCGAGTGCTCACCCGCGGGCAGCTGATCGACCAGGTGTGGGGCACCGACTACTTCGGTGACACCAAGACGCTCGACGTGCACGTCAAACGCATTCGGGCGAAGATCGAGCATGACCCGCAGCATCCGGTGCGGCTGGTGACGGTGCGAGGGCTCGGTTACAAGCTCGAGGGGTGAGTCTGTTCAGCCTGCGGGGTCGCAGCCGCTGACTGCTCAGCGGTGCGCGCGTGCCGAGGCCTCAGGCTGCGGGGGATGCGGTGGCTGATTCGCTGGCTGCCGGCGAGGCCGACTCGGTGGCGTCGTCTGCGCTCTCGCCGTCATCGGCGGTGGCCGGGGTGGGCACCAGCGAGGCGTACTCGCTGAGCGCGCCACTGATCACCGGGATGGTCTTGGCGCTCTCGGTGGCCGAGCCAGAGGTGGCGGTGGCGGTCACGGTGGCGCCGGGCTTGACGTCGAGATCGGCGATCAGCTGCTCGTTGGCTGCGTCTTCGAGGTTGAGGCTCTTGCCAGCCTCGACGTTCCAAGTGAGCGGTGACTGGCCGTCGATGGCAAGCGAGACGGTGAGCGCCTCGGTGCCGACGTTGGAGACCTGACCGATCAGGCGCGCCAGCGTGCCCTCATCGTTAGAGACCAGGGCGATGTTGTTGAGGTGCGCATCGCCGACGGTGATGTTGATGCCGTCGGAGGCGTTGTAGCTGTGCAGGGTCGCCGCCGGGGTGGCGAGACTGCAGCCGGTGGTGCCCATGGCGACCAGGGCGACGAAGACGGCGGCCAAAGATGCTCTGCGAATGCTCACGATTCCTCCGCGGTTGCGCCGGCCTTGACTGGGCGCGGCGAGAATACAAACTGTACTCACAGTCTACCGCGAATTCTCTTCTGCTCTGAATCGACCCTGTTCAGCGGGAGGGGGCTGTGGTAGACTTGCCCCTTATCGGAGGGCGATATTCCATGCGTTTTGAAGTCGGCGAGACTGTTGTCTACCCGCATCACGGGGCTGCCAAAATCACCAAGGTGACCAACCGCGTTGTGCGCGGCGAAGAGAAGAAGTACCTCACGCTTGAGGTGGCTCAAGGCGATCTCACCATTCAGGTGCCAGCAGACAACGTCGAAGAAGTCGGCGTTCGCGATGTCATCGACAAAGAGGGCCTCGAGCAGGTCTTCGGCGTGCTGCGTGAGCCCTTCACCGAAGAGCCCACCAACTGGTCGCGTCGCTACAAGGCCAATGTCGAGAAACTCGCCTCCGGCGACGTCATCAAGGTCAGCGAAGTTGTGCGCGACCTCTGGCGCCGCGATCAAGACCGCGGGCTTTCTGCCGGTGAAAAGCGCATGCTGGTCAAGGCGCGCCAGATTCTCATCTCTGAGCTGGCCCTTGCCGAGAAGACCGATGAAGAGCACGCCAGCGAGGTGCTCGATCAGGTGCTCGCCTCCTGAGGCGACCCACACCACATTCCATGGGCGAGACCCGCAGTGCTGCTGACATGAGCTGGCGTACGGGGCTGGCCAACGACATCCACGCCTATGCCGCCGAAGTCGGTGAGCGCCCGCTGGTGCTCGCCGGGCTCACCTGGCCGGGCCAGCCACCACTGATCGGCCACAGCGACGGTGATGCCGTGCTGCATGCCATCGCAGGCGCTTTGCTCTCCGCAGCCGGGCTCGGCGATTTGGGTCAGCACTTTGGCACCGACCGGCCCGAGATGCGCGACGCCGACAGTCGATTCTTTGTGACTGAGGCGCTGCGCCTGGTCACCGAGCAGGGGTTTGCCGTCGAATTCGTCGCGGTGCAGCTGATCGCTGCCCGGCCGCGTATCGCACCCCGCCGACTCGAGGCACAGCAGGTGCTCGAGCAGCTCGTGGGTGCACCGGTCTCTTTTACTGCCACCACCGCCGACGGGCTTGGAGCCATCGGCAGTGGCGAGGGCGTGCACGCGCAGGCGGTCGCCACACTGCGCCGCCCACGCTGACGCTCGGTCGCGCGACGGTAGGCTTGAGGCGTGAACATCCAGCTCTATGACACTCGTACGCAGACGCTGTGCGCCCTCGAACCGGTGCGCCCAGGTGCTGTGGGCATCTACGTCTGCGGCCCCACAGTGCAGTCGGCGCCGCATATTGGGCATCTGCGCTCGGCGCTGAGCTACGACCTGATGCGCCGCTGGCTGAGCGCGCGCGGCCTCGAGGTCACACTGGTGCGTAACGTCACTGACATCGACGACAAGATCTTGGTCAACGCCGAGACTACCGGCGAGCCTTGGTGGGCGCTGGCCTATCGGGTCGAACGCGAGTTCTCAGCTGCCTACGACGCACTGCACGTGCTGCCGCCCACCTATGAGCCGCGGGCGACCGCGAGCATTCAGCGCATGCAGCTGATCATCGAGCGCCTGATCGAGCGCGGGCACGCCTACCCGGCTGCCGATGGCAGCGGAGACGTCTACTTCGACACCGCCTCGTGGCCTGAATACGGCGCACTTACGCACCAGCGCCGTGAAGACATGGTCGATGCGGCAGACGCCGACCCGCGCGGCAAACGTGACCCCCGCGACTTCGCGCTTTGGAAGGGACACAAACCCGGTGAACCCGAGACCGCTTCATGGGCCTCACCGTGGGGCGCAGGTCGCCCCGGGTGGCACATCGAGTGCTCGGCGATGTCGACACAGTACTTGGGTGAGACTTTTGACATTCACGGCGGTGGGCGCGACCTGCGCTTTCCACACCACGAGAACGAGCTGGCGCAGTCGGCGGCGGCGGGGTTCGAGTTCGCCCGCATTTGGGTGCACAACGGTCTCGTCTCGGTTGGTGAGCAAAAGATGAGCAAGTCGCTGCACAACTCGGTGTTCGCGGCAGATCTGCTGGGCAGTGCGCCGGCACAGGCTGTGCGCTACTTCTTGGGCTCGGCGCACTATCGCTCAACTCTCGAATACTCGGCCACCGCGATCGAGGAGGCTCGACGTGCGGTCGAGCGCATCAATGGGTTCGTGGCGCGTGCTGCCGAGACGCTGGCCGGCGAGGTGCCCGAGGCTGCCGTGCCCGACGAGTTCGCCGCTGCGATGGACGACGATCTCAATGTGCCGCAGGCGCTGGCTGTGTTGCACGAGCGGGTGCGTGCGGGTAATGCCGCCCTGGCCACTGGCGATCTCGACGGGCTGCGATCTGCGGCGGGCGAGGTTTCAGCGATGCTGCAGGTCTTGGGCCTGCATCCTGACGACTACCGCACCGATGCGCAGGCCGAGTCAGGGCTCGAGCAGGCGCTTGACGTGCTCGTGCAGCAGCGCCTGCACGAACGGGCAGCGGCCCGCCAACAGCGCGACTTCTCGACGGCAGACCGCATCAGAGACGAACTGACTGAGGCCGGTGTCACCATCGAAGACACCGCCGACGGAGCGAAATGGAGCATCAATGGCTGAGCGAAAGCGCGCAGGAGCAGTGCGCAAGCACAAGAAGGGGCCGTTGAAAGGCTCTGGTGGTCAACGCAGCAAGGGGCTCGAGGGTCGCGGGCCGACGCCCAAGGCCGAAGACCGCCCGTACCATGCCAAGGCGAAGGCCAAGGCGCGCGCCGAGCGCAGCGGTCAACAGCGCGGAGGTGACCGCCCGCGGCGAACTGGGGCACCGGCATCCACTGTGCACAAGCAGCGCACCGCCGAGGTGATCAGCGGCCGCAATGCCGTGGCCGAGGCGCTCGCCGCCCGGGTGCCGGCCACTGCGCTCTATGTCGCCGACCATATCGAGGCCGACGACCGAGTGCGCGACGCCTTGGCTCGTGCCACGCAGCAGCGCATTCCGGTGCTCACTGCTGGCCGCACGGATCTCGACCGCTTGGTGGGCGAGGGGGCCGTGCATCAAGGCATCGCGCTGCAGATTCCGCCGTATCGGTATGCCTCAGTCGATCAGCTGCTCGAAGCCGCTGGCCGGCAGGCCCCGCTGCTGGTGGCGCTCGACGGAGTGACTGATCCGCGTAACCTGGGCGCCATCATTCGCTCGGTCGCGGCGTTCGGCGGTCATGGCGTCATCGTGCCCGAACGGCGCAGCGCTGGGGTCACCGCGTCGGCATGGAAAACCTCGGCAGGTGCGGCTCTGCGCACGAAGGTGGCCATGGTGCCCAACCTCACGCAGACCTTGCGCGCGCTCAAGAAGCAGGGGTTGTTCGTGATCGGCCTTGACGGCGGCGGCGAGGTGTCGCTGCCCGATCTGCAGCTGGGCGCCGAACCGCTCGTGGTCGTGGTCGGCTCTGAGGGCGACGGGCTCTCACGCCTGGTGCGCGAGACCTGCGACGAGATTGTGTCGATTCCGATCACCGCGAGCACCGAGAGCCTCAACGCAGGTATTGCGGCAGCGGTTGCGCTCTACGGCATCTCGGTGGCGCGTCAGGCCGGCTGAGCGCCTGGCGTGCGCAGGGGCAATGCCAGCTGGATGCCGGTAGCACTGTCGAACACTGCGAGCTCATCGAGATCGATTGCGATGAAGACCCGATCGCCGGGCTCATAACCAACCGAATCAACGCGTACCGTGCACTCTGAGCGGTCGCGATCGGTGATGCGCAGCATCAGCGACTGCGTGCCGTCATCATGACGCTCCGTGTGCTCGACGATGGCGGGCAGCCCTTCGGCGCCGTCAGCCAAATGCAGCTGTCGTTCGGGCACGCCCACCACCACCGCAGCAGGCTGGCCTCCAACGCGGCGGCGCTGATCGTCGAGGTGCAGGGTGCCGTCGTCATCGGGCGTCATGGTCCAGCAGGCCATCGGTTGGCCGGCCACGGTGCGCGCGACATCGAGATCGGCGGGGTCGCTGCGCAGGTGTTCGAGGCTGTCGGCCTGGCGCAGGCGCCCATGAGCGATGACGGCAACGCGTTCGATTGGATCGTCGAGCTCGGGCAGCTCGCGCGTGGCATACACGGTGGTGATGCCCAGTGTGTCGGTGAGGCGACGGATGCGCCCCACCAGTTCTCGGCGTTCGGCACGCGCCAGCCCTGTGAACGGTTCGTCGAGCAGCAGCACGCTCGGGATGCGTGCCAGAGCCCTGCCGACGGCCACGCGCTGACGTTGGCGCCCGGTGAGGTCTGCGGGAGAGGCATCCAACTGGTCGGCAAGGTCGAGGCCCTGGGCGATGAGCGCGACGCGCTGGGTGCGCTCTTCGCGAGAGACGCCGGCGACCTTCAGTGCGAAGGCCATATTCTCGCTGACCGACATCTGCGGGTAGAGGGCGTAGTTCTGAAAGACCATGGCCACGTCGCGGTGTTTGGGCGGCAGGCGGGTGACGTCGCGGTGATCGATGAGAATGCTGCCGGCGCTGGTCTCTTCGAGCCCGGCGATCAGGCGCAGCAGCGTTGATTTGCCGGCGCCCTGCGCACCCAGCAGCACGAGGAACTCGCCGGTGCGAACAGCGAGTGACACTTCGGCCACCGACGGCGTGGCGCCGCCGGGGTAGACGCATGAGGCGTGGTCAAGGGTGAGCGACGACATTCTTCCATTATGAGACCGAACCGATTGCAAGGTTCGACTGCTAGGATGCGAGAGGTGCGCTCGCCCACGCGAGTAGGGCACATAGTTGCAATGACAACCGAAATGGCTGAGGAAGACATGACCGACAAGACCCCGACGACCAAGAACGAGCGACGTCAGGCCGCTCGCGAGAAGGCCAAGGCGCTGCGTGAAGAGCAGCATCGGCGCGAAAAGCGCAAGCGGCTGATCATCCAGAGCTCTGTCGTGGTGGGCGTCATCGCAGTGGTGGCGGCCGTCGCACTGCTCGTGACCACTTTGACGAAGCCTGCCGCAATGCCAGCCAACATGCAGAGCGATGGCATCGCGTTCACCACGGGGCTCACGCCCGTGCTCACCGACGCCCGCGAGTCGGGCAGCGACCCGGTCGCCTATGAGTCGGCTGACGATCATATCGTCGTCGATGTGTACCTCGACTTCATGTGCCCCTACTGCCAGCAGTTCGAGCTGACGAATGGTCAGTACATCACTACGCAGGTGTCGGCTGGCAACATCGATGTGGTGTACCACCCGGTTGAGATTCTCGACCGCCTGTCGCAGGGCACAAACTACTCGACTCGTGCTGCGGCTGCTGCGGCGTCGGTGGCCAACTATGCACCCGACAGCTTCATCACCTTCCAGTCGCGCCTGTTCGACACCGATGTCAAGCCTGAAGAGAACACCGCGGGGCTGACCGAAGACGAGCTCGTGCAGTATGCGCGCGAGGCCATTGGCGATGACAACGCCGACCTGCAGCAGAAGGTCGAAGACTCGATTCGCTCGGGCGAGTTCAAGAGTTGGGTCGCCGCGGCGACCAAGGCATCGCCTGCCGCTGAGAACGGCACGCCTTATGTGACCGTCAACGGCGAGGCGTGGAACTCCACTGCGCAGTCGTCTGACACGCTGTACAGCGACTTCCCTGACTATGTGAACGACCTACTCGAGGCCAAGGGCATCGACCCGAACGCCGGCGAGTGAGCGAGCCTCCGTCACCGACCTGTAGACTATTGCAGGCTCCGGTGACGGAGACTGGCCGACTTAGCTCATCTGGTAGAGCACCTGTCTTGTAAACAGGAGGTGGCGGGTTCGAGCCCCGCAGTCGGCTCCACTGTTTCTCCCCTGCGGCCAAGGGGACAAATGCACATCGGCCCCATGGCTCACCTGCACGATGAACGAGCCCGTGCAATATGCGTGCAATTCCTAGACAAAACACCGACACTGTGCGCCTCGAACGGGTCAGAGCAAAACATCCGCAGACACAACACGATGTCGGCAGCTCGCTGGCGTGTCGTGCAGACATTGCGCAGCAGCTGCCGACATCGCGTCGGCTGCATCCAGTTACTCGGCGGCGATTGCGTCGAGCGGGGTGACACGACGAGCCCGCCGACTCGCGGCCAGGGTTGAGACCGCACTGAGCAGCAGGGCACCGGCGAGTGCGCTGGCCACCAGCTGCCATGGCACCGTGGGCCAAAGCGAAGTCTTGCGCATGATCTCACCCATGCTGGCGAGCGCACCCACCCATCCGAAACCGATGCCGAGCAGCAGCCCGACGACCACGGCGACAACCGCAGATCGGGCGCTTTCTGCAGTGAGCATCCACAATGTCTGCCGCCGGGTCAGGCCGAGTGCGCGCAGCAGACCGATCTCACGTTGGCGCTGCACGGTGGCCAGCACCTGCGTATTCACCATGCCAACCGCGGCGATCAGCGCAGAGAAGCCCACGAGCGGCAAGAACACCAACAGCACCTGGCGCATGGAGTCGGCGAACAGGGCCAGATCTTCGGCGCTCAGCTCGCGCTGCTGTGTGGCGTAGGCGGTGAGCGTGTCCTGATAGGTGTACGCGGCCACGGCGAACATGGTGACCAGGCCGACACCGATGAGGATGCCCAGTGCACTCCGCGAACTGCGACGGGGTGCACGACGAGCGTTGCGGGCGGCCAGCAGGTCGGCGCTTCCGGTGATGCCCGGAGCGATGCGCATCAGCGGCGGCAGCACGCGATCGGCTGCAAGCACGAGTGCGGTCACCGTGAGCACGCCGCCGAAGAAAGCGATCGGCAGCCCTGCCTGTGCTTGGTCGAGGCTGTGCAGCCCCATCTTGGCTCCGAGCGCGAGCATGCCGAGACCCAGCACCGCGATCAAGGCCGCGATCACCACGCGAGTGCGGCTGCTGCGCGCGTCTGACCCGGATTCAGTTGCCGCCTGCGCCGACCCAAAGGCCTGAATGGGCGAGATGCCGAGAATCTGGCGCGAGCCGAGCCAGGCAGAGACGAGAGTGACCAGCGCTGCGGCAACCGCAGGCGCGATCGCATCGGTGATGAACCATGGTGTCGTCGTCTGCACCGGCAGCCCCCACCAGGTGTGGGCGGCGGCGAGGCCTCCCTGCAACAGGGCAGCACCAGCCAGCCAACCAAGTGCCGCACCGGCGAGACCAACGATCAAACCCTCCTGTGCGATGCTGCGGCGTAAGGATGCGCTGGAGGCTCCCAGCAGACGCAGCAGTGCCAGCCGGCGGGCTCGTCCGGCGATGATGGTGGCAAACGTGTTGACTGTCACGATAGCGCCCACGAACAGAGCGATGCCGAGGAAGATCCACGTCATCACCCCGAGCACGGTGCGCACCTCGGTGAGCTGGTCGAACCCGTTGGCACGCATCGAGGTGACGATGGCATCGGCCGCACCAACGAGCACCGTGCCGAATGCGGCGGAGAGTGCAGTGACGATCAGAGCCGCGCTGTACTCACCAGCGCGCAGGCCCGATCCGAGTGTGGAGCGGGTACTCATCGTGCCACCTCCGCGTCGACGCCCTCGGCCTCGAGTGCGAGCATCACCCGTGAGATCTCGGCGGCGGAGGTGCGCGGCAGCTGCTGCACGATGCGGCCGTCTTGCAAGATGATCACCCGGTCGGCGCGCGATGCGGCGAGAGCGTCGTGGGTGACCATGACGATGCTCTGGCGCTGGTCGTCGGCCATGCTGCGCAGCAGATCGAGCACCTCGCGGCTGCTGCGCGAGTCGAGAGCGCCAGTGGGCTCGTCGGCGAACACCACCGCAGGGCGAGTGACCAGGGCACGCGCGATGGCCACCCGCTGCTGCTGACCGCCCGACAGCTGCGCCGGGCGATGCCGCACACGCTCACTGAGGCCAAGTCGTGCGATGAGCTGGTCAGCGCGTGCGCTGTCTTCACCGCTCGGGCGCTTGCCGGCGAGCAGAAATGGCAGCAGCACGTTCTCGCGTACATCGAGCGTGGGCAGCAGGTTGAACGACTGAAAGACGAAGCCCACGCGGTCGCGGCGCAGTCGAGTGAGGGCGTCGTCGTTGAGCGTGCCGAGGTCGATGCCATCGATCTCGACATGACCCGAGGTGGGGCGGTCGAGCCCGGCCAAGGTGTGCATGAGCGTCGACTTGCCCGACCCGCTGGGGCCCATGATCGCAGTGAACTCGCCCGGCGGCACATGCAGACTGACGTGATCAATGGCGGTTACTGCAGAGTCGCCGCTGCCGAAGCGGCGCACGAGGTCGTGGGCCTGCACCCCGGAGACGCGCTGCGGCTGAGTGGGAACAGAGGCAATTGTGGTGTTCATGCCTTCGACGGTATGTGAGGCAGATCGACTGAGACATCAGGCATCGGTCGCAGCTGACTCATCCGAAAGTCTTAACCTCAGGCGCGCCGCTGGCGGTCAGTCGGCGAGCCCGTGTCGGTACGCGTAGACCACCAGCTGCACGCGATCGCGCAGGCCGAGCTTGCGCAACACCGCCGTCACGTGGGTTTTGACCGTGGCTTCGGCGAGAAACAGTGTGGCCGCGATCTCACGATTGTTGAGTCCATGTGAGACCGCGCGAAAGACCTCGCGCTCGCGATCGGTGAGTTCGGCGAACTCGGGTGGTGCACTGGGGGCTTCGGGCAGACTCACCGTCTGAGCGGTGGCGATTACGTGCATGCCGGCGGCGAGAGTGCGCAGCGCGGCCAGCAGAAACTCCGGCTCGGTGTTCTTCAGCATGAAGCCGGTGGCTCCGGCTGCCAGCGCCTGACGGGTGGCGTCTTCAGTGTCGAGCGTGGTGAGCACCAGGATGCGCGGCGGCGGCACGTTGGGCTCGGCGCAGTGCGCGATGATGCGGCGGGTGGTCTCGATGCCGTCGATGCCGGGCATGCGGATGTCCATCAGCACGAGAGCTGGGTGCAGGCGTGCGACGCTCGCGATCGCGGCCTGGCCGTCACTGGCCTGACCGATCACGGTGAAATCGGGTTGGGCATCGATGACCATGGCCAGCCCGGCGCGAAAGAGGTCTTGGTCGTCAACCAGCAGCACGCTGGTGGCTGGGGTGGCGTTGGGTTCGCTCATGCGTGCTCCTCTGCGATGGGTGCTGCGGCAGCGTCAGCATGTCGCGGCAGCCGGGCGATGATGGTCCACGTGGTGGGGGTCTGCGACACCGAGAGCGTGCCACCAGCCGACTGGGCACGCTCCTGCATGCCGGTCAGGCCCCAGTGCCCGGGCATCCCTCGGCTGTCGCCCGCGAGCGCTGACGCGAGCAGACGCGCATTGCTGACCTGCAGCGTGATCGTCTCGCCCCAGTCGAGCAGCAGCTGCACTGGTTGTGTCGTGTCGCCGTGTCGCAGAGCGTTGGTCAGCGCCTCGCGCAGGATGCGCACTGTAGCCGCATAGCCCGGCGTCGCCAGCTCGGGTGCTCGCCCGGTGGTGCTCAGCGCGACGTCGAGCCCGGCGGTGCGCATGCGCTCGCACAGCTGCTCAACGGTGGTGGCGCTGAGCTCGTCTGGCTGTTCGGCTCGCAGCCGGGCCAAGAACGAGCGCACGTCACCGAGTGCCTGCCGACCAGTGTCAGACACCTCGTCGAGTGCCTGTCTCGAGCGTTCGGGCAGATCGGGGGTGCCGATGCGCACGCCGTCGGTCAGTGAGATCATCACCGACAGCGAGTGCGCGAGCACATCGTGCAGGTCGCGGGCGAGGTCGGTGCGCTCGCGTTGTCGCTGTGCCTCGCGCTGTGCCTCGCGCGTCTGGGTGCGGCTGGCCCGGTAGGAGTCGCGGCTGCGCATCAGCTGCCCGGCGAGCCAGGCGCAGCCGAGGGCGAACGACACGAACATCAGATACGCGACCTCACCCTGCCAGATGACGCGGGAGTACCCGGGGCTGTGCAGCGCATTCTGCTGCAGAGCCGGCTGTACGAGGGTGGCCAGTGTCAGGTAGCCGCTGGCGATTGCAGCGCCGACCGGGACGGATGCTGTTGCGGCTTTTCGGGTGCGGCCCTCAGCGTGTCGGCTGACCGAGAAGAGGGTGAGCAGAATGCTCACCGATGACATGAACGCAACCACCGACAGCGTGGCCATCTGCAATATCGCGTTCAGCCACGCCAGACCCAGCGCCAATGCGGGATGTTTCAGGCGCACCGCGAACATCGGTGCGGTGAGTGCGCTTGCCGCCAAGAGCAGCCAAGGCACGGTGGCGTTGGTGCCGAGGCCGACCGAGGCGATGTCGATGAGTGCGACGAATGCAGCCCATAGTGCTCCCCACGCCCAAGTGAGCGCGGTGCGATGCTGATCGGCCCATGCGTAGAGCCGGGCGAGTCGGCTAGGCGCCGGCACTGGTGTCGGCCCCGGGCGCTGCCGCCTCGAAGGTCAGCGCAATGGAGTTCATGCAGTAGCGATCGCCAGTGGGCGTCTGTGGGGCGTCAGCAAAGACATGACCGAGATGCGACCCGCAGGAGGCGCAGCGCACCTCGGTGCGCAGCACGCCGAGTGACGTGTCGGGGTGCAGAGTGACCGCGCTGGATTCGGCGGGGTCGAAGAAGCTCGGCCAGCCGCAGCCGGAGTCGAACTTGGTGGTTGAGCGAAACAGCTCGGCCCCGCAGGCGCGACAGCGGTAGACGCCTTCGCGCTGTTCGTCGAGCAGTGCGCCCGTCCAGGGGCGCTCGGTTGCGGCCTCACGCAGCACGGCATATTCGTCGTCGGTGAGGCGCTCTCGCCAGTGGCGGTCGTCATGGTGTGGCATGCGGTGCTCGCTTTCTCTCGACGTGCACCGAGTCTACGCGGCACCTGTGACGTTACCGCTGCGAGTCTGGTCATAGAATTGCGCCTATGACCGCCGAACCGCTCACTTCGCTGCAACGGCGAATTCTTGAGTTCGAACAGGCATGGCCGCCCGCTCGTGCGGGCAAAGCGGCGGCGATCCGCGAAACGTTTGCGATGAGTGCGGCGAGATATCAGCAGATTCTGCTCTCGTTGCGACATCACCCTGAGGCAGTGCGCGCCGCCCCAGAACTGATGAATCGCCTGGTTCGCGCCGGTGCTGCACGACGTGCCACGCCCCGAAGCGAGTGACATTAAGGGAGAATGGCCGTTATGGCGCAGAAATATCCGCAAGACGAGTTTGACGATCTGTCATCGGTGCACAAGGTCGGTGCGCATCGCGCAGCCGAACGAGGATGGCGCAGCGCGCGCATCCTGATTGGTGCGTTGGTGGTGACCGCGCTGTTGGTCGCCGGAGTCTACGGAGCGTTGCAGATCGTTCGTAACGGCAGCGTCTTCAACGAGTATGTTGCGGCGAGCGACGACTCCGCATCGGCAGAGGCGTCTACTGAGGCTTCTGAGGCTGCTACTGATGATGCAGATGCCACCGCCACCGAGACCGCCTCGCCCACCGAGACGACAACGCCCAGCGCCGAGCCAGAGCAGACCACGGCAGCGGTCGACCCGTATTCGCTGACGGTCGGCGTGTACAACGGCACGAGCAGGTCAGGGTTGGCAGCAACGGCTGCCGCACAGGTGAAGGCCGCCGGCTGGACGGTCAGCACAACAACCAACGCACCTTCTGGGGTGCGTGGCCAGGCGAACTCGGTGGTCTATTACTCTGATGCCGCATACGCTGATGCTGCACAGCAACTGGCCGACGCGCTCTCGCTGGCTGGCGGCACGGTGCAGCGCAGCATCGGCACCACGCAGCTTTCCGTGGTGCTTGGCACGACATACAACCGATGATCGAACCCGCCAGCAGAGCATGAGCAAGGAGATTTCCATGACCCATAACGACAGCAGTCAGCGACGTTCTTGGGCGCGCGTGATCACCGCTGCGGCAATGGTCGCAACGCTGGGCGTTGGCCTGGGAGCCTGCAGTCGGCAGCAAGACGAGCCGCAGCCCTCCGAGACAGCACAGGCAGAAGAGCAGCACTACTATGCGCCACTGACCGGCGTTGAGATCGAACAGGGCTCACTCGATCACGCTGCGGTGACCGTCAAGATTCCCAACGCCGCTGACGGTGCTCGCCCGCAGGTCAATCTGAACAAGGCTGATCTCATCTACGAAGAGCAGGTCGAGGGCAACATCACTCGGTATGTGACCGTCTACCACTCTCAGCTGCCGAAGGTCGTCGGGCCTGTGCGATCAGCTCGACCCACCGACGTTTCGGTGGTCTCGCCCATCAGCGGCGCCTTCGTGTATTCAGGTCTCAACAGCGAGTTCGCCTCGATCATCGGCAGTATGAATGCCACGCAGATCGACGAGAACAACGGCACTGTGCTGCAGCGAGACAGCTCGTGGGGCAAGAAAGCCCCGAACAACCTCTTCGCCGATCCATCAGCGGCGCTGTCTGCACTGTCAGCAGATCAGCAGACCACCGCACCGGCGGCGCAGTACTCATATGCCGAACAGGGTGAACAGAGCACGGCTGCCGAGCAGGGTGACAGCCTCACATCTCTCTCGGTCACCGTCGGCTCCGACGCGCCGCGCAGCTGGGCGTGGTCTGCCGACCTCGGCAAATGGGTGCGCTCAACTGCCGCCGGGCAGGCCGACGTCACCCTCACCGAAGATGACGCGTCATCGGCAGTGAGCGAACAGATTGCCGCAACGAACCTGGTGGTCATCCAGTCGCCCATGGGCGATGCCTACAATCTCGGCTCGAAGGGGCTGTCGCCACGGTACCTGCTCGATGGCCAGTCTGGCAGCGGGTATGTGCTCTCAGACGGCAAGGTGATTGACATCACTTGGAGCAAGGCTGACGCCACGTCGCCGTTCGTGCTGGTGGCTGCTGGCACCACGCAGCAGGTGCTGCTGAGCCCGGGCAATACCTGGATCTCGCTGGTACCGCAGACCAATGGCACCGCAACGGTGGATGGCCGGGTTGCGACGCCGACGGAAGCCTTGCCCAGCGCTGCTCAGTGAGTGGCTCGCACAACGTCATGAGACTTGCACTCGTCAGGGGTGAGTGCTAATTATGTAGTTGGCACTCGTGAAGCGCGAGTGCCAACGAAGTAGACACTAATGTCCAGAAGGGACGAGTTTTCATGGCTAAGATCATCGCCTTTGAAGAAGAAGCTCGCCGCGGCCTTGAGCGCGGCTTGAACATTTTGGCTGACACCGTCAAGGTGACGCTCGGCCCTCGCGGCCGCAACGTCGTGCTCGAGAAGAAGTGGGGCGCACCCACCATCACCAACGACGGCGTTTCTATCGCCAAAGAGATTGAGCTCGAAGATCCGTACGAGAAGATCGGCGCCGAGCTCGTCAAAGAGGTCGCCAAGAAGACCGATGACGTTGCTGGCGACGGCACCACCACGGCTACCGTGCTCGCCCAGGCGCTCGTGCGCGAGGGCCTGCGCAACGTCGCAGCCGGTGCTGATCCGGTCGCGCTGCGTCGCGGCATCGACAAGGCTGTTGCCGCTGTTGTCGCCGATCTGCTGAGCAACGCCAAAGAGGTCGAGACCGAAGAAGAGACCGCTGCCACCGCATCGATCTCTGCGGGCGACCCCGAGATCGGCAAGATCATCGCCAAGGCCATCCACACCGTCTCGAAAGAGGGCGTGGTCACGGTCGAAGAGTCGAACACCTTCGGCATCGACCTCGAGATCACCGAGGGCCTGCGTTTCGACAAGGGCGTGCTCTCGCAGTACTTCATCACTGATCCCGAGCGCCAAGAGGCAGTGCTCGAAGATCCCTACATCCTGATCGTCAACTCGAAGATCTCGAGCATCAACGACCTGGTTCCCGTGCTCAACAAGGTGCGCGAGGCTGGCAAAGAGCTGCTCATCATCGCCGAAGACGTCGAGGGCGAAGCTCTGGCGACGCTGGTCGTCAACAAGATTCGCGGCATCTTCAAGTCGGTTGCCGTCAAGGCTCCGGGCTTCGGCGACCGTCGCAAGGCCATCCTGAACGACATCGCCATCCTGACCGGTGGCCAGGTCATCGCTGAAGAGCTCGGCCTCAAGCTCGAGAACGCCGACCTCAGCCTGCTGGGTCGCGCACGCAAGGTCGTCGTCACCAAAGACGAGACCACCATCGTCGAGGGTGCTGGCGACAAGGCACAGATCGATGGCCGTGCACAGCAGATTCGCGCCGAAATCGAGAAGACCGACTCTGACTACGACCGCGAGAAGCTGCAGGAGCGTCTGGCGAAGATCTCGGGCGGCGTGGCCGTCATCAAGGTCGGCGCTGCCACTGAGCCCGAGCTCAAGGAGCGCAAGGCTCGCATCGAAGACGCCGTGCGCAACGCCAAGGCTGCGGCAGAAGAAGGCATCGTCGCCGGCGGCGGCGTGGCTCTGATCCAGGCCTCGAAGGTTATCGACACCCTCGACCTCGTCGGCGACGAGGCCACCGGCGCAGCGATCGTGCGCAAGGGCGCGACCGCTCCGCTGAAGCAGATCGCCGTCAACGCGGGCCTCGAGCCCGGTGTGGTCGCCGAGAAGGTCTCGACCCTGAAGCAGGGCGAGGGCCTCAACGCAGCCACCGGTGAGTATGTCGACCTGCTGGCCGCTGGCATTGCCGACCCGGTCAAGGTGACCCGTTCGGCGCTGCAGAACGCCGCTTCGATCGCCGGTCTGTTCCTGACCACCGAGGCAGTTGTCGCCGAGAAGCCCGAGAAGGCTGCTCCGGCAGCTGCTGCCGACCCCACCGGCGGCATGGACTTCTAATCTGAGGTCAGCGACTGATCACAGGCGCATCACAGAGGCCCCGAGGCAGCGCAAGCTGCATCGGGGCCTCTGTCTGTGCGAAGCGTCTGGTGAGTGCGCCTGAGCGGGGGAGGGGGTCAGTCGGCGAGTTCGGTGTCGTCGACGATGCGATACGAGTACCCCTGCTCGCTCAGGAATCGCTGTCGAGCGAGCGCATAATCCTGATCGACGGTGTCTGCCACCACCACGCTGTAGAACAACGAACGTGAGCCGTCACTGTTCGGGCGCAGAATGCGCCCGAGTCGCTGGGCTTCTTCTTGCCGCGAGCCGAACGCTCCTGAGATCTGAATGGCGACCCGGGCATCCGGCAGGTCAACCGAGAAGTTGGCAACCTTTGATACCACCAAAGCGCCGATCTCGCCGTTGCGGAAGCCCTCAAACAGACGCTCTCGCTCAGCAGTCGACGTTTTGCCGGTGATCAGCGGCAGGTCGTTGGCCTCAGCAACCTGCTCGAGCTGGTCAAGGTACTGTCCGATGACCAAGGTCGGGGCGTCGGCATGCTGTGCCAGCAGGTGAGTCACCGCACTCGACTTGGCCTCGGCTAACGCCGTGGCGTGGTATCGCTCGGCGTCGTCGAGCATGGCGTAGCGGTCGCGCTCGGTCTCGGTCAGGCGCACGCGCACCTCGACGCAGTCTGCCGGGGAGATATACCCCTGCGCCTCGATATCGCGCCAGGGTGCCTCGTAGCGCTTGGGGCCGATCAACGAGAACACGTCTGACTCTTTGCCGTCTTCGCGCACCAGTGTCGCAGTGAGGCCGAGGCGGCGGCGCGCCTGCAGCTCGGCGGTGAGCTTGAACACCGGCGCGGGCAACAGGTGCACTTCGTCATATATGATCAGGCCCCAGTCTTCGGCGCTGAGCAGACCCAAGTGTGTGTAGTGCCCCTGCCGGCGAGCAGTCAGCATCTGATACGTGGCGATGGTGACCGGCGCGATCAGCTTGGTCTCGCCCGAGTACTCGCCGATATCATCGGGAGTCAGCGAGGTGCGACGCAACAGCTCGTCGCGCCACTGATGTGCTGCGAGCGTATTGGTCACCAAGATCAGTGTCTTGCGCCCGAGCGCCACCATGCTGCCGGCGCCCACAACGGTCTTGCCCGCACCGCAGGGCAGCACGATCACGCCTGAGCCTCCGGCTGCGAAGGCATCGACGGCATCGCGCTGATACGGGCGCAGGTGCCAGTCGTCTTCGACGAGCTGTGTGGGAAAAGGATCGCCCTCGGTGTACCCGGCGTGATCTTCGGCGGGCCAGCCGATCTTCAGCAACTCTTGTTTGAGCTGCCCGCGAGCCCACTCTTGCACGAGCCAGTGCGCTTCGTCGACGCGTTCGGTCAGCAGAGCGGCAACCCGCTTGTGGCCGGCCGCCTCGGTGAGCAGGCGGGGTTGTTTCGAAGTGAGCACTAGGCGCTGTTCGCGGTCGCGAATGATCTCGAGCTGACCGTAGCGGCTGATGGCGTCGGTAACTGCCCGGGTGACGGTGTCGGGTACGGCGAACTTTGCGTAGCGCTCGAGCGTCGAAATTATGTCGTCGGCGGTGACCCCTGCCGCCGCTGCATTCCACAGCCCCATGCGGGTGATGCGATAGGTGTGCACATGCTCCGGAGCGCGCTCCAGCTCGGCGAATCCGGCGATCGCCTGCCGTGCCTCGGTTGATTGAGGATGGTCGAGTTCGAGCAATACGGTTCGGTCGCTCTGCACGATCAGCGGTCCCATGTGTCCTCCTCAGGGGTGATCTGTGTGACTGCGCTCATCGGGATAGTGCGTTCGAGCTCGGAGCCGGGCTCTCGCCCGCGAACGCGCGGGCCGCTGACACCGGTCAGCTCGAGAGTCATGGTGCGTTCGACGTCTCGAGACCGCACGGTCAGGCGCACGGGCGCATGTTCGCGCAGCGCCCAGGTCAGTACGCCTTGGCGCCGTTCGTCATCGTCGGCGTTACGGTACCCGTCGACGAGCTCGTGGGCCCGTAGCGCAGTCGCGCTGCGTCTGGGAGCCGAGCCAGAGGTGATCTCGGGCAGTGCCGGTGGGCGCGCCGCCGTTGGCGCGGGCGCATGATCCTCGGCATCGAGCACGTACTGCAGCGGTTGTGACAGGTCGCCTCGCAGCAGTGAGGCGAGAAACTCGCGAATTTCGCCCACACTCAGCCCGTGGGCTCGCCCACGCCGCACGCTGGAAGGGCTCACTTGGTAGGTGTGGGTCTCAACGAGTCGCACTGGGTCGGCAAGCAGCCGCAGGCGGCGAGCCAGGCGTGGCGGCAACAAGCCGGGCACGAGCAGCTCGAGGTGGTTGTAGAGGTAGCCGTACTCGGTGACGGCGGGCCAGCTTTCTGCAATGTCGGCAAGCGCTGCCTCATCGCGGTTCAGCCAGGCGGCGCCAGTCGCGGTGAACGCACCGTGAGCGTCGAGAAGGCCCAAGGTGCGCCATTGCGCGAGCTGGTCGGTCAGTTTGCGTGAGAGCCACCGTCCGCCGAGTGGCCAGCGCCGCTGTGCAGCGCCGATCAGTGCGAGCGCGCCCGCACCGCCGGCGTCTGTGCGTGCGATGGTGGCCAGATCGTCATCAGCCGCAGTATCGGCCAGTGTGCGCCAGGCATCGACCGTGGGCAGGACGAGCCAGTCGTCGGCTCGGCTCGTGACAGCAAGCCCACCGTCGACCGGGCACAGCAGGCCGGCCTGCTGTGCGATGGCGGAGAGCTGCGCGAGCGCTCCGGGCTCGAGATCGAGCACTCGAGCGGGGTCAGCGAGGGCAGAGACCGGCACATGCCCGCTGCTGGTGACCGGCACGAGGTGCCCATGCCAGGTGAGCAGCAGCGATTGCAGTGCAGTGACCGCGTGCCAGGGCTCGGGTGCGGTCTCGGAGAGGTCTGCTGTGCTCGGCTGGTCGGGTGAAACTTCTTCGAGCAGGCTGCCCACGGTCTCACGCACAGTGGGCAGGGCGTTGCCGGTGTGGTCGGCGAGCAGCAGCGCGTTGGCAGCTGCACCCGCCGGGGAGCCGGTTGCCAACGCATGCAGATCGTCTGCGCTCAAGTGCTCTGCTCGGCGTGCAATGGCTTCAGGATGTGCCAGGCGCGTTGCGAGGTCATAGATGTCGGCCGGGTGTGTGGTCGGCAGGCGAGACAGCGTGACCGTTCTGGTCAGCGAATCGGTGTCGAGAGAAAGCAGGGCATCGACGTAGGTCATCGTCGTGCTCATGGCATCACGACTGCTCTCTGCGCCGTCTGACGATGGTGGCGACAGTCAGCCCCACCAGCAGCAGCATGCCTATGGGCAGGCCGATCAGGGGGATGCTCTCTACGATCGGCGCAGCCGAGCCTGCTAGCGTCGGTGCGAAAAAGGTGAGCAATATGCAGATCACCGAGAGCAGGATGACCCCCGTCGCCATGGCTCCGAGTATGGTCTCGAGACGAGAGGTGCGGGGTGTCTCTTGCGGGGTCATCCTTATAGAATACTTCTCGCACGACACAAGTGCGCAGGCCGATCACCGAATGTTCAAGAGAGAAGTGCGATGCCAACCGGAAAAGTGAAGTTCTTTGACGAAGACAAGGGCTTCGGGTTCATCACCTCCGACGATGGTCAGGAGGTGTTCCTGCATGCCTCTGCGCTGCCCGCGGGTGTTACCGCGCTGCGAGCTGGCACTCGTCTCGAGTACGGCATTGCCGAGGGCAAGCGTGGCGCGCAGGCGCTTTCAGTGCGTGTGCTCGACGCGCCGGTGAGCGTCGTCAAACAGCGTCGACGCCCTGCTGAAGACATGGCGATCGTGGTCGAAGACCTCATCAAACTGCTCGACGGCATCGGTGGTGGGCTCAAACATGGTCGCTACCCGTCTGATGCGCACGCACGCAAAGTCGCGGCAGTGCTGCGCAAGGTTGCGGACGAACTCGATGTCTGAGGCCGACTCCGCAATGGCAGACGAACACGCACAAGACCTGCAGGCCTTCATCGATCAGGCTCCTTTGGCACAGGCTGCGTTGCAAGAGATCGCCGATGCCAGGCAGATCGGTGCGCTTCTGCGCGCCGAAGCTGAGGCCGACCCCAACGCGTGCACTCTGCGCTTTGCCTCTGATGTGCCGGGGTACCCGCACTGGGAGTGGGCCGCAGTGATGGGTCGGGCCGATGCCTCGGCCATCCCCACGGTGCTCGAAGTCGGGCTGCTGCCCGGCGAAGGTGCGCTCGTGCCACCTGCCTGGGTGCCTTGGTCTGAGCGTTTTGCCGAATACAAGGCGGCTCGCGCCGAGCAGCCTGACGAAGAGTCACCCGAAGATGCTGAAGCTGCGTCTGATACTGAGGCAGCGTCTGACGGCGAGAGTGTGCCCCACGAAGCTCTGGCGCCAGAGGCGGCAGAGGCGTCAGACGAGGCTCAGTCGGGCCAGCCGACCGACAGCTCAGAGGCGATCGAACACGTAGTCGAGTGAGGCGATGAGTCTGCGCACCTCGTCGGGGTCGATGGCCACGAAGGTGCTCACTCGCAGCTGGTTGCGACCAAGCTTGCGGTACGAATTGATGTCGACCACGCCGTTTTCACGCAGAATGCGATTGATCTCGGCCGCATCGTAGCGCTCGTCGAGATCAATCGTGGTAACCACCTGCGAGCGGTCAGCGGGGTCACCGACGAACGGCGACAGGTGCTCGTGTGACTCGGCCCAGGCATAGAGCAGATCTGAAGACTCGCGAGTGCGCGCATTTGCCCAAGCAAGCCCCCCATTGTCACTGAGCCACTGCAGCTGCTGTTCGAGCAGAAACAGGGTGGCGATCGCCGGGGTGTTGATCGTCTGCTGCTTGCGCGAATTCTCGATGGCACCCTGTAGCGAGAGCGCCGCCGGGATGAACCGATCGCTGGCAGCGATGCGGGCAGCTCGTTCGACGGCAGCTGGCGAAAGCAGTGCCACCCAGAGCCCGCCTTCGCTGCCGAGGTTCTTCTGCGGTGAGAAGTAATATGCGTCGAACTGCGTGGCGTCGACCTGTGTGCCACCGGCCGCTGATGTGGCGTCGACCACACTCAGGCCGTCTGCGGCGACGCGAGTCACGGGCAGCTGAACGCCTGTCGAGGTCTCGTTCTGCGGCCAGGCGTAGACGTCGACGCCCTCTTCGGCGATGTTTGTGGCTGAAGTGCCGGCGGGGGCCTCGATGAGGCTGGGTGATTCGAGCCATGGCGCGCTCGCTGCCCGGGCGAACTTGCCCGAGAACTCGCCGATGACCACATGCTGGCTGCGTCGTTCGATCAGGCCTGCGGCAGCAGTGTCCCAGAAGACGCTGGCACCGCCGAGGCCGAGCACCACCTCATAGCCGTCGGGCAGCGCATAAAGATCGGCGAGCAGCTCTTGGATGTGCGCGACCAAGTTCTTTACCGGGGCAGCGCGATGCGATGTGCCGAGCAGTGAATGGCCGCTGGCGTGGAGCGCGTCGAGTTGCGCGTCGCGAATGCGACTCGGCCCCGAGCCGAATCGTCCGTCGAGAGGCAGGAGGTCTGTGGGAATGTCGATCGAGGCCATGCGACTATGGTACTCGCTGGAGACTAGTCAGGCATGCGGGAATTTAGGCTACACTAACCACGTTGTCTCTTCTGGGGAGAGTCGGGCGAGAAGGAGTGTTCTGTGACCGATCTGATCGATACCACCGAGATGTACCTGCGCACCATCCTCGAACTCGAGGAGGAAGGCATCGTGCCGCTGCGCGCGCGCATCTCTGAACGCCTCGGGCACTCAGGGCCCACGGTGTCACAGACGGTCTCGCGCATGGAGCGCGACGGGCTGGTCATCGTGAGTGGCGATCGCCACCTCGAGCTGACGCCAGAGGGCCGTGCCAAAGCAGTGCGTGTCATGCGCAAGCATCGTCTGGCCGAGCGCCTGCTCTCTGATGTGATCAAGCTTGACTGGGATCTCGTCCACGAAGAGGCCTGCCGCTGGGAGCACGTGATGAGCGAAGACGTCGAACGTCGCATCATCCCGCTGATCAGCCGCCTCGACGAAAGTCCTTATGGCAATCCGATTCCCGGGCTCGAAGAGCTGGGGCTGCCCGAGAACGACGACTTTCGCCACGGAGTCATCGACATCTACTCTCTGGCTCGCTCTGCCGGTGCGCCGCTGGTGCGCCCCATTCGACGCATGGGCGAGCCCGTGCAGTTCGATCCCGAGTTGCTCAAGCAGTTTCATGACGTGGGTCTCGTGCCAGACGCCGAGGTGAGCCTCGAGCCAGTAGGAGAGTACACGCGCATCAAAGTCGAGGGCCGCGACGAGGGGCTTGAGCTCGCGCCTGAGATTGCGACGCATATCTTCGTTGCGGATCACTGACTAGATCGCCCTCTTCTGGGTCGGCTAAACTGACCCTTGGGCCATCTTTTTCTGGTGGCCCACATGCACAGAGGAACTTTTTACGCCGATGACCGAGCAGCCGATGACACGCAGACAACTGCGTGCACTTCGCGACCAGCAGGTTCATGAAGCGACCTCTCGCATTTGCGCAGTTGCCCATCGTCCAGCTCGCGCACAGCAGCGTTCGACAACTCGTTCCTCGACCGCAGCCTCGCAAACTGCTCCTCGCAGGGCTGCCTCCATGCGGTCCACGCTGTTCCGTTCTCCCCAGGCCAAAGCAGTCACCGGTGTGCTCATCGCTTTCGGTTTAGGGTTCACGACAGCCGTTCCGGCCTATGCTGTTTCGCCATCCGTGTCGGCCACCGTAGATCTGAGCAGTGCAGATTACCAAGAGTTCGCAGACCGTGAAGCTGAACTTGTGGCCACGGGTGCACTTGAGCCCCAAGCGCTCACCGGCTCCTCTGGTTTGGTCTCGGCCACCGACGCGTCGTCGGTCGGGGCAGAGGCTCGCGCTGTGGCGCGGTTGACTTCTGGGCGTGCGTGCACACTCGACGAAAATGTCGTACCCGAAGGCACTGACTATGTCATCCCGCTGCCAGCCGGCAGCTACACCGTCACATCCCGCCCAGGCGCGCGCTGGGGGCGTCAGCACAACGGTGTTGACATGGCTGCGCCCTACGGCACCACGATTGTTGCTGCCATGTCGGGCACCGTGATCAGTGTCGGCCTGGTGAATGCCAACCCCACGGTGCAGGTTCGCACCTATCTTTCAGATGGCACCCAGATCGACAGCTTCTATCTGCATGAGACGCTTGACTCTGTTCAGGTCAAAGAGGGCGATACTGTGCGCACCGGAGATGTGATCGCCGCGGTTGCTAGCGAGGGGCAGTCGACAGGTAATCACCTACATTTCGAGATGCGGCTCAACGGTGGCGATAGCGTCTATCCGGGTGTCGGCGGAGAGACCATCGACGGGCTCAATTGGCTCAGCGCTCATGGTGCGTACGTCCTTCCAGGGTGTGCTTGAAGCCTCACATGTTGTTCTGAGGTAGTCGACTCAATGCGATTCAGGCCATGTGCGCTATACTGAACAGATGCTGAAGAGAACGCCTGCAGTGAAACTGTCCAGCACATTCGCCACCGTCTTGGTTTCGGGCGCTCTGGTTTTTGCCACTGCTGTGCCCTCTCAAGCTGCGGAGGTCGAGCAGGCCGTCCAGACCGGCTACAGCGCCCAAGAGCTTCACGCTGGTGCCAGCGCAGTCAATGTGGCCGGCAGCGGCAGCGTCGGTGCTGAGACTCCGGTCGTTGAGGTTCCGGTGACAACCACCACGACGAGCAATTCTTCCTCTACTCGGGCAGCATCTTCGACAACAAGTAATGCAGCCATTGCTGTGGTTGATGGCACAGGCGCAGGGGCACAGGGCATCGTAGCCACCGGTCTTGCATATGTCGGTGTGCCTTATGTCTGGGGCGGTGCGTCGCCGTCCGGCTGGGACTGCTCAGGCTTTGTGCAGTGGGTCTACGCACAGAACGGCATCCAGTTGCCGCGCACATCAGGTGCTCAGGGGGCGGCGGGCACTCGCACCACCACACCAGTGCCCGGTGACCTTGTGGTTTATGGCAGCAGCCATATCGGCATCTACATTGGCAACGGCATGATGGTGCATGCCTCCAAGCCTGGTGTGGGCACGGTTGTGGCTCCGGTCTACGGCACGCCGTATTACTCGCACATCGGCTGAGGCCTCTGAGAAGCCTCGCAGGTTGGTGCCACCGGCGAGAATCGAACTCGCGACGCACAGTTTAGGAAACTGTCGCTCTATCCACTGAGCTACGGCGGCTCACCAGCGATTAAGCCTACCAGCAGGTGCCAATCAGATCTTGTGTTTGAAGATCAGGTCGCCGGAGGCAATGTACTGCTGTACTTCGGCAGCTGGAATGTACCGAGTGAAGTAACCGGACGAGGCTCCGTAGTTCTCCGTGAGGATACTGCCATCGATATAAGATTTGCCGACATAGGCCACGTGACCATAGGTGGTGCTGGAGTTGAACAGACCGGTCTTTGGGTAGACGATGATGTCGCCGGCCTGAGGCTCAGTGGTGGTCTCCCAGCCGACCAAGTTGCCGCTTCGAGCCCATTCGCCGCCGTTGCCGCCATTCGGCGTAAGCACAGCGTTTGTGTAAAGCCACGGTGAATGTGTGACCCCGGCGTCACGATTGATGCGCCACGCTACAAAGTCGGTGCAGTTGTTGACCACGTACCCGACACCCAGGGCGCCGGGGTAATCGTCGCCGGTGGGCCGCTCTGTTGCAACCAGTGATTCGTCGGGCAGCTGCGTGGGGTTTGCCTGGCTGCTGCTCGGGCCGGCGATCGGCTGAATGGTCTCAGCTGTGAGAGCCTCGGGATGCTGATACAGATATTCGATCTGAGAGGCGGTCAGTGTTTGACGCTGGGCTCGAGCCGAGATCAGCGCTGCAGTGCTGTCTGCATAAGAGGGAAGGCTGATGCCGAGCACGAGTGCACTGGTGAGCGTGAATGTGGAAGCAGTGGCGGCGATGCGCCGCGACTTGCGCGAGGAATTTGGCCGTACTCCGCGGTGCTCGAAGACAGAGGTTCGGTCGACGGCGCTTGAGATCTTTAGAGAGGAGGCCTTGGAGCGGCGGGTGACCCCGACAGGGAGAAGCGCCGAAGGTGGTGTGGCAGCACTGCCGCGGCGCTCAAGTGCGCGCAGCTCACGGCGGGTGAGAGGGTGTTGAAGATCGCTGTTCGGGGCAGTGGCCGTGGCGTTCAGCGCGTGCTTCGACAAAACTGGTACTCGCCCCTTCAACACAGAGAAAACAGAAATCGTTCAACCAATCTTACCCGTCGATGACGTAGGCGTCACAGTGTGATGGAGAATGCACAGAAGCAGTAGCTGGTTGCGTGGCAATCGGCGAGGAATGCGAAGCCCACCGGGCGATCACGGGTAGTCTGGGCTGTGATCACTGAGGCAATTGGAGGTGCAGGTGACGGCACAGGACGGCGAGCGTGCGACGGCGTGGTCGCAGTGGCGCACCAGACTTGCTGCGGTCGGGGCATCGGCGCGCGCTCAACAGCCGGCGGTGCTCGAACTCAGCACCGGCCATCCCGGGGGCATCGCGCAACTGCTCTCTGGCAGAGTCACCCGTCTGTCGAACCTGATTCGCGACGAAAAAAACTACGTGCGTGCGGCTCGCATCGCCCGTCAGATCGAGCACAAGGCCGCAGAGCTCTCGCAAGATCGTGGCCTTGATGCCGTTCAGCTGCTCGCTGGCGAGATGCTCTGGCATGACGGTGCTCGTTCACAACGACTTCCCGTCATCTTGCAGCCGGCGATCATCCAAGGCGTTCCCGGCGATTTCGAGCTCAAGATCACTTCGGTGCCGGTCATCAACCCCGAAGTCGTGCGGCAGCTGAGTCGGCGCTTCAACGCCGACATCGACGTGGCCGGCCTGCAAGAGCTGGCGCACAGCACCGACGGGTTTCACCCCGATGAGGCGCTGCGCCGCCTGAGTCAGGAGTTTCGACTCGTCGAAGGTCTCGAATTCGCCCGTGCGCTGAGACTCGGCATGTTCAGCAGTGCACCTCAAGAGCTGTCTGCACGCGCGGTCGACCGCATCCACCCGCTGCTCGATGCGGTCATCGACGTGCCCGGCGCGCGCTCGGCTTTGGCCGAGAACGTGCGACTCGTCACGGTCAACAGCGCCGATGAACGCAGCGCGCTGAGTGATGCGCTCATTCTCGACGCCAGTGCAGAGCAAGAGAATATTGTGGCTCAGGCCAGCACCGGCACCTCGTTTGTGGTGCGCAGCGTGCCCGGCGCCGGCGTGGTGCAGGCAGTCGCCAATATTGTCGCCACACTGGTGCCGATGGGGCGACGCATTGCCATCGTGGCGCCGTCGCGCGCATCGCTGGATGCCGTGGCCGACAAATTGCGCAGTCGCGGCTTGGGCGGGTTGGCCGTCTCACCAGCCTCACTGCGCCGTGACCTGATCAGCGCCATCAATCGCAACGAGCACGCTCAGCCAGTCACTGACCGCGAGCAGCGTGCCGCTGGCTACGCCCGGCTGCGTGATGCACTGTTGGGCTACCGGCGCAGTCTGCAGGCAGTGCACCCCTCATACGGCGTCTCGGTATCGCAGGCGCTCAGTGAGCTCGCACGCCTGTCGCTGCTGCCAGACGCTCCGCAGACTCGTGTGCGACTGCACTCCAGTGTGCTCGAGGCCTTAGCCATCGATCGTTCCTCCGCGGCCAACCTGCTGCGACAGGCTGCCGATCTCGGCCAGTTCGACTTCGGCCCCGAAGACTCGCCGTGGTACGGGGCAACGTTTCACTCGCCGCAAGATGCCGAAAACATGTATCTGCTGGCCAAGCGTCTGTCTGAGACCGATCTGCGCACGATGGTCAGAAAAGTCTGGGCCGTCTTCGACGAGGCTGGTCTGCGCGAACCTCAGACACTGACCGAGATCAACGAGGGGCTGCAGCTGCTGCTCAGTGTGCGAGACACCCTCGACCGCTTCCACCCGGTGGTGTATGACCGTTCTCTTGAAGAGCTCATCGCGGCGACCGCGCCGCGGCGTGACCAAGAGATGGCTTCTGGTGCTCGGCGACGTCTGCGGCAGCTGGCCAAAGAATACCTGCGCCCCGGTGCTCACGTCTCCGATGTGCATGTCGCGCTGCAGCAGATTCAGCGGGATCGCCAGCTGTGGCAGCGCCTGGCGCGCTCGCACCAGCCGCCGTCGGTGCCGACGGGGCTGGGCGATGCGAACATCGTGTTCACTGCCGTGGCGGCCGACCTGAAAGTGCTTGCTCTGCCGCTTGACTCTGCACAGGCCGGCGATGTCAACACCCAGTCGCTCGACCAGCTGCAGACGCTGCTCGATCAGCTCACCCGAGATGTCAGTGCGCTCGGGCATCTGCATGAGCGCGCCGAACTGCTGGCTGCGCTCGAGCGCATGGGGCTGGCCGAACTCGTCGAGGACTTCTCACGTCGTCACGTCACCGCTGAGCGTGCCGGTGATGAACTCGAACTCGCCTGGTGGCAGTCGGTGCTCGAACTGCTGCTCGAGCGCGACGGATCGCTCCTTAACGCCAACACACAGGTGCTCGCCCGGCTCGAGCGCGACTTCGTGCTCGAAGACCGCCGCATTCTCGAAGACCATGCACGTGAACTCGCGGCCACGCTTGCCCAGCGCTGGACCGATGCCGTCGATGTGTACCCGAACGAGGCGAAGGTGCTGCGCGAGCAGCTGCTCGACGGCACCATTTCGGCCGAGACGCTGATTCAGCACCTGCCGCACGTTGGCCGAGCGGTCGCTCCTGTGTGGCTGTTCTCGCCCTATCAGTACGGCGGCGAGGTGCCTGAGCGAGCGCACTTCGACACAGTCATTCTGCTTGATGCGGCGAGCATCACCCTGACCGAGGCCGTGTTGCCCATCGCGCAGGCAGAACAGGTGATCGCCATCGGCGACCCAGTGCTCGGAGCGCCCACCGGGTTCAGCATCGACGCCGCCGACGCCAGCCTGCGGCCGGTGGTCGATGAACCTTCTGCGTTCCGTGCCCTGGCCGACTTGTTGCCGCAGTTGCGTCTCGACTTCAGCTACCAGCCGGGCGGGCGCGCGCTTGCCGCGCTGGTGAACCGACGCTGGTACGACCAGGCCATCCATTCACTGCCCTCAGCTGCCGAGTTCGTTGGTGAACCTGCGCTGACCACCATCGATCTTGAGGTGCACGGGCGCCAACAGCCCAACCCCGACAGTGGCACGGTCGAGGCTATGCCGGCCGAGGTGACGCGCGTGGTCGAACTCGTGATCGCTCACGCTGTGTGGCGCCCCGATGAGTCACTGATGGTAGTCTCGGCGAGTGCGCTCACGGCTCACCGCATTCGGGCAGCCGTGCGCGCCGAGGTGCTGAAGCATCCTCAAGTCGCCGAATTCTTCGACACGCGACGGCATGACCCGTTCGTGGTGCTCACCATCGCCCAGGCAGCCACTCGGCGTCGCGATCGGGTGATCTTCTCGCTTGGGTATGGCCGCACTCCGCATGGGCGGCTGCTCAGCGAATTCGGCCCCATTCGCGCCGATGACACCGGATGGCGTTGGCTCGGCATTGCCCTGACCCGCGCTCGGCGACACCTCACCGTGGTCGCAGCACTCGGTGCCCGTGACGAAGAGGTACGTCGGCTCGAGGGCGCTCCCCGTGCGCTGCTCGATCTGCTCGGTGGAGCACGTGAGCCCGAACCGGAGCGCACCTACTTCTCGGCGCAGGCGCTGCTGGTCGATCTTGGTCGGCGCCTGCAGCGCAAGGGGCTCACCGTCGACGACCACTTCGACGACCAACTGGGGCTCACCGTCACCGATGGCATCACCAAGATGGTCATCGAAACCGACGCCGACTACAGCCGTGACACACTGCGCGAGTCGCTTCGCCTGCATCCGTCGCTGCTGACGCGTATGGGCTGGCGCTTCCGCCGCGTGTACTCGTTCGAGTTGTTCGCCAATCCGCAGCACATCGCCGACGAGATTCAGGCTGAGTTTCAGCAGCTGGCGCGGCAGCACGAGCAGATTGAGCAGCAGCGACGCGAGACCGCGGCCGAACAGGGGCAGTGATGACTGGTGACCAGCCTCAGGTTCGCCGGCTCGGCCCGCGCCGGGTGGTCTATGGCGAGTTGCCGAACCCCGAACAGGCGGTGGTGCGTGACGAGACGCTCGCGGCTGCGGCCGACGGTGAACGGGCTGAGAGCTGGGGCGATGCTTCGCCCGAACATGAAGAAGACCGCTGGCTCAAAGCACAGCGGCCTCCTCATTGGGGCTGAGACGCCTCAACTCATGCGCGGGGTGCGCCTGACCCACCCTGCTGCGCGGCGAGGGCTGCCTGGATCTCTTTGAGCACGTCGAGCTCGGTGCGGGTGTCGCCGGGCTCTTCAGCGACCGCCTTCTTGTGCTTTTCTTGGAACTCACGCAGTTTGTTGAACGGCAGCACGATCACGAAGTAGAGCGCTGCAGCCACCAGCAGGAAGTTCACGACGGCGGTGATGACCGCGCCGAGCGAGAAATCGGCACCGTTGATGGTGAAGTTGCCGACGGAGTCGAAATTGGGCTGACCGAAGATGGCGGCGATCAGCGGCATGATCAGTTTCTCGACCAGGGCGGTGATCAGAGCGGTGAATGCAGTGCCGATGACGACGCCGACGGCGAGGTCAATGGCGTTGCCTTTAGAGATGAAGTCGCGGAAGCCGGCGAAGACCTGTTTCATGCTGGAAACTCCTGTGTGTGCGGTTCAGCCGTGCGGATGCAGGGCAGAGAGTGCGGAGATGTGCGCTCCACACGTCTTAATGCTAGTTGGCATTGGCCGTCAGCGCACGGATGACGGGGCTGGGCGCCGCCGGTCACTCGCCTGGGGTGCAGGTGATGATGCGTTTCGGCGTCACGATCAGGTCGATAGAGCGGTCGTGGGGCTCGAGCGGCAGATCGTCGAGAACCTCTTCGTCGAACACGAGTGCAGCCGTGGGCGGCACGTGCGACAGAGCAGCGAGCGTGCGGTCGTAGAAGCCGCCGCCCTGGCCGAGTCTGGCACCGCGTGGTGATACCGCCAGAGCCGGGATGATGATCAGGTCGACGTGTTCGATCGCCTGCGCCTCGGCCAGCGGGCCTTGTGCTTCGGGGATGCCTAAATGCGTGATCGTGTCTTCGACCTCAGCTGCCCAGACCCAGTCGAGCGCGCCGTCGGGGCGGGTGCGCGGCAGCAGCACCGGCATCTGGCAGTCGGCGGCCCAGTGCAGCAGAGCCGCAGTGGGCGGCTCGGTGGGGGCAGAGAGAAAAGCGGCCAGGCTGCCCACCGACTGCTGCTTGGCAAGCGTGACAATCTGGGCGGCGATCGCCTGCTCGTCACGTGCTCGTTGAGTGCTCGATCGAGCCTTTCGGGCGGCGCGCAACCGGGTGCGCAGCTGCGCTTTGCGCTGCTCGGGTGAGATGTCGGTTACGGCCACGCTGCCAGTCTAGAATGCGCGAGACGGTAGGCTGGGGCACATGAATGAGTATGCGAACACCTCTTCACCGGTCACTGGCGTGCGCAAAGCGGTGGTTCCGGTGGCGGGGCTCGGCACGAGATTTCTGCCGGCCACGAAAGCGATTCCCAAAGAGTTGCTGCCGGTGGTTGACCGGCCAGCCATTCAATATGTGGTTGAAGAGGCTGCACGTGCTGGCCTCGACGATCTGCTGCTGATCACCGGCCGTGGCAAAGACGCCATCGAAGATCACTTCGATGCTGCACCGTATCTCGAAGAGCGCTTGGCCGCTGACGGCAAAGACGCTCTGCTGGCCGAGGTGCAACATGCCACCGAGGTGGCCGAGGTGCACGCGGTGCGACAGGGCAACCCCAAGGGGCTGGGCCACGCTGTGCTGCGCGCCCGGGAGCATGTGGGCGATGAACCCTTCGCAGTACTGCTCGGTGACGATCTGATCGACGCCGACGAACCGCTGCTCGAGCGCATGCTCGAGGTGCAGCGCACTCGCTCGGCGACCGTGGTGGCGTTGCTCGAGGTGCCCGAAGACCGCGCTCACCTGTATGGCGTTGCCGCAGTTGAACCCACCGAAGAAGCAGATGTGGTGACCATCACTGGGCTGGTCGAGAAGCCCCCGGCAGGCACCGCACCCTCGAACCTCGCCGTGATCGGCCGCTACGTGCTGCGCCCCGAGATCTTTGACGTGCTCGAACAGACTGAGCCCGGTCGTGGCGGCGAGATTCAGCTGACCGACGCCCTGCAGACGCTCGCAAGCGACGCATCCATCGCAGGGCCGGTGCTTGGTGTGGTTTACACCGGTCGGCGTTTCGATACGGGCGACAAGCTCGAGTACCTCAAAACGGTGGTCACGCTCGCATCAGAGCGCGATGACCTCGGCCCGGCGTTCAACGCATGGCTGGCCGAGCGTGCACAGCAGTGACCCGACACGCCGATCAGTCGCCCGAGAATGAGGCGGCATGCTGAGCAGTGTTCCGGCGCTGGTCAGCGGTGACTTGACGGTTCGGCCCATTCGCAACGCTGACTGGCGAGAACTCGACCATGAGCTGGCGGTGGGTCGAGCTTGGTTGCAGCGTTGGGAGGCCACTCAGCCGGGTGTGTCGGGGCAAGCCGGCACCCGATCAGCGGTGCGTGCGATGGTCTCATGGATGCGCCGTGGCGAGAGCATCACCTGCGTGATGTGTTGGCGGGAGCACATTATCGGACAGGTGAGCGTCTCGCAGATTGCGTGGGGGTCGTTGCGATCGTGCTCGATCGGGTATTGGATCGCCGAGCGGATGGCCGGGCACGGTCTTGCCCCGACTGCCGTCGCGCTCATGGCCGATCACCTATTTCAGGCACTCGGCATGCACCGTATCGAGATTTGCATGCGGCTTGAGAACCAGGCCTCACGACGGGTGGCCGAGAAACTCGGCTTTCACTATGAAGGCGTGCGCAGGGGGTACATTCACATCGACGGTGCGTGGCGTGACCATCATGTGTTCGCCATGCTCGCCGAAGACGTTCCCGCCGGGGGTGTGCTGGCGGCGCTGCAACAGCGACGTCTTCAGGGCTGATCTGCGCCACACCGTGTCAATGCGTGCCGCGGATGCGGTTTGCTCGTACCTTAGTGAGCATGGATGGAGTCTTCGGTCAGATCGGTGGGGCGCTGCTGGTGCTCTGCGTCGTCGGCCTGTGGCTCGCGGTGCTGGTGCCGGGCTGGGTAGAACGCCGCAATATGCGCACCACCGCCCGAAACGCAGCACGGGTGCAGCGCGCGGTCAACGTCATCGCACGCAACCAAGAGCTTCCTGAAGAATACGAGCAAGAGGTCGATGCTCGACGGGCCATGATCGTTGAGCGCGAGGCTCGCCGCCTCGAGCGGCAGCGGGTGCACAACGAGCGCCAGGCCGCGCGTCGTGCCGTGCCTGAGTATGTGCGCCAAGCTCGCCGTGGCATCGCGGTGGGCTCTGGCGTTGCCCTGGTGTCGATCATGGGGCTGCTCATCGGAGTCACTCAGATTCAGACCGGTCTGTTCGGCATCCTGCTGATCACTGCGGGTTTGGTCTTTGGTGCGCTCGGTCTGCTCATGCGTTCGACTGCGCTGCGCAACCTGCGTGGCCACCATCAGAGCGCTCAGCCTGCCGCTGCGCCAGCTGACGTGCCGGTGTTCGATCAGGCAGGCTTCGCCGATGCGCAGGCCGAAGATGAGCGTGACGAGGCCAGCGCCGAACACCGCCAATGGACCCCGACGCCGATTCCCGAGCCACTCGGGGTGACCCGCGAGGCCGTCATTGCGGCCGCCCTCGCCGAAGCAGCGCGTACCGGCGAGTCGGTCGATGCACCCGGTCTGCGACCTGGCGTGCCGACAGGACCAGATGCCGAAGTGCATCGCCTGCACCCCGAGGTCTCGGGGCACAACGCCGAGGTCGACGAAGTGGTCGCTGCCCTTGAAAACGAAGAGGTCGAGCCCGGCTATGCCTGGATGGACCAGCGGGCCGGGGTCGACGCGAGCTTCGACTCGGAACGACTCGACGACATCCTTGATCGCCGTCGCGACGTCGGCTGACCCTCCTACACTGCGTGTGACACTGCGAGCGGGCTGTTTTTCAGCTCTGCCGCGTAAGAGGTGTCGTGAAATGCGGGTATGAGCTTTCTTTTGCGCAATTGACGACACTTGTGTGGCTCGGTGGCCTACACACGCCGCATGGCGCCGCCCCACTCACCGCCGACGGCGATGCCCTGTAGAAATCTCAGGGTGACCAGCAGTGCAGGCGCCCAGTAGCCGACCGTGTCGAAGGTGGGCAGGCAGCCCATCAAAAACGTCGAGGCACAGACCATGATGATGGCCACCTGCAGCAGGTGCTTGCGACCGTATCTGTCGCCGAAGTGCGCGAAGACGATGCCGCCGAGTGGGCGCGCAATGAAGCCCACAGCATAGGTGACGAATGCTGCGATGATCGGCATATAGGGGTCTTCGCTCGGCGGGAAGAACACCTTGTTGAACACCAGAGTGGCCGCCGTCGCATAGAGGAAGAACTCGTACCATTCGACGATGGTGCCGGCCATTGAGGCGGCCACCACGCGGCGCAGGCCCTTCGTGGGTGCGGACGCGGGGGTGAGTGCGGACATCTGCTACCTCCTTGTAGTCAGGAATCTTCAGATCATCCTGAAACATCGAAGGTGGTGCGTCTCTGCAGCACCGGGGGACGATTCTGCACAATATCTGTGCGTTAGCGCACAGAATCGAATTCTCCCGCGAACGGCCGCATCAAGCGGCTGGTGCTGGAGTGGCGCATCCTGCCGACCAGAATCGTATATGGGTGCTGGGTTAACTGTGCGACTCGGTCTTGTGCAGCTCCTCGTGCAGGTCTTCGGGCGAGAGGTTGGCCGCCTCGAAGGCCTCGGTGCGTGGCAGCGACAGACGCAGGTCGGTGCCCAGACACACCTCGACGGTGCCCTCGGCCATCTGGAAGTCGAGTACGTGCCCGCCCCTGGTGTGGTCGTCGTCGATGAAGTGCACGTGGCAGCCGGGCACCGAGATGCCCTGCTCGTACACCGGAGTGCGGAAGCCGCCGACCACGCCGGTGACGTTCTCGAAACGCAGCGTCGGCTCGTTGTCGGTGGCGTCGACCATGCGCGGGTAGGGCTTGCTCTGCAACTGCACTGTGCGCGTCTTGACCCAGTCGAACGTGCCGGTGATGCGCAGCGCGTACAGGTAGTTCGGCGAGACGGTCAGCGAGTCGACCAGCGCCGACACCTCATCGCGGGTGGAGTGGGGCTTCACCTGGGCCGTGAGGTTGGTCACGAAATTGGTGACCACCGCGAACGGGGTGCGCTGATCGAGATCGGCCGGCCGCACGCTGCCGTCGACCTTCATCTGCCAGCACTTGCCGTCGAGGATGATCATCTCGCCGTCGAGCCCGTTGAAGGTGCCGAGGCCGAAGCTGCCCTGCCCGAGCAACTCGGCGATGCTCATCTCGCCGTCGTAGATGCCGTCGAGCAGTGCACTCATCAGCGAGGTCTGAAAGACCTCGTGGCGCACGATGTGACCGTTGTTTCCGTCGCTCATGACAGGACTCCTTCTCTGAGGTCGCCGGCGAGACCGGCGAGGTTGTCGCGGTAGTCGACGGGCACGTCGATGATCGTGGGCCCGTCTTCAGTCTGACCCAGGCGGATGGCCCGGGCAAGCTCTTCGAGCGTGGTCGCGCGGTGGCCGTGGGCGCCGAACGCCTCGGCGTAGGCCACCAAGTCGGGGTGGCCGAGCTGCACGCCAGAGGTGCGGCCGTACTTCTTCATCTGCTGGAAGGCGACCATGTCGTAGGTGCCGTCGTTGAACACGATGTGAGTGAAGTTCACACCGAGACGCACCGCGGTGTCGAGCTCCATCGCCGAGAACAAGAACCCGCCATCACCGGAGACTGAGAGTACCGGCTTGCCGGGCCGCACCAGTGCGGTAGCGATGGCCCAGGGCAGCGCGACGCCCAAGGTCTGCTGCCCGTTGCTGAACAGCAGGTGCCGTGGCCGGTAGGTGCGGAAGTAGCGGGCCAGGTAGATGTAGTGGCTGCCCACGTCAGAGATCACGGTGGTGTCGTCGTCGACCAGCTCGCGCAGGGTAAGCGTCACCGCCTTGGGGTCGAGGCCGAAGCTGTCGTCGTGCCGGGCGTCGACCTGTGCAGTGGCATCGAGCCGGGCGCGCTGTTCGTCGATCACAGTGCGGTCGGCGGCAGGATGCTCGAGGCCGTCAAGTGCCTCGGCCAGCGCTTCGATGGTGGTCGGGATGTCGCCCCGCAGCTCGAGGGTCGGCGCGTAGAACGCGTCGATGTCGGCGGCCACCTCGTCAAGGTTGATGATGGTGCGCGAGGCGTCGTGGTTCCACAGCTTCGCATCGTATTCCACCGGGTCGTACCCGATCGCGAGCACCACGTCGGCCTGGTCGAGCACCACGTCACCCGGCTGGTTGCGGAAGAGTCCGACGCGGCCGAGGTAGTGATCCTCAAGTTCGCGCGAGACCAGCCCGGCGGCCTGGAACGTTTCGACCACGGGCAGATCAGTGTGTTCGAGCAGTGTGTGCAGGGCCTCGGCGCCCTCGGCACAGGCCGAGCGCACTCCGGCGAGCACCACCGGAAAGCGCGCTTCGCGCAGCAGTTTCGCTGCCTGCGCGATCGACTCGGCGCGGGCCGGCCCGAGAGCGGGCACGCGATGCAGCGGCGGCAGCGGCACACTGGTTGGCTCGGCCATCACATCGGCGGGCAGCACCAGTGAGGCGGCGCCGCGGGGCATGACCTCGGCCTGCCGCAATGCGTTGACGATCGCCTCGGGCACGTTGTCGGCATCGTCAACCTCGCCGGCGAACTTCGAGACGGTGGCCAGCAGGCCGGCGGCATCCATTGACTGGTGGGTGCGCTTGAGGCGATCTGCGCGAGGCACGGCGCCGCAGAGCGCGATCATCGGGTCGCCCTCGGTGGTGGCCGTGACCAAGCCGGTCGCCAAGTTTGAGGTGCCGGGGCCGGAGGTGACGAGTGCGACACCGGGGCGACCGGTGAGGCGGCCGACTGCCGCGGCCATGAACGCGGCGTTCTGTTCGTGCCGGCAGACCACCACCTCGATGCTGGAGTCTTCGAGCGCGTCGAAGACCTGATCGACTTTCGCGCCGGGAACCCCGAACACCCAGCGCACGCCGGCAGCCTCGAGGGCCTCGACGATGCGCTGTGCGCTGCGCACGGGTGTGGGCGCCTGTGCGGGTGCGTGGGTGTGCGCGGGTGACTGCGTGGGGGTTGCTGTCTGGTTCATGAACTGCTCCTGGTGAGATTCGTTCGGTTGATGCTGATGTCGAGGGTGTGCCCACGGTGGGCGTCGGTGGTGCCAGTGGCGGGGCAGCAGGTGCCGGTGCTGGTGCCGGTGTGGCTGTTGGGCCAGCCAGCGACGGCTTCACGACTGCCAGTGTTGCTGGTATTGAGCATTGGTCGAGAGCCTCCTTCGCTGGCTAATGGCGGCAATCGCCGCGCCGGCACCGAATCGTGCAGGCGCAATGTGGTCAGACCACATATTCCTGCGAGCCGGGCTCAGGGTTTCGGGGTGGTGGGCGAGTGGCACTGCGGGTGCTTGGCTCGGTCGCCCGTCGACGTCAGCGCTCGGCGCTCGCGGCGGTGCACTTCATCGTATACGACATAGATACTAGATCGATCGGGCTCGGAGCGCCACTTCAGGGCGCGCCACCGGCGATCCGTCAGCTTTTGCGTCGGTCTCGCACTGATATCTCAAGAATGAATGTAAGAACGACGCGCAAAGCGGCAATGGGGGCGGGGTGGTGATGTGCGGGCAACGGGGTGGTGGAGCTAAGGGGAATTGAACCCCTGACCTCTTCATTGCGAACGAAGCGCTCTACCAACTGAGCTATAGCCCCGAGATCCTCTCGGACCTAGCCACTTTAGCACGCTCGAGTGCCAAGGTGCTCAATCAACGCCGGTGAGCATGCATGTGCGTCAAACGCCGGCATCATGCGGGCGCGGCACACGGCGTGTCAGCGCATGCCATGAACACGCGTGCTTCTGGGCAAGCTCCAAGAATGCGAGCCGACCGTGAGCTGAGCCTCTTCTTGTGTGACCCCTGATGCCAAGCCCCAACAACGCGAGGCTCGGCGGCCTCGACCTCAGATGCGGTCGTGCACCTCAAGGTCGCCGGTGGTGCGCACAAACCGGTACGTTGCGGTGGCAGCGCCGTCGTCAGGGCCGGTGTTGGTGACTTCGCCCACCTGGCGGTAGATGATCTGTGCGGTGTCGTAGGGGAACACCAGCTCTTTGCCTGACCCTGGCTCGAGCGGCAGCACCTGCCCGTCGAGTGGTCCGCCGATGAACTTGCCGATGGTGGCCTCTTGCTGCTCGGTCGCCTGCTCGTCTGCCATGGTGTCCTCCTTTTGGTTCCGCGTTCCAGTCTACGCGGCATCGAGGCCCAGCCGATGGATGCGCGGCGAGGGTCGCGGCCAAAGTTGCGGCCCCAGCGCTTCAGTCGAGGTATCGGTTGATGGTGATCATCGCGGTGCGGTCGGCCGGCTTTGGCGTTTCGCAGCAGCAGGCCTCGAGCCGGTCGGTCAGTAGCTGGCGGTCGAGGCCGGGGCCGATCAGTACCAGCTCAGTGTGGTCGACCTGGTGGGCGCGCTGGCGGGCGAAGCGCACATGCGGCCCTACGCTCTGTACTTCAAGCGGGTGCTTTGATGCGCCGGGGCCTCGCGTCACATTGAGTCGCACATGCCCCTTCAGCCGGTAGAGGCCGCCGGGATGCTCATACAGCAGGTCGAGCAGGGCCGCCGGGCTGAGTGGTCGCTCGGTGGTAAATGAGAGGCTGTCGTACTGATGGTGCAGGTGGGGCTCGGCCGTGCCGGAAAGTGTCTCGAATGGCAGAGTGACCTGCCCGAAGCGCGGAGGCGTGTGCTCAACGGGGTCGAACAGCAGCGCTGGGTCGACGCGGGCGAACGAGGTGGCGAGCACGGGCGCGCCCTGTGACGAGACGCTCAGCTGTTCGCGCAGGTGCTCGAGCTCGGCGGGCTCGACCAGGTCGGCTTTGTTGAGCACGACGAGGTCGGCCACCTTGCCGTCTTGCGCGATCTGCGGATGGCGACGCAGCGTCTCGGCATGTTCGGCCGCATCAACCACCAGAATCGTGCCGGCATAGCGAGCGCGATCGACTTTGGTGGCGCTGACTCGACGAGCGAGGTTTGCCGGGTCGGCCAGGCCACTCGACTCGACCACGATGGCGTCGAGCTGCAGGCGAGGCTGCGCGAGGCGCTCGATCATTCCGTCGATGGCTCCGGCGTCGGTGATGCAACACAGGCAGTTGCCCTCGAGCGTGGTCACGGTGTCGATGGCCGCATCGACCAGTGCGGCGTCGACGGCGATGTCGCCGAAGTCGTTGACGATCACGCCGATGCGCACGCCGAGCGTGTTGTGCAGTAGGTCATTGAGCAGGGTCGTCTTGCCTGCGCCGAGGTAGCCGGCCAGCACGAAAACCGGCAGACGAGGGGCAGAGGCGACCATGGCATCCAGTGTAAAGGTGCGCGTGTGCGCTGAATCAGGTGGCGCGTGCCACTCGCAGGTAGGGGCGAATGGCCGTGATCAGCCGCTGGGCGCTCTCGATGGTGAGCGTGAGCTCGTGAGCGTCGTCGGTGTCACAGCTGAGGTAGGTCTCGCCGTCGACCTGCAGCAGCCCAACAGCGCACTCCCGGGCGCGTGCGTGAGAGAGCACTTGGCCGTCGTGCGGCGTGGTCTCGCGCACGACGACGGGCACCAGTGTCATGGGGCTCAGGTGCAGCAGATGCCGGCAGTCTGGCAGTGTCGCGGCTACGGCATGCTCATGGCGCAACAGGCACCATTCGGGGCAGGTCTGGGGTGGGGGCGTGGTGTTCATGCTGGCATTCCATCGCGAGGCACTGACGAAATGGCCCGCTTGGAGACGGAGAATCCGAGGCTGTGGAGAAAATTCGGGAATCTCGCGCCTGTGTAGAACTGGTGGATGCTCAGCGCAGGTCGGGCGGGTCGCTCGGCAGCAGCTCGTGCAGTGGAGTCTGCAGCGCAGACGAGAGCGCCAACAGATTCGTCAGCTTGGGGTTCGCTGGTTCGTTGTTCTGCCCGAGGCCCTGCTCATATCGCATATAGGTATAGGGGCTGATGCCGGTCTGCGCTGCCACATACTCCTGGCTGTAGCCCAGTTGATGCCGGGCCCGCTGCAGGTTGATGCCGAACGCTGACATGTACCGCTGCCAGCGCTCGCGCGCGGCCACGGAGAGTTCAGAGGGATTCGGCACCGAATCAGAATGAACCGTTCCCCTTGTGTACATGCCCATGTACACAAGGGGAAAATCGCGTTGCGGCAGAATTGGCATAGTCTGATCTCGTGAGTACTTCGACGACTGATCAGCAGAACGACGTGACCCCGGCCACCGCGGCGGCAGAATCGCCGACCCGAGTCGAGACTGGCCCCGAGCGCGCACAACGGCTGGCCGCTGCCGGCACCGGCGGGCTCTGGGTGACCGTGGCTGCACTCGCCGACGCGCTCGCCATTCTGCTGTTCGCCTTCATTGGTGGGCGTGCGCACGGCACCGACCCGAGTTTCTGGCACATTCTCGAGGTGGCCTGGCCGTTCTTGGTCGGCGCAGTCATTGGTTGGGGGCTGGTGCGCGCTTGGCGCGACCCGCTCAATCTGTCGCACACCGCCTCAGTGATCTGGGCTTTCACGCTCGTCGGCGGCTTCGTGCTGCGCGCACTCACCCTGCATGGCGTGGCATTCGGCTTCGTTGTCATCACCAGCAGCGTGTTGGCGATTTTCTTGTTCGGATGGCGCGCGATCGTTCGCGCCGTTGTGCGGCGGTCTGCTGCTCGTCGCGTGGTGACCGTCTCAACGGCTCCCGTTGTGGCAGACCTCGACGCTGATGATGCTGATGTCGATGAGAGCGACGCCGAGCCCGCTACGAAGATCTGACGTCGACCACAATCGGGCGGTGATCCGAGTCAGTGGCGCTGGTGCCACTGATCGCCCAGAATCCGTCTATCGTGCGTGACGACGAGGTGTAGACGCGATCGATGGCCGCGCCCATCCATGCGGGCAGAATCGTCGGCCACGTGCCCGCGTTCAGCGCCCCGTGCGCCACGCTGGTCTGCTCGGCGCAGTCGCCGAGGCTGTCGCCGATGTTGGCCGACGTGGCGTTGAAATCTCCCACAACCACCGTGTCGCCCTTTGAGCACCATTGGCCCAACCAGTTCAGATGCGACCGCCAGACATCAGCTTGTGACTCGCTGAAGCCGGGCTGTTGGGTATGTGCGACCACGATGGTCGGCAGTGAGCTGTCTTCGGGCACCGCCACGATGCCGCCGCGCACCTGCTGTGTGGTGTCGTTGACCAGATGGAAAGCGCCCAGCTGTGTGGCAACCAGCACGGTGGTCGGCCAGGCGCTGTCGTTGTTGCGCGACGAGCCGACCACGGTGAAGTCGAGGCCGCGCTCGGCCAGAAGTGTGCTGAGCTCGCGAGCTTCGCTGACATTGGTCTCAGGCAGGGCGATCACCTGTGGTGACACCTCGGCGGCGAGATCGGCCACTGCGGGCAGCGATTCGGCGCGGGCGCCGATATTCCAACTGAGGATGCGCAGGGTACCGGTGGTCTGCGTGCCGACCTGATCGCTAGACCAGGCGCTGGCTGACGGCTGCACTGCCTGATGTGCAGGCACTGCCGCGGCACACACCAGCCCCACACACACGATGGTCGAAACGACCGCTCGCCCAGAGAGCACCGAAGTGATCAGCAGTGCGGCACCGAATAAGGCCAGCAGCGCGACCGCCGGCACGGGAAAGGCGAGCAGCTGAGCGAACCCGATGCGCTGGCCGAGCATGGCTGGGCCCCAAACCAGGGTGGCGATGAGCGCGAGGCTCAGCAGCAGCCAGAGGGCGGTGAGCAGTCGGCGGAACATGCGAGCCTCCTCTCGGTGCGGTCTGGCCATCTGACGCGCGCGTCGGGGTGCGTCGCCCTTTCATGCTAACCGCAGAGTATGGATGCCCGGCGCGGGCTGGCCGGCTTGGCTGCGACACGCCGGGGATGCGAGTGGTGCGGGCCTTTGCGAGAGCAATTTCCGGCGGGGCAATCAGGGGACAAACCGCGGAATCTCAACGAACTTTCACACTTGAGTAATTACATCGCTGTAACACACCATCTTGTGTCGGGAAATCTGGCGACCACTAGATGTAGTATCGAGTACACGTTCACCGCGGTGAGCGAAAGAAGTCCGAACTGGCGTTGTGAGTCTCACAATCAGCCAGCGCATCCCATCTCGTATGGCACATGAAAGTGGAGAATCAGACATGGCAGTTACGGTCTACAGCAAGCCCGCATGCGTGCAGTGCAACGCCACCTACCGCGCGCTCGACAAGCGCGGCATCGACTACACCGTGGTCGACATCACCGAAGACGCCGCGGCGCTCGACCATGTCAAGGGTCTGGGCTACCAGCAGGCGCCGGTCGTGGTGACCGACGCCGGGCACTGGTCGGGGTTCCGCCCCGACAAGATCGATGCGCTGGCCGCGGCTGAGACCGCGGTGGCCAGCCTGGTCTGAGCCACATCATGAGCCGGTTGATCTACTTCTCGAGCGTGTCAGAGAACACGCGCCGGTTCATCGATCGCCTGGGGCTGCCGGCACAGCGACTTCCGCTGCGCCCGTCTGACCCCCAGGTGATGGCCACCGAGCCCTTCGTGCTGGTCGTTCCCACCTATGGCGGCGGCGATACGAAGGGCGCCGTGCCGAAGCAGGTCATCAAGTTTCTCAACGTGAAGGCCAATCGTGATCTGCTGCGGGGCGTCATCGCCGGCGGCAACACGAACTTCGGCACCGGGTACGGGCTGGCGGGTGACATCATCGCCGCGAAATGCCACGTACCGGTGCTCTACCGGTTCGAACTCATGGGTACAGATGATGACCTGCAGGTCATCCGCGAAGGATTGGAACGATTTTGGCAGCTTTCACCGAGGCAGCACACCCCGGGGCGGGTGGCGTAGAGGGCCAGCAGCTCGACTACCACGCGCTCAACGCGATGCTCAATCTCTACGACGAGAACGGGCGCATCCAGTTTGAGAAAGACCATGAGGCTGCTCGCGAGTTCTTCTTGCAGCACGTCAACCAGAACACCGTCTTCTTTCACGACCTCGAAGAGAAGATCGAGTATCTGACCGAGCACGAGTACTACGAGAAAGAGTTCCTCGAGCTCTACCCGTGGCAGTTCGTCAAAGACCTGTTCAAGCGCGCCTACGCGGTGAAGTTCCGCTTCCCGACCTTCTTGGGTGCGTTCAAGTACTACACCAGCTACACACTGAAGACCTTCGACGGCAAGCGCTACCTTGAGCGCTTCGAAGACCGCGTGGTCGTGGTCAGCCTCTACCTTGCCGCCGGCGATCAGGAGCTGGCGACCCATCTGGTCGACGAGATCATCGCCGGCCGCTTTCAGCCAGCCACACCGACGTTCCTCAACGCCGGCAAGAAGCAGCGTGGTGAGCTGGTCTCATGCTTCCTGCTGCGCATCGAAGACAACATGGAGTCGATCGGCCGCTCGATTAACTCGGCCCTGCAGCTGTCGAAGCGCGGTGGTGGCGTGGCCTTCCTGCTGTCGAACATCCGCGAGTCGGGTGCACCGATCAAGCACATCGAGAACCAGTCGTCGGGCGTGATTCCGATCATGAAGCTGCTCGAAGACTCGTTCAGCTATGCCAACCAGCTGGGTGCGCGCCAAGGCGCCGGTGCGGTGTATCTGAACGCCCACCATCCTGACATCTATCGCTTTCTCGACACCAAGCGCGAGAACGCCGACGAGAAGATCCGCATCAAGACCCTCTCGCTGGGCGTGGTGATCCCCGACATCACCTTCGAGCTGGCCAAGAAGAACGAAGACATGTACCTGTTCAGCCCCTACGACGTCGAGCGCATCACAGGCAAGGCCTTCGCCGATTTGTCGGTCACGGAGCACTACCGCGAGTGGGTCGACGACGAGCGCATTCGCAAGTCGAAGATCAACGCGCGCGAGTTCTTCCAGACCCTGGCCGAGATCCAGTTCGAATCGGGCTACCCCTACGTGCTCTTCGAAGACACCGCCAACCGTGCCAACCCGATCGAAGGGCGCATCAACATGTCGAACCTGTGCTCTGAGATTCTGCAGGTCAATGAGCCCAGCGAATATCGCGATGACTTGGGCTATGAGCAGATCGGCAAAGACATCTCGTGCAACCTGGGGTCGCTGAACATTGCCAAGACGATGGACTCACCCGACTTCGCACTGACTATCGAGACTGCCATTCGCGGACTCACCTCGGTCAGCGATCACAGCCACATTCACTCGGTGCCGTCGATTGAGGCAGGCAACGACCGCAGTCATGCCATCGGTCTCGGGCAGATGAACCTGCACGGCTACCTGGCGCGTGAGCGCATTTTCTACGGTAGTGACGAGGGCATCGACTTCACGAACATCTACTTCTACACGGTGCTCTACCATGCGCTGCGGGCATCCAACCGCATCGCCATCGACCGCGGCGAGGCATTCGACGGGTTCGAGCGCTCGAAATACGCCACCGGCGCGTTCTTCGACAAGTACACCGAGCGGGAGTGGAAGCCGGCCACCGAGCGGGTCGCGCGGCTGTTCGCAGATGCCGGTGTCAGCATCCCCACGCAGGATGACTGGCTCGCGCTGAAAGCGAGCGTCGCCGAGCACGGCATCTACAATCAGAATCTGCAGGCGGTGCCGCCGACCGGGTCGATCAGCTACATCAACAACTCCACATCGTCGATTCACCCGATCGCCTCGAAGATCGAGATCCGCAAAGAGGGCAAGATCGGGCGCGTCTACTACCCGGCGCCGTACCTCACCAACGACAACCTGGAGTACTACCAGGATGCCTATGAGATCGGCTACGAGAAGATCGTCGACACCTACGCCGCGGCCACGCAGCACGTTGACCAGGGGCTGTCGCTGACACTGTTCTTCAAAGATACGGCCACGACTCGTGACCTCAACAAGGCGCAGATCTACGCCTGGCGCAAGGGCATTAAGACGCTCTACTACATTCGCCTGCGGCAGATGGCGCTCGAGGGCACCGAGGTTGAGGGCTGCGTCAGCTGCATGCTGTGACCCGTCTTCGGGTTCAGGCTGGCGCTGCGCGCCGAAACGTTCAGACAGTTCGAGAAAGAGGCACACCGACCATGAATGCAGCACCGAAGCTGAAACTCGTCGACAGGGTCGACGCGATCAACTGGAACCGCATCGAAGATGACAAAGATCTCGAGGTGTGGCAGCGGTTGACCGGCAACTTCTGGCTGCCCGAGAAGGTGCCGCTGTCGAATGACATCCAGTCGTGGGCCACGCTGAGTGATGCCGAGAAGACGCTCACCATGCGCGTGTTCACCGGGCTGACGCTGCTTGACACGATCCAGGGCACGGTCGGCGCGGTGTCGCTCATTCCCGATGCGGTCACTCCGCACGAGGAGGCGGTGTACACCAACATCGCATTCATGGAGAGCGTGCACGCCAAGTCGTACTCGTCGATCTTCTCGACGTTGTCGAACACCAAAGACATCGATGACGCGTTTCGCTGGTCAGAGGAGAACCAGAACCTGCAGCGCAAGGCCGCGATCGTGCTGGAGTACTACCGCGGCGACGAGCCGCTCAAGCGCAAGGTCGCCTCGACGCTGCTTGAGTCGTTCCTGTTCTACTCGGGCTTCTACCTGCCCATGTACTGGTCGAGCCACGCGAAGCTGACCAACACGGCCGATCTGATCCGCCTGATCATTCGTGACGAGGCTGTGCACGGCTATTACATCGGCTACAAGTACCAGCGCGGGCTCGAGAAGCTCGATCAGGCCGGTCGCGACGAGCTCAAGGAGTACACCTTCGCGCTGCTATACGACCTGTACGACAACGAGGTGGAGTACACCCAAGATCTCTACGACGAGGCAGGGCTGACCGAAGACGTCAAGCGCTTCTTGCATTACAACGCCAACAAGGCGCTGATGAACCTCGGCTACGAGCCCATGTTCCCGTCGTCGGTGACCAATGTGAACCCGGCCATCCTGTCGGCGCTGTCGCCCAACGCCGACGAGAACCACGACTTCTTCTCGGGCTCGGGGTCGTCGTACGTGATCGGCAATGCCGTCAACACCGAAGACGAAGACTGGGATTTCTAGGTCGCGCAGCGCATCTCATCGGACAGCCTGAAACTCTCCGTCGTTCGCGATCACGAGCTGGTGGGCATTACCCGTCAACGTATGACCGGAGTGCTTTCATCGGGGCAATGAGGTGCAGATCGTCCACGGGCGACGAGATGAAGTCACCGTTCGCGAGGTAGAAGGCTCGGGCGTTTTCGTCGCGGCAGTGAATGAGTACAGCCGCGGCACCGATGCTCTTGCTGAGACCCACCGATCTGAGCAGTGCATCACGCAGAAGTTCCCAGCCGAGCCCCTGCCCTGCCCACTGCCGGTCGACGGCAAGCCGCGCGAGCAGAATGCACGGGATGCTCGCCGGGCGTGAACCCTTGAGTATATCGGCCGGTGCCGTTTCCTTTTCGATTGCCGCCATAGCGATCGAATAGTAGGCGACAACGCGCACGTCGTTGGTAATGACATAGGTGGTCGCGTTGTTGGCAGCTTGGTTTTCCCAAGCGTACTTGACGAACCACTGGTCAAGATCGGCTGCACCGCTCTCGAACCCTTCCCGGATGTCAGCCTTCGTGAGCTTCCTTGGTGCGGTGAGCTCGCTCATTCCGACTCAGAGAAGCGCGAGCGGCGAGAGAACAACCGGTCGAACTTGGTAGTCGATGGCAACGGCTCGTCGAGCAGGCGGACAAACTCAGCGAACTGCTCGTCTGTAGCGCTAAACCATCGACGATCAGCGAGCACACGATGCGCCTGCTCGACCGCACTGTTCAGCACAAAATCGGTGAGTGTGCGGTCGGTGGCCTCCGCAGCACGACGGAGCACCGCCTCTTGGCGATCGGTTGCGCGAAGGTTGAAGCGTTGGTTCTTCGCCGGGTGTGTCGCAGTGCCGATGTCTATCATGACGCTCTCCTTTGTGTACTCACAATGTACGTACGTTGGCTTACTGTGTCAAGGCGCGTGCAGTACTCCCTACGCTGGAGAGAGGGCTTCTGTGGTTTACCTGGGAGAGGGTGTGCGATGTTGGCTTGCTGACACCTCTCGCTGGTCGCTGATTTGCGGCGTCGCCTCGGCGAGCTTATCCTGAACAGTGTTCTAGTGAACACTGTTCAGGAGGGGAAATTCCATGGCAGACACCACTGCGTTCCACCCGCTCACCTCGCAGCCGACTGAGGCAGCACTCGGCCCGACTCATGGCGGCGTGCCGCGCACCACCAGCCGCGCGGCTGGGCCGAGCGGCGAACCTCGACCCGCTGAGCCTGAGTCGGTCACGCCGTGCAATTCCGATTGGGGTGGGCTGGCTCGGCGCATCCTTGCCGGGCAGCCTGCTGAGCGCGACGACGCACTGCGTATTCTGCGGGCGCATGATGATGACATCCTTGATCTGCTCGCCGGCGCATACCGCATTCGCCGCCACTACTTCGGCAACCAGATGAAGCTCAATGTGCTCATCAGCGCGCAGAGCGGCCGCTGCGCCGAAGACTGCGCCTACTGCTCACAGTCGATCTACGCAGCTTCGCCGGTGCCCGAGTATCGCCTCGTCGACGAAGACACCATCGTCGCCGGTGCGCACCACGCGCACGAGCAGCAGGCGGGTACATACTGCATCGTGATGAGCGGCCGTCGGGCGTCGCGCCGTGATGTCGACAAGGTGGGTGACGCCGTGCGCCGCATCAAAGACGAGCTGCCCGAGATGAAGATCTGCGCGTGCCTCGGTCTGATCGATGATGAAAAAGCAGCGTGCCTCGCCGATGCCGGCGTCGACCGGTTCAACCACAACGTCAACACCGGCGCGAAGTTTCACGATCGCATCGTGACCACGCATACGTATCGCGACCGGGTGCGCACCCTCGAGTTGGTGAAGCAGGCTGGCATCTCGCCGTGCTCGGGGCTGATCTGCGGCATGGGTGAGAGCGATGACGACCTAGTGGATGCCGCGCTCGATCTGCGTCGTTTGGGTGCTGAGTCGGTGCCGGTCAACTTCCTCATTCCGCAGGAGGGCACACCGATGGCTGAGCGCCATGAACTGACCGCGCTGCGCTGCTTGAAGATCGTATGCATGTTTCGCTATCTGCTGCCCGACGTCGAGGTGCGGCTGGCCGGTGGGCGCGAACTCAACCTCGACCTGCTGCAACCGATGGCGCTCTACGCGGCCAACTCGATCTTCTTGGGCGACTATCTGACCAGCAAGGGACAGGAGAGCTCGGCCGACTATCGCATGATCGAGCAGCTCGGCTTCCAGATCGAACGCGTCGCCAGGTGACCAGTGGGGGCGCTGGAACGGCGCGATAGACTGGCTGGCGACCACGACATCCACCATTTTTGAGCGAGGAGTGAGGCACCTGATGGCCAGAATCGGACTCACCGTCGAACACCCGGAGCTGCTGAGTGCGGCTGAGCAGCAAGCTGCGATCGAGGGCGCGGGCATCGACCAGCGTGCCAGCATCGCACCGCGCACCAGCGAAGACTGGCACTACCGGCTGCGTGAGGTGCTTGATCAGGCGGCGGCCGGCGACACCTTGGTGATCGCCAGTTTGAGCGTGCTGGGGTTTGGCGCGGTTGCCCTGCTTGACGCTCTGCAAGCGATCGCTGACGCCGAGGTGGGGTTGGTCTGCGCCGAAGACGGCATCGACACGGCCGCAGACGAGACCTTCCTGACTCACGTGAGCCAGCTGAATCGCGCCATCGATGCCGGGCGCCTGGTGCAGGCGCGGGCGCTGATCGCGCAGGCCGCGCACCGCGGAGCCGTGACGCCGCCCAAGGCCCGCCTCGTCGACCGTGCCGCATGGGAGCGAGCGCAGCGCTGACCGCGTACCGAACTGCCCAGCGATCACTGCGCGCCGCGCACTGACGCTCGGGTGTGTCGGGCGTCGGCCGCTTGCTGCCGGGGGCTGTGGTTGGGCCATGCGGGTTTTGCAGTCGATCGCTGGGCAGTTCGGTACAAGGTGCATGAGTAGACTGAAAACATGCCAGCCCGCAACGACCGAGTGCTCGACCCGAGGGCGCAGCGCACTCGACAGGCTCTGCGCACCGCGATCATCAATCTGATCGCCTCGGGGCCGATCGAGGGCATCTCCATCTCTGACGTGGTGCGTGAGGCTGGCGTCAATCGCAGCTCGTTCTACGTGCACTACAGCGACCTCAACGAGCTGCTGGCCGACGCCTTCGAAGAGCTTGCCGTTGACGCCAACCAGATGAACATGATTTCGCCGGGGGCCTCTCACGACGCCGAGACCGGCCTGCCCAAGACTCTGCTGCAGTATCTCAACCACATTGGTGAGTACAAAGAGGCCTATGCCTGGGCGCTCGGTCCCAAGGGGTCTGCAGCGGTCACACACCGCCTGCGCGATCGCTTTCGGGGGATCATCGAGCAGTCGCTGCTGCAGTATGCCGACCGTCGAGTGGCCAAGCCGATCGGCTTCGACGCCGACGCAGCATACCTCGCCGGGGCGCTCATCGGCACCATCTCAGTGTGGCTCACTGAGGCGCCAGAGATTCCCGCGCAGCAGGTGAGCGTTTGGATCTGGCGCCAGCTACAGGCCGACTTCCTGCGCGTGCTTGAGCGCTACGCCCTGACCAATCGGCCGGCACCGCGCATCCCCCGCCGCGGCCGACGCGGGTAGGTTCAGCGCACTACCGTCACCGCATCGCCTAAGGTGTCGGTCACAAACTGATAGCGCTCGTCAGCGCTGCGTCCGCTGAACTCGCGGCGCACCGCGGCATCGGCATCGGCCAGCGGCAGGACGTTCAGGTCATGGCGAGTGGTCAGCGACGTGCCGACACTCACGAAGTCCATGAACGTGGGGGTGAAGCTGGCATCTTGCACCTCGACCGCGTCGTCGCCGGTCTGAACGAAGCTCCACTGGGCAACGCCACCGACTCGATTGTTCGCCGGCACCTGGGTGGAGAGCATGTTGCCGATCGAGTTCCAGACCAACGTGCGCCCGCCATCTGGGCGGTCGAACCACTGCACGGGCTCGAGTACGTGTGGGCCGGTGCCGATCACCACGTCGACCCCGGCGGCAACGAGCTTCTCGGTGAGCTGTCGCTGAGTCTCGTTGATGCCAGTCGAGTCTTCGGTGCCCCAATGCATCGAGACCATCACTGCATCGGCGTTGGCGCGAGCCTCGGCCAACTGGCGATCGATGAGGTCGCCCTCGGTGCGATTGAGCCCATAGGTGGTGTGCAGCTGGTTGCTGTCGACGGTGTACGACAGCTGCGCCACGGTGATGCCGTTGACCTCGGCATAGCTCACGGCGTCTTGCTCGGCCTGGCTACGATTCGCCCCAGAGATGAGCAGTGGGTCGAGCCCATCCCAGGTGTTGCGAGTCAGGTCGATGTCGCTCTGCTCGTAGTCGGCCATGTGGTTGTTCGCCAGGTTGATCGCATTGCAGCCGACGTCGCGACTCAGGCTCTCGGCAAACTGCACCGGCGCACGAAACTGCGGGTAAGTGGTGATTTGGGATGCGCTGGTTGCGCTCGAGAGCACCTCTTGGTTGCAGAACACGATATCGGAGCTCTGATAGACGGGTTTGATCGCCGAGAAGTAGTGCCCGTAGTCGTATCCGGTGTCGGTGCGGGCCTCACTGTTGACCAGCATATGGGGCAGCATGTCGCCCATCGCGCTGACGGTGACCTCGTGCGTCTCGGGTGTGGGTGAGGCAGAGGCCTCGGCTGCTGTCGCCGATCTCTCAGAGGGGTCTGCGCTCTCGGTGGTACCCGTGCATCCGGTGAGAGCAACAGCAGCGGTCAGGGTCAGCACGGCGGTGCCGCGCAGCAGGCCACGGCCTCTGAGTAAAGTCACATATCGCACACAGCTATGTTAGTGGGTCGCGGTTCCCAGTGATGCACGGGTGCCTGTGGGGCTCGACATGAGGTGTTCGATCCATCCGCGTATGGTGGATAGACTGGGCGCGTGACTGACGCCATCCCCACGCCTTATGAAGACCTGCTGCGCGACGTGTTCGAGCACGGCACGCCCAAAGGCGACCGCACTGGCACGGGCACGCGCTCGCTGTTTGGGCGGCAGATCCGCTTCGACCTCTCGAAAGGCTTTCCCCTCATCACAACGAAGCGCGTGCACTTCAAATCGATTGCCTACGAGCTGCTGTGGTTTCTGCGCGGAGATTCCAACGTGTCGTGGCTGCGTGAGCACGGGGTGACCATCTGGGACGAATGGGCCGACGAACAGGGCGACCTCGGGCCGGTCTATGGCGTGCAGTGGCGTTCGTGGCCCACCCCCGACGGCGGGCACATCGACCAGATCGCGCAGGTCATCGACCAGCTGCGCACCGATCCCGATTCGCGGCGCATCATCGTTTCGGCCTGGAACGTCGCCGAGATTCCGCAGATGGCGCTGGCACCGTGTCACGCCTTCTTCCAGTTCTATGTCGCCGACGGCAAATTGTCGACGCAGCTCTACCAGCGGTCAGCCGACATGTTCTTGGGTGTGCCCTTCAACATTGCCAGCTACGCGCTGCTGACGCACATGATCGCTCAGCAGGTCGGCCTCGAGGTCGGTGATTTCGTGTGGACAGGCGGTGACTGCCATATCTATGACAACCACGTGGAACAGGTCGCGCGCCAGCTGGAACGCGAGCCGTACCCGTATCCGACCCTGCGCATCCTGCGAAAGCCCGAGAGTATCTTCGACTACAACTACGACGACTTCGAGGTTGTCGATTACCAGCACCATCCGGGCATCAAGGCGCCCGTGGCGGTCTGAGGCCCACGATGGCACGGCGTGCACTGGTCGGCTTGGTCTGGGCTCAAGACCGGCGCGGGGTGATTGGGGCAGCTGGCGGCATGCCGTGGCATGTGCCCGAAGATCTCGCGCACTTCAAAGCGGTCACTATGGGTGCGCCTGTGGTGATGGGGCGCCGCACGTGGGATTCGCTGAATCCGCGGTTTCGGCCGCTGCCGGGGCGTACCAACATCGTGGTCACTAGGCAAGCAGGATGGCCCAGCCCAGCCCCAGCCTCGGCTGCGGGCGGGGGTGCTGAGCCCGATGCCGCGATGGCCGCCGCGCTCGCTGAGGGTCGGCTGCGTGTGGCGCACGGTCTGCGCGAGGGGCTGCAGATGGCTGTTGAACCGCTGCGCGAGGCGCATCGGCAGGGAGTGCTCGATGCGGCGCGCGGGGGCGTTGCAGGTGGTACTTATGCACGGGTCGACGGTGCGGGTGCTGGGGCTGGGGCCGGCGCTGGCGAAGCCGATGCGTGGGTCATCGGCGGTGCGCAGCTGTTTGCTGAGGCGCTCGACGCCGGAGTGGTCAGCGTGATTGAGCGCACGCTGCTCGACCTTGACGTCACCGAGCGAGGGGTTGTCGCCGACACGTTTGCGCCCGAGCTCGACGAACGCTGGCAGCCCGTGCCCGAGGCTGGCACCGATTGGGAGTTTTCACGCTCCGGCGTGCGCTACCGATTCGAGCGGCTCGTGCGCGCCTGAGTCAAGTCGGTGCCGCGGCGGTGACCGAGTGTGGTTTGTGCAGTACACCCAGTGCTGGCAGATTGGCACGTGCTGCCGCGATGCTTGTGCGTCGTTTGTGCACGCATTCGCAGGCTTTGACTGCGTAAACGACGCCCAAATGCTCTGTGGGGCCGTGCACAGGAATGCGAGCGACAGCCACCGCGGCGGCAACTCTTGAGGGCTCGAGCCGGCTTGAGGCCTACGCGCCGATGGCTGATGCGGCGAGCCAGGCATCCTGCTGGCTGGGAAAAACCACGGTGTACATGCGCCCGTCATAGGTGCGCACGCGAATTGCCGCGGGGCCGCCGAGGGTGAGCTTGATGCCGCCGGCGGCTTTCGGCTTGCCAGTGGTCACCCAGTCGAGGCCCGAAACGGCGAAGTCGTCGGTGCCGAGTACGACCGACTCGACGATGTCGCGCCGTTCGAGCACGGAGCGGTGAAATGGCGCTGAGAAGCGCACCTCATCTGGGGTGACGGTGATGCGGATGACCGCCCAATGCAGCCACCAGATCGCCAGCAGCACGAGCGAGACGATGATGGTCGCACCCATCGCAAAGGCCACCACCGGGTTGTTCATCTCGAGGCTGGTGGTGATCACGGTGGCGGTGAGAAACAGGAGCGGTGCGAGGGTGATCCAGCGCGTCCAGGCAGGGGGTCGCACGGCGAAAACCTGGGTGCTGTCGCCTGAGCTGCTCATAGGGCAAGGGTATCAAGGGGGCAGGGGCGTGCGGTGGTGCGCGATTTCACCTTCGCGTGCAGGATATCGACAGCGAGGCGTGCTTTGCCGTGAAACTGTGCGCACAGGGTTGAGATCGTGCGCACGTGCGCCGGGCTATTCGGGTATCTCAGTGACGAAGTCGATCAACTGCTCGACCCGGCCGGTCAGCGCGGGTTCGAGGTCGCGATAGGTGCGCACCTGCGCCAAAATGCGCTGCCAGGCACGACCGGTGTCGGCCGCGGTCTCGTGCGGCCAGCCGAGCGCCGCGCAGATGCCGAGCTTCCACTCGACGTTGCGCGGAATGGTCGGCCACTTAGCGAGCCCCACGCGTTCGGGCTTGACCGCCTGCCAGATGTCGACGAATGGATGCCCGACGACGAGCACCGCATCACGCGTCAGCGCCTGGGGCAGGGCGTCGACGAGTCGTGACTCTTTCGACCCCTCGACGAGGTGGTCGACGAGCACGCCCATGCGGCGTGTCGGCCCCGGTGCGAAGTCGGCCACCACCTCGGCCAAGTGGTCGACGCCGAGCAACTGCTCGACCACGACGCCCGTGGCCTTGAGATCGTCGCCCCACACCTTTGCCACCAGCTCGGCATCGTGCTTGCCCTCGACGAACAGCCTGCTGGCGCGCGCGACGCGTGCGCGCTGGTTTGGATCGACCCGCATGCCTGAGACGCCGATGTGGTGCTGCGGTGCTGCGGCGCGCGCAGTGGGGCGCTGCAGATCGACGGGTTCGCCCTCGTACATCAGGCCGGGCCCCCAGGTGAAGATTCGCACCGCACCGTGGCGGTCTTCGAGTGAGAGAGTCGCTGCGTCGTAACGCACCAGCGCTCCAACGAACCCGGATGCTGGGTCTTCGTAGACCTCGCCGAGCTGTGCGGCCAGCCGTCTCGCGCCCACCGTGTGCTGCCATGAGCGGTCGGCCAGTGGGTCGGAGTAACGGCCATCGAACATGCCTCCCAGTGTAGGGCGTGCACTCCTGCCCAGTGATCGTTGCACGGTTGGAATTGGTGCGGTGTTGTTCGTGGGATTGGTGCGGCAGATGTGGGGTTTCGGCGGGGTGTTGTGCGCGTTGGTGTGGTGATCGGTGGGCAGGACGGTACGTGTGGCTGCGCGATGGCGGCGTTGGTGTGGTGATCGCTGGGCAGCACGGTACGCAAGAGAACGCGCCCGCCAGGTCAGGCGAGCAGCTTGCGCAGCCGCTGCAGGCTCGCCGTCTCGGCAGTGCCGAGCTCTTGCGCCCACAGCCCGACCTGCAGTTCTTGCAGCATCCATCGGGCGTGGTCGGTCACGGCTGCGCGCTCGTCGAGCAGCGCGTACCACCACGGGGCTGGGGCGAGAGCGCCGGCAGCCTCACACAGCTGGCGTGCGGTCTGCGCTTCGGCGCGCCACGCGTTGTCGCGGCCGGGTGTCTGCTCGAGTTTGCGCAGCCGCATCGCGAGGCCGTCGAGATAGCGGCGCAGATGGGGCAGACGGTCGACGCCGTCTCGGCTGACGAACGCAGGGTTCACCAGCTCGTCGACCTGCGCACGCACCTCGGTCACCGTGCCGAGCACGGCCATCGAAGTCACCTGCTTGAGCGCGTGTTCGACATTGCGGCGAGCGGTGAGCACAGCGGCGACGGCCGAGGTGGTCTCGAACAGCTCGTCGATCATGCCGGCGCTCACCTCGTCTGCGAGTGCAGCGAACGCAGCGGCATCGCGGGGCAGCCCGGCCACGCCGGCAGCACGCACCCGCTCGGCCAAGTGACGATCGATCACCGCAAGCGCGGCATCGTCGACCACCGCCCGCGCCGAAGGATAGGGCGAGTTGGTCAAGGCCAGCTTCTCTGGGCCCGTCAGATGTTTCAGGGCATACTCGGTGGGCAGCGGCACCGTGAGTGCGATCAGGCGTCGCACTCCCGCCCAATGCGAGCGAGCGGCCTCGTCGGTGCTCGTGAACAGCCGCACCGCGACGCTGGCGCCCTCGTCAACGAGACCGGGATACGCGCGCACCACGTTGGCGCCGAAATGCTGCTCGGTCTCGATGGGCAGCACCCCGATGCCCCGTGCGTCGGCGCTCCAGGTGGTGAACCCGCTGCGCTCGGCTTCGGCGGTGTGGCTGGCGACTGCCTGCTGCGCATGGTCGTGGTATTCGTGCTGCAGCGCGGCCAGGTCGGTCGATTCGCTGAGCGGGCGCCCGCGCTCGTCGAGCACGCGGAACGTGGGTCGCAGGTGTGAGGGCACGCGCGTCTCGTCCCAGGCGTCTTCGGGAATCGGTATGCCGCTCAGCGCACGCAACGCGGCTCCGAGCGCCACGGCAAAGCGTCGGCCGTCAGGATGCTCGGGCAGGGCTGCCAGCGCACGTCGCGCCCAGTCGGCGGCTGGCACCACATTGCGGCGATGCGCCTTGGGCAGTGACTTGATCAGCGCGATGGCGAGATCTTCGCGCATGCCGGGCACCAGCCAGTCGAACCCTTCGTCGCGAAGCTGCGCGAGCAGCGCCACCGGCACGTCGATGTTGACCCCGTCGGTGTCAGAGCCCGGATCGAAACGGTAGCCGACGGCCAGGGTCAGGTCGCCCTGCACCCAAGTGCTCGGGTAGTCGCGGGCGTCGACGTGGCCAGCTGCGTCTGCGGTGACATCATCGAGGCTCAGGGTGAGCAAGCCAGGATGCTCCCGGCGCTCGCGACGCCACCACCGGTCGAAGTCGCGCCCGTTGTTGACCTCGGGCGGGATGCGCCGGTCATAGAAGGCATACAGCGTCTCGTCGTCAACGGCGATGTCACGCCGACGGGAGCGGTTCTCGAGCTCTTCGACGTGCGCGAGCAGGCGCTGATTCTCAGCGAAGAACGCGTGACGGGTGTGCCAGTCGCCCTCGACCAGTGCGGCCCGGATGAAGATCTCACGAGCCACCTCGGCATCGACCTTGGCGAAGTTCGCGATGCGCCCGTCGACGATCGGCACGCCGTAGAGCGTGACTCGCTCGGTGGCCACCACCTGTTCGCGTCGGGCCGACCAGCGTGGCTCGCTGAAGTTGTGCTTGGCCAGGTCGCCGGCGATCTGCTCGGCCCAGGCGAGGTCGACCTTGGCGTTGACTCGGGCCCACAGCCGTTCGGTCTCGACTAGCTCTGCGGTCATGATCTCGGCCGGCGGCCGCTTGAACAGCCCCGAGCCGGGAAACACCCAGAACCGGGTGCCGCGTGAACCGAGGTAGCCGCTGGCCCGCGAGGTGCCGCCGCGGCTCGATCGCCCGGCCGGCTCGCGTTTTGTGTCGTCACGCACACCGAGCTGTGAGAGCAGCCCGCTCATCAGGGCTCGATGGATGCCGTCGGCCGCCAGCGTCACATCGTTCGCTTGGTCGCTGGTCGCCTGGTGACCTCTCGCATCGTCGCGATCGTGCAGCATGCGCTCGAGCTGGCGCACCAGATCGGCCCATTCTCGCACCCGCACGTAATTGAGAAACTCGCGTCGGCACATGCGCCGAAACGCACTGCTGGAGAGCTCTCGGCGCTGCTGCTCAAGGTACTGCCACAGCTTCAGCAGCCCCAAGAAGTCGCTGGTGGGGTCGGCGAAGCGCCGGTGCGCCTCGTCGGCGGCCTGCTGCCGATCGCGGGGGCGCTCGCGCGGGTCTTGCACGGTCAGCGCTGCCACGATGACCATGACCTCGCGTGCCACGCCCTCGTCAATTCCGGCAAGAATCATGCGGCCGAGCCTGGGGTCGATCGGCATTTCGGCCAGTCGGCGCCCGATCTTCGTCAGGTGTAGCCCGCCGTCGCGGCTGTGCCCGGGCGACTCGATGGCGCGCAGCTCGGTGAGGGTGTCGATGCCGCTGGCGATAGCACGCGAATCGGGCGGCTGAATGAAGGGGAAGTCGCTGATCGCGCCGACGCGCAGCATGGTCATCTGCAGAATGACGCTGGCCAGGTTGGTGCGCAGAATCTCCGGGTCGGTGTATTCCGGTCGCGACATATAGTCGTCTTCGGCATAGAGGCGAATGCAGATGCCGTCGGCGACACGGCCGCAGCGACCGGCGCGCTGGTTGGCGCTGGCCTGCGAAATCGCTTCGATGGGCAGTCGCTGCACACGTGACCTGGTTGAGTATCGCGAGATGCGGGCAGTGCCGGTGTCGATCACATAGCGAATGCCCGGCACGGTCAGCGAGGTCTCGGCCACGTTGGTGGCCAGCACGATGCGGCGGCGAATGCCCGGGGTGCGACTCGTTTCGAAGACTCGATGCTGATCGGCCGCCGATAGCCGCCCGAACAACGGCAGGGTCTCGACGAAGCGGTGTCGGCCATCCAGCGCCTTGGTCGCCTCGCGAATATCGGCCTCGGTCGGCAGAAACACCAGGATGTCGCCCTCGGGCTCGAGCATGAGCTCGTCGACTGCACGGCCGATGGCTTCAGTGGTGTCCTCGTCTTGCTCGGGCGGGCGATAGCGCACCTCGACGGGAAAAGTGCGGCCCGAGACCTCGATGACCGGGGCATCGTCGAAGTGCGTTGAGAAGCGCTCGACGTCGATGGTGGCCGACGTGATGATGAGCTTCAGATCGGAGCGCTTGGGCAGCAGCCGTTTGAGATAGCCGAGCAGAAAGTCGATGTTGAGGCTGCGTTCGTGTGCCTCGTCGATGATGATCGTGTCGTAGCGCAGCAGACGCCGGTCGCGGCGAATCTCGGCGAGCAGGATGCCGTCGGTCATCACTTTCACCCTCGTGGAGGCGTCGGTGTGATCGGTGAAGCGAACCTGATAGCCGATGGTGGTGCCCAGGTCGGTTTGGGTCTCTTGGGCCAGACGCTCAGCGATGGTGCGAGCGGCGAGTCGACGCGGCTGGGTGTGGCCGATCAGGCGACGACGCTGGCGGGGGCGTCCGTCGCGACCAGTGGTGGTGACCGTGCTGCCGCGACCGAGCTCGAGGCACATCTTGGGAATCTGAGTGGTTTTACCCGAGCCGGTCTCGCCGGCGATGATGACGACTTGGTTCGTGTCGATCGCGGCGATGATCTGGTCGTGCAGAGCGTTGACCGGCAGCTGCACCGGGTAGATGAGAGTGGGTTCGGTCATGTCCACAGCCCCGGGATCCAGGAGTGCAGCACCCAGAAGCCGTAGGGCACGGACTGGCCGACCCACAACGGGTAGAAGAAGGCGCTCACTGCCACGGCGAGCACGGTGAACGCCGCGATGCCGAGTGACGAACGCCGACGGGCGATCACGGCATGCACCGACAGATCGCGGTCGTCAGGCAGCAGCTGCCGGAAGGCGTAGACCAGCGCGAGAATGACGAAGGGCTGCCAGGCCACGGCATAGAAGAAGAACACCGTGCGCCCGAGGTAGAACAGCCAGGGCAGGTAGCCGGCGGCGAAGGCCATCAGCACCGCACCGGCACGCCAGTCGCGGTGGCGAATGAGCACGTAGAGCAGCAACAGCAGTGCGAGGTGCCCGCCCCACCACAGCAGGGGGTTCGCCACTGACGAGACGGTGCCGATGCAGCTGGTGGCCGAAGTGCAGCCGTCGACACCGGGCTCGGTGATCTCGCGCCAGAACAGCGTGGGGCGCAGCATCAACGGCCAGGTCAGCGGGTTTGAGGCCCAGGCGTGCGGCACGGCCAGGCTGGTGTGAAAGTTGTAGGCGAGCCGGTGGTATTCGATCAGCGAGCGCAGCGCATCGGGCAGCCAGGCCTGCCAGCCGGTGGCGGGGTGCTCGGCGCCCCACTGTCGACCCCAGCCGTCGGCAGTGACCAGCCAGCCGGTCCAGGAGAGCAGATAGACGGCGATCACGGTCGGCAGCATGATCAGTGCGTTGATGGCGCTCTGCGCCAGTGAATACAGGGGCCAGCGGTGCAGCCGAGGCTCGGAGCGCGGCAGGTCGCGTTGGGCGATGCGGCGCCGTACCAGCAGGCCGTCGATCACAGTGTAGAGGCCGAAGGTGGCAGCGAAGTAGAGCCCCGACCACTTCACGCTGGTGGCGCAGCCGAGCAGCACGGCGGTGGCCAACAGCCAGGGGCGCCACCAGACGAGCGCTGCACGGGTGGCAACCAGCCGCTGCCGATACCATCGCCGATCGAGCAGCAGCGTGCCGAACGCGGCGGTGACGAATAAGCCGATGAACACGTCGAGCAGGCCCGTGCGACTCATCACGATGGCCAGCCCGTCGATGGCGAGGAAGCCTCCGGCGAGGGTGCCGAGCACGGCACTGCGGCACACATAGGTGGCGATGATCGCCAGCAGCAGCACCGTCAGGGTGCCGGCGATGGCCGTAGATAGCCGCCAGCTCCAGGGCTGAGTGGGATCGGCGCGCATGCCCAGCCAGATCAGCCATTTGCCCAATGGCGGATGCACCACGAACGACCCCGTGCCGTTCAGAAACGAGTTGACATCGCCCGACTCGAAGGCAGGGTTGGGGGTCTCGGGCCACTTGGCCTCGTTGCCGCGTGCGCCGAGGCTCCAGGCGTCTTTGACGTAGTAGGTCTCGTCGAACACCAGCACGTTGGGCCAGCCGAGGTTGGTGAAGCGCAGCAGTGCCGCCAGCAAGGTGACCCCGATGGGGCCGGTGATGCGCAGGTCGTACCACTGGGTGGGCCGCCGCTGCCCGCGAACGCTCGCATGGCGGGCGATGACGGGAGCGGAGGAGGGCATGCGCCCAGTCTACGGAACACCACAGACGTCGGTCATTCGACGCCTCGGGCCGTCATAGCATCGGCCAGTTCGTCGGCGTGTTTGAGCGTCATGACCAGCAGCGGCACGGCATACGCACGGATGCTGCGGCGCGTACCACGTGCAGCCTGCGCTTCATCGATGGTGCGGGCGAATGCTGCGATGACTGGGATCGCGGCGAGTGCGAGCGACATGGTCAGGGCCACCCGGTCGGGGTTGATGCGTATGAGTCGCAGCGGAGCGAGCCCGCGAGAGAGCGCGTCGAGCATGGCAGTGGTAGTGGTGGTCAGCGTGATCAGTGCGGCGAGCACCAGCACAGCACCCACCCGCAGCACGGCGAAGGCGGCGGGCTGCCAGCCGTCGAAGATCAGCAGGGCGACACCGATGGCGAGCAGCAGCCATTTGGCCGCCCACCATTGGCGAGCGAACTCACCCAAGCCGAGTCGGGCCACGAGGTAGAGCACTGCGGCAAGCGCCGCGAGCGTGGCCGGCACCCAGAGCGTGCGCGGGGCGAGAGCAACGGCAAGGGCGGCAAACATGAGAGCCAGCAGTTTGACGCCGGCGGGGGTGCGATGCACCAAACTGTCGCCGGGGCGGTACAGCGTGATCATGCGAACTCGGCGCGGTATTCGGCGATGAGTTCGGCCGGGTCGCCGACTCGGGAGATGGTGCCGTGGGCGAAGCGCACCGCCACGTCGCACCGGGCCGCCAGCTCGAGGTCATGGGTGGCGATCACGACCGGCTGGGTGAGTTCGTCGATGAGCAGGTCGCCCACCAGGCGCGCGTTGGGCAGGTCGAGCATGGTCGTGGGCTCGTCGGCGAGCACCAAGCCGGGTTCGCGGATCAGCACCGCGCCAATGGCCAGCAGTTGTTTCTGGCCGCCCGACAAGGTGTGGGCCGAGCTGTCGGCGTGATCGGCCAGGCCATGTGCGGCCAGCCAGGTGTCGACGCGTTCGGCGATCACCGCGCGGTCGAGGCGCCGCCCGTTCTCGTCGCGCACGCCGCGCAACGAGAAGGCGAGATCTTCGCGGGCGGTGGGCATCACGATCTGCGCGTCGGGGTTGGTGAAGATGAACCCGACATGACGGTGCAGTCGTCGCGCCTCGTACGCCGGATCGATGCCGTGCACGCTGATGGTGCCGGTGGTCGGCGGCACCAGCCCGTCGAGCAGCCGCAGCAGAGTTGATTTACCCGAGCCGTTGGCTCCGATCACGGCGATGCGGTGGGCCTCGAGCGTGACGGTCAGATCATGCACGATGTGTCTGCCGCCGAGCTCGAGGCCCACCGCCTCAAGGCTGATCGCCTGGGTCATTTGGCTGTGGCCGAGCGGGCCGGTGCAGCTGCGCGCTGCAGGCTGCGCGGAAATGCGTTCGGGTATGCGCGGAACAGGGCAACCGTCACGAGTGTGGCGAGCACGACTTTGACCAGATCGCCCGGCACGAAGGCCACGTCAATCGCGAACGCAGCCTGGAAGGTGAGGCCGGCGAAGATCTGCAGCCCGAAGATACCGGCCAGATGGATCACCACCAGGCCGCCGACCAGTGCGCCGAGGGCCACTCGCCACCACGCTAAACGGCCACCGCTGTGGGCAATGAGCCCGGTGAGAACGACGCCGGGGATCCAGCCGTAAATGTAGCCCGCAGTGGGGCCGACGAACACGCCCGGGCCGCCCGAGCCGCCGGCGAACAGCGGCAGGCCGGCCAGGCCGAGCAGCAGCATCACGAGTACTGCGGCGAGACCGCGGGTGGGGCCGAGCACGGTGCCGGCGAGCATGACCGCGAGGGTTTGGAGGGTGATGGGCACGCCGATGCCGGTGACGTTGAACGACGCCTGACCGAACACGGCGATGAGTGCGGCGAACACGGCCACGCGTGCGATGTCGCGGTTGTCGAAGGGCTGGCGGGTGGCCATGGATGACTCCTAGGGGTGTGCGCTCGGCCGCCGGAGGCAGGCCGGATCGGTCGACGTGACCGATGATCTCACATTACCTGAACGCTGTTCACCTGAACATTGTTCAGGATCTCACAGTCTCGGTAGACTGTCTTCGTGGATTCCGACAACCCCCGCGCACGCACCGGCCGACACCGCCGTGCCGACGTGCTCGCCGCGGCGGTCGATCTGCTCGACCGCTTCGGGCTGGCCGATCTGACCATGCGGCGTCTGGCCACCAGTCTGCAGATTCAGCCCTCTGCGCTCTATTGGCACTTCGAGAGCAAACAGGCGCTGCTGGCAGCGGTCTCTGACTGGATCACCCGCGACCGCCCTGAGCGCGCTCAGGTGCTCGCCGGCTTCGGGTTTGCCGCGAACGCCGCACCAGACCAAGCCCGATGGGGTGATCTGCTGCGCGCTGAGGCGGTGTGGTTGCGGCAGGCGCTGCTCGCCCACCGCGATGGGGCCGAGGTGGTCGCCAGCACGCTCGCCCTCGGACTCGGCGACGCGGTGCCCACCCGACATCTGCACGAGGCCGTTGTCGCCGCCGGTTGCGACGACGACACTGCGGCGGCTGCCGCGCAGGCGGTGCTGCATTTCATCTTGGGGTCGGTGCAGCACGAGCAGCAACGCAACCAAGCCGAACAGCTGGGGGTGAGTGTGCCAGCTGCGCCGGCGATCCACCATGCCTTTGCCGGCCAAGCCGAGGTTGCGGCCGGGCAGCTGCCGGGTGATTTCGCGTTGGGTGTCGACTTGTTCGTCGACGGCATTGCGGCCCGAGTCAGCGCAGGTCGAACCGCATGAGCACCGCAGTGCTGCAGCCCACACAGGCGCTGCTGGCGATCGTGCTCGGCCTCACCGCTGCTGCGGTGCTGTTCATCCCCTTCGTGATTATCAGCTACCGCGCCCGTGGCCGCATGGGAGCATGGTGGGTGTTGGGCTGGGCGGCCAGCGCGGTCTATGCCGCCGCACTCATCTGCTACACCCTGCTGCCACTGCCGGCGAGCACCGACTATGTCTGTCGCGGGGTGCAATTGCAGCCGGCGCACGACCTGATCGCCGCCGTGCGACAGGCAAGCGGCCTGCGCGATCTGGCCCGCAGCATGGCCGTGTGGCAGGTGGCGCTCAACGTCGTGTTGTTCTTGCCGCTCGGGTTTCTGCTGCGAGTGCGGCACCGCCTGGGCTGGTTTGCTGCCACTGGCATCGGCCTGACGGTCTCGGCAATCATCGAGACCACGCAGCTGACCGGAGTGTGGGGGCTGTACCCCTGCGCCTACCGCGTGTTCGACGTCGACGATCTGGCGGCCAACACGCTCGGCGCGCTGATCGGTTCGCTGGTCGCACTGGCCTTCGTGGCTCCGGCGTCACGCACCCGCAGCAGCGCTCCACGCCCAGTCACGCGGTGGCGACGCTTCGTCGGCATGGTCTGCGACGGCATGCTCGTGGTGCTCGTGCCAGCGGTCACCTCGTTGGCTGTGCAGATGGCGCTCGCGGTGATTGCGCCCGACGCGCTCGAAGGCCGCGGGCGTGTGGTGTTCGTGTTCGTCGTCTGGGGGCTGCCGCTCATCGTGCAGCTGGGCTGGGTGCTCGTCACCGGCGGAACCTTCGGCGACTGGGCCGTGCTGCTGCGCACTCGGCGCGCTGGGCGGCTGCCGGCCTGGTTGGGGCGGCCAGTGCGCTTTCTCACCGGCTCAGGTGCTCTTGGTGCGCTGTCGCTGCTTGATGCGGCGCAGATGATTTGGGGCGATCTTTCGGCAGGATGGGCTGCTCGCGCCGCGTGGACACTGGTTGTGGCGTCGCTGGTCGGGTTGTGGGCCGTGCCCGGCGCCCGGGGGCTCAGCGGATGGCTGTCGGGCACCACGGTCGTCGATCGACGGCAGGGTGATGCCGACTCTGTGGCAGTGGCCGATGGGGCGCCGACTACGCTGAACACATGATCATTCTCGCGGGCACGCCGATTGGCAACCTCTCTGATGCGTCGCCCCGGCTGATCGAGGCGTTCGAGCAGGCGCAGGTTATTGCCGCCGAAGATACTCGCAACACCCTGCATCTGCTGAGCTCGCTTGGCGTGAGCAACCGGCCGCGCATGGTCAGCATGCACGAGTACAACGAGCGCGAGCGCATCGACGAGCTGCTACAGCTGGCGCGCACTGGCGATGTACTCGTGGTCAGCGACGCTGGCATGCCCACCGTCAGCGACCCGGGCTATCAGCTGGTGGCTGCGGCTCGTGACGCCGATGTCGAGGTGCAGGCGATTCCTGGGCCCTCGGCAGTGCTCACCGCGCTCGCGGTCTCGGGGCTGCCGACCGATCGATTCTCGTTCGAAGGGTTCGTGCCGCGACGGCCGAACGAGCGCACGAGACTGTGGCGGGCGCTCGTCGACGAGACGCGCACGATGGTGTTCTTCGATTCGCCACTTCGGGTGGCTGAGTCGTTGGCGAGCATGGCTGAGGTGTTCGGCGTCGAGCGCCCGGCCAGCCTGAGCCGCGAGCTGACCAAACGCTTCGAGCAGACGAAGCGCGGCGCCCTCGGCGAACTCGCCGAGTGGGCGGCTGAGGGCGTGCGCGGCGAGGTTGTGGTGGTGGTCGGGGGTGCGCCCGCACGTGCGGCGGAGCCAGAAGACCATGTGGATGCGGTGCTTGCGCTGGTCGACCAAGGCGCACGATTGAAGGATGCGTCGGCTCAGGTGGCGCAGCAGTTCGGCGTGAGCCGACGAGCGCTGTACGAGCTGGTGCTGCAGCGGCGCGCAGCTCGGTGAGGCTGTGGATAACTCTGTGGAGAAAATAGTGAGGTGTTTGCAGTTCTCGTAGCGTGAATGCATCGGAGGCACCGCGGGGGTGCTTCCCCGAATTCACGGAGGCGACATGGCGACGTCACTCTCAGTTTCTTACGACGATCTGCGCGGTGCAGCAGCACGGCTCGAGGCCACCAAAGAATCCATCGTCACCGCGCTCGAACAGGCGCGATCACTCATCGGCGATCTGGTGAGTCAGGGGTTCGTCACGCAACACGCCTCGGGTCGCTTTCACACTGCCAGTGAGCGATTCGTCACGGGGTCGCGCCAGGCAATGGAGGGGCTGACCGAGCTGGGGCGCTATCTCACACAGACCTCAGCTGCGCTTGAACAGGTCGATCACGACCTGGCCGCCAAGATCGGCTGATCCATGGCTACGGCACTAAGTCTCGACACGACCGAGGTGCGCAGCGCAGCTGGTCGACTGCGCGAAGGCGCACAGCATTCTGATCTGCTCGCGTTATGCCGCTCAACTGCGGTCTCGGCACCAGAAGTGGGAGCGCCAGCCGTCGCCCACGCCCTCAGACAGGTGATGCAGGTGTGTGAAGCTGCAGCGACCGCGATCATCGAGTGCCTGCAACTGGGCGAGACTGGGGCACAGCGCATCGCAGTCGGTCTTATCGCAGCCGACGAAACCGCGGGGCTGGCCGCCGATCGGCTGCGCTGGTCAGGCTTGCGCCCATGACAGGCAACCTGCCGCTCCTCGGCCGAGATCCAGGTCGAGGCGATGTCGTCGCCATGAGGGTGCTGGCCCAACGGCTGCATCATCACGCAGCTGGGCTGCCGTCGGTTGCGACCGCCACACAGCTCGCGAGGTCGCTGATCGATCGTCAGCAGACCGTCAGCTGCCGGCGGCTCAGCGAGCTGCTTGCGGCCCCACTGCAGTTGGCTCACCGGCTCGTCGCAGCATGCGCTCAGGCAGCGACCGTGCTGCAGGGGTATCAACAGAGCGTAGACGATCTCGACCGCCAAGCGCGCAGCTGCAGGCGGGCGGTGGCTCAGGCAGTTTCTGAACGGGCCATCGTGCAGCTGCATCGCGCCTCGAGCCTCGACGCTGCACAGGCAGCCGAGAGGCAGCAAGAGCATGCGGCGCTCGGCACTGAGATCACGCGCCAGGTGCGGCGTTGGAGCGAGCTGCAGGCTGAGCGCGAGGCACTCGATGCACGCACGCGAAGAGCGCTTGAGAGCATTCCGTTGCTCGACGCGCCTTGGCCTTCATCGACCAGTGGCAGGCGAGCGGTGGCCATGGCCCTCTATGGGTGGCAGCACGACGCTTCAGCACTTCGCTCTGCGTTCGCTGCGCTGGCCGCCGACCCTACTCAGGTGAGTGCACTCTGGCAGCAGCTGCCCTTTGAGGTCAGAGCAGACGTTCTCGAAACGCACCCTGAGATTGTGCGCAATCTTGACGGCATTCCGATGATCGATCGAATCCTCGCCAACCGTCATTACGTGCAGCAGCATCGTGATGAACTTGCACAGCAGATCGACGTCACCTATCTCGATGCGATCATTCGCGGTGAGACCCAAGTGTGCCTGTTCGACCCGACGGGTGATCGCATTATCGAGGTCATCGGCGACCTCTCGGCTGAAGTGCGTCGCGTGGTCACATACGTGCCGGGCACCGGTGCAGATCTTGACGGGTTCGTCAGCGGATGGCATCAGCAAGCAAGCGAATACCTCGCCGACGAGCACACCAACCCCGGCACCGTGGCATTCGTGTACAAAGACGGCCCCTGGATCAACTGGACCACTCGGTCGAATCTCAACGCCACATATTTGGCGCTCTATGGCGTGGGCATCGCGCGCTTTCAACAAGTCGTGCAGCTCGAGCCCAAGCTCGCCGATGCACTGCAGGTCGGCATCGGTCACAGCGCCGGCGTCACCGCGCAGCTGTACGCCGAGCGAGCCGGCGCCCACTATGACCTGCAGGTGGCACTCGGCGGCGCCTATGCTCCCGCGCAGTGGCAGCCGGCTGCTGACACGCGATATTCGAGTCATAACTATGCCGGCGATGCCATTTTGGTGCTCGATGTGCATAACGAGGTGGGCGATCTGCTCGTGCCAGATGCACTCGACTCGCTGAGGCCGGCATTGCCGACGGTCGCCACGGCTGAAGTCTTCGAACACCATTTCTATCCGAGGGTCGCAGGAGACAGCGCAATCGACGCGCACAACCGCATCACTGAGGGGCCAGAGACCAATCAGCAGCCGCTCGATGCCGTGGTACGAGCGATCAAAGAGGTGGAGTCCGCGAGGAGGGCAAAATGATCAGAACAACTCTTGCAGTCGGCACCCTCGTGGTGGCGCTGTTCTGTGGCGGCTGTGCTTTGCTGAGCCCAGAGTATGCTGCGGCGCGTGCCTCGGCCAATGCCGAAATGCAGGTCTTCGTCGAGACGTCTCGGCAGCGCACCCTGTTCGAGGCCAAGCGTGAGCTGAAGGCAGTCGAAGACGAGGTGCTCTCGTTGACTCCACGAGATTCTGCGCTCGAATTCCGGCAGACCAAAGAAGAGCGCAATCTCTTCGGCTGTCGAGGCGATGAAGATCTTCATTCTTGGCCGTTTACCAGCAATGTGACCTTCGACGCCGACACGGTCGACGTGATTCAGCTGATGAACGATATCGGCGACCACTTCGCCGACATCGAAGGTTGGTCGGTCAGCCCCGGCCAGCCAGAGGGCAAGACCGAAGTCATCTACCTCAAACGAAGCTCTGACGACATGCTCATCGCCGTCTCTGCCCGAGGAGAGAGTGGCACCATGCGCATCGCCGGTTTCAGCGGGTGCTTTCTGCTGAAGAACTACCACCGGTCGAGAGAGTTCTGATGCTGAGGCCTAGAGTGCCCCGTGCACCGCCACTCCGTCGATGAGCGTGGCCGCGATCGACCAAGGCAGTGTGACTCCTTCAAACGGAGTATTGTCAGCCTTTGTGCGTTGTTCAGCACCAGCGATCGGGCCGGTCGGGTGTTCATCGATGAATACCAGGGTCGCCGGGTCTCCAGCGCGCACTTGCGCATCCACCGCAGTCTCGACATGACCGATGCGCGCCGGTGCGTCGTGCATCGCCCGGGTGATCAGCCGCCAGTCGACCACACCGTGCTGGGCGGTGGCATGGGCCACAACAGAGAGCGCGGTTTCGAGGCCGGTAAGACCGAATGCCGCCTCACTCCAGCCGCATGACTTCGCTGCTGTGGTGTGTGGGGCGTGATCGGTGCCCACCGTGTCGATGGTGCCGTCGCGCAGCGCCTCGCGCAGCGCCTGCACATCGTCGGCTGAGCGCAGCGGCGGGTTTACCTTGAACTTGGGTGCAGCTGTGGCGGCCAGCTCGTCGGTGAGCAGCAGATGATGCGGGGTGACTTCGGCGCTCACCGGCCAGCCCAAGGCTTTGGCCTGACGCACCACCTCGACGCTGCGACGAGTCGACAGATGGCACACGTGCAGATGCCCGCCGGTCTCGGCGGCGATCACGGCGTCGCGGGCGATGACCGCGGCCTCACCGCTGACCGGCCAGGCGTCGAGCCCCGTGGCTTCGGCGGCGAAACCAGCGTTGATCTGACCGCTGCCAGCCAGATCGTGCAATTGCGAGTGCTGCGCGATGGTCACACCCCGATCGGCGGCGCGGGTCAGCGCCTGGGCGACCAGCCCGGCATCGTCGACGCAGCGTCCGTCGTCGGAGAACAGCGTCACTCCAGCGTCGACCAGGTCGTCGATGGGTATGAGCTCTGTTCCGGCGAGCCCCAGCGTGATCGAACCAACCGGGTGGGTGCGCACGAGAGATGCGGCACGGGCGCGCTCCGACATCCATGCGACGCGTTCGACCGAATCGGTGACGGGGCTGACGTTGGCCATTGCGAACACATCAGAGAACCCGCCAGCAGCTGCAGCCGCCAGGCCGGTCTCGATGGTCTCTTGGTCGCTGCCGCCGGGCTCGCGCAGGTGCACGTGCAGATCGATGAACGCCGGCAACACGATCAGGCCGTGGCCGTCGACCACACGGTCGGGGGCAGCGTCAGCCAACACTGCGGGGCGCAACACCGGGTCGAACACCCCGGCGATCAGGCCACCGTTGATGAGCAGATCGGCAGGCGCCTCACCGTAGGGGCGCACATCGGTGACGAGCAGGCGTTCGGTGGCGACGGGGCGGTCAGACATGGGCGGAGCCTTCCGATGAGGTGGGTGTGGCGGTGGCACGTGCCGCCGCGATGAGCAGGCGCACGGCGAACACGATGGTGACGATGAGCAGCAGCACCTGCAGGCATTCGAGGCCCACGTAGACGGCATGCAGTGATGAAGGGCCCGGGTCGCCGCCGGCGACGATCACATCGCTGCGGTGGTTTAACAACGGACGCACCACGCCCACTTTGACCACCAGCACGGCCACACCCGCGACGAGTGTGCCGGTCAGTCGGCGGGCGTCAAGTGCCTGCACCGCCTCGTGACGGCGGGCAATCAACAGCGCGATCACGGTGACCAGGGCGAGTGCGATCTCGCAGGCGTTGAGTGCGGTGAACACAAGTCGGCCGATGCCGAGCCCGAGCGGAATGGTGATGCCCGGTGCCTGAAATTTCAGCGGCGCCTCGATGAACGAGATGGCGAGAATGAGGCCGAGCCAGAGCGTGGGTGCCACAACGGTGAAGGCCGCTGCACGCAGGCGCACGGCAGGCTGGCCGGCCGCAGGGGTCGGAGTCGTCGAGGTCATGGCTCCAGTCTATGTTCCCGGGCTCCAGCGGCGTAGAATGGCCTGATGCTCGTCACGTTCATCGCCTCCAAGATTCACCGGGCGACGGTCACTCACGCCGACCTCGATTATGTCGGGTCGATCACCATCGATCGCGAGCTGCTCGATGCCTCCGGCATCTTTCCGGGGCAGCAGGTGCACGTGGTCGACATCGCCAACGGCAATCGGCTGATCACCTACGCCATCGAGGGTGAAGCTGGCAGCGGGGTCATCGGCATCAACGGAGCGGCCGCGCACTTGGTTGCGCCGGGCGATCTGGTCATCATCATGGCCTATGCGCAGGGCGAGCCAGCCGAGGCCAAAGCATTCACTCCCAAAGTGGTGCACGTCGACGACCACAACCATGTGGTGCAGCTCGGCAGCGACCTCGCTGCGCCAGACGAGCACTCGATCGCGTCGCCGCACGCGCTCTGAGCCCGGCACGTACAATGGTGGCCATGGCTGAGCGCGACTCCTTCTTCATCACCACGCCGATCTTCTATGTCAATGACGTGCCGCACATCGGGCACGGCTACACCGAGGTCGCTGCTGACGTGCTCGCCCGTTGGCACCGGCAACGCGGAGACGACACCTGGCTGCTGACCGGCACCGATGAGCACGGTCAGAAGATTCTGCGCACCGCCACAGCCAACGAGGTGACCCCTAAGCAGTGGGCCGACCGCCTGGTCGAGAACGCCTGGAAGCCGCTGCTGGCAACCCTCGACATCAGCAACGATGACTTCATTCGCACCACCGACGAACGCCATGAAGAGAACGTCAAGGTGTTTCTGCAGCGCCTGTACGATCGCGGCTACATCTACACCGGCGAGTTCGAGGGGTTCTACTGCGTCGGCTGCGAAGAGTACAAGCAAGAGAGCGACCTGGTCGACGGCGAAGGCGAGTTTGCCGGCCAAAAGGTGTGCGCCATCCATTCGAAGCCGGTCGAACTGCTCAAAGAGAAGAACTACTTCTTCAAGATGAGCGAGTTCGGCCCTCAGCTGCTGAAACTCTACGAAGAGCATCCCGAGTTCGTGCAGCCGGCGAGCGCACGCAACGAGGTTGTCTCGTTCGTGCGCCAGGGGCTCACTGACCTGTCGATCTCACGTTCGAGCTTCGACTGGGGTATCAAGCTGCCTTGGGATGAGTCGCATGTGCTCTATGTCTGGATCGACGCGCTGCTCAACTACATCACCGCCGTCGGCTACGGGCAAGACGACGAGGCGTTCGCCCGTCGCTGGCCTGCGCAGGTGCACCTGGTCGGCAAAGACATTTTGCGTTTTCACGCCGTGATCTGGCCGGCACTGCTGCTGGCGGCCGGGCTCGAGCTGCCCAAGCACGTGTTCGGCCACGGCTGGCTGCTGGTCGGCGGCGAGAAGATGAGCAAGTCGAAGCTCACTGGCATCGCTCCCACCCAGATCACCGACGTGTTCGGGTCAGATGCCTTCCGCTACTACTTCATGCGAGCGATCAGCTTCGGCCACGATGGCTCGTTCTCGTGGGAGGACATCGCCAGCCGCTACGAGTCTGAGCTCGCCAACGGCTATGGCAACCTCGCCTCGCGTGTGCTGGCCATGATCGAGCGTTACTTCGACGGCGCCGTGCCTGAGGCCGGCGAGCTGAGTGCGGCCGATCGCGTGATCGTCGAGCTGGTCGAGGCGGTGCCCACGATTGCCGATGCGCACTTCGCCGAGTTCAAGATCAACGAGGCGCTCGCCGAGATTTGGCGCATCGTTGACGCGCTCAACGGCTACATCACTGAGCAGGAGCCCTGGGCCGTGGCCAAGTCGGGTGACCGCGAGCGCCTGGCGACGATTCTGCACACCGCGTGGCACGCGCTCGGCGCTCTCACCGTGCTGCTGTCTCCGGTGATGCCCAAGGCCACCGCGCAGCTGTGGAGTTCGCTGGCCACCGGCGACGTGCGCGACGTGATCGTCACCGAGGCCGCCGAGTGGCAGCGCGTGGCGCTCGACACCGTGCACGCGATCGAACCGCTGTTTCCGCGGGTCGATGCCTCAACGGTGCCCGAGACCCCGGTGCCGCAGCACTAGGGTCGCGCACATGAGTCACAAGCACCGCGACCACAGCTATCCGCCGGCTGGCGAGCCGTTGCCGATCGCCGTCTACGACAACCACACGCATATCGAGCCGCCCCTGATCGACGTGGTGCCAGAGTCGAGCGAAGACCCGCATACGCGTCCGGGAGCCGACGCACTGAACGCCCCGGCAGACTGGATTGCGCAGCTCGACCTTGCTGAGGCTGTGGGCGTGCGCGGCATCGTTCAGGCCGGCACCACGCTCGCCACATCACGGTGGGCGGCAGAGCATGCCGAACGCGACCGGCGCATGCTTGCGGGTGTGGCCATCCACCCGAATGAAGTGCCGGCGTATGCCGCAGCAGGAATGCTTGACGATGCGATTGCCGCGCTCGACGCACTTGCCGCGCGCGATCGGGTGCGCGTGGTCGGCGAGACCGGCCTCGACTTTCACTACACCGAGTCGGCCGACTTCGACACACAGGTGCGCTCGTTCGAGCAGCACATCGAGATCGCGAAGGCCCACGACATCGCGCTGCAGATTCACGACCGCGACGCTCACGCCGAGGTCGTGGCCACGCTGCTGCGTGTTGGCGCGCCCGAGCGCACGGTTTTTCACTGCTTCTCGGGTGACGCCGAACTGGGGCGCGTGTGTGCCGAGCACGGCTGGTATGCCTCGTTCTCGGGCACGGTCACGTTCAAGAACGCCGAAGGGGTGCGGGCCGGGCTGCGCGAGCTGCCCCGCGACCTCGTGCTCGTTGAGACCGACGCGCCGTACCTGACTCCCATGCCCTACCGCGGGCGCCCGAACGCTCCCTACCTGCTGCCGAACACGGTGCGGTTCGTGGCAGAGCACCTCGCGCTGCCACTCGACGAGTTCTGCGACCAGATCGTCGCCAACACCGAGCGCGTCTACGGAGCGTGGGCATGAGCGACGACGTGCAGCTGTTGGGGCCGGCGCAGGTGCGCGAGCTGGCTGCGCGCCACGGCATCACCCCGACCAAAAAGCTCGGCCAGAACTTCGTGATCGACCCCAATACCATTCGGCGCATCGTCGCCGCGGCCAATGTGCGTGCCGACGATCGTGTGCTCGAGGTGGGGCCGGGGCTCGGCTCGCTCACCCTGGGGCTGCTCGAGGTGGCTGACGATGTCACGGTGATCGAACTCGACGCAGGGCTTGCCGCAGCGCTGCCGGCCACCATCGCCCGACAGGCGCCCGGGCGCAGGGTGCGCATTATTCCGGGGGATGCGGCAAAGGTCGGCGAGGCCCAATGGGCTGCAGCCCGAGATGGCGAGTCTGCCGGAGGCCCAACGGCAGTGGTCGCGAACCTGCCGTATAACGTGGCGGTGCCGATTGTGCTGCATCTGCTCGAGACCTTTCCGAGCATTCGCCGTGTGCTGGTCATGGTGCAGGCTGAGGTCGCCGATCGTGTTGCGGCCGCGCCGGGCAGCAAGGTCTATGGCGTGCCGAGTGTCAAAGCGGCTTGGTACGGGCAGTGGTCGCTCGCCGGGTCGGTGGGCAAACACGTGTTTTGGCCGGCACCGAATGTGACCAGCGGGTTGCTGGCCGGCGACATCGTGGCGCCCGATGCCAGGCCTGGCGACGAGGCTCTGCGGCGCAACGTCTTTCGTGTGGTTGACGCGGCGTTCGCGCAGCGCCGCAAGACACTGCGGCAGTCGTTGGCTGGGCTTGCTGGCAGTCCGGCAGCGGCCGAAGACCTGCTGCGTGCCGCTGGCGTCGACCCGGGGGAGCGTGCTGAGCGTCTGGGGCTCGCCGAGTTCGTGGCGATTGGTCGCGTTCTCGCTGACTGACCCGGCTCGAAGCCCCGGCCCCATCGAGTGTGCAGAAAAGCTGCCTACCGAGGTGGGTGTAGGCCGTTCTTCTGCACACTCGCTGAGCGGGTGGCGACCGAACCGGCTCAGGCTCGCAGCGCCCACATCGCCACGGCGCTGGTTGCCGCGACATTCAGCGAGTCGACGCCATTGCTCATCGGAATCTCGACCAGCGTGTCGGCCGTGCGCAGGCACGCCTCAGATACGCCGTATCCTTCTGAACCGAGCACCAGGGCGAGACGGTTGCCTGCTGATGCCGAGTGCACCTGCTTGGCGAAGGCATCGAGGGTGACCGCGCGCTCGTCAAGCGCCAGGGCAGCCACATGAAACCCGGCGGAGTGCAGCAGCGGGGCGAGACTGCGCCATCCACCGGTATGCGCCCACGGCACCTGCAGCACCGTGCCCATGCTCATGCGCACCGCACGGCGATACAGCGGATCGGCGGTGTGCGGGGTGAGCAGCACCGCGTCGGCGCCGAGGCCGGCCGCCGAACGAAAGATCAGCCCGACGTTGGTGGGGTCGACCACGCCCTCGACGATCACGATGCGGCTGTTCGGCGCTGCGGCAGCTTGGGCGATGACGGTCTCGGCGTCGAGCGGCGCTGGCCGGTTCATGCAGCCGATCACACCGTGATGCAGCTCGAAGCCGGTGAGGGCGGCGAGATCTTCTTCAGCCCCGGTAAACACCGGGATGGGTGCCAGACCGGCCTGTGCTCGCTGCGCATCGCCCTGGCCGGCAGCGGCCAGCAGAAACTCGATCTCGGGCACGGCACTGCGCTCGGCCAGCACCGACCTCGGCTGGTGACCCGCGGCGAGCGCGCGCTCGAACACGAACTTCGACTCGGCCAAGTACAGACCCCGCTCGCTGTCGATGCGTTTGCGCAGAGCCGAATCGGTGAGCCGGGCGAACTCGTCAAGGCGAGGGTCGTCGAGGCCGTGCACGTCGAGAATGGGCATGCGTCAAGCCTAGTGAGGTCTGGGTGGCGGCCTGTCACGTTTTGCGCTCCCGCGACATGTACTCAGTGAAGGAACGAGTGACTTGCAACGTGTGGGCACTTGAGACAATGACAGCCAAGGGAGAATTCATGAATGCGACACCAGGTGAGATGACCGGCGACGATCTGGAGCGCGAGCTGAGGTCTGTCGATCCGGCTGCAGCTGCTGTTATTGGGCAGGATGCCGTGCACCAGTTGCTGCGCCAGGCTCAGTCTTCTGCAGCTCAAACTGCGTCTGGCCGTGGGCATGGTCGCAGTCGGCGCTTCTGGGCTGTGGTCGCATTGGCGGCGGTTGGAGTTGGTGCGCCGACTGCGGCGGTCGGCAGCGGGTTGCTCGCACAGACCGGATGGTTCGGCAGCCCCGCGACCTCGACCGAAGAAGACACGAGCGAGTACATCGATACCGGAGCGGCAGACTATCTGGACTATGCCGCCGCGCAGTGGCCATCAGAGGTCGTTCTGCCAGACGGTTATGACACACAGGCTTTCGCTGAAGCTGCTGCAGGCTACTTGCGTCCGAGCGGAGGAGCGATGGTGCAGAGGACCTCGATTCTCTACAACTTCGAGGGTGCCGCAAGATACGCCTGGATGCGAGAGTGGCTTGACGCGAACGCCGTCGGTGATACCGCTCGTGAGCAGCGTGCTGCCGAAGTGCTGACTGACCCGATGCAGTGGCAGGCCGCTGCATCGTCTGACGGCGGCGGAGTCATTGACCATATCCGCGCTGTCGGGCAGGCCGCTCTGGACGGAGACCGAGCAGCAGTCGCCGAGGACGCGCAGCGATACTCAGGGTATGACCAGGCCATTCTCGATCGAGCACGCGCGTGAGCAGGGCGAACGGCCGCAGTGGGGCATCCGGTGCGGATCAAGAGTTCGATGACTTGATGGCCGCCCTTCTGCCAGATCTCGTGCGGTATTTCGCCCGACGCATCCCCGATGCACATGCGGCGGTCGACTGCGCGGCCGACACCGCACTGATCATGTACGAGCGGTTTACGCAGCTGCCGATCTCGGCGGATGAACGGCGGGCATGGGCTTTTGGAATCGCGCGAAACGTGCGCTCGAGCCATTTGCGCAAGAGTGTACGGCGGCTCGAGATCGATGATGCATTGCGCGAAGTGCTGGTAGGCGAGATCAGCGACGTCGCCGAGGTTGCGTCGCGCAACGAACAGATCAACCAAGTGCTGCGAGCCTTGCCCACCCTCTCATCTGCTGATCAGGAACTGCTGACACTTGTCGTCTGGGACGAGTTGCAAGTGCAGCAGGCCGGTGCCGTGGTCGGCCTGAACCCTACCGCGGCACGCAAGCGCTACGAACGCGCACGGAATCGTTGGCGGAAAGCGTATGCAGGCCTCGGGAGTGAAGCCTGAGCCGGTTCTCACGGCATGTGTCGGCTCGGGGCAGTCCCGCGCCAACATCCCACAACATTTGCCGTGTTTGAGCTCTTTTCGCGGCAAGTGGCGTGAGAAAAAGATGGCGGGGCGATGGCGGGGCGCCGCAGGGATAGTTGAGGATGCCCGTGACCGTCAGACCGAACGCCAGGCTAGAGCTGACGCGACATCGCGAAATTGGTCAGCGAGACACCGCGAACGATCGGCGCTCTTTGCTCGTCCACGACGAAACCGCGTGCCTCGAAGAACGCTCGGGCCGTGATGCTCGCGTGCGTGCTCAGCTGTGTCGCGCCCGCTGCTCGGGCCGTTTCCGCCGCCCACGCCAACAGCGCCGATGCGACCCCCTTGCGAACGTCTCGCGGTTCGACGAACAACATGTCGATGTACCCGTGCTCATCGACATCGGTGAATCCGACCACTCGGCCGTCGATCTGCGCCACCTGAGTGTTTGCCGTGGCTCGTGCTCGATTCCACACGCCCAAGTCGCGGTCAACGCCTGACCACGCTTCGACTTGCTGCGCCGTGTAATCATGACTTGCCGTTTGCCGAATCGCCCGCACGCACACATCGAAGGTCTCGGGTGCATCGGATTCGCGGTACGCACGCAACGACATTTCGGTCGTCATCGCCAGCCGAGCGCCGGCGCGATATCTTCGAGCACCGTCTGCAGCAGTCGAGTGTTGTATTCGACGCCGAGCATATTCGGCACCGTCAGCAGCAGATGATCGGCCTCAGCCACGGCGGTGTCTGTGGCCAGATCGGCGATCAGCTGGTCGGGCTCGCCGGTGTAGCTCTTGCCGAAGCGGGCGATCGTCTCGGCGTCGATGTAGCCCACCTGATCTTCGTCATCGCGCTGGCCGCCGCCGAAGTATCGTCGGTCTTCGTCAGCGGTGATCGGCAGGATGCTGCGGCTGACTGAGACGGTCGGCGTGCGCTTCCAGCCGGCTTGCGCCCAGGCCTCGCGGTAGACGCGGATCTGCTCGGCCTGCAGCTCGTGGAACGGCACGCCGGTGTCTTCGGTCAGCAGCGTCGAGCTCATCAGGTTGTAGCCCTGCTCGGCAGCCCAGGCTGCACTGCCCCGGGTGCCCGAGCCCCACCAGATGCGCTCGTGCAGGGTGCGCGACTGCGGCATGATCGGCAGTGGCTGGCGCACACCGCTGGTGCGCGGGTCGCTGGTGGCCACACCGGCACCCTGGATGGCGGCCATGAATTGGGTGGCATGGCCGCGAGCCAGGTCGGCGTCGCTCTCGCCCTCGGCGGGCACATACCCGAATGACTCATACCCACGGTCGGCCGGCTCGGGCGACCCTCGGCTGATGCCCAGCTGCAGTCGCTCGCCGCTGATCAGATCGGCGGCCGCGGCGTCTTCGGCCATGGCGAACGGGTTTTCGTAGCGCATGTCGATCACGCCGGTGCCGATTTCGATGCGCTTGGTGCGCGCGCCGACGGCAGCCAGCAGGGGAAAAGGAGAAGCCAGTTGGCGAGCAAAGTGGTGCACGCGGAAGTACGCGCCGTCAGCGCCGATCTCTTCGGCGGCCACCGCCAGATCGATTGACTGCAGCAGCACGTCAGATGCGGTGCGCACGCGAGAGCCGGGCACGGGCTGGTAATGCCCGAAAGAGAGGAATCCGATGCTTTTCACAACGGGTGCAACCATACTGTGGGTGACAGTATTCCTTGCACAGACAAGCATTCGGTCCGGAGTGTTGCAGCACGCGGCTAGACTCGTTGCATGCACCCCGCATCGCCGTCGATCACCACGCGAACGCCCGGCAAAGTCAACCTGTTGCTGGCGGTGGGTGAGTGCGGCGACGACGGCTACCATCCGGTCGTGAGCGTCTATCACGCCGTGCAGCTGTATGAAGACGTCACGGTGGCCTGGTCGCCAGAGTGGCAGCTGAGTTTTCGGGGCGGTCGGCCCATGCCGGTCACCGATGACAACTTGGTGCTGCGTGCCGGTCGCCTGTTGGCGGCCGAGGCCACCCCGTTTTTGACCGACAACTCGCCAGAGCGCCTCACCGCCTCGATCGCGGTGCGCAAACGAGTGCCGATCGCCGGGGGCATGGCCGGTGGCTCGGCTGACGCGGCAGGCACGCTGGTGGCTCTCGCCAAGCTCTGGCGCCTCGACGTGCCGAAAGCGCAGCTGGCGCGCATCGCCGCAAAGCTCGGATCAGACGTTCCCTTTGCACTGCGAGGCGGCACCAGCATCGGCACCGGCCGCGGTGACCGTCTGGCGCCGGTGATCGCCGCGCCCACCTTTCACTGGGTGATGATCACGCGCAGCGGCGGGCTCAGTACGCCGGCGGTCTACTCGAAGTTCGACGAAATGGTCGCCGCTGGCGAGATCGAGGCAAGTGCCGAGCAGCCAGCCCTGGCCCACGCCGAAGCGGTGGTCACAGCGCTGGCCTCAGGCGATGCCCATGCACTCGCGCCGCTGCTGCAGGATGACTTGCAGTCGGCGGCCATTTCGCTGCTGCCCGAGCTGCAGCAGACCATCGACGCAGGGGTGCGCCACGGCGCGCTCGCCGGCATCGTGTCGGGTTCGGGCCCCACAGTGGCTCTGCTCGCCGACAGCGCACATGGCGCCGCGGCCCTCGCCCAGTCGATGCTGGCTCGGGGTCACGACGCCCGGGTGGTGTCAGGCCCCACTCGCGGCGCCCACGTACTCGACGCCGACGACGAGGCCTGACACTCGATCAGTATGCGACGGTGAAGCGCTGACGGCTGTGCTCGGGCTTCTCCACCTCGTCGAGCACGGCGATCGCCAGGTCACCGGCGCTCAGGTTCGACTGGCCAGCCTCGTCGACCAGCAGCACGTCGCCGCCGATGCGGAACGTGCCGGTGGTGGGGCCGGGGTTGTGCCCGCCGAAGCCGCCGGCGGGGCTGATGAAGAACCAGTCGAGGTCGGGCGAGCCGGCCTTCAGATCGTCGAGCACCGCAGCCAGCTCGTTGGCCTCGGCCTTGAACTCGTCAGGAAAACCGTCGGTGTCGACCACGCGCGGCCCACCCTCGGTCACCTGCAGCGACCCGGCGCCGCCGATCACACCGAAGCGCTGGCCGTCGGCCGCAGCCTGGGCCGCAACCTCGGCGAGCACGCCGCGCTGCTTGCCTGCGAGCGCCCCGCGTGGTGACAGGGCCGAGACGATGACGTCGGCACCCTTGACGGCGTCGCTGAGAAACTGCTCGTCGAGCACCGAGCCGGTGACATAGTGCACCCCCTCGATGGGCTGCTCGGGCGCCTTGCGGCTCACCGAGGTGACGTCGAGCCCGCGCTTGGCGGCCTCGGCGACGAGTGCGCTGCCGGCGTAGCCGGTGCCTCCGAGAATCACGATCTTGGTCATGTGCGTTCCTTTCGTGCGCTGGCACCCGCCACGTGAGGCCGCGGGGTGCGATCTCGAGGGCATTCGAACGGATGCGCGACTCACTTTACGAGACAATGGTCACTTTGGGAAAGTAGGCACCTTGAAGTAACCTTGTGTGACGTGCAAGCCGCGCGCGCATCCATTGGCCGAGCCCGAGGAGAGCAGATGCCTGAACCCGAGTGGGATCCGTTTGATGCGGGCTGCCCCTCACGTCGCCTGCTCGATCGCATCGGCGACCGCTGGAGTGTGCTCGTGCTGCTGTCGCTGGCCGATGGCGCGCTGCGCTTCTCTCAGCTGCGTACCAGAGTCGACGGCGTGTCGCAGAAGATGCTCACGCAGACGCTGCGGGCGCTTGAGCGTGATGGGCTGGTCGAACGCACGGTGTTCGCCGAGGTGCCGCCGCGGGTTGAGTACGAGCTGACCGATCTCGGACGCGACCTGCTCGGCCCGCTGCAGGTGCTCAGCGGATGGGCGGTGCAGCACATGTCGTCGGTGGCCGAGGCCCAGCGTGCGTATGACGCGCGCGGGTGAATCTTGCGTTCATCGGTGCTGATCGCGACCAGTGTTGATCACCTGAGCATGGGCGTGTGGGCGAATGCCTGTTGGTGCCACAGGTACGCCTTGCCTAGAGTCCATCGAAGCATGCACCACCGACACGAATCGGCCGATGGGTCGATACCGCCGCAGTAGCGTGTGGCGAACTAGAGTCGTATGTGCAAAGCAGCACCCCGACATGTGCGCGCAGTGCACCGATCCACCACAAGCGGACGGTGCGGGAGCCAGGACAGTGATCGGGCGTGCGGCGCACCGGAGGCGCGCCGGGCCCACGACAGTCCCGCGCATCCATGGCGCCGCTCACACCAAATGCACCCAGAATGCAGAAGGACCATTCCCATGTCATCACAGCAGTCCACGCCAGAGGCGCTTCCCGAAGACCGGCCATCTCTGGTCAGCCGCATCCTTCGTCGCGAGGATCCCGCCACCTACCTGCGCAAGGACGCCCATCTGAACCGGGTGCTGCGCGTGCGAGACTTCCTCGCGCTGGGTGTGGGCACCATCGTCTCGGCATCCATCTTCACGCTGCCCGGGCAGGTCGCCGCGCAGCACACCGGCCCTGCCGTCGCGCTCTCATACATCGGGGCGGCGATCGTGGCCGGGCTGGTGGCCTTCTCGTATGCCGAGATGGCCTCGGTGATGCCCTTCGCAGGATCGGCCTACTCCTGGATCAACGTGGTCTTCGGCGAGATCTGGGGCTGGATCGCCGGGTGGGCGCTGCTGGCCGAGTATCTGCTGGCCGTGGCATTCGTCGCCAGCGGGCTGAGCTCGAACCTGCAGGGGCTCATCGGCACGGTGGGGCTCACCCTGCCCACCAACCTCGCCAACCCCATGGGCACCTCCGGCGGTTTCGTCGACCTGTTCGCGGTGCTGGCCATCCTCATCGTGTTCGCGCTGCTCTCACGCGGAGTCTCGGCCGCGGCCCGCGTGCAGAACGTGCTGGTGGTGCTCAAGATCGCTGCCATCGCGCTGTTCATCATCGTGGGGGTGACCGCACTGCATCCCGAGAACTACGTGCCGTTCATCCCCGACTACCAGGTCAATGCCGACGGCACCGCCTTCGGCGGCTGGCAGGGTATCTACGCGGGCGTCTCGATGATCTTCCTGGCCTATATCGGCTTCGACTCCATCGCGGCCAACTCCGCCGAGGCCAAAGATCCGCAGCGCACCATGCCCCGTGGGATCCTCGGCTCGCTGGGCATCGCGGTGGTGCTGTTCGTCTCCGTGTCGCTCGTGCTGGTCGGCATGAACCACTACAGCGTGTACGGTGGCACCTCGGCCGAGCCCATCGGTTACGCCCTGCGCAACGCGGGGCATCCCGTGATCGCCGTGGTTGTGCAGACGATCGCCGTGGTCGGCATGTTCACGGCGTTGATCGGGATGCTGCTGGCCGGCTCGCGCCTTCTGTACTCGTTCGGCCGCGACCGGCTGCTGCCGGGCTGGCTCGGGCAGCTCAACGAGCGGCACCTGCCCAACCGCGCACTGCTGGTGATCACCATCATCACCATCGTCGTCGGCGCGTTCTTCCCCTTCACCTTCCTGTCGCAGCTGGTGTCTGCCGGCACGCTCATCGCCTTCGTGTTCGTGAGCCTGGGCGTCTACGCCCTGCGCCGCCGCGAGGGGCGCGATCTGCCCGAGGCCTCGTTCAAGGTGCCGTTCTACCCGGTGCTGCCGGCCTTGGGTGCGCTGGCCTCGGCGTTCGTGTTCATCGGGCTCAACGTCGACGCGCAGATTGTGGCCGGCATCTGGTTCGTCATCGGTCTGGTGCTCTACCTCTCCTATGGGGTGTGGCACTCCCGCGCGGGGCGCGACGAGCCGGTACCCGAGCCAGACCGGGACCTGCGCGCGTCGGGGGAGTGAGCTGCTGACGCATCCATGCGAGCCCCCCGCGGTATCCTCGACGAATGGCACATCTTCTCGGAGCCGAGCACATCAGTCTGAGCTATCCCACGAAAGACGTCTTCGATGACGTGTCGCTGGGGCTCTCAGAGGGGCAGCGCATCGGCATCGTCGGCCGCAATGGCGACGGCAAGACCACCCTGCTGCGGCTGCTCGCCGGCGAGATCACCCCTGACAGTGGGCGGGTCACTCGCCGCGGAGGCATCACCGTGGGCGTACTGGCACAGGCTCCAGACTTCGCCGGAGTGCACACCGTGGCCGAGGCGGTCGTGGGCGATCTGCCCGAACACGAGTGGGCATCTCAGCAGCGCGTGCGCGACGTGCTCAATGGGTTGCTCGCCGACATCGACTGGCACGCCGACGTTGACGAACTCAGCGGCGGGCAGCGACGGCGAGTCGCGCTCGCAGCGCTGCTGCGTCAGGAATGGGACGTGCTGTTTCTCGACGAGCCCACCAACCATCTCGATGTCGAGGGCATCACCTGGCTGGCCCGACACCTGCACGATCGCTGGGCAAAAAACGCTGGCGGGCTCGTGATGGTCACGCACGACCGATGGTTTCTCGACGCGGTGGCCACCGACACCTGGGAGGTGCACGACCGCACCGTCGAGCCCTTCGAGGGCGGGTACGCAGCGTACATTCTGCAGCGTGTCGAGCGCGATCGGCAGGCGGCGGCGATCGAGGCCAAGCGACAGAACCTGATGCGCAAAGAGCTCGCCTGGCTGCGCCGTGGCGCGCCGGCGCGCACCTCGAAGCCGAAGTTTCGCATTGAGGCAGCCAACGAGCTGATCGCCGACGTGCCACCCGTGCGTGACGCCGTGCAGCTGCGGGCGATGGCCACCAGTCGCCTGGGCAAAGATGTGATCGACATGCTCGATGTCGACGTGCGCTATTCGGGCGAGACGCTGCTGCACGACGTGGTGTGGCGGCTGGGGCCAGGCGATCGCGTGGGTCTGCTCGGCGCCAACGGAGCCGGCAAGTCGACCCTGCTCGATCTGGTGCGGCGTGCGGCAGCCAGCCCGGGAGAGAGCCTCACTGCCGAGAGCTTTCCAGTGGTGGGCGAGACGCGATCAGACTCGTATCCCTCGGATCGCTCCGCGATCCTTCCGCCAGCCCCGGGGCCACACTCGTCTGACAGCGTCTCGCCCGCCGCTGAGGTGTCGGGCAGCGCGGTCATCACCAAGGGCCGCATCAAGATCGGCAAGACCGTGCGCCTGGCCGAACTCACGCAAGAGCTGCACGAGCTCGACGACATCGCCAACGACCGAGTGCGCGAGGTGATCGGGCGCATCCGCACGTCATATCGAGTGGGCGACGAAGAGCTCACTCCAGGCCAGCTGCTTGAGCGCCTCGGCTTCTCGAGCGCGCAGCTGTCGACGCCCGTGCGAGATCTGAGTGGTGGCCAGCGCCGCCGCCTGCAGTTGCTGCTGACCCTGCTCGACGAGCCCAACGTGCTTATTCTCGACGAGCCCACCAACGACCTCGACACCGACATGCTGGCCGCCATGGAAGACGTGCTCGACGCGTGGGGCGGCACCCTGATCGTGGTCAGCCACGACCGCTACTTTCTCGAGCGCGTCACCGACGACCAGTACGGGCTGATCGGCGGCACGCTGCGGCACCTGCCGGGCGGGGTCGACGAGTTTCTGCGTCTCGACGCTGCTGCGGGGTCTCGGGCCGGTGGGCAGGGTACGCAGGATGCGCTGGGCGCCGGTAGGGCATCCATCGCGACCGAGACAGAGGCAAACACGTCGGGGCTCAGCGGCGCCGAGCGCCGCGCGGCCGAGAAAGAGCTGAGCGCACTGGAGCGCAAGCTCGAGAAGGCGCGAGCTGCGTTGACCAAGGTCGATGCCGAACTTGCCGCCGCCGATCAGAGTGACTTTGCGGGCTTGGCGAGCATCGACGCGCTGCGGCGCTCGACCAGTGCCGAGATCGATGAGTTCGAGGCTCGCTGGCTCGAATTGGCCGAACAGCTCGAGGGGTGAGCGTAGGCGCTGAGCGCCGCTACCCCTGACGCTGTGGCGCCGCAGTGACCCACCTGTCGCTCCATTGGGCAGCCCAGTCGTCGGGCGAGTTGAAGTGCACTGCGCAGGCATTGGCTCGTCGGGCGAGCATCGGCACCGAACGATCGGTGGGGCGGCTCGGCGTGATCCACCGGAGGTCTGCCGACTGCAGCAGACGGTCGATCTCGGCCCAACTCAGACCGGGCAGGTGCTCATCGAGGTAGGCATGAGAGACGCCGTGCGACAGCGGAATCCAGTGGTCGTAGCGAATCAGCGCATCAAGCTCATCGGCGTCGAGGTGCCAGGCAAAGCGCTGCAGATCAACGCCCTGCACCGGGGTGCGAAACTGCACGGTGGTCTCGCCGTCGTCGCTGAGGGGTATGCCCACGGCGATCTGCAGGCGCCCGAGTGTGTCTGCCACAAGAGCGTCGCGGGTGGCGAGGCTGTCGCTGGCCTCGGGCCCTCGCACATCGGCAGAGCCGAGTTCGGTGGTGCGGGTCATTGCAGTCAGGCGCAGCGTTTGGCCGGGCAGCAGCTGGTCGACGCGGGCGGCGAGGGCAGCCGGCAGCTGCGAGACTCGCAGGCCGGTGCGAATGCGCGCGGGCTCGCCGAGCGGGCGCGAAGGGGTGGGATTGGTTGACATGACATACCTCTCGGTCGGTGCTTGCACACGCGGTTGCGTGGGCCCGTTCTTGCCCTGGGGCACCCGCACCGTAGAACGGGTTGCCGCGCGACCAGCCAGGTACTGTCAGTCGCGACTCATGAACGTGCTCACACTCTATGGCCTGCCACCGACACGCACGTCAGGATGACGCAGTAAACACCTCATGCGCGCTGGCAACCATGCGCCGCCCAAAGCTGCGCTGGTCGCTCATGCCGTGCACCAGCTCGCGGGCGCGCGCCTGCGTGAGCTCGACCTCGTGCAGCTCGGCCAGCGCCAGCAGATAAACCAGGGTGAGCTCGAACTGAGCCTGGCGATCCCCGGCGGGCAGTAGCTTGGCTGCGCCCACCCGCGCGGCGTTGCTCCCGAGGCGGCGAGCCAAGCTCGAAGCTGCTCGCCCGGTGGCCTTGGTGGCCACTTTGGCGGTGCCCTTCGCCCCAGGGATGCGCGCCAGCGCCACGCCGGCAGCCACCGTTCCTGCGGTCATCAGCCCGCCGGCCACGCCCACCGCTGCGATATAGCGGCGATCAAGGATGCGAATCAGCGTCTGCGCGTCGGCCTGCGGATGCTTCCGGCGCAGCCGGTCGACATATTTGGCGGCAATTCTTCGATGCGGTTCTCTCGGGTTCATGGTGACCTCCGATCTCGGGTCGAGCGATTCTCGCACACTCCCGTGAATCAGAGTGAACGCTTGAGCAGCACGACGCTGTCGACCAACTCGCCGGTCTCACCATTCGGGCCGGTGGCGCGTCGGGGGCGCTTTTCTGCGATTTCGGCACGCCAACCCTGACCGTCCCCGACTGCATCGAACACGTCTGACTCGGGTGTTGGAAAGACGTGCGCAGGCTGGTGCCCGCCGTGATCATGGCCTTGTCGGGCCCACGGCGGCCGCTCGGCGTGTGCAGTGATCAGCAGATGGCCTCCGGGCGCCACCATGCCAGCCGCACGCCGCAGAATCGCCGGCCGGTCGATCTGTGCCGACCAAGAGTGCAGATACGACGCTGTCACCAGATCGAACTGTTGGTCACCAGCCGGCCGCCAGACCGACAGATCGGCCGCGATCAGCTGCAGCTGAGCATCCTCGATGCCGGCCTGGCGAGCAGCCGCATCGCCGCGTGCAACTGCGGTTGACGAGAGGTCGACCCCGGTCACCTGCCAGCCGTGCTGGGCCAGCCACACGGCATCGCCGCCCTCGCCGCAGCCCAAATCGAGAGCACTGCCTGCAGGCAAATCGGCAGCCACCTCGGCCAGCACTGGGTTCACGCGCCCTGACCACACCTGATCGGCCGTGGCGTAGCGGTGCTCCCAGAAGGCGGCGAGATCGTCTGCGTGCTGCTGCTCGTTCATGTGAACAGCATGATCGATGGCGCACCGCAGAGCAACCCGCGCTGCACTAGGCGAGCGCTTGCGAAAAATCGCCGGGGAGATGCGATTGTCTCGAGTTTTCGCCAGCATCTGGCGAAGAATTGCTAAAACACCAGTGAGCTGGCGAATTTTGGCAAGAGCGTCACCCCACAGTGCACGTGCCGGGGCTCACCGCGGCCGACATCGTCGCAGCCTGCTGCACCACCGGGCGCACGCTGTCGAGCGTGAGCACATAGCCGACGCCGTCGATCGAGGCCTCTTTGGCGAACACAATGCCGGCGATCTGCCCGGCCTGGTTCAGCAACGGGCCGCCCGAATTGCCCGACTGCACGTCTGAGGCGATGGTGGCGACGTCGCTTCGCGTGCGCCCGCTTTCGTTCGAGAAGGTGACCGGCGAGGTGCTCATCACCGTGGCCGAGTGCGACTGGAACGGCCCGCCGTACGGGTAGCCCATGACGGCGCCAGCGTCGCCTACGCTCAGCCCGTCGGCCAGGCTCAGCGAAGCGGTGTCGAGCCCTTCGACTGCAATCAGGGCGAGGTCGGTGTCGGCGTCATAGTAAACGACACGCCCGGTGAGTGCGGCCTGACCTGGGGCCTCCACTACCGGTGCCGACACGCCGGCGACCACATGAGCATTCGTCAGGATGCGGTCGTGCGCCACCACCACACCCGAGCCCGACTGGCTTTGTCCGCAGCGGTATGCCGTGCCGGTGATGCGCACCACAGACTCCGCAGCCTGTGTGAGCTCTGGCGTGCCGAGATCCACCTCGGCGGTCTCGGGCACCGAGTCGATGTCGCCGAGGGCCTCGACCAACCAGTCGCCGGCGTCGCTGAAGGTGCTGCTGGTCATGGCGCGCAGACTGGCTTGCCATTGGGCTGGTACGGCGGTTTCGATGGTGCCGAGCACCCGCGAAGAACTGAGTGCGCTGGTCAGCAGCGGCGACCCGAGCGCCGACAGCGACGAACCGATAATCAAGATGACGGCGGTGCTGAAGACGAAGCCGGTGCCGGCTCCCAGTGTGCGGTTGACGGCTCCGAGGCGCAGCCGCTGCAGTGCAGAGCTCAGCCCCCGGCCGATGGCCGTGCCGATGGCTCCGCCAAGAGCGACCAGCGCCACGCCGGTGAGCACCACGCCGAACAGGCGCGGGCGTGAGGCTGGCAGCCACGAGTTGACGAGCGGAATGGCGAACACTGCGGCGATACCGCCTGTCACCATACCGGCCAGCCAGAGCACTGTCGGCACGAGGCCACGCCGCCAGCCATGCACCACTTGCGACACGATGAACAGCAGCAGCACTGCGTCGAGCAGCCAAGCAGACACCGTCGGGTTCATGAATGCCATCGTACGGGGTAGAGTAGTCAGGGCAGTTCGCTGCCGGTCCGCCCTGGTGTAACGGCAGCACGACAGCCTTTGGAGCTGTGAAGACCAGGTTCGAATCCTGGGGGCGGAGCGATCCAAACGAATGGGAGCACCGGACAGATGGCCGACACCAACCTGGCAGTGATCATCCTCGCCGCAGGCGAGGGCACGCGAATGCGATCGGCGAAGCCGAAAGTGCTGCACGAGTTGGCTGGTCGGCCTCTGATCGGGCATGTGCTCTCTGCCGCTGAGTCACTCGAGCCCGCGCATGTTGTGCTTGTGGTGCGACACCAGCGTGAGCGCGTCGAGGCGGCAGCTCGAGAGCTGTTGCCGCAGATCGAGATCGCCGTGCAGTCAGACGTGCCGGGCACGGGCTCGGCCGCCGAGGCTGGCTTGGCTCTGCTCGACGACGACTTCGTGGGCGACGTGTTGATCACCAGTGGCGACGTGCCACTGCTCGATGGCGACGCCCTCGACAAGTTCGTCTCGCAGCATCGCGCCAGCGGTGCAGCCGCAAGCGTGCTCACCGCGCAATACGCCGACCCGAGCGGTTACGGGCGCATCGTGCGATCGGCAGCTGGCGACATCGAGGCCATCGTCGAGCATCGCGATGCCACCGACGACCAGCTGCTCATCGACGAGGTCAACTCGGGCACCTATGTGTTCCAGGCCAACGACCTGCGCCAGTCGCTGACCGGCATCGGCACCGACAACGCCCAGAACGAGAAGTACCTCACCGATGCCATCGCAGATCTGGTGGCTCAGGGGCGGCCCGTCTCGGCACAGATCATCGACGACCCGGTGCTGGTCGAGGGTGTCAACGATCGCGTGCAGCTGTCGGCGCTGGCGACTGAACTGAACCACCGCATCCTTGCGAAATGGCAGCGGGCTGGCGTCACCATACAAGACACCGCGAGCACCTGGATCGACGTGACCGTCGAGCTGGGGCAAGATGTCACCCTGCTGCCCGGCACGCTGCTGCAGGGCACCACGGTGGTGCAAGACGAGGCTACGATCGGCCCCGACACCACGCTGGTCGACACCGAGGTCGGCTTCGGTGCCGAGGTCGTGCGCACCCATGCCCTGTCGGCTCGCATCGGCGAGCACGCCAACGTCGGGCCCTTCGCCTACCTGCGCCCTGGCACCGTGCTGGGCGCCGACGGCAAGATCGGCACTTTCGTCGAGACCAAGAACGTCACCATCGGCCAGGGGGCCAAGCTTCCGCACCTGAGCTACGCCGGCGACGCCGAGATCGGCGAGGGGTCGAACATCGGCGCCGGCACGATCTTCGCCAACTACGACGGGGTGCACAAACACCGCTCGGTCGTCGGCCCCCAGGTGCGCACTGGCGCGCACAACGTGTTCGTCGCTCCCGTGCACATCGGGGCCGGGGTGTACTCCGGCGCGGGCACCATCATCAGAAAAGACGTCCCCGCGGGAGCGCTCGCGATCACCAAGGCCCCTCAGGTCAATAATGAGGGCTGGGTCATCGAGCATCGCGCGGGTTCGGTTTCGGCTGAGGCGGCCGAAGCGCAGCACAACACCGCCGAGCAGTAGCCGGCGACGGCAAGAAGGGCACCCCTAATGTCAGGCATTAATGCGGACAATCACAAGCGACTCGTGCTGGTCAGCGGGCGGGCGCACCCGGCCCTGGCTGCCGAGATCGCAGCCAACCTCGGCACCGAGCTCGTGCCCACCAAGGCGCTGAACTTCGCCAATGGTGAGATCTACGTGCGCTTCGACGAGAGCATCCGCGGCTCAGACGCCTTCGTGATTCAGTCACACACCTCGCCGATCAACGAGTGGCTGATGGAGTCGCTGATCATGGTTGATGCACTCAAGCGTGCCTCGGCCAAGCGCATCACCGTGGTGGCCCCGTGCTACCCCTACGCTCGTCAAGACAAGAAGCACCGCGGCCGCGAGCCCATCTCGGCTCGCCTGGTCGCCGATCTGTTCAAGGCCGCCGGCGCCGACCGCCTGATGTCGGTCGACCTGCACTCGCCGCAGATCCAGGGCTTCTTCGACGGCCCGGTCGACCACCTGTTCGCCCAGCCAATTCTGCTCGATCACTTCGCCACCACGCTCGACCGTGAAAACCTCACGATCGTCTCGCCCGATATGGGGCGCGTGAAGGTGGCCGACACTTGGAGCGACAAGCTCGGTGCTCCGCTGGCGATCATTCACAAACGCCGCGACCCGCTGGTGCCCAACCAGGCCACGGCCCACGAGATCGTCGGCAACGTCGAGGGGCGCACCTGCCTGGTGGTTGACGACCTGATCGATACCGGCGGCACAATTCTCGCCGCTGCCCGTGCACTCAAAGAGCAGGGCGCGGCCAAGGTGGTCGTGGGCGCCACACACGCAGTGTTCTCCGACCCGGCGGTCGAGCGGCTCTCCAGCCCCGAGATCGACCGCGTGGTGGTCACCAACACGCTGCCGCTGCCGCCCGAGAAGATCTTCCCCACGTTGACCGTGCTGTCGATCGCTCCGCTGATCTCGCAGGCGATTCACGAAGTCTTCGCCGACGGCTCTGTGACTTCGATGTTCGATGGCGCAGCGTAGCCTTCGGCTGCTGTACACCGGCGGCACGCTGGGCATGGTTGCCGGGCCGGATGGCCTGGTTGCGACCGCTGGCATCGGCGCGCGCCTGCGTGCGCTGGTCGAGCCCCAGATCGAGGTCATCGAGATAGAACCCGTCATCGACTCGGGCGACGCCGGGCCGGCGCTCTGGCAGCGTCTCGTCGAACAGGTGCGCCAGGCCGAGCGCGATGGCGCCCCGGGTGTGGTCATCGTGCATGGCACCGATACCTTGGGCTACACCGCGGCCGCGCTGGCACTGGCCGTGGCCGATGTGCGGGTGCCGGTCATCCTGACGGGGGCGCAGCACCCGCTGTTCGGCGGCGCCGCACCAGAGCCCGAGGCGTTGGCCAATCTGCGCGGAGCTGTTCGCATGGCCGGGCGCCCACAGGCTGCTGGTGTGTGGGTGTGGTTCGGCGGGCGACTGCTGCCCGGAGTGCAGGCCACCAAGGTTTCGACGATTTCGGCGGCTGGCTTTGCCGCGCCCAACGCGTCGGCCGCGGTAAATCGCCCGGTCGGTGATGAGTCGCAGAGCGAGCGTGGTGCGGCGCAGCCGGCGCTGCCGGGTGTGCGCGCGCTGCTGCCGCAGTTCACTGCGTTCGATGCAGATGCTGCGGTCGGTGTGGTGCGGGTGTTTCCCGGCATGAGCGCCGATCAGCTGGCACGGGCCCTTGGGAGAGATGCCGGCGTGGTGCTGCAGGTGTTCGGCTCGGGCACCGCTCCCACGAGCACGGCGGGCTTCGTCGAGGCCCTCACCGAGGCGACTGCGCGTGGTCAGGTGGTGGTGGCCGTCAGCCAGGCACTGATCGGCGGAGTCGATTTGGCAGCCTACGCACAGTCGTCGACGCTGGCTCGAGCCGGCGTGATCGACGGGGGAGCGCTCACTGTTGAGGCCGCCCTGGCAGCCCTGCACTTCGGGCTCGCCTGCGGGCTGAGCTCGGCAGAGCTTGCGAGCTTCATCGACGGGCTGGTCTGAGTTTTCTGTGGCACCCCCAGCTGCAGTTCTTGCCGCTGGGCCGACTCTCGTGCTGCCCGGCGCCGTGCGACGTGCGCGCAAAGTCGGCAGGTGCGACGTGATGTCTGCAGTGAAGCCCGGTGGTGCCGACATTGTGCTGGTGGTGTCGACTTTGCGCTGCGAGCGACCGTGTTCGGGTGCCTGAAAGCCAGCCGAGCGCCCCGAGATCACCGCCCATAAAAAGGCGTACCCCCTCGAGCGAGGGGGCACTCGAGGGGGCACGTGTGATGCCGGTGAAGGCGGTCTGTCAGTCGTTGACCTTGTGGATCAGCGCCACGAAGGCCTCGATGATGCTCGAGACAAACTGCTTGGTGCCGTCGTTGGCGAACTCGCCCGACTCGTTCAGCAGTTCAGGGGTGAACTGGATGTAGCCCTCGGGCTGGCCCAGCTGGATCGTGTTGAGGAACGCCAAGATGCTCTTCAGGTGCTGCTGGCCGGCCGCGGTGCCGATGGCCCCGGGGGAGGTGCCGACCACGGCGACGACCTTCTGGTTGAACGAGTTGGTGCCCCAAGGGCGGCTCGCCCAGTCGATGGCGTTCTTGAGCACGCCGGGGATCGAGCGGTTGTACTCGGGAGTGACGAACAGGATGCCGTCGGCACCTTCGATGCCGGCCTTCAGCTCTTTGCCGGCCGCCGGGTAGTCGGCGTCGAAGTCGTAGCTGTAGAGAGGCAGCTCGTTGATCGGAATCTCGAAGAACTCCACGTCTTCGACGGGGAGCTTGGTGATGGCCTCAGCGAGTTTGCGGTTGATGGAGCCGCTGGCGATGCTGCCGACGATGTAACCGATGCGAAGAGTCATTGAATGACGCCTTTCTGCGCGATGTGAAAAGAGAATCGACGGTCGCTCTGGCCGCCGCACATTCCATAGCCTACAACATTTGTAACAACAAGCAAGCGGAGTGTCGCTGTGTGTGCGCTGAGAGAGCTGAGCCTCGGCAGCAGACGATTCAGCGGCGCTTGGGCACGCGGCCGCCGGTGACCGCACGGTGCACCCAGGCGATCAGATAGAGCACGCCGGTGGCCACCAGCGTCCAGATCAACGACCAGCGGGTGCTCGGGGTGACCAGCATGAGCACGGCGAATGCCCCCATGCCGACCAGCCCGATGATCGACAGCCAGGGGTGCCACCACATGCGCAGATGCAGCGACCCCTCGGCCTCGAGCTGGCGGTTCAGACGCAGCTGCGAGATCAGAATCAGCACCCACACGACCAGCAGGGCCGAGCCCACCGCGTCGAGCAGAATCGAGAAGATCTGGCCCGGGATCCACCAGTTGAGGAACACCCCGACCAGTGAGAGCACCAGTGACAGCAGCACGGCCGTGGTGGGCACGCGGCGACCCGACAGACGCAGCAGCGGAGTGAATCCCTCGCCGCTGGCGGTCAGCGAGTAGGCCATGCGGCTGGTCGCATAGATGTTCGCGTTGAACGCCGAGAGCAGTGCCAGCGCGGCAATCACCTGCATGACGGTGGCGATTGCGGGCACCCCGGCCAGCTGCAGCACGGCCACGAACGGGCCGTTGGGGCCAACGATCGTCGGGTCGTTCCACGGCAGCAGAGTGACGATCACGAACATCGAGCCGATGTAGAACAGCAGAATGCGCCAGAAAATGCTGCTGGTGGCTGACTTGATCGCGCGCTGCGGGTCATCGGCCTCCGCCGCTGCGATCGTGATGATTTCGACGCCACCGAAGCTGAACATCACTGCGAGCAGACCAGCCGCGACTCCGGACATCCCATGTGGGGCGAAGTCGCGCAGGTTGCTCAGCCCCACCTCGTGGCTGCCGACGAGGCCGAAGATCATGGCGAACCCGATGATCAGAAACAGCACGATCGTGGCCACTTTGATGCCTGAGAACCAGAACTCGAACTCGCCGAAACTGCGCACTCCGCGCAGATTGACCGCGCCGAAAACCACCACGAATGCGAGCGCCCACACCCACTGGGCCACGGCCGGAAACAGCGAGTTGAGAATGCCGGCGGCACCACTGATCTCGGCGATCAGCACGAGAATCAGCAGAAACCAGTAGAGCCAGCCGAGGGTGAATCCCACCCGCGGGCCGATGGCCTGCGTGGCGTAGGTGGCGAACGAGCCGGTGGATGGGCGGGCTGAGACCATCTCTGCCAGCGCGCGCATCACAATCATCACGAGCAGCCCGGCGATCAGGTACGACACCATGATCGCTGGCCCAGCCGTGGCAACCCCCTGCCCACTGCCGAGAAACAGGCCCGCACCCACTGCCGACCCGAGGCCCATCATGGTCAGGTGTCTGGTGCGAAACCCTCTGCGCTTGCCCGACTGTGAGATTTCGACGTCTGGGGTGCTCTGGTCTCCGGTCATTGGGTCCTCTCGTGGTCAGGTTTCTGGCAACACCTGGCCACCGATGAGTCTAAGGCGACCCGCGCATCCATGGGCAACTAGACTGTCTGCCATGCCTCACAACGCCTCCGAACTCAACGCGACCCGCGCCTGGAACCGCTTCTATGCCGAGGGCACGCCCGCCGACATCGACCTGCCCCAGGGGTCGCTCTACGACATGCTCGAAGACCGTGCCAACCGGTTCTCTGACAATGTGGCGATCGAATTCTTCGGCGGTGAGACCACCTACTTGCATCTGTTCAATCAAGTCAACCGGTTCGCCGAGGGGCTGCGCATCGCCGGCGTGAAGGCCGGGGATCGGGTGACGTTGATCCTGCCGAACTGCCCGCAGCACGTGGTGGCGTTCTACGCGGTGCTGCGTCTGGGCGCAGTCGTCGTTGAGCACAACCCGATCTACACCGCCGATGAGCATGCCAAGCAGTTTGCCGACCACGGCGCCGATGTTGCCGTGATCTGGGACAAAGCCTGCGCAACCATCCGGCAGATGCCCCGCAAGGTGCAGCCGAAGACGATCATCTCGGTCGATATCACCCGGGCGTTCCCGCTGAAGCTGCGGCTGGCGCTGCGCCTGCCGCTGCAGAAGGTTCGCGACAAGCGCTCCGCCCTCACCCAGTCGGCGCCGGGCACCGTCGCCTTCGAGCGGCTGGCAGCCTCCACGCCCATCGATCGCGAGCATCCTCGGCCCGCGGTCGACGACACCGCAGTGCTGCAGTACACCTCGGGCACTACCGGCGACCCCAAGGGTGCGATCATCACGCACTCCAACCTGTGGTCGAATGCGCGCCAGGGCGCCGCTTGGATGCCCCGCTTCACGCCGGGGCGCGAGACCATTTACGGCGTGCTGCCGATGTTCCACGCCTTCGGTCTGCTGCTGTCGGTGATCTACTCTGTGCATGTGGCGGCGCGGGCCACGCTGTTCCCCACGTTCGACCCGCAGCTGATCATCGACGCGTCGAAGCAGCATCCGGCGACGTTCATCCCGGCCGTGCCGCCGATGTACGACCGCCTGGCGCGCGTGGCCCGCGAGGGCAAGCTCGACCTCTCGGGAGTGATCTACGCGATCTCGGGGGCGATGACCCTCAACGACGCGATCGTCGACCGCTGGGAGAAGGTGGCCGGCGGGCGCCTGGTCGAGGGCTTCGGCATGACCGAGACCAGCCCGGTGGCCCTCGGCAACCCGTTCACGGCCGAGCGCAAGACCGGCACGATCGGCATCCCGTTCCCCTCGACCGACATCAAGGTGGTCGACCCCGACGACCTCACCCGCGAGGTCGAGCTCGGCGAGGTGGGCGAGCTGCTGGTGCACGGCCCGCAGGTGTTCCAGGGCTACTGGAATCGCCCCGAAGAGACCGCCCAGACGCTGCTCGAAGGGCGCTGGGTGCGCTCGGGCGATCTGGTCACCCAAGACGAGGACGGCTTCGTGACGGTCGTCGACCGCAAGAAGGAGCTGATCATCACCGGTGGGTTCAACGTCGCGCCCACCGAGGTCGAGAAGGTGATCAACCGCATCCCCGGCGTCGCCGAGTCGGCCGTGGTCGGCGTCAGGCGCGGCAGCGGAGCCGAGAGCGTGACCGCGGTGGTCGTGCTCGAACCCGGTGCCGTCTTCGACGAGGCCGCCGCGCGCGCCTACGCCCGCGAGCATCTGGCCGAGTATAAGGTGCCGCGCTCCTACCAGGTGTGGGACGAGCTGCCCAAGTCGCTGATCGGCAAGGTGCTGCGCCGCGAGGTGCGCGAGCGGCTGCAGGCCGGCCGCGGGGCGAAGTCCACACGGCAGCACGGCGCCGGGGGCGACGACGTCGAGCGCTGAGACGCCCGAGGCCGGGCGGCACGGGTCTGCCGAGGCGCCGGGTGCTGATGAGCAGAGCACCCGACGGATGCTCGCCAGGCTTCGCACCTCGGCCTTCCGCGCGCGGTTCCGGCTCGGGCCCCGTGAGATCGCGTATGCCCGCACGAAGGGCCGCGCCATCATCGAGCGGCATGCACATGAGCTGCTGGCCGCCCGGGTCGGGCCCGCCGCGCCTGCCAACGACGGCCGGCAGACGCCCTACCGGGGGCACCCGGTGTTCGTGGCCCAGCACGCGACAGCCACCTGCTGCCGCGGCTGCATCGCCAAGTGGCACGGCATTCCCGAGGGCAGCGCGCTGACCGGGGCCGAACTCGAGCGTCTCGCATCCATCGTGATGGCATGGATCGACGCCGAGCTGCTGGCCGACACTCGGCGCTGAGGCGCTTCTGGCGCACAATGGATGCGTGCGATTCACTCGAGCCCAGCTGCAGGCCTTCCGCAACTGCACCGTCGACGACATCATCGGCCCCGGCACGCGACTGCTGTTCGTCGGGGTGAATCCCGGGCTGTGGACCGCCGCGGTGAACACGCCCTACGCGTACCCCGGCAATCGGTTCTGGCCGGCGCTCATGCGCAGCGGACTGGCGCCCGACGGATGGACGCCGGGTGTCTTCGACGCCAGTCAGGGGCTCACCGCAGTGCAGCGCGGGCAGTTCATCGCCGCGGGGCTCGGCTCTACCAACTTCGTGAACCGGGCCACCGCCCGTGCCGATGAGCTCTCGCGAGACGAGCTCGAGGCGGGTGGGGCGCGGCTGCAGGGGCTGGTCGGTGAGCTGCGGCCCGCGGTCGTGGCCATCCTGGGGGTGATGGCCTACCGGGATGCGTTCGGGCGGCCCAAGGCGCGCATGGGGCGGCAGCCCGAGCCCCTGGCCGGCGTGCCGGTGTGGGTGTTGCCGAACCCGAGCGGGCTCAACGCGCATGAGACCATCGACTCGATCGCGGCGAAGATGCGGGCGGTGGGGGAGGCCGCGGGGCTGCTGTGAGCGCTGGTGCGCGTGCACGTGCCGCCCTGCGCCGCAACCGCAGCAGCCAGACCCTGATCAGCCGTCGAGGCCGAACTCACCCCAGTGCACCACCCGCACGCAAAAACGCAACACCCAGATACACCTGCCCCGCCGCAAAGACGATCACAAAAGGGAACACGAGCAGTACCGTCAGCACGACATCCCGGCGAGAGTACTTCCTTGCAAGATCAGAACGCCCATCGGAGCGCCATAGCCTCCACAGCACGTACGGGGGGATGAGCAGGGCTGGGAGTGGGGCGCCTCCGCGGAAGTGGCGCACCCCGCCCTCGATGGTGGTTGTCAGTGGCACTTGGGTGGGCACGTAGACCACGACGGCAACCGACACCAGAAAACAGATGAGCGTCACCCACCAGACGACCCTCGGCCAGACTGGCCGGCTCCGTTTGGGGTCTTCGACTTCCTCCGTCATTACTGGGGGTCTCCAGGAGTAGCCGCTTCAGATGGTGGGGCGGGTGCCGGTTCGGGGGCCGGGCTGCCATCTTCTTGGGTCGCCTCGTCGATGACGTACTTGATCGCGTCGACGCCCAGGCCTGCATGTTCGCCGGCATAGGCTGCACCGACATGCGCACCCCACGACGGCCGCCCCGACCAGGTCAGCTGTTCAGCACCCGGGAACTTCGCCAACGCAGCACCACCAACCGCATCCAAAAGACCGTCATCCACACCATACCCCTCGTCGGAATCGTCCAGCCCAGCCTGCACCAGACTGCCAGCAACCTCCGCAGCAGCAGGCACACCAAACCCCACAGCTCCCTGCCACCTCGGACCCTCTATGTGTTTGGCGAGGTGTCCGCCTTGTGCTCCGGCTGCTCCTGCGACGGCACCGCCGGCCGCGGCTGCTGCTGCTCCTTGAACGGACCAGTCCTGCTGGTCGGTCGTGGCGAGATAGACGCCGGTGTTGCCCACCGCGCCGAACGCCCCATTCGATACCGCCGACATGCCCATCTGCCCCCACTCCACTGACTGGCGGCTGCTCCCACCATCACCAGGCACGCTACCACCAGCACCACCTGGCCCGTCGCCACCGGCACCGCCAGGCCCGTCTCCACCGGGTCCGCTTGTGCTGTCGCCAGGGCTGCCGGACGCCGAATGCCTGCCAACACCAGTGCTCGTGCCGGTGCCGGTGCCGGTGTCTGGGGTGGTGGCCTGTCTGGCGTGTGCTCCGTGACGGAGGTCGCCGGTGATCCGTGATGTTGAGCGCTCGGCGTCGGCGCCGGCGTGTGTCAAAGAGGGCCGCCCACTCGCGCGGGCCAGCAAGCCGTGACGTTGTCGATCGCGCGCCGGCCAGTGGAGGGCATGCCGCCCGGGATGAAGTTTAACCCCATCGCCAGCAGGAACTGCCCGGTCGACATGTTGCCTTCGCGTGCTCCGCAATATCGTCAGCCGTCAGCAACGCCCCAGCAGCAAACGCGATACCGGTACGACTACTTGGCAGAGGGAGAGCGCCGGGTCAGGGCTGGTGCCTGAGGTCTCGCTGATGGATTGGGTATTCTGGGTACATGGTTTTGGATCAACAGCAGGTGTGGCAGCAGCTTCTCACGGCGGTCGGTGCTGACGCGCGCATGTGCGATCTGGTGGGTGTGATGGCGGGCGATCCGGTCGCATCTTTCGGTCGGGTTTCGGATGACGCGGTGCTCGGCGAGGTGTTCTGGTCTGCTGACTCGGTGGATGCCTGGGTCGGGCTGGCCGCGCTGCTGCAGGCCGATCGGCGGGCGGTGACGGTTGACTGGGATGAGTTGCCGACGAATCTGTTCGGTCTGATCGAAGATCTTCCGGTTATTGCTCAGACTGGTCTGGACACTGCGAAGGTCGAGGCCCTGGTCGAGTTGCTGGACGACTTGGATGCGCCGGGTCTGGACCGCATGCTGGTGGCTGTCGCGTTCGTCAATGCGTGGTTGGCGCCGGCCGGGCTGGCGCTCGTGCACTGGGATACCGACTCTGACTCGTACACGTTCGTGGCCGCTGGTGTCGGCCGGGCGGCCGATATCGTCTCGGCCGGCACCGCCTTGGGCAAAGAAGCTGCTGTCCCGGCTCTCACGGGTCTGCTCGCCTGAGCGAATCAGGCGTCGACGGTTTCGCGGGTCACTCGTTGAGGGTGTTCGGCGGGAGGATCCACCGGGATGGGTGTATTCCAGTATCGGTCAGTGCCGCCCCGTACACGTCGATCACCTGTTGCCAGGGGTGTGGGTGCACGGTGCCGTCGTCGTCGACGGCGTGCACGAAATCGACTCTGGGCAGCAGCGCTTCGAGCCCGGCAGGCACGGAGCAGTAGGTCACGTATGAGCCGTCGCGGCCTTGGGCGAGCTCGACTTCGGGCACGTACCGCCCGGCCGCCGTGGTCTCACCGAGCAGCTCGCGTTGCGCGGCGTACCAGCGGGCATCCCAGGTGCGGGTCAGCTGCGAGAACCCGACGCCCAGATCGGTGCCCCACGTGTAGGCCTGCCAATGGTGGCCGTCCGCGCCTACGGTCAACGGCCGCCCGGATACCGGCGTCCGCACCGAGCCCGACGCGTCCATGGCCGCCCGCACCGCCTTGCCCAACCCGTCATGGTCGTCACCACCGACGAGCACCAACAGATCCTGGGCAACCGGGAACACCACGGCCCGCCCCGACACCTGGAACCCGCTGATGGTCGCCGCGTCAAGCACGGCGACAGCGATCTGCTCCGGATCGGTCAGCACCCACGTACCGGGCTGCACCTGAGACGTGTCGACCGCACGCCCGGAAAACGCACGCGTCCCGGCCGCGACCACCTCGCCAAACCCCACACCCCACGCATCCACCATGCCGACACTGACCTGCACAACCTGGTCGCCGTCATCGATCACCGCGCCCACACCCACCCCGGGCGCGAGTGCGAGCACCGCCTGCCTGCTGTCCGGGTGACCAGACGCGTCCAAACGCATCCCCGCCACACCAGACACGTCCAACCCCACCAGCCGCAACCGCACCCGCGCAGCCACCGACCCAAACCCGTCAAACATACCCATCACGCAACCCCCTCACCAGAACCAGCATCAGAACCCTCACCAGCGCCAGAACCAGCACCAGCTGTGGGTGACGCGTCTGGTAAGACATCACTGATCGCGTCCAGATCCACCTCGCCAGGCAACGGCCCCGTCCCGACCAGCCCAGGATGCTCACCCCGCCACGCGGCGAGGTCTCTCGGCAGGTACTCCGAATCAAACCGGTCAACATCCAGACCCAACACCGAGATCACCGCAGCAGCCTCAAAACACCAATACCCGTAATACTCACGTGACCCCTGCAGGTTGCCGAGCGTGTGGGCGTTCCACCACCCGAACTTCCGGCACTGGTTGTACCAGCCGGCCAGATACTTCGTAATGATCGCGACCTGCTCGTCCGTGTCAGCGGTATCAAACGCGGACGCCAACAACCCGTAGGCAGGACGCTTCGCAATATCCGTATCCCCGACCACCCGGTCAGGCAGGGCCGTCTTGACCAAACGATCCAACAGACGATCATGCCCACCAGGAGAACCCGGCCACGCATCCACCACCGCACCAACCCACGCAGGCCCCACCCCCAAACACACACACAATGACACCAAACGCAACACCCGATAATGATCAGGCACTTCAGAATCGGGATACGCAAACCAAACGGAAGGATTTACAGAGTCTTCAGGCAGTAACGTCATCCTTCTCCGTGCTTCAACAAACGTAGCGAGAACCGGAAACAACTGCAGGCGCAGCTCATCAACTGAAGTCCCGAATGAATACCTCTTCAACCACGCAGCCGTGGCGCTGTTCGTCCAGCTCATCACATACGAAGTAAGAAGGCCTGAGGGCGACTTGCGAGATTCAGATGAGAAAAGAATCCGCTCTGAACGCCTCCGAAAAGACTCGATCGAAGCATCATGGGCTTTGATCCATTTGCGGTAGAATCCTTCGTCGCGTCGCCAGTCGCGCATCACATTCTCCTCCGGATCATCTGGTCTTGGCCTTGCCATGACTCTATCAAGAGCCCCTGACATTCTGTGTTCATAGCAGCACGGTGCTGTGCTTGATCTCGCGTGACACAGATCCCACGGCCTCAATCCGGTTCAGCTGCACCACACCCTCCACATCAACACGAGACACCACCCGGTCCACAGCGCCAACTTCGAATTGATCCAAGAAGCGCTCTCTGCTGAACACGTCATCGCCGAAAGCATCCATGATCCGTGTGGACTCGCGATTTTGTCGTACGGTTCCGTTGAGCCATTCGTCGCTCATTTGCATGCCGGAGTTTTTGGTGTGTCCGAGGTGGGCGGTGTTGTATTTGGCTTCGACGATGACGAAGTGGCCGTCTTTCTCGTAGATCCCATCGATGCCCGGGGTGGTCGTGGGCTTGTCGACCGAGACTTTCGTATACCCTTGCTCGGCCATGTACGCGTCAGTCTGAGCCTCACCGAACTGACCCTTCAAATGACTCGTCGACAACCCATCATCAGCATGCTCGGCCGCGTACGACTCCCACGACTGCCCCGTCGGATTCGACGCCACCGCCTCCACACGCCCCGACCCACCAGACGCATCACCGCCAGACCCGTCACCACCGGGTCTACCTGTGCTGTCGCCAGGGCCGCCGCCAGGGCTGCCACTGTCGCCAGGGGTGTCGCCGTGCACGCCGGCATTATCAGAGTGAGACTGCTCGGGTGCCGAGGTGTCGCCGCCGTGCCCGTTGGTGTCGCCGTGCGTGTCTGTGTCGCTGTGTCCGCTGGTGTCGCTGCTCGTGCTGGTATCCGGGTCTGGGCGTGCGTCAGGGGTCGTGTCGGCATCTGGGCCGGTGCCGGTGTCACTATGGGACGGGACGCTCTCGTGCGTATCTGGCCGTCCGGCAGGCGCATCCCCGGCATGCGGTATATCCGGGGTGTGTGCCGCATCCGGGGTCTGCGTGTGTGCCGCATCGGGGGTGCTCGCCTGTGAAGCGTCACTGCGAGGCGCGTCGCTGTGCGACGAAGCAGCGGAATTCCCATGGCCTGTGGGCGAGCCCGCCTCAGAACCCCCAACTTCCGAGTGCCGGCCGGCACCAGTATCAGCGCCCCGACCGGCCCCATGACTGGTGCCGGTGCCGGTGTCTGGGGTGGTGGCCTGTCTGGTGTGTGCTCCGTGACGGAGGTCGCCGGTGACCCGTGTTGTTGAGCGCTCGGCGCCGGCACCGGCGTGTGCCAAAGAGGGCCGCCCGCTAGCGCGGGCCAGCAGATCCGTGACGTTGTCGATCGCGCGTTTGCCCGAGGCGAGCACGCCCTGAGAGATCGGGTCGGTGCGCACCGACCGTTTCGCACCATCCCACGCCCGCTGCGACGCGGCAGACACCCGGTCACCCGCACGCTGGGCGGCACTCCACGCCTTCTTCGACCCGGACACAACAGTGTCTGCGGCGTGGGTCGCGGCCTGCCCGACACGACCTGAGGCGGCAGCCACTCTGCCCGCGCCATGGGCGATCGCACCGACTCCCTTAGCCAGCGCCTTTCCTCCCTTGGCGATCGCGCCGCCCGGGATGAAGTTCAACCCCAACGCCAGCAGGAACTGCCCGGTCGACATGTTGCCCTTCGCGTATTCCGCGATATCGTCAGCGGTCAGCAACGCCCCGGCACCGAACGCGATACCGGCAGCGATCCACCCCGCAGGCCCCGACAGGAACAACCCCGCCACCGCGGCGACGACGACCACGACCGTCGCGACCGTGACCAGCACTTTCCACGCATCCGAGTTGGTGAGTTTCTCCCACCAGGAGTCCGCGGGGATCGCGTGCTCGGTCGCGGCCTGCAAACGCCCGGCCGTGGTGTGTGCATCTTCCTGGTACGACTGCTTCGCAGAGGCCACCAGTCGCCTGGCCGCATCCAGCCGGGCCTGCGCGTCACCGACCTGGGCCGACGCTGCTCCGACACGGCCTGCGGCGTCCTGCTGCTGCCGGTACAGAGAGCGCACCACAGACCCCGACGGCACGCTCAACCCCGACGGCACCTGATCAGACGG
>NZ_AUIC01000006.1 GCF_000423505.1 Pseudoclavibacter soli DSM 23366
CGCCGAAAAGCATCATGCCGACGTTGATCAGGCTGAACACCATGTAGCCGACCATGGCGATCATGAGGATCTTGGCGCCGCGAGCCGAGGCGCGCACCTTGCCGCTGGCGAACAGCGCGAGCGTCACGCCGAACACCGAGAAGGTGGCGATGACTGCCTGCACGACAACACCGGGGTAGATGCTCTCGAATACGCCCGAAATGGCACCGATGAACACGCCCTCGGCTGCGCCGTAGAGCAGAATCAGCGGCACAGAGGGCTGCTTCTTGAACGAGTTGACGAGACCGAGCACCAGGCCGACGATCATGCCGGGCACAAGAAGTGCGGGGATCATCCAGCCGATGACCGCACCCGCGATGAGAACGCCAAACAGGGTGAACGACTTGACGATCACGCCGTCGTAGGTGAGGCGGTCGGCTGAGTCTGCCAGGGGGCGTGTCTGCTGGCCTGCAGCAGCGGGTTGCGCCTGCACTGGCTCGGCGGCGGCTGGGCGGTCGTAGAGGTCGCGCAGCTGCTGGGCAGTGGCGGTCTCGCCGACGGCGGGCGCCTTGCCATTGAAGTATGCGTTGTTCGAGAGAACGGGGTTGTCCAGAGCCACAAGGCCTCCTCAGTCAGCGGAGTGCCCGCCTACACCACCTATATGCGTCAGGCTTCGGGCTCGTGCCAGAAGAGGTTGACGCCAATACCGCCGACACCTTCGATCAGACGTGTGCCTTGGGTGCCTGCGCCCGCTCTGTTCGTGGTGCGCAAGGGTGAGCCCGAACTGATGGTGCCTGCAAGCCCGTTCTGGAAATTTTCGAGGGCTTGCGCCCTGTCAGCGACCTTCGAGGTACCCGTGTCTGCCTCGATCACGAGGCTGCGGCTGGTGTCCCGGCTGGCTTCGATGGGATCGCCCACGATGGTGCTCCGATACTGGTACCCGACCAGCTGAGCAATCCGTTCCGCCTCCGCGTCACTGATGTCCCGGTCGAATTCGAGCCGCATCGCCGTCGGTGGCCCCTGTGGCGGGAACAGGCGCGGATCTCTGAATTCTCGGTCCCCGACACGTACGATTCCGGCTCCGATGTGCCGTGTCTGTGCCTCCCCGGGAGCGTCTCCGTTGATACCGCGCCGGATGGCGTGCTCCAGTGCTTCGTCGACCACCACAGAGGGCTCCCGAGCGCGGAGGTTGCGTTCGAGCTCATTGGCACGCGGGAGGTCGCCGCGTTCGAAGGCGTCGCCAAGCTGTTCCAGAGCATCGCCTGAATTCACGGGAATCCGATCCCCATACGTGGTGCCGTCCGGCTCCGCGACATTGGCGAGGAAGCCCTGCTGATGCATCTGGATGGCATCGGCGATCAGCATGCCGACCATCTTCTCCTGAGGCTTGGCGCGCAGAGCCGTGATTGCATCCGCACCAGCTGCGTAATCACCTGCGGCAAAGGCGCTGCGAATGCTCTCGTAAGTGAGCTTCCTGGGGGCGGTATCCAGACCTATTTCGGCGCCTGTCTGCTGCTTGGTGGCGAATTGGCCGGCATGTCCGGTGAGGGCGTTACCGCGGGGGTGCTGGTTGGGGTCGAAGGTGCTCATGGGAGTGGATGTGGGCGGCGGCTCAGGCGATCGTGCGGTTCTTCCCGCCCTCATAGCTGTCGACGAAGGCAACACCGGAGATTCCGGCATCGCGTGCGGCGGCCCATTGCTTGGAGACGCGGTCGACGTCGCGCACATGGACGTTCTCACTGCCGAGCACCATACTGCACACCCAATGGTTCGCCTTGCGTCTGGCGCTCAGCTGCATCCGTTTCAGTGTGGTGCCCGGGGTGTAGTCGTCGTAGACGTCAAGAGCGTCGGCGATCTGCTCCACGGTGTCTCTGGCCTCAGGGCGCTCTTGCATCTGCCCGGTTTCGAGTAGGACAAGTACCCCCTGAGCGTAGAGTCTCGCCTCGTCGGGGGTGCCGAATGCCCCTGCCGCGGTGGTGATGCCGTCCCATTTCCCGACGGCGACGCCGGTGGGGGAGTCGAGCTCGAAGCGGACGAGGGCAGCGTTCGCAACCACGTTGGCTTTCAGCTCGGGCGGGGTGGTGCCGCTCGGGCTGCTGAATTGGAGTTCGCCGGTGTCACTGGTGAACACATAGTGCCGTCGCCCCTCAGTATCTCGGATGAGCAGAGCCGGAGTGACACCGGGGTGGTCCGCCCCGCCGGAGATTCGTGTTCTGACAACGTCGTACTGTCCACTGCCGAGCACATCAACGAGGCGTGTGGCAGCGTCCAGATGAGCTTCGGGCACGCTTTGTGCTTTCGCAGCGAACTGCCCCGCATGGCCGGTGAGGGCGTTACCGCGCGGGTGCTGGCTGGGGTCGAAGGTCATTGCTGCTCCTGCGCACGAATGTAGTAATTGCCGGTGCTGGTGGCACCTGCAGGCGGTTTATCGGTGAGGAACTGGTAGGCATCCTCCACGCGGGTGGAGTACAGGTTGTCCCAGAGGGCGTCATTCAGCTCATCGTAAAGTCCGTCCGGGTCCGAATACTCGAGGTCCACGGGCTGGCCGTCCACATCGAGAGCACGGACAACGGTGAAGCGATCAATCCCATCATTGTTGTCACCGCCGTCAGATTCAAGTTCAACGGTGGCAACGTCCGGGTACTCCTCCCTCAGCAGCTTGCGGAAAACTTCGACCCCCTCCTGATTCGCCCGCTTGTCGTATTCGGCTGCCAGACTCGAGGACGAGTTCTCAGTGCGCACCGCGGTGTAGAGATCCGACAATTCGGCAAGGTCGATCTCCCCGTGTTCGAGGGAGCCCGAACCGTCGTCATCCCACTTGGAGATCACATCCCAGTCGGCGAGCGTCTCGGGGTCTGTTTCAGTCCAGTCCCAGTCAAACTCTTCAGCAAGGACGGAACCGGATGCGTCGCGGACTTCAACCCACGAGCTCACACCTCCGTCCTCAGTGGTGTGGACACGGATACTCCGAGCATCCGGATGGGCGGTGACGGTGCGCGCAGCGTTCTCTGCCGCTTCTGACACAGCCGCTGCACGGGCCGCTCGGCGGGCATCCGCAACAAATTGGGCGTACTTTCCATGGTCACGATGCGTGATGAAGCTGAAATCGGGCGCAGAGAGGGTGGTCTCGGCGCCCGTCTGCTGCTTGATGGCGAACTGTCCGGCGTGCCCGGTGACTGCATTCCCTCGGGGGTGCTGTGTGGGGTCGAATGTGCTCATGCGCGTGGATGTGGGCTGGGCGGTCAACAGGTGTAATACTCGCCAGTCTGGAGCCTGAGCTGTTCTTTCAGATGCCGCTCCCGCTGACCAGCTTCAAGCAGAGGGTCGATCCGGGAGACCAGCTGCTGCACGTCTTCCGCATGGTCCGCGACCGTCTTCTCATAACGACGCTGCTTCTGCGAACCATCGCCCCGGGCATGGACGGTGCCGTCTTGGGTGACGAGGATGCGGAACGGGCGTGAGCCGTCTGCGTTGGAGCCCCAGATTGACAGTGCCGGGCCGGCTCCGGTAGCGGTTAAGGCGAAGTCTTTCCGGTCGCAGGAGTCCACGTCACGATTGTCTGGCAGGTCCCTCCAGATGCGCTCATTGGCCTCGTCGAACAGTACCTGGCAGTGATAGGACTCGTCGCTGGCTCGCCAGATCTGCTCTCGCAGACGCACGACCGGCGAGTCATCGACAGCACCGACGAAGCGGTAGCGGTCATCACTGCTGGTGTCGACCTTTCGCGGTGCGCCCTCGCCGTCGACGAACTGCTCCGCTCCACCAGTGGTGACGAGAAAGTCCTCCGGCCGGGCGGTGGTGGTGTCTTTGTCCGCTGGGAGGAATGCGAGCCCGGGCCCCCAGTCGGCGCGACAGAGGAAATGTCCGTGGTACGTCATCTTCGAGGTCGGTGCCGGATCGTTGAGGAAGCGTTCGGTGATCTCGGACAACAGCTCGGTGCCGAGATCGATCTCTGCGCCCGTCTGCTGCTTGGTCGCGAACTGGCCGGCATGACCAGTGAGGGTGTTCCCGCGGGGATGCTGTGTGGGGTCGAAGGTGCTCATGGGAGTGGATGTGGGCTGCGCGCCCGGCTCAGGACAGCGCTCGATGGGTGATGGTGCCCTCGGGATCCATGGCGAACTTGGTCACCTTCTCGCCGTCGGCGCCGTCCTCCACTGTGATGACGTCGTACCAGTCATCTTCGCCGTCAGCCTTGGAAGTCTGCCCGTCGAGGACGTATGGGGCAAAGTCCTCGTGGCCGATCACCTCGCTGATGTACGTGTTGAGCGCCTCCGGAATATAGGAGTTCGGGCCTTCCGTGAGCTTGACATCTGGGTTCGTCTACTGCCTGGTCGCGAACTGGCCGGCATGACCAGTGAGGGTGTTCCCGCGGGGATGCTGTGTGGGGTCGAAGGTGCTCATGCGTGTGGATGTGGGCTGCTCGCCCGGCTCAGGACAGCGCTGGTCGCTGCGAGCGCTCAGGCCTTCTTGCGTCGCTTCAGCTGTTCAGGCGTGGGCGGGTACTCGTGGTCGTGTGTGGCTTGTGCCTCCTTCATGACCTGATCGAGCTCGCGGAGCATCTTGCGTCCACGGGTGGCGCTTCCGCGCCCGAGCCCGCGGATCACGCTCTCTCGCTGAGCAGCCTGGTCTCCAAAGGCGATGCCGCCATAGCCTCGCCATTTCCGACCGCCGTGATAGTAGAGGCTGGTGTTCCCGAGCGTCTCACCGGGCAGAGACACCCATGCTTTGCCGCCCGTGGTGTGAACGTCCATGCGTGTTCGAGCCCACGCATCGGCGTTATTCGGGCTGTGCCGGAGCCTTGCGGTGATGTCCACCGACAGCAGGGTGCCTTCGATGTTGTTGCCGAGATCCCCCCGTGTATTCGGGAAGACGGTATCGCGTGGGGATAGGTTGCGGGGGATCCAGTATGTCGAGTGCGCGATCTGTTTCTGGTCGGCATTCTTGACAGTGATGTACCCGGTACCGGATCCCGTGCCCATCCGCTCAATGACTTCGATGTCGAAGGGGTGCCCCTTGTACTGCAGGCGCCCCTCGAGCGCCTCATATTCGCGGCCGTTCTGGGTGATCTTCTTCACACCGCGTGCGAAGTCCACCGAGTCGACACCGTCGAAGAGGGTGATCGTTCGGGCTGCTCGTTCGATGTTTTCGGGCGACCACGTTCCGGTGCCTCCGGTCATTTCGGGCGAGAGACTCACATCGGAGCTGGTCTGCTGCTTGGTCGCGAACTGGCCGGCGTGCCCGGTGGTGGCGTTACCGCGCGGGTGCTGAGTGGGGTCGAATGTGCTCATCGAGATTCCCCGCTATAGCTCGGATTGCTGCGGACCTCATAGCTCACCTTCTTGTCCTCGTCAGTGCTGAGCAGCTGGAGGTCTTCTTCTGGTGTGTTCGGGTGCCTCGCGACAAACCATCGAACGAGTGCTGATTTATCGCGGGCAAGGCGACTCAGGGTGTCCGAGTTGGTGTTTCTGTGGCCGGCGACCGCTGCTCGAATGCTGGTCTTGCGCTCTCCGGCAAGACGACTGAGGATACGACCGTCAGCCGATGGGTTCGAGGCAACTTGAGAACGGACCTTCGGGGAATCATCGAGAGACAGCTCGTCCAGTACGTTGGGCGATGTCTCAGGGTCACGGGCGAGACGTTCACGCTCGCCAATGTCCTCGGGAAGGTTGTGCAGAAGGGCTATGTCCGCATTGGTCTGCTGCTTTGTGGTGAACTGGCCGGCATGACCGGTGCTGGCGTTACCGCGGGGGTGCTGGGTGGGGTCGAATGTGCTCATACGCGTGGATGTGGGCTGCCCAGTTAGTACAGCTCGCTCACGTTTGCGATGCCGTCGGTCACGTCGTCGCCAGTGCGAAGCGCATCGGCGAAGGTTCGTGGGGATTGCACTGGTACGTCGATTCGGCCACCGTGGCATTGCAGATCCGAGAGCCGGATGGAACCGTGTTCGCTGGTCAGTCCGGTTCCGGGCGGGAAGACGAACGCGCCGTTGATGATCGGGTCGTCACCGTCTGGTGTGATGTCAGTCGCGTAGATGACGGATCCGCGTGCGGGGCCGTCGCCGAAGTCGGGGCCGTTGTAGACGAACACCGCGTTGACATCATCCGTACCGGGTTCCCCCTCAAGCGGTATGCCGTCGACGTCGGCCCTGCGAGTGGCTGGCAGAGTCTCTGCGGTGCGTCGGACAATGGTCTCCATATGGTCGGCATCGTAACCGTCGCGGACGTCGATCACGTCTAACTGATCGACCGTATACGCCTTCGACTTGGAGCCTTTCAGCACAAGGTAGTCCTTGCCCTGCAGGTTCATCGCACGGCCTTCGATGATTCGAATGTCGCCGGCCCGACCTGTGGTTAGAACGGTCACTTTCCGCTCCTGCTGGCCGGTGAGCATCCGTCGGTTCGCCTCCGCGTCAGAGCGCCACCGGAGCTTGTTCGTGAGCATGCCGGAGAAACCCTTCCGATCGCCGTGATTGGCGCTCACACGCATCCGCACGATACTGGGGAAATCCGGATCTTCCTCTTCGAAGACGGCTGCGTTGAACAGCTGGCGTTCCGCGCGATTGAGCTGCTCCGTTTTCAGCATCTCGAGGCCGGTTCGACGTGGCGTCGTGCCAAGGCTCACCTCAGCGCCTGTCTGCTGCTTGATGGCGAACTGGCCGGCGTGACCGGTGGAGACGTTCCCTCGTGGGTGCTGTGTGGGGTCGAAGCTGCTCATGGGAACGGATGTGGGCTGCGCGTCAGAGGTCGAACAGGGGAGGGGGTTCATCGACCACCACGTCGTGCTTGCCTGCTGGCAGTCGGAGCAGGCGTCCGTCCACTTTAGATTGCGCATGCCAGCCGTCGGTTCGAGCAGCGCGCGGCGGAACCAGCCCAGCTCTTTCGAGCTCACCTCGCTGACCGCTCTGGGCAGGGCTCTCTGGGGAACCGGTGCGGACGCTCACCTCTGCGGCGGTCTCAGCCGAGCGTCCGATGAGTCGGCAGGGCTCTCCTTCCCACACCACAACATCGTTCGCTTTCGGTATCCGTCGGGTAGTGGCCAGCTGTGGGTATAGGGAGACCTCTGCGGGGGCTTGCTGCTTGGTGGCGAATTGTCCGGCCTGCCCGGTGGAGGCGTTACCGCGCGGGTGCTGGGCGGGGTCGAAGCTGCTCATAGAGCCGCATGTGGGCTGGCCCCACCTTTTGGAGCAGAGCGCCGGCCCAATCGCTCAGGCCCTCCGCCGGGCCACGATGATGGCGCTTCCCAGAAGCATCGCGGCGCCCCCAGCGGCGATGATCGCCGAGGACTCGTCACCAACACCCGTTCGGGCAAGCTCACCAGTTGACGAGTCCTGCGAACTGACCTCTGGGGTGCCCGTGTCATCAGCCGTATCGTTTGTTTCCGCGACCGGTGTAGTCTCGTCGTCCGGGGCGGTCGAGTCATCCGTCTCGGGGGTCTCGGGGGTCTCGGGAACTTCAGTCTGGTCTTCGGCCCCGACGATGCGCTGGATGAGTGGGGTCTCACCAGCCTTATAGCTGGCCACGCCGAAGCTTACGTTGGTAGCTTGCACCTGCCAGATGTCGCCATCGATCGCAGCGGAATGTGCCTTGCCATCTAGGTAGATGGTGTCGGTTCCTGCCGCGCCACTGCCATTAGCCTCATCTTCGGCTGAGTTGATGATTCCCCAGAAGCTGTCGACTTTGTTCCCGCTGGCATCAAATTGGTTCCAGACATAGACGTACCCAGGGATTCCGCGAACAGTCACCTGAGTGTCACCGGCATTGATCGGGTCGATGCTCAGTGTGCTGCCGTCCACGATCTTCACCTCGTCATCGGGCACGGTGATCTGCCGCAGCACCTGATTGCCGTAGCCGTCCGTGTATCGGAGCTCGATGACCTGGCCTGCTACGATGTCGGGGTAGAAGAAGCTTAGACTGAGCGACCGGCTATGAGATGTCCTGAGCCATTCGCCGCCGTCAACGCGGTACTCCCAGCCACCCGAAATGAGCTCATCCGCGGTGAGATCCCGGTACGCGTTACCGAAGATCACCAGTGTCCCTGAAGAGTCGTAGGAGTACCTGAGCAGCCCAGCATCGACGGAACCAGTGCTGTCCACACGTTCCGGCTGTTCAACTCCGCCGCCTCGAATCGACGGCTGGACAAGACCGACGCCGTATTCGAGCTGGTAGGAACGCTTGAAGGTCGAGCCCTCGGCGTTCTTAGCATACAGTCGAATGAGGATCCGGTCACCTTGCTTGAGTTCTTTGAATGCGGATGCGAAGGGTTGGTCGGCCATGTTTGCGAGGCTGTCCCAAGAACCGTCGGAGTTGGTCGTCCATGTGGCGCTGTTATTCGGCCAGTCGCTCGAGTCGGGGTCGATCTTCCCCACACTGATCGAGTATTCACCGGGGACGCTGACCTTCCCGGAACCATCGGCATTTATCGTTGCCGCAAGCTGGTCGTAAGTGTCGGTGTTGATCGTCACTGTTACGGGTGCGGTGGCCTGCCATGCGTTCGTGTATCCGACCACGGTGACCACGTCTCCCTTTTCCGGCAGGACCTGGGAGTACAGGGACGTGGAGTTGATATTCTCCGAGAAAGTCAGCACCTCTTTGTACTCGATACCGTTGTGCGTCCAAGTCGCGACCGCTGCGCTGATATCTGAACCTTGTGCTCGTGTAACCTTCAGGCCACTCCACGGGGTCGGCTCGTCATCCACAGTGATCGCCTCGGACGTGGCCCCGGGTGTGGGGATCGTATAGGAGATCGGATCCCCATAGAAGCTGCTGGAGAACGTATCGCCATCAAACGGGGTCAGCTTGAGGACGTTATAGCCATAACCGCTGTCTTTGCCGTAACTGCTCAATACAGAACTGATGTCCAAAGTCCACTCCCCATCAGAGGCAGGTTTCACCCAACCGCTCCGGTTGAATTGCGCAGCGGTGTAGCCGGTGGTCGCGACAGTCAGACCCTTGCCGGTCTTGAATTCGGGGGTGCCGAAAGAATAGCCCTGCAGGTCACTGGCGGGGAGAACTTCGCCCTCGAAGAGAACCTCGGCATCGGCAGATTCGCCGGCTTTAGCAGTGAAGTGGTCGCCGGCGCGCATCGACGTGGAGAATTTGCCGTTACCTTCCTCGTCCAGGAGGACGGTGAAGCTGTAGGGGCTGTCCCCGTCACCAATGATGTACACCCTGCCATTCGGTGTGCCGCTGACGATGCCGCCGACACCCTGATAGATTGCCAGCGACGAGATCTCAGTGGCATCGACCGTGGAGGCTGTGGCCTCAGCTGAGCCGAATGACCCGGCCGCGGTGGCAGCCGTGGCCGGGAGTGCGCCGAGCCCGCTAGTGAGGACGGCGGCGAGTGCGGCAGCGGCAATGAATCGGGTGCGTGTCGACAAGATAGTCCCTTTCCTGAGTCTGTTAGACACTTATGCGGAGGCGGGCAGTTCGACGACCACACCGCCGTCGTCCGTCGGTCGCACCTTGTACCCGGCGCCGGAGATGGACTGTTCACGGGCGTCAAACATCTCGTCCCACTGGTACGTGAATTCAGATGTTTCGTCGAACGTGCCGATTACCTCGTCGTTGGCACCGCGCACGTCTTTGATGCGCACATAATCGCTTCCGTCCAAGTCGGCGGTGATGCCAACGGAGGCTGCGCCAGGGTAGGTTTCGCGCAGCTTACCGGTGAAATTCTGGAGGTCCCGCTTGGTCGCTTCGGCCTGCGCATGAAACGCCCGGTTGACTGGGTTGAGTGCGTACTGCGCTGCTGCATCCAACCGACTGAGTTGAGCGAGGTCAACCGTACTGCTGTCCCGATCAAGGATGTCGAAAGCTTCGAGGTCGTCGAAGTCGAATTCTCGAATATTCAGGTAGACGTCCTCGGCGATCTCGTTGCCGTCTCCGTCGAGGACGTCGGCAAAGGCTGAGATGTCATTCAGCTCGCCCATATGGACACGGATGCTCTCGGCTGCAGGGTGCTCAGCGATGATTCGGCGGGCGTTGTCTGCCCAGTTGACAATCGCAGCGTTGCGGCGAGTCTGCCACGCGAGCAGCTGGGCTGCTTTGACGTCAGTATGATTCGGCGCGAACCGCACCGCCGGGGTCTCGAGTGTCACGTCAGCGCTCGTCTGCTGCTTAGTCGCGAACTGACCGGCGTGACCGGTGACGCTGTTGCCGCGCGGATGCTGTGTGGGGTCGAATGTGCTCATAGAACCCCATGTGGGCTGCTACAGCCCCTGTGTGAAAAAGGTCACGAGTGCGCTGTACACCGGGTTGTTGGGGTTCCAGCGGAACATTCGAGCGAGCTCAGCGCCGATCTCTTCGGTGTCAAACTCGGCTCCATGAGCAAAGTCGACACATGCCGAATAGACCTCGGCGTCGTTGATACGCATTGCAAGCACATAGCGTATGGCGGCCACGGCCTCGGCGTCACTGTACTCACGCTCCCCGGCGATATCTAGGGTGGTACCCCAGATATCCCACATCTCATCGGCGCCCCGCGCGGCTTCAGCCAGCCTTGAAGAGGGCCAGTCACTGGTCAGCCGCAGCCGATAGCTCTCAGCGTCGAAGCTGTCGAACCCGGCCTCGATCAGTTCCGCAGAAGTGAGTCCCGCGGGCCATTCCCCGGTGAAAGCATCCGCGGTGTCTAGTGTGTTGCCGCTCCGGTCGACGAGCCTCTCCGGGCGCAGGCTGCCAGAGCTGTCTGGGCTCACGACGAGCGCGTCGCCCGCGTGCAGGCCGGCACTGCGCATCTGGGACTGCAGGGTGTCGACGAGGGTGATGAGTGCATCTGGTGCGGCTGTTGTGTTCATGCCGTCCCTTGTGCGCGGAGACATCAGGCGTCCTGCTCTCCAGCCACTTCGAGAGCGTGCTGGTACCAGTCTGTTCTGTCCTGATAGTGAAGGTGCGCTGGCTGGGGTCGTGTTTCGTTTTGTGCCCACATACGCAGGTCGCGGTGGCCGCGGCCCATTTGTCAAGCACGGTTGACGCATCATCTGCACCGGGCTGTGCCGCTCTATGCGCGACCTTCATCGAGCTCATGCCACTGGCTGACGATCTGATCGAAGACCACTTGATCTTCGCCGTCTTCGATATCCTGCTGTGCTGTCAACTCCACCCACTCGCGCTCGGTGATCTCACCGGCGTCGAGACGGTGGTCGCTCGGCCGATCAACGTAGAACACAGCTCGCAGCGTCTCCACTACACCCGCGTGCAGCTCGTCATCGTCATACATGCTCAGCACCTCGCCGACATAGAACTCCTCGAGCGGCTCGAAGGCATTCTCAGCGTTCGCGCAGGCGGTCGCGTAGTCTTCCGGGCCGTCAAAATCTTCGGCGGTGTGCCATGCCGGATAGATGCGCTGCAGGTGGCTCATGCGGTCACGGCCCCGGCGACCGAGCTCTGCGCGCTCTTCGGAAAGGAAGTCCAGACCAATCTCGGGGTTCGTCTGCTCCTTGGTCGCGAACTGGCCGGCGTGGCCGGTGAGGGTGTTACCGCGCGGATGCTGGGTGGGGTCGAAGCTGCTCATGAGTCCGGATGTGAGCTGCTGTCGTTCGCCCGATTCACAGCGTGCGCCAGCCCCGCCAAAAACAGGACGCGCCGAGCCAGCAGGATTGGGTCTCCATCTGCCGAAGTCAGCCAGCGCGGCTGGACGGTTGCATGCACCTCGAGACGTCCGTCGTCGGTACGGCGAGCACTGGTGTCGATGTCGATCTCCACCGAAGCCGGGTCGATGTCGAACAGGTTCGCAAGCGGCGCGATGGTTTCTGCGGAAAGCTGCTGATGTCCAGTCGGCAGTGCCTCCAGACCAAACTCGGCCCCCGTCTGCTCTTTGGTGGCAAATTGCCCGGCGTGACCGGTGAGAGTGTTGCCGCGCGGGTGCTGGGTGGGGTCGAAGGTGCTCATGGGAGCGTATGTGGGCTGCACTGTGACGAGATTAACTCGCGTTTCCAACGTCTTTGGTCTCATTTGTCTGCAGCCGGTGGGTGAACGCAGCAACCGCGATGTCCCGGGCCACGGAGCCGCTCACTGGCAGTGCTGGTGCGTCTTCGGTGACGGCGGGGATTTCTGCGCTCCAGATTGAGTGCACGGTACTCACCCCAGCGCGACCGGTGTACGCAGCGTATACCTGCCCGCTTGGAACCGTGTACCCCGTGAGGTACCAGTGCCAGCCGTCCAGATGCAGCAACACGTCCAATTGGACGTACACGAGACGTTCGGCATGCTGATCCCAGATGCGGCGGGAGATTGCGTCAAAGATGTGCGAATCCGTATTGATCAGCCATCTGCGCATCACTGGGTCTGAGAAATCCTCCGACCCGATGGCCTCAGCCACCAACGCTTCGGCGTGCTCGAATTGGTTGATTTCCAGACTGAGTCGAGCAAGGTCGTCCTCCGCCCATTTCAGCTGAGACTGTGCCGAAGAGAGTGCCGCACGAGCCTGCTCGACTGCTGCCACAGCATTCTCCACGCGCACTCGATCGGACGCAGTGGCACCGTCACGAACAAAAGTCATGGAACGCAGCCCGTGTTGCCACGTCACAACCCGGATGTCGGAACTCTCGAACTCACTGGTGTCTTCGTCGTGCGTGGGTATATGCCAGCCTGCGTCCGGATCGAAGAACAGCTGTGCAGTCTTCGCCTCGTGCTCGTTGATGCAGCTCAGGCTCGGGTCTCCCTCCGCGCCCCAGAATGTGTCCACCAGATAGGCTTCGCCAGTGTCGCGGTAGGTGTGAGCGCAGGCGATGCCCTCGCGGCAGTGCCGGTCTTTGGGGGTGTAGCGGTAATAGGCGCCTGGAATCAGCTGATCGGTCATATGAGCCTCCCTCGTCAGGGAGGCTGTGCGCGGACGGCCTATTCTTCGTGTTGATGCCGCATAATGGCGAGCACGTGAGGCCGCATGATGCGGGCGACCTCGGCGATCATGGGAACCACTACGGAGTTGCCGAACTGTCGGTAGGCCTGTGTGTCGGAAACGGGGATGCGAAAACTGTCGGGGAACCCCATGAGCCGTGCACACTCGCGCGGGGTAAGCCTTCGGGGGCGTTCACCGAACCCTTGGGCGACGAGAATTTCGGAGCCGTCCTTGTAGTACCGAGCGGATAGCGTCCGTGAACGATCGTCCGGACCGACCAGCCCGTAGCCGAAGCCATTGCCTGCGGCTCGGTGCTTTGCCGCGTAGTTTTGCAGGTACTCCCACAAGCGGGGCGTGAGCGTGTATTTGTCCTGCACTTTCTGCGACTCGTGGTCGAAAAAGCGATCCCCGTCCCACGGCAACCGTGGTTCGGTGCCGTCAGTGCGGTGCAGAATGTCTCGCATGACGGGTTTGTGCTCGGGGAACACCATGTCGTCGAAGCTGAAGTCGGGTCGCGGTTCTCGAAACCCGACAAGCATGATGCGTTCCCGGTGCTGCGGCACGAACGCGCCGCCATCGATGACTCGTTCGTGCAGATCGTAGCCGAGCTCCTCAGTCAACGTCTGTCTGATCACCTCGAATGTGCGCCCCCGGTCGTGCGACTTGAGATTCTTCACATTCTCCAGCAGGAAAGCTGCTGGGCGTTTAGCGGCGATGATGCGAGCAACGTCGAAGAACAGTGTCCCTTGGGTCTTGTCTTTGAAGCCGGTCGGTCTTCCCAACGCGTTCTTTTTACTCACGCCGGCGATCGAGAACGGCTGACAGGGGAAACCCGCCAGCAATACGTCGTGGTTCGGCACCTCGTCTTCGGAGTATGTGGTGATGTCGCCGATGAAGGGGTCGGTATCGTTTCCAGCGAGAGGGAAGTTCGCACGGTAGGTCTTCTCCGACCACTTGTTCCACTCGCTCGTCATGACGCACTGACCGCCTGAGGCCTCGAAAGCACTGCGAATCCCGCCAATGCCAGCGAATAGATCAATGGTGTCGAAAGCGGGGGAGTCCACCTTCCCCATCGGCGCCTGAGCCAGCTGTCGAAGAGCAGTGACGAGATACGGGCGCTGCGGTGGGTTTCCGCTGAGCCAGCGCTGCACCGTTCGCGTCTGCACACCAAGCTGTTCAGCTATCCACTCGAGCGAATAGGACTTGTGTAGATCTTCAAGGAGGGCGAGAGTCTCATCCGCTGGCGCAATTGGGGAATCCATTAGGACATTATGTCGCGAAGATGACACATATGCCAGGCGGGCGCTGGGCGCGTCGCTCGAGCGGATAGAATCGTCGGACCTGCTGAGCGCAGACATGAGTGTACGGCAGGCGTCTGACACGAATGGGTCTTCGAGGGGCGAACTATGGGGCGGATACCCGACATCGATTATGGGCGGTGGCTGAACGACTTGACGGTTGACGGCATTCGAGACCGTCTCGCAGACCTCGGCTGTGACCGTGCAATCGTGAAACGGCTGAGTCAGAACCACAACTCCAAGAACCAGATCTACGTCGGCAAAGACCTCACTGAGCTCAATGGACTGCCCATCGGACCTTTGAGCGCATCCGAATCAACCTCATCCAAGCACGGCGGACCAACGAAACCGAAGTTCCAAGCGCCGGTGGCTCTGAGCTGGCTGGTACCAGATTCATCCGTCACAGTGCCAGCGCCCAGCACCAAAGTGATCTACTATCCCCAGTACCCGGAAGTGCGCCTGTCCGGGTTCCTGAAAGGGTGCCCGGAATCGCCGGCTTTCCTGATGAGCCCGGATGCGCGTGGCAAAGACGAGGGGCGAATCCTCATCCTTGGTCTTGCCGCCGAGGAGGGCGACACATGCCCGTCGAACAGCGTGTTCGCGATCGTCTTGCCACCGGAGGCTCGTGCCGCGGAAGCGGTCTGGGAACTGGCCACACCGGCCGAGGGTGGATTTCGGCTCTGGAGCATCGGGCAAGCTGAGCCGGCCTCAGCGGATCCGCGTAGATCTCTGATCTCACGAGCGAGCGAGATCAGAGGCCGCGGGTGGTTGCCGCTCACGCGAATGCTCCCGGATGGTTCAGTCATCTCCTATAACGCGCAGAACGCCCACGGCTATACGATTGAAGCAGCATTCGGGGTGCGCCCGAATGGGCGGGCGGAACCAGATTTCGAAGGCTGGGAGCTCAAATCGCATGTAAGTGCGTCAGGCTCAGGTGCAGGCAGCCCGTTGACGCTGCTGACCCCCGAGCCTGACGGCGGCATGTACTTGACGGACGGGCAAACAGGGCTGCTCTCATTCATGCTTGCTGTGGGGCATCGTGTCCCGGAGCAGAAGTCAAGCGCGTCGCAGCCGTTCGGCACCAAGTGGTACTTCACCGGCGCGCACCAGGTCGGGATCGTCAACGCGAAACCAACCCCGACACTCCTGCAGCTCAGCGGATTCACCGACGCTCAGACATTCGATGCGCAAGGGCACGTGGAGCTGTTAGGACCCGGTCAAAACGTTCTCGCCTCCTGGAGCTTTTCGAAGCTGCTCGATCATTGGAAGACGAAGCATGCGTCAACCTGTTATCTGCCGGTGGAGCTCGATCGCGCGAACAACAGGTTGCGCCTCAAAGACGAGATATGGGTCGCTGAAGGTACGCGTTTCGGACTGTTCCTCGATGGTCTGTGTCGCGGTGACGTCTTCTACGACCCCGGTACGTCCGCCACGCTCATGGGAAGCACCGGACAGTGGCGTTTCAAACGACGCAACCAGTTCAGAGCAAAGCCCGGCAATCTCGCCAGCCTGTATGACTCGTTTGTCAAGATCCCACTGGCTTAGGCTCGTCGGTCAATGCCCGGCTTGGTATGTCTCGTCCAGGTGCACCGCGGCCGATAAGTAGAGTCGATAGCCACCTTCGTCGCGGCGGTCTGCAAGCCCAGCTCGCTCGAGGCGGGCGATGTCGTCATCTGACCACGGATTCTCTGTCGAGCCGAGCGGGGTGTCTTTCGCACCACGGATGCTGAGCTGGTCGCTGTCATCAACGAAGGCGTACCGTGCCCCCGGTAAATCGGACATCAGCTGCCTTGCCCAGTCCGCGCTGCGAGTCACGATAGTGCGATTGGTGGCTGTGGCCTGTGCCTCTTCCGAACGCAGACCGGCAGCGATTTTGACTTCAGCTCGACTCTGGGGTTTGGTCGCGAACCGGCCAGCGCTGCCTCGGGGATGCTCTGTTGGGTCAAACGAAGTGCTCATGGGAGTGGATGTGCGCTGGCGCACTAGAGGGTGTAGGCGACCTCCGCAGTGAATGCAGCTGTCAGCGCAGCAACACCTGTGAGAGCGATCACCATAGATGACCCTCGCTGTGAGCGAAACACAACAGGCAGTGCCGTAAGAGCTGCAATGGGAATCAGATACCTGCCCTGCACACCCGTGACGATCTCCGCGTCTACTGGGGCGAAGGCAATGTACATGGAAAGGGTGACGATCCCCAGTGTTGCTATGGCGATCCCTGCTACAGCTACGCTCGCAGGGAGGGGAAAGCTGTGTGTCACTGTGTGGAGGCCATAGCTCACGCCGAGCAGAAGACCGAGCACCACAAGAGTCCACAGTGGGGCTCGGACGCTGTTCCACATCGCGGATCCGGCAAATTGCTCACCGATCTGCTGGAGACTGAGTGGATCGATCCACGTCCGGACGGATGCAGTCAACACGCCGAGTGGGTCGTTTACCAGCCGGTCGAGCTTCTGGTGCAACCCCACCTCACCCTGATAGGCGTTCGGTGCGCCGGCGTTGACCACTGTCTGCCAGAGCACGGCCGGCAATACTGCCAGCGCAGCCCCCGAAACGCTCAACCAGACCCACGTCCTTGATCGTGCTCGCCGCGCGAGAGGAACTACTATGAGCAGCGCGGTCAAAGGCGCATACGCCGATTTTGACAGCACCAACGCGGTGAGGGCGACACCTGCCCAGACTGACGCATTCCAGGCATGAGCATCCGACTCGGCTCTGATCGACCTAATGACTAAAGCTACACTCAACAGCGCCAGTGAATTCACCACAGCGTCTGCTCCCAACACCGCGCTCTGAGCGACAGTCACTGGAAGACAGGCGATGACGGCGAGCACCGTAGCTGAGGCGCCGCCTGCGAGCCTGACGGACAATGCCGCTGCGCCGGCTGAGAAGATGACGCCGGCCAATCGAGCGAGGTAGACGATTGCAACCACCGGAAGTCCAATTGCAGTGCCAGTCATAACGGTGAACGTCTGCGGTAGATATGCGATCGGTGAGTATATGGCGACGTTGTAAAAACCAGCGTCAACGACCGCCTCGTGTGAGGGCAGGGACCATACCGCGCTCCAGTCAATTTGGGAGGCATGTTCGCTCGGAACCATCTGTGACCACGAGAGCGGATATAGATGGACGGCCTTGATCAACCGAATGACTGACAGCTCTGTTGCGCCGCCCCATGCCGGGCCCGTGCTAAAACCGAAGAGGCTTTCGAATGCATCGCTGCCGGATACGTCATGGCCCACAGACTGCCCGTGGGCGATCTGCCAAATTCTCATCATGTGGACTGGTTCGTCCTGCCCGTATGCAGGAGGGATCATCAGCGCGAGTATGCCTCCGAATATGAGCACCGTGACGAAGGTCCACAATTCAGGTCTGCGGAGGTGTTGCATGCCACCACATCCGTTCATGGGCTGCTATTGCATCTATATGGCGAACCGCATCTTTGACGGGGCGTATGTGACTCGAACGTCCTGCCAGCGGTGTCTTCAGACGAACTGGTGGCTGCACAAAACGGAGTCCCATATCTGCTGCGTCAAGGATGCTCGTTGACGCCCATTCAAAGCCGGTGGAGCCGCGACCGAGCCTGCGCACCGTCTCTGTGTATCCACCTCTCATACCGCAATGGAAGTCGCGTACATCGACCTTGGCTATTGTCCGACCGAAGGCGCTCAGAATGCTGGTCCCGATTCTGTTGAGTAGGGGGCCGCGCGACCCGGTGCCGTGAGCCCACCGATTGCCGACGACAAAGCTGTCCTCAGTCATATCAGCCAAGAACCGACGTATTGTCTCTTGATCGCCGACTGGGTATGTGTCGTCTGCATCAGCGATGATCACCCGATTCGTACGGACGTGTTCTAGGCCGTAACGTATAGCAGCGCCATACCCGTGCTGTGTATCCCGATCTAGCGTGACCACACGGGCTCCAGCTTCGAGTGCAAGCACCGCGCTGTCGTCAGTTGAGGCGTCGTCCGCGACGAGCACTTCGGTGATACCTTCGATCCCTGCCAGGCCGTCCACGGCGCGGTAGACGGTTCGAGCGACGGTGCGTCGCTCGTTCAGACAGGGGAGCAGTATTGTCAGCCCCGGTTGGAGTGTTGAGTCTGGCAAAGTTCCTCCTGTCATGTATGGCTATGCGAGCGGCTGTCAGGACTACTGCAGTGGCACCGATCAGATCGATGACCAACCACCATGGGAAGGACACCTCGGGGACGTCCAGTGTGGTTGCGTCATCAGTAGTAGCCACCCGCTCCGCATTGACGACGAGGCGCTGAGTATTGATGCCGATCGGGGTGCAGGTAATCAGGCTGATCATGTCTTGGTTCGGGTCGGCTTCCAAAAGGTCGATACGATCTGGGTCGATCGTTTGAATGTCGGTGACTTTGTAGGTGAGCACCCGTCCGAATGTGCTGATCTGTATCGTCATCCCGACCGTCGCGTGGTGCAGCGGGGTGAACAGCGCGGCTGATTGCAGTCCGGAATGGCTTGTCAGAACCGATCGAGTTCCCGTTCCACCGACTGGCAGGTCGGATCCGGGCAGATGTCCAATACCGGTGCGCAGGACGGTATCGGACACTCCGTGGTATATCGGGAGGTCGATGTTCAATTCTGGCATCGTCAACTGAGCCATTGGCGAGTCAGAGCCGACATTGAGCTGATCAATGTACTGCTGAACAGACTCACTCGCCGAGTCGTCTCCGAAAGGGTCCGCCAACGAACGAGCGCCCTTAGATCGGTTGTAGTCTTCGGCGGCTTCGAGCACGTCAGAGCGCTCGCCTTCCGGCAGTTGAGCGACTGTCTGCTGGTAGGCGAGACTTGCCGAACGGTGTTCTCGCTGTGCAAACCAGTCGGCTGTAGCTGGGTAAGTCGCCATGAGCAGCCCAATGAGGAGTATGGCGCCGGCTGCTGCTGCACGGGGAAGGGGCACTCGACGGTGTTGACGCGAGTGCCCCTTGTCGCCGCCCATGCGCTTATGCGTCAGCCGATGTGAGCGCGGCGCTGTGCACGAATCAGCAGCCCGGCACCGATCGCTGCTACGCCAAGCCCAGATGCGATGAGCAGCCATGTGCCGGCACCGCCAGTGAGCGGCAGAGTCCCACCCGAGGTGTAGTTTGTGATGGTGACCGTCGTGGTCTCACCACCGGCGATTTCCACCTCAACGGGCTCGGCCTGGAGTACGTAGCCGTCGGGCGCCTTGGTTTCCACGAGCCAGTACGTCAGCTCAGGAACAGTGCAGTAATCTTGGCAGGTTCCGGCGGTGACGGGGGAGCCGTTAGCGAAGTCACTGGCAGTCAGACCAGTAAGCGTCGCAGTACCGTCTACAGTGCCAAAGCCTTCATCAAAACCCGTAATCGAGTCGTCCAGCAAACCGGGATGGTAACCACTGGTGAGATCCACAGCCAGACTGCGGCTAAGTACGGTGTTCCAGCTCACATCCCGCGATGCAGTGACCGCGTCTTCCTTGCTGGCAAAGATGGCGAACTCGGCCCCGTCACTAGTAATCGGCTTGCCGGAACCATCGACCTTATTCACAGTCAGGCTGCCTCGCCGGTACTCCACCTCGTTCGACGATGCGGGTGTGCCCGCATCGATAGCGCTTTGGCTGGCGTACAGAACACCGGAGTTCAGGATTGATGAGTTGTTGACGTCATCGAGGTTTGTGGAGATGTCACCGTCGTTGTCTGTGATCGCAGTAGCTGAGACTGACGCCGTAAGCGTGTGAGTTGTCGAGTTCTTAGCGAGCTCCAGACCCGGGGCAAGAAGAGAGATCGTCACAGTGTGTGTGCCGTCGCCATTCTCAACGTTGGTGTACTCCCAGTCGACCCCTTGCTCGAGCTCCGTACCGTCGATTGTGACTGTCTCGGGGTAGACATTGATGAGCTGTTTGTCCAGCACATCCACGATTTTGTAGGCGTCAGTACCACCCACCGGCAAAGCTGCGGTGAATGTGTAGTTGATATTCTCGCGCCGATCGGTGCTCGTGGTATCGGAGATAGCCAGCGACAGGCCCGCACGCTCGTTCTTCGGATAGACGTGGATGTCGGTGTTCCATGTGGACACATTGATCTCGCCCTCGTTGGAGCCGAAATAGACGCTCTGGTTCTCACCGGGCATGGGAATTGTCACCAGGAAAGGCTCAGCAAGCCAGTAGCCTGCCGCGATCTGGTCCGCGGTGAGTGGCGATGGCGTCACCAGATACTGACCGGTTTCGCCCCAGACGCTCACGCTTGAGTCTGTGCCCTCTTCGTTGATATGGGTGGTGACCGTCACGACCGGCTCTTCCTCGTCGTAGAGGTACACGGAAGCACTGGTGTCGACTGCAGGGTACGTGCTTGTATCCCCTGCAACGAAGTTGGTCTCATTCAAAGCTGCCTGCTGCCAGCCGCTGTTCGTCGTCAGATCAACGCCGGTCACCTTGTGAATGTCGTAGGAGACACCGTCAATGGGGGTGGCGCCGTTGAGATCCTCGATTAGCGATCCATCTGCCTCGCCAAGATCTGTGTCTCCTTGCTGAAGAGAGTGGATGGTCAGATAGCCCGAGTCAGGAACGTCTAGGCTCTCAGCACTGGCCGCAACGGGCAGTGACAAGCCGAAGAGGGCAAGTGCTCCGGTAAAAGCCGCTGCAGCCCGTAGCGCGTGTGGTCTGGTGGACATGTGTTCTCCTCGCTTGGCCTGTGCGCCGGGTAGGTGCACAGGGTTGTCGTATCAACGAACACTTATGCGTAGGGGGTGCACCCCTTCGAGAGACATGCGACGTGCACCGCTCGCATAGCCCTCTCTAAGCCGAAGGCCAAGGAGGGTCAGGGAGGTGCATCATGGGCAGACGGGGACAGCGAGAACGTGAGTCGACAGCACAAGCGCGCACGTCGGCAATCACCACGCAGACATTGATTGATAGGTACAGGAGAGGCGCCGGTGAGACTGGTGAACAGGCGCAGGCTGACGTTGAAGCATGGTGCCGCGAGGTACGGGCTCGCGCCCTCCAGGAAGCGTCAGATGCGCTCTTAGCACTATCCCAGGAGCGCATGAGCCGGGCTCCCGGCGAAGTGGAGACAATGAACGAGTGCATGCTGCTGCACAGCGCCAGCAACCTTGTCCGGTCGCTCTGAACGCCCGCTGCTCAGAGCTGGTTGCGCACCTCGTCCCAGAGACCCTCCGGGAGGTCGTCGGCGTCAGCCAGGTGCAGCTGATCGATGACCTCATCTCGGTACACTGACGGGTCGATGTGTGCGTAGAGGTCGGCTGCCGGTTCCTCTTCGACAAAGCCGCGCCTCTGATCCTGACGGATCATCTGGGCAATCAGTCGAGGGGCCGCATCGGCCACAGTTTCGCGACTCGGCCAGTCATACACCCCCGAAGCGGCACCAGTGGAGGTGAGCTCCAGTCGCCCGATGCCCTCTTCCTCATCAATGCTGGTGCTCGCTCCGGCCGCTGCGAGCCATGAGTCGCTCTCAATGCCCTCGGCAACCAGATCGCTGGGGATGAGTGAGTCGGCGGGCTGCCACTTCCGCTCGCCGGGACGCAGAATCCAATGGGGGCGCCAGCGCCCGTCGGGGTGATCGTTCTTGAAGTCCAAGCGTGTTCCGACCGGCTGCTGCTCCAGTGCACCGATGAGGCGACGGCTCAGCCGCTTGTCGTGTGTGTCGGTGCTGGAGTCCCTCTCGGACACGTCCGCAGCCAGGATGTCGAGCGCACCCTGCACACGCGAGATCGGCACATCCATCACCCGCTCCAACTCATCTTGACCATGGGCGTCTCGGAAATCGTCCTGCAGCCGCTCTCGAATGAAGCGGTCGGCGAGATCGGGAGAGAGGTTGACGCCGTAGTCTTCCCAGACTTGACTGAGGTAGCCCGCATAGGCATCGTGCCCGACATCCAACGTGGTCTCAGCGCTCGTCTGCTCTTTGACGGCGAATTGTCCGGCGTGGCCGGTGACGGTGTTCCCGCGGGGGTGCTGGTTGGGGTCGAAGGTGCTCATAGGAGCTTATGTGGGCTGCGCTGGTTCAGGCTCACTCACGGCCGGGCGCCGGAATGGCATCCCAGAGTTCTCTGCTCACGGGGTAGTAGGCCCCGAGGGGGGAGCCCTCCTCCCACTGCTGCTCCAGCCAATACGTTCGTTCACCGGTGGCCTCATCGGCGTGGACGAATTTCCCAGTGAATCCATGCTCTTGCGCGATCTCGCGAAGAGTCGGGGAGGTGCGGTCCGCCCGAGGTCGGTCCAGTTCCTCGTTGACTCGCGCAAGGTCCTCGCCAACCAGCCCAGACGTGTCCACACCCCGATATGAGGGCGGCGCCACCACATCAGCGAAGGTGTGATCCGGTTCGATGAACGGCACCCCATCGGGAGAACGCACGAAGCCGTTGTAGTCCTCATCTGAAACGTGGAACCGATGCACTACGTCGGGATCGTCCGCGTCCAGCGCACTCACCACGACCAGACCGGCCCGCAGACGCTGCACACCAGTGACCATCAGGTGTTCGGGGTGGGACCGGCAGAACCGGGCCTCCGCCTCGGAGATCTCTCCACCGAAGAGGTCGACCTCAGCTTCTGACTGGGGCTTGGACGAGAACTGACCGGCGTTACCGCGGGGGTGCTGGGTGGGATCGAATGCGCTCATGGCAGTGGATGTGGGCTGCCACCCCGATGGTCAGCCCACGCCTGCGCGATCCCCATCAGTAGCAATACCAGCCGTTGCCGGCGTTATATGCGCCCTCTATGACTCCGTTGCCGTCGCCCCAGAAGCCGCGGCTGAACCCGAGCGCAGCACAGGGGTCACTGCCACTGCTGGAAGAACCCGAGCCGCCCGATGACCCTGAGCCCGAGCCCGACGAGCCTGAACCGCCACCTGACGAGCCGGATGAGCCCGACCCGCCAGTGCTGGGTGACATGGTCTGCTGCTGCGGTGTCGACGAGCTCCCGCTGGAGCCGGAAGAACCACTGCTACCTCCGCTGGAGCCGGAACTTCCCGGAGCTGCCAGAGCTGCTCTTGCCCGAGCCAGTGCTCGAGCCTGTTGAGCCTGATTTCGAGCTGCCAGAGCTGCTCTTGCCCGACCCAGTGCTCGACCCGGAGCTGCCCGTGTTGCCGGTCGAGCCCGTGTCAGCGGTACCGGTATCGGTGGCTTCGGGGGTCTCTGTTGTCTCGGCGCTGTCTGCGGGGGTCTCTTCGGTGGGCTCCGGCGAGGGTTCCACGGCCTCGGTCGTTTCCGAGGTGGTCGATTCTGGGGAGGTCGTCTCCGGCGTGCTTGATCTAGTCAGTGCGATACCGGTGGTGGCCAGCCCCACGGTGATGAGGGCGGCCACCCCGATGGTCAGCCCACGCATGAGCGGCGTGGACCAGCACGCCTGCGCGATTCCCATCAGTAGCAGTACCAGCCGTTGCCAGCGTTATATGCACCCTCTGTACCTCCAGTGCCGTCGCTCCAGACGCCATTCATGCCCATCGCTGCACATGGGTTCGATCCACTACTTGACGAACCCGAGCTGCCCGATGACCCCGAGCCCGACGAGCCTGAACCGCCACCTGACGAGCCGGAAGATCCGGACCCGCCAGTGCTGGGAGAAGTGGTCTGCTGCGGTGTCGACGAGCTCCCGCTGGAGCCGGAAGAACCACTGCTACCCCCGCTGACGCCAGAACTCCCGGAGCTGCCAGAGCTACTCTTGCCCGAGCCAGCGCTCGATCCTGACGAGCCTGATTTCGAGCTGCCGGAGCTGCTGCTCTTCCCCGAGCCTGAATTCGTCCCGGAGCTGCCCGCGCTGCCGGTCGAGCCCGCGTCAGCGTTACCGGTGTCGGTCGCTTCGGGAGTCTCTGTTGTCTCGGCGCTGTCTGCGGGGGTTTCTTCGGCGGGGTCCGACGAGGGTTCCACGGCCTCGGTCGTTTCCGAGGTGGTCGGTTCCGGGGAGGGCGTCTCCGGCGTACTCGCACGGGTCAGTGCGATACCGGTGGTGGCCAACCCCACGGTGATGAGGGTGGCCACCCCGATAGTCAGTCCACGCCTGAGCGGTGTGGACCAGCACGCCTGCGCGATCCAGTGCCCTACAGTGTTGATCCCTGCTGAAAGTGCCATGATGCAACTCCTTCTGTGTTCATCCTAGTCGAGCCCGGGTTGGACTCGTCGAACACAGTGTGCGCGGCGACTCAGTTCAGGCGACGACGGGCCAGCAGGATCGCACCGGCCGCAGCAGCCAGCGCCCCGGCAACACCCAGCGTCCACAAGGTCGCGGATGCCCCAGTGACGGCGAGAGGTGTCGCGACGGTGATGGTCTGGTTGTCGTCGTTGATGTCCTCGTGAACGGCGACCGGTGACTCAGGTGCACTGGCGTCGTAGAGCTGCTCGAAGACGACCAGCTTGGAGCCGGCCAGCTTGGTGGCGTCGTCGGCGCTGAGGGTGAACGTCACCTTCGCAGTGCCGGAGGCGGTCTCGGGCGTGAACACCGCCTCGCCGGTGATGCCGGTGTCGGCACCGTCGCCGGTGACCAGTTTGCCGGTCAGGCGGTACTCCGTACCCGGGGTCAGGTTCTCGTAGGAGACCGTGTCCGTCACAGTGGCGCCGGTCAGCGGGACAACCTTGTTGTCGGCGGCATTGTCAGTGGTCGCCTGCGTGGCGATCTTCGGCCCCTCGGCGACGGTGATGGTCTGGTTGTCGTCGTTGATGTCCTCGTGAACGGCGACCGGTGACTCAGGTGCACTGGCGTCGTAGAGCTGCTCGAAGACGACCAGCTTGGAGCCGGCCAGCTTGGTGGCGTCGTCGGCGCTGAGGGTGAACGTCACCTTCGCAGTGCCGGAGGCGGTCTCGGGCGTGAACACCGCCTCACCGGTGATGCCCGTGTCGGCACCGTCACCGGTGACCAGTTTGCCGGTCAAGTGGTACTGCGTACCCGGGGTCAGGTTCTCGTAGGAGACCGTGTCCGTGACAGTGGCGCCGGTCAGCGGGACAACCTTGTTGTCGGCGGCATTGTCAGTGGTCGCCTGCGTGGCGATGGTGGGGGTGATCTCGCCGGTGGTGACCACCGTCTCCTCCACCGCACCGCACTCGCCCTCATGGACGTCGATGGTGTTGCGAGCCACATCTGATGCGCTGGTATGCTCGCCGCCGAACACGAACGTCAGCTTCTCCACCCACCCGTACGTTCCGAGCTGGTCGATGGTGGTTTCGTCGGAGACATGCGTGCCGTTACGGTCGATGACACGGGCTTCCTGCGTGAACTGCGGAGTCTGGCAGACCGGCTGCGCAGCACCATCGACTGAGTTGTCGAAGCGGTAGAGGTTGAAGCCCAGCAGGGTGCTGATGTCATTGGTGCTGTTGGCCACGGGCACATCACCGGTGACGGTCGCCGTGTCGTGCACGGTCGCGGGGATCGAGACCGCCTTCGTGGTCTGTGTGGTCACACTCGGACGAGTCAGATCGTATGTCTCATCCGGCTGCAGATGCTTGCCCGTCCACGGGGTTGTGTCCTGCGTGCCTGCAATCGATTCCTGCCAGTACAGGTTCGGCCAGCTCAGGTTCGCCAGACGATCAGCTTGGTCGTACGGGTTCTCCGAAGCGGACTCATACCGGGACTTCTCACCAGCCCAGTCGAGGATGCGCGTCCATGGGACATCGACTGATTCGGTCTCGTAGGTTCCGTCACCCTTGATGGTGGTCTCCACAGTGGCGACCAGCTCCGCATCGGCGGGAGCCGTGTCAGTGCCGCCCTCCACTGCGGCTGCGTCAGTCAGATACAGCTTGGAGACAACGGTGAGCTCACGATTCGGGTTCGCCCCCGTCACGACCAGCGTGTCCGAGATGGTGCCGTCAGCGACGCCCGACGTCTCAGTGGAGACCTCTGGGGTCCACGGGATGATCTCTTCCTCGTTCTCATCATGGAAAGCCGCAGTCCAATCACCGCGGATATACGTCTGCACGTCCGCGGCCTGATCGTCCTTCACCACCGAGATGACGGGGTAGTAGTACCCTTCCTTGTCGGCGGGTTTGGTCGAGGTGACGTCATAGCTGCCCTCGCCGTTGGCGGTGAAGGTAGTTGAGTCGAACAAGACCGCGTCATCGGGGATTTCCGCTGATTCGGGGAGTTGGGTCTCGTTGTAGTACCAGTCGACGTTGTAGATGACATTGACCGGGGTGATCTGACCGTTGACGACCCGCTTGGCCCAGACGTTGCCGACAGTGGAGTCACTGGTGTCGATGGCGACGTTGACCTTATCCTTCAGCTTCTCGCCGACGAGCTTTGCATCTTCGGCCTCCGTGCCGACCTCGTACGTGTCCGACTCACTGGTGGCGATGGGCTGGAAGTTGTAGTCCGCCAGATGGGGATCACCGGCAGCTTGAATGTGCCCGACGCTCGGTGCACCCAGCGCCATCATCACCTGACCGGTGCTCTTCGACGGGTAGGCGATCTTGAGGGTGTAGCCGCCGGGAACATCGGCGTTCACCGTCACCGTGTATTTGCCGTTGCCGGTCGCGGTGACGGGCACGGTGGGAGACTGGTTGCCTTGATAGGTGAGGGTCTGTGTGCCGTTGTCAAAGACGCCCGGGCCGCTGATGGTCGCGGTCACCGTGATGGACGAGACGTCTGAGCTCGACGAAATGTTCGGGAGCGTCCAACTCCGGACGCGTGTGTCTGAAATGCTGCCGGAGCTGTCCGGCTTGCCGTTGAAGCTCGCATCGGTGATCGCGGTACCGGCATTCGCCTGCGCCTCAGCGATCATCTGGTCAGCGCGGGCCGCGACATCGTTGGTGTTGTACTTCCAATTGCCTCGTGGCTCCGTGTCGATTCCGGTGGCATTCTCGTAGATCAGGTGCTCGGCGCGGTATACGGCGCGTGCCTCGTTGTTATCCGATGTGCTGCCCCACGTGCCGACGATATAGGCCAGCTGATTGTAGAGCGCGCCAGAGATGTTTACCCCACCGGCATTGGTGAACCCCGCCGCAGAATTGGTTTGTACCCAATCGCCCCACGAGAGAGAGGAATCGTCGTGGGGGCCGGCTTTGCTGACGTCCATCGCACACCAGACAATGGTGCCGTCAGCCAGCCGATAAGAGCCGACCCAGTAGCCATTGCCACTGCCGTACTGCGCCCCGTAGGCTTCGTCGCCTGTACCCGCGGCGGCATTTGCAGCTTGGATTGGCAGCAGCAGGGACGAGGCAGCAACCGCCCCGATGCCAATGGCGGCAAGTGCGCGGCGCGTGGTGCGGCCGAATCGGCTGCTGAGTCTATTCAGCACGGACTGCGTCTTGGTGGACGTCATGAAACTCGCTTTCAACAGTCTGTTCGTTCCAAAACATGCTTATGCGTAGGACGGTTTCAGACTCGGGCGATCGCCTCATCCAGCGTGGATCCAGAACGAATCGCGTCGCTGAGACGACGGGCGCGGTACTCGCGATCCTCTGTGAACACGAAGCCAGCTGAGGTGTCAGCGCAGGCGAGGGTATAGCGCTCAGCTCGAACTTGCAGGGCGCGTTGGGCTTCGCCTGCCCGCTGAGTGCTCAGAGCGGCGGACTTTCGGCTCAGAGCGGCCAGCCGCTTCGTCACCTGCTCGGCGCGTTCGAGGGAGATGTCATCCACACGCACTTCGAGGACGTCTCTGGCAATCTGGGCGACCGGCTGTCCTGTCTGCTCACTCAGTTCAGTCAGGGTGACTGCCTGTCGTTCGATCGAGGCGTCGTCGAGGGTATCCGCATCCGCGCTGCACAGCAGCATGTGCACGGCGGCGACGTGTGCTTGCGCATCATGCTCGAGCTGTCGACCGTCGGGGGTGCGTGAGACCGCAGAGAAGTAGGCCAGCACGGATTCCGCAGGAGTCGACGGGGTGAGGTCTGGGCCCTCGAACTCAGTGTGCCGCACGGCTGCGAAACTTCCCGGGGTTCCGTTACCGGGGGTGAATCCGGCGTCGCGTCCGCGAACCTGCTGTGTGGATGATGGCATGTGTGTTCCTCTCGTCATACGAGAGATGTGTGCTGCATTCACGCCGCGATGGCCCCCTCATTTAGACCTCGCACGAACATGAGTGCGATCGGGCTCAGTCCGGTGACGAACACCGCGCCATTGCGCCGCCGCCCGAGCGCCACACCATGCCGGTTCAGTGCGGAGCGCAGCAGATAGTCGACTCGGTTGTCTGGGTCGTCGAAGTCGTAGGTGGCGATCTCCAGCGTTCCGGTCTCGTCGGCGTACTCAAGTGATTCATCTGAGACGATGACTGCGCCGAGCAGTCCGCTGTCGTAGAGGCGCCCGAAGTTGATGCGCTTCAGCGGCACCCCCACAAGGACTGCGATGTTGCCGAAGTTGTCCCGCACATCGGTGATCGACTCGACGACTGATTTGGCACTGGTTCCCATGGAAACTCCTCTTTTCGCTGTTGGCACCCCTGTGCGCGGGAGCTCAACTGTCTCGGCGGAAGCGTTTCAGTCCGGCGTCGAACGCCTGCAGGGAGGCGTATTCCGGTTTGCGCTCGAGGAAGGTCGAACCCGATGGATCGGTGTTCAGCTGGTAGATCTCGTCTGCTGCGGCGTCAACGTCGTAGAGGTCGTTGGTGATGCCGAGCTCGTCGAAGATGAGGGCGTGCACACTGCTGCGGCCATTCGCGTCCAGTGGACGTGGTCCTGTCGGCGTGGCCAACCCGACCTCCGCCTCGCTCTGGAGTTTCTCGGCGAAACGACCTGCCCGACTCCGGGGGTGCAGCCACGACTTCCATCTGCTCATGTACGACACATATGCGGTCTCCGCGCACAAGGTGGGTATGAGCATATTCAGCACACCCAGAGTCATTGGCATCGGCGGGCACCTGCGGGCGGGCAAAGACACCCTCGCGAATCTGCTGGCGCAACAGCTTCCCAATGTGGTGGTCATCGGTTTCTCCGACGCACTCAGCCATGCGCTAGAAGTACTGAACCCGGTCATCGACAACGGTTGGGAGGGAGAGATCCGCTACGCCACCGCCCTGCAGCTGTACGGCTACACGGAGACCAAGCGCCGTTTCCCTGAGGCGCGGGCACTGCTGCAGAGGCTTGGCACTGATGTGGGGCGAAACCTGATCGACGAGAACATCTGGGTGCGGATCACGGAGCAGCGCATCCATGACCTTCTCGAAAGCGGTCACACGGTCATCGTGACGGGCGTCCGATTCGGCAACGAACTGGAGATGATCGTGTCCGTCGGCGGAACGACTGTCTGGGTGGAGCGGCCAGAGGTGCACGCTACCTCGGGGCATATCAGCGAGCGGGCGGTCTCGGCGGAGGACTTCGATCTCGTCGTTGTCAATGACGGAACTGTCGAGGATCTTCGCCGGCGAGCCAGCACTGCACTGGATCCGCGAGCCGCGGCCTGAACGAGTCCTAGGCTGCTTCGGCACCGGCCAGTCGACCCATTCGCACGCCGGTGAGGGCAATGGAATGTGGGTCGAGATCGAAACCGATCGCCTCGCAGCCGAGCTCCACCGCGGCCTGCAGTGTGGTTCCGCTGCCGCAGAACGGATCGAGGACTGTCTGTCCTGGACGTGCCAGCAGACTGACCAACCATCGCATCACCCCAGCAGGTTTGACGGTGATGTGTCCTCGCCCGTCAACTACGGGTCTCTCTGCCCGCGTGGCTTTGCTGCTGTAGAAGACCACGTCCTCCACATGCGGAAACAGGGGCGCCACCTCACGTGCACGTCCAGTCACCACAAGTCCCTGGACGGCTTCGTCGACCGCTGCACTCCCATCGTCAACAAGTACGACATTGGTGGGGAAGCGTCCGCCGGGGTGATCATGGCTGGGGAGGCTGCGTGACCCTAGAGGTAGCACCGCAGTCGGTTCGCCGGGCACGCGTGCGAGTCGATCTGCCGTCGGGGTGCGACAGGCGTCCACCTGCAGTGTGCCCGTACCCCATCGGGCAACGTTGTCAGCCATGGTGGGTTCGCTGATAGGGGCCTGAGCCAGCCAGACCGGCTCGAATGCCGGTTTCAGCTTCGAATGAGTGCCGGCGAACTCCCGGGCGAGATCTGGGCGCCCTGTCTTCGCGAACACTCGATCGTAGGCGAGTCCCTTGACCATCCCCGAGGCGTACATCCACGCCATCTGATCCCGGATGACAAACCCCGCCTCATCGAGAGCGGCTGCGAGACGCCAACTGGTTTTCGTTGCTCCAAAAGCGGCGAGGTGCCCGCCGGGTTTGAGCACCCTCAGGCACTCTCGCCACAACGGAACGTCAAAGGCAATGCCGTGGTCGTCCCAGCGCAGCCCACGAGCCTGTGTCTGACCGATTTCGTATGGGGGATCGGTGATGATGACGTCTACGGAATGATCGGCCAGCTGGGCGATCAGCTCACGTGCATCGCCGGCGCGCGCCTGCCACCCCATCAGGATGCCTCCGGCACATCGACGAGCTGTTCACGAGCCATGATGTCCTGACGGTTCGTGGAAGCTCGTGCGAGGAATTCGGCAGACAGCTGGATCAGCGTGGGCACGCTCCGGCCAGCGAGGTCTGTGATGATGAACACGCTGCCACGAACCACTTCGCTGGTACCGTCTGGGTTCTGTCGGCGAAGGGACGCCATCGACGACCAGTTGACCACCTGCACTCCGTCGGAGCCACCTCGAGTCGGCTTCTCCATGATGCGGTTGACCAGCTCCGGTGTGGGCTCGATGCGCGCCACCTGCAGGGCGGCGACCGCCTGCTCCTTCTCTCGAATATGACCGATGGCCACTCGCGAGACATGTGGGCCGAGGCCGGCGCGAATTGCACCGGTGATGTCCTGAGAGAAGAACACCGGAAGCACACGCATGGAACGACAGAGGCGGCCGGCTTCTTCAGCTGCCTCAGGTGAGGTGTTCGTCAGCAGCCATGATTCATCCTGCAGGAGCACACCATCTCGGTTGGTGAGACTCATCATCGCGCCAACGAACATCATCTTGACCGTGGCGACGCCGAGTCGCTCGTTCAGCGAGTGCCTCGCCGCCATATTGGTAGGCAGACTCAGGCGGGTCCGTCCCAGCTTCAACAGAGTGGTTCCCGCGAACGCGCCGAGCGGAGCCGACTCCGGGTGAATGCCGAAGAAGGCACTGAAGAGGCTCGAGTCCTGCTTCAGCTGGAAGATCGGTTCCACCAGCGCTCGTGAGGCCTTACCGTCCTTATAGGCGTAGATGAGCGCCTCGCCGGTGCACTTGGCGCCGCGTTGACGCACACCATAGGAGATCGCTGAGTTGAGTTCACGCTCGAAACGCTCGGGTGGTTCAGACCACGGGGCGATCTGCAGAATGGTCGCAGCCGCCGTGTCAATCTGTTCCTGCGGGTTCTCCACGCTGAAGCGGAGCGGGTCGAGAGCGCCGTCCGAGGATTTCAGATCATCCATGGAGATGACCTGGCCACCGGAGGCGAGGACAGCTGCGCTGTGGTCTGATCCGTATTTCGGGTCGACGATGATGTTCGGCACACCCATGCGTGAGAACTGGTCGGCCATGTTCAGAAGCATCATTGTCTTGCCAGACCCCGAACCTGCGGCCACGAGGAAGATCGGAGGCACATCCTCATCGGAGACAGCGGTCGGGCTCAGCCATACCGGCTGCGAGTCGGTCTCTGTGAACCCCATCAAAATCCCGGTGCGATCGCCGACCCGAGATTCGTTGACGATGCCGCTGTAGGCGACCGTGGTTGAGGGCAGATCCTCAAGATTCGGATTTGCGCGCACGGACGAGGCGAGCTGCGCCTCCATCCACGCGATGTCCTGACGGTCCTCCATGGCGGCCAGATGGAACACTGAGTCCATGGACAGGTCTTCGAGGTCGGAGACTTGCCCCGGCACCGCGGCGATGATCGAGGTCTTCACCAGCGTGGGCGGGGCAGCCCCGGCCGCGGAATACGCTTGGTCGATACTCTCCAGCTCCGCCAGCTTCGTGTCGAGCTCGTCTTTGGAGAGCTTGCCGGCATCGTGACGGTCACGGATGTCTCCGCGGAATTGAACGATCTGGCCCCGAACCTCGGAGCGAGTGATCTTGGCCGGCTCGACCAGTCCACGAATCGAGAGCATGGGGCAGCCCATGTCCTGCAGCTGCTGCGCCCAACGCACCCACGTCTGCGACTCATCCACATAAGGGAGTTCGAAGTCGGAGACCGCGGCGAAGGTGATGGGTCGTTGCCCCTCAATATCGTCCCAGAGCTCTGGCTTGTCGAACCCCATCAGCTCAGCGGCACGCTCCGCTTTGCGATCGACGAAGAACCGGATGTGGTCGCTGTAGGTGACCAGCGGAATGTCTGGGGCGGAGCCGTAATTCCACCAGCCGTTGACCGCACGAAAGTCCTGATCGCGCATGGGCAGCAGACCGGCGCGCTCGAGCGCTGCGTCCACTTTCTGCAGGTCTAGATCGAAGTCGGACATGGGAACGCCACCCTGGATGAAGGTGTCTACGACGGACTCCACCGCAGCCTTGATACCGACGTTGGCAATGCTGGAACGCAGCTGCACGCCGAAGAGTACGACTTTGTCATGCACGACAACATCGCCGTGACTGTCGCGCAGATATTCGGCGATCTTGTGCGAGGTCGGGGGACGAAAGAACCTCGGGATCGTCACCGATATGAGGTGAAATGACCTATACCCGTTCTGGTTCATGGCACGTTTGGAACCATGGATACTGGCGAGGTTCGCGCAGGCGGAGAACGCGTTGTCGATCACACGCTGGACATTCAGCGCATCCTGAACAGTTTTAGCGTCCCGAACCGGGCCGAGCGGCACACGCCGGTACAGCCAGACGGAGCCGTCAAGCCCCTGCACTGCGCCATTGCTGCGGCGCGAACGCACTGTCGTCGGCCAGTCAGGCGCGGTTGGCAGCTGTGCAAGAACACGTGCTCGTGCCATCATTCACCTCCCGTGGTCGGTGTCTCTGTCTGCGGCTGAGCTGTGGACTCCGGGGTGCTGCTCTCAGACGGTGATGCGCCGGCGCTCATGGTTGGCGAGCTGGTGGCGCTCGGAGACGGTGAGGCACTCGTACTCGGAGATGTCGTCTTCTCCTTGATCTGCCGCCCTGTGATCGCGTTGTCTCCGGCTTTCAGTGTCGGCCCGGTGCCAACGGCACCCCAAGCCACTACTTTCGGGCTGGCGGTATCGGCCCCGGTGATCAGCACATCCATGCTCTGCGTGACACCCTTAGACTCGACCTCTTTCGCGTCTTGCCCACTCCACGTGATCTGCAGTTTCAACTGAGCGATGATCGTCGAGGGGTTCTCCTGCTTGTTGGTCACCGTTTTGCCGTCGGTTTCGGCCACGTAGCCGGATCGAACTATGGTGGCCTTGACCGCATCTACGCCGCTGAGAGCCATGTAGGTGTGACTGGCATCACCATCGCCAACAGCCAGTCGCAGTGTTGCCGAGTCGCCGGAGGTGTAGGCCTTCGCCCAGTTGCTGACGGCCTCGTCGACCGACTCGCCTGCGGTGACGTCGATGACGTTCATCCATGCCCCGTCATTCGACCAGCCTGTGGATGAGGGTGCGACAGGCAGCGCCGTCGGTGTTCCAATCACTTCGGATTGCCCGTATTGGTCAACGGCTACAGTGACATCGGCGGCATAGTTGACACCGGAGCTGCCGGCGAGCGTGAAGTGGTGAATCTCGATGCTGTAATCGCGTTCGCCCCACTGCTGCAGGACGGTCTGTGCCACGTTTGAGTCCTGGGCGGCAGTGTCATAACCATCCCAGGACAGGATGGTTGCACCCGGCAGCGGCGCGGGCTCATTCGCCAGCCAGTCTTCGAGTTCGAGATAAGCCGCTGACTTGCCGACGGAAGACACTTGGTTGTACTCGCTGGATTGGGTCTGCCCATAGTTCGGGTTCATCAGTGCACTGACCATGGCGATGTCGGCGATACTGACCAGCGGAAGCCCAATCACCGCTGACCAGACGGCCAAGCGGTAGCGCTTGCGCCATTTGACCGTCTTCGCATTGGCCGGAGACGATTCGTCGATCGCCTCGATCTGTTCCTGCCGGACGGCTTCCGCCCATGCATCAGCACCAGTTGTGCTTTCTGGCTCCGCAGTGTCCTGTTGTCGTTTCTTCTTCCGCGCCACGGTCACTCACCGAATCCGAAATCGCCGACCGATCCGTAATCGGGCTCTGGTGCGGAAGCCTCGGGCGTCGCGGGCTGGAAGGGCTGCTGCTCTGGATGTGATGGGATATCGGATGCAGTTTCGACTCGCCAGCGGTCGATATGCCCACTGGCGAGGGCTTCGCCGGCGTTGAGCAGTTCCAGCTGCTCGGCATCGAGTGTGGCGATTACGCCGGCGATTCGTCGCGCGGCCTTCACGTCGGCCGCAGGCAGCCGAGCAATGTTCTCGTCGACATCCGGCAGAGCCGCCAACACAGCCGCGACGGAACGGAGCCCATCACGCCCGAGAGCCAGAGCCTCAATGGCGAGATCGAGGGGGTCGAACCCCGCGAGTCGAATGGCCGCTGCAATCGCTGTCGGCGAGTCGTGGGGGAGGACGATGGCCGAGATGAGGTCGGTAGAGCCTGCGTTGCGTGCGAGCCCCAGCCCGGCGGAGGCGAGAGCGATCACCTCCGCCGGGATCACCTGGCGATCGAGTGCGACAGCGAGGTCAGCGACGTTACCCACCGTCTTGCGTGTCAGGGGTGTCTGCTTGACGGTGCGTTCGGTCTGGTCTGACATGGGTGAGCTCCTCAGGTCCGGTGTTCGGTCACCACAGGACTATGCGAAGAGCCCTATCCGATCAGTCCGAGAACCGTCTGCTCGAAGACGACAGCTGACATACCGGCGGCACGTGCGGCCTCAGAGACGACGAGCTCGACGGCTGCGTCGTCCCAGCTCGCAAGGCCACTGGCGCGCTCGAGGCGGCCGTCCGTGCGCAGGCGTGAGCAATGGGTGGCGACGACTGCATCGACTACCTGTGGGGCGAGGTGCTCTGCGTATTCAGGCAGCAGCGCTCCGAGCGAGAGCACTGCTGCCCCTCGCTGGGTAGGTGTCGGTCTGGCAGCGCCCTCCACGTAGCCACGCATGACCAGCGCGCTCACCCTCGGCCCGCGCTCGAGCAGGTGTGTGCCCTCATCCAGCGTGAACCCATCCCAGAAACGCAGCGCCGCATCTGGCATGCCGTCGGCGGGCTCTACGCCTTGCAGCGCTGCCACCCACGCTGCCAGCGACTCGTGGGGGAGACTCGGGCGAGCCCGCAGCAGTACGGACAGCTCACGACGCAGCTGCACAGTGACTACTGGGCTGCCTGATATTCCGAAATGCTCGAGCAGGGCGCGCGCAGCCGCGTGCTTGAATTCGTCCGGGCGTCGTCGGGTCTCGCTCAACAGACGGTCGAAGCCAGCTGCAAGTCTGCTCTGCAAACGAGCGTCATCATCAACATCTTCGGGCAGACGAGCCGAGGCAGCAGACTCGATGACCGCCTCACGACGGTATTCAGCGGTTGCCTCATTGGAACCGAGGTAGCTGGTCATGTCGGTGACCTGGCGAAGGCGGTTGTCGATGTCTCGCAGTTTCGAGCGGGTGGTCATCTTCATCATGTTCCGTGCCCAGCCGATCAGCGAGGTGCCACCAGCCACTCTGGCGAGATCGAGTGTCGAGTGGGACCGGTCGGTCTCTCGAATACCGGCGATCTTGCGCAGGATGTCGCCCCGAACTTCGACGAGAACGTCAGCACCACGTTGCCCAGCCAAACCGAAATGTCCGTAGACCACCTGCTCGGGGATGCCTGCTTCGAGTACGATGCGGGCCAGCTCGCCACGCACCCGGTTCTCTGCCTCAGGTGTCTGCGGCCCAGCAAAGAATTGTCTGGCCTGATTCATGGCTGATTCGTCGGCTAGATTGTGCAACCGATGAAAGGCGTTGACTTTGTTCTGATGTGCAACGGACATATGCGTGAATGGGCGTTTTCAGGCCCGCGACCGGCGCCACGGTGGAAACCCCTGCCCCCTCCGCGTGGGGATGTGCGCGGCGAACCACGTTTTCGATTCGCCGCATATAGAGACGGTCTGTTACTTAGGCTGGACGGCAGCCTCACGGGCTGCGACATTCGAGGCCTTCACCCCCTTAGCGTCCTCGGTGCGAACACCGAAGCGACGCTTAATTCGCTTTGGGTCGTAGGCGCGTCCGGTGACGGGGTCGATCTCGACAGCGGCGCGCTTGACGTGACCTTTGACCAAGGCGTTGTAGACCGCGCCGGGACTGCGGGACTCAAGCAGGCGGGCAGCAGTCTGCTCATCGGTCTTGTACCCATAGGCCCTACCCGACATAGTGAGCACGAGCACGCCGCGGCCACGGTCGTAACCGGCATGCGAGATGAAACTGTTCCGTGCGGAAAGGGGTCGCATCGCCACTCCAACCTCTCGTGCACGTGCACGGCGGCGGGCCACCAAGTTGCGTGCCTCGGCAAGCGCAGTGCGTGGACGCCGCGACTCAAGAACTGCATTGACAGCTTCGGCGACCTTCAGGCCGCGCGGATCATTCGGCGCAAACCCGACCGCTTTCGTCGACCAGAGTCGAGGCCCATGCGAAGTGACACGCACCCACGCGGTCACCGTGCGCCCGTCGACCTCAGCGGAGACAGGCACATCAAATGTGTGGTTGTTGTGCTCAGTCGAGTACCGGCGGATGGCGGTGGCGCTGGGCATCCGCAGCGCCACGCCGGCGCCCTCATACTTCACACGCGATGTCCGTCGGTGCCCCGACAGGGCGCGCCCAGCTTTCATACCCGGGGTGTAGTCATCAGGCATCTTCTCGAAGCCCTCGCCGGATGCGCCATATTCGGCAGCAACGAAACTCCCAGCCCACCACCGGTCGATGCCCGCGGTCTTTCGCGGGTCCAGACGCGTGCCTGTAGCGCGAGCAGCCACCGCCCGTGACGTATCCGCCAGCTGTGCGGCTCGGGTGGCCGCCTCTTGCGCGCCGAGCTCCAGCGCGTTCGCAGACAAGAGCACTTCGGGCGCGCTCTGTCGCTTCGTTGCGAAACTTCCGGGGGTGCCTTCGCCGGGAGTGATGCCGATGTCCTTGCCGCGAGTTCTGCTCATACACGCAGATGTGGGCTGCCCGCGCACATATGTGCGTATGAGACAGCTTGCAGGGAAATTCACCGTTGTTCTGATCACATTGGTGGTCGCAGCCGGACTGATCGCCGCACGCCCAGAGGCGCTCAGTGCGCTCACGAACGCGATCGGCCAGACGCTCGGCAGTCAACAGGCACAGGACACACTGTCAGACCTCGGTGACACCGGCCGCACCATTCTCTCCGACGGCTCAAAAGTGATCGGGGACTTTGCACAGACTATCGCCGGCAGCAGCGGCCAGACTGGCACTGTCTCCGGTGGCGACCTCGCTTTTGACGTCGACGAGGTGACTACGGCGCTGAACGGGCTGGCCGTGCACGCCGACGACAACGGCAGTGACTACGACCGCGAGGGGCAGTTCGGCACAGCGTGGCTGGACGTCGATGGAAACGGCTGCGACACCCGCAACGACATCCTCGCCCGAGACCTCAGCAACGTCGTCAAGGACGGCAGCTGCACTGTCACATCCGGAACGCTCGACGACCCATACACGAACACGACTATCAACTTCGTCCGCGGGCGCTCCACCTCGACCGCTGTGCAGATCGATCACCTGGTCGCTCTGAAAAACGCATGGCAGTCCGGCGCTCGCAACCTCACGCAGGAACAGCGACAGCAGCTTGCCAATGACCCGCTGAACCTCATGGCGGTTGACGGCCCCACCAATGGTTCGAAATCCGACTCAGACGCCTCTGAGTGGCTGCCGCCGAACCAGTCATTCCAGTGCCAATACGTTGAACGTCAGGTCATGGTCAAGGCAAAGTACGGGCTGTGGGTGACTGCCGCCGAGAAGTCAGCCATCGCCGGTGTGCTGGCAACCTGCCAGTCCTGAGCTGGGCTAGAAGTCATCCAAGGGATCGTCAACCGGAGGTGCTGACGCCTGCGGCACCACGGGCGGCGCGATTGGGGCGGCTGCTGGCTCCTGCAATATCTCTGGCTCTGGCAATGCCTCTGGCTGTGGTTCTGGTTCCACCTGTGGCGCAGCAAAGAAACTGGCCAGATCGTCGGCGAGGTCGACCGCGTCAACCACGCCTGCGTCCTCGATAACATCCTCGGCGGGCAGGTCGATGACCTCGACGTCCCCGTCGAATTCCTGGAGCACCCCGAGGCGCTGGCCGGTGTCGACGTTGATGAACTGGCTGAGGTCTGGCTTCATCTCCTCCGGTAGGGGCGCTCGACGGGCGGCGAGCTCCGTGGCGAGCGCGCTCTGAGGCGCAAACCAACTCTGCACCACCTGGGTGGGGCCGACTAGAGGCTCCCAGAGACCGCGGCCCTTCGGTATGAAACTCCCCAGATCGGGGGCATCGTCTGGGTTCCTCAGTGCGCTCATGCGGTCGCCGTAGGATGCCTTGCCCAATAGGGTGCGGGCGAGGTTCGTTTTCAGGTCACCGCCGGGGATGGCGTCAAGCGTCTTGGCTGAGAGCTTCTGCGTGCCCAGTAAGAGCGTCACCCCCGCTGAACGTGCCTCTCGGGCGATCTTCCCGGTCATCACACCGATAGTGGCCTTGTCCTGATTGAGGCGGATGATGTGCTCGCGTTCGGCTTCCTGCTCTGGGTCATTTGACGCGTCGGGCACAATCTCCTTGCCCAGCAGACTGGTGAACTCGTCGATGAGAACCCAGATGCGCTGCGGACGCACTTCACTCGGCAAATCGGTGAACGACGGGACACCGTGTGTCGCATTCAGATTCTTGCGCTCGACCACTTGCGCGTACACGCACTTCAACGCGGCGGCAGCGGTCTCGATCGAGTCTGCGAACGCGGACGCGTACGGGCGAACGAAGTTGAAGTCCGCTCCGCCTTTCATCGGGTCGATGATGTAGACCAGCTCGCTGTGTGCGGCGGCCGAGGTGATGAAGGTCTGGGCGAGGACTGACTTGCCGGCTCCAGAAACTCCGGCCAGCATGGCATGACCGTCCTTCGGGTCGAAGATGACGGGTTCCCCCTCAACGCCCATCGCGAAGGGTACCTTGCCGCTGTCGGCAAGTGAGTCGATCAGGTCGAAGTCGTAGGGGACCAGCGACGGCAGGGGGTTCTGTCGGCAGACGAGCATCCTCACATGGTCTGGCCCCTCCTCCGAGTCACGGATGTCGATGAAGTCGTTGCCGCTGGCGGCGCGCAGCTTCGCCGTCTTCTCGCGGATGTCTGAGGCTGCGAGCCCGAGTGGTAGCCGGAACGTCAGATCCGCCACCTGCTCATTGTGCGGCAGCGTAGATACTGTGAGCAGCTGGGGTACGACGCCCGTCTCGGAGACCACTTTCGCGGCGAGGAAGGTCTGCTCCCAGCTGAGGCGGGAGACGAACTCTCGAGCATCGTCGTCTGCGAACACGATTCCGGGCGCGCCGGGGTCAGCGCCGGTGACGATGGTCACCTGGCCGGTGCCGGCACGGTCGACAATCAGCCATTCGGCCCCAAGTGTCTGCCGAATACGGTCGGAGACGCGGCGCAGCGCGTCCAGAGTGACACCGTCTGCAAGGAAGAACTCCATCTTCCAGATGGTTCCGCTGCTGTCTGCCGCGGTCAGCGCGGTCAGCCGGAACAAGTGGGAACGCCCGAGCTTCGCTGCGTCGAACGCGTGATTCATGAACCCGGCGAGCAGCAGCCGTTGGGGTTCGTTTCCGCGGCGGGACGGGGTGAGATCCTGCGGCAGTGTGGGTAAGTCGGTGCCCGCTGGGACTGAGACCACCATGAGTGCTTCTGCATGCGCACGCCCCTCGCGCGAAGCGGGATCTTTCCACGGCTGCACCGAGGCAAACGGGGCCGCCTTCAAGGTGGTGCGCAGCTTGTGCTCGGTGTCTTGGTTGGAGAACTCTTTCGGTGTCACGCCCTGCGGTGTGACGAACCCCCATGTGCCGACCGTGATACGACGATGTGCGCCTGTAGCACGGTCGATGTGCTCGTAGACCTGTGTGCGTTCCGTGGACGGCTGCAGGACGGGCTTTCGCCCACCCTGTTTGACGATGTCGGTCCAGCGCTGATCCCAGCGCCTGATCTTTTCCAACTCAGCGAATCTGGCCGTCCAATGCGGCTGGATGCGTGCGGAAGGGCGATCAGGTGACGAGATCAGTGCACCGAGATAGGTGCAGTCATTCTCCGGGTCAGTGATCATTTCGACGCCGAGTTCGGCGCCGACACGGTCGAAGATCCCCAGATCCGCCAGCACCTGGGTGCTCGCGTCCGGCATCATCGGGCACACCCACATCGCGCCATAGGCGGTCAGTGAGTCGTCGAAGTTCATGCCGCCGTTCTGCTCGCTTGGCGGGTCTGTGATTGGAGCCAGTTGAGTGAGCACCAGCGGCGGCAGCTTCTGCACGGCATTGCATGTGCGGGCGGCCACGGACTCCAGTGCCAGACGAGCCACCTGTTCATCTGTCTCGACAGAGTTCAGATCCGGCCAACCGTCACTGTTCCACGTGACCGCACGGAACCGCGTAGGGTGCGCCGTGCCCTCGACCGGCTGCCCCTGCGTGTCGACGCTCGGTTCCGTCAGCAAAGCGATGGTCGAGCTCGGGTCGATGACAGTCTCGAAGTCTGCCAGTCGGGGGAACATGCCCTTTGCCCCGACTTCCGGCGGTGCGTCGAAAGTGTCGATGTGAATGGCCCCATCCTGAAGGATGCGGCGCCCGATCAGACGAGGTGCGGGGTCGATTTTGAGCACCTCCCAGCGTGGCCCCCACTCAGCACGAGCATCTCGGTCGGCTCTCCACTGCGCAGTGGCATCACGGTGACCTGCCACCTGAACCCCGGCGAGCAGCACAGCCACACCGGAGGCGACCACCGTGGCAACACCCAGCTGCGGCAGCCAGAGCAACCCGACGACGACAACGCCGGCCGCGAACAAAGCGGCTGTCGCAGTGATCAGCACCGGTCGCAGCTTTCGAGTCCTCAACGTGGCAATGGCGTCTGCAACGGAAACTCCCGGGCGTGGCTGTACATCGTCGGCGTAGGCGCGCGCCAGCGCCGGCAAACCGAGCGTGAGCATGAAACCCGCCCATGCGTCAAGGATGGCGAACAGCGGTGCCGCGGTGGTTGCGAACACTGACGCCAGCGGCAGAAACCAGCAGGCAACGCCGACGGCTGCGGCCGTCAGGACATTGACCAGCGGCGGCCACCCAATGGCAGCCCGGTCGGGCATCAACAGACCGAAACGCAGATCACGGAGCATCTGGTGACGGCGCATGGCGCGCGCCTCACCGGGGTGCGCCGGCTGGATGCGTCCGGTCTTATCCTTGCGTCCGGTGAGAATCGGCGGCTGCGTCAGCCAGCCTGCGAACATCCCGAGACCCCACAGCACCAGCGGCGCCGGCGCGCGCCACACGAGCCACACGATCACCGCGACAGGCAGCGCTGCAGCCAATGCCCACGGTGCGTAATCGGTCTCGCCGGTCGGTGTGCGTACGGCCATGGAGTCCTCTCAGGCGTTGATGGCCAGTTCGGCCAGTCGGTCAGTGATTGCAGGTGTGCCTGAGCGCCGCCGAATAATCGGGTGACGCGCGAAGACTGGCCCGCTGACCGCCTTGGTTGCCCCCACCGGGTGGTAGGCAAATGTGCGCAGGGGAGTCGACTGGTTAGACGGCCAGATCACCAGCAGCTGGTGGATACGAGCACCAGTGCGCAGGAATCCACGGATGCCGTCCGCGGCCATTGGCAGCGTTCGCTTATCCGCAGGTGGGAAACGTGTCAGTCCTCGCCGTGTAGTGCCACCGAGCGTCCAGTAGAAGCCCGGCTTCCAGACCTTTGAGTCGATCAGCCAGACGTCGGCTCCGCTGACGACAATGTGGTCGATGTTCGCTGAGATGCCCGGGATCGGGATTCGGCAATCGTGGATCACGTCAGGACCGCCGGGCTGGTTCGCCAGGCGGTTGAGGATCTCTGCCGTCCGCTGTTCGCCGGCAGCCCCGATCCTCGCGACATCCTGATTGGCGGCCCAAGCCTCAGAATGGCCGAGCGACCCCGCCGCATTGCCGAGAATCCTTCCGGATGGGCGCATCAGATGAACGCCCGGATGAGGGTGATCACCGTGCCGATGACCAGCAGTGCCGCCAGCCCATACATGACCCCCTGAGCCCGGGGGTCGTCGATGAGTTTCGAATGGTCGCTCTTATTGTGTTCTGCCATGTCACATGGCTATGCGGCGGACGGCTCAGACTTCCGGGATTCCCGGCAGGCAGGTGTTGCCGATCGGGTGCTTCGAGTCGGCGGTGACAGCTCCATCCGGATAGCGCTTGACGATCACGCAGTGCCCGTCTTGTAGACGAGCCCCGACTTCGATGAAATCCGCAGCGAGATCGCCGGGGGTGCGGTCAGGGGAGACCTGCAGCCGGTAAAGGCTCACGTCGGTGCTCTGCACTGCAGCGGTGATCGAGTCATGACCGTACTCGGCGCCCGTGACCGCATCGACGATCGTCTGGTCGGCGCCGGACAGCGCAGATGTTGACGGGGTGGTCGTGTGGGGTGACTCCGGGGCGGAGGTCTCGAGTGCGGCACAGCCAGTGAGTCCGACGCTGACGGCGAGCAGGACTGCGAATGGGGACATCCTCACGAGCCGACCACCTCAGACCCAGTCTCGACGAACCGCTCGGTCATCCATGGGTAGACGATCGGGTTCAGCAGCCACACGTAGGCAATCGCTGCAAGTGCACCCAGTGCGACCAGCACCAGCAGCAGACGGGCCCAGCGCGGGGCTGAAACCAAATTCCAGATGAGGGTGATCACTGAAGCTCCTTCGGTGTGCCGCCGTCACGGGGGTAGAACCCCACATAGTCGGCGTAGGTGATCAGGCGTTCGCCGTTTGTCGACGGATATGGGTTGCAGGTGGTCAGGGTGAGTGTGGCATCTGAGGCTTGCAGGACACCCAGCTGAGTCGATGTATGCGGCACTGGGTTGAGTACATCCACCGCATTCGCCCAGACGTATTCCTGCGATCGGTAGGTGTACTGATACCAGCCGGCCTCAGTCTCCATCCAGATGCTGTCACCAGGGCGCAGCTGCGGTGCATCTTTCAGAGACGAGCCGAACCCGCCCCGATGCGAGGCGACGGCGAAATTGCCCGCCTGCCCGAGCAGACTCGTACTCGGATAATGCCCGGCACCAATATGGTTCAGCGAGTTGGCGCCGGTGTTCTCCGCGACTGCCCGGGACCACCCCTGACCGAGCCGGGGGATATGCATCACAGCGAACGTCTGTCCATCGGACACGGGAGTCACAGGTGCGTCTGTCTGCGGTTCGGGGTCGCCGTCCGTCGCCGGAGTTGCCCATTGCGATGAGACCCCGTCGGCGATCTCCTGCTGAGCGGAGGCGACTTCTGGATTATGTACATACAGGAACCATGGCAGGAACCCTCCAGCGAGCACGCCGAATGCGAGCAGCAGCTCAGAGAGCACACCGAGTGCGACCGAGGCCGGCGTGGCCCTACGTGTGCGACGAGTCATGGATAAGCCTCTCTGCGAGCGAGACCGCTCACACGAAGGGACTATGCGGCACCAGTTGGACACCTGCGGCTGGCTGCCAGCTCGATCTCGGCTTTCGAGCCGTTTTTGGGGCTTGTCCTACTTGTCCGCGGCTTGTCCGCAGAGCTTGCGGACAGATTTTCCCTTGTGATTACTGGGCTGTAGGGGCCTGTCCTCTCTGTCTGTCTATTTAAGTGATCTGTTAAAGAGAGAGAGATATATATAGGGGCTGGGGGAGATATATATTTCTCTCTCACATACGAAGGGGGTCCCCTCGGGCGTTTTTTGCGGACAGGGTGTTGGAGGGCTGTTTTGCCCCGGAATTCCGGGGTTTTTGTTGTCCGCGGGCTGTGCGGACAGGCTGCGGACAGGTAGGACGTGGGTGGGTTTTTGGGTGTTTTCGGGGTGTGTGGTTTTTGGTGGTGGGGTGTCCGCGAGGGGGCTGGTTCCGCGTGTTTCCGGGGAAGAACGGGGTTTTGGGGTGGTGATTTTTGGGGGTTGTGGGGGTTGACAGGGGGTGTTAGGCTTGGCTGCACCAGCTTCGCTACTGTCCTCCGCTCACCTGCCGCAGCCAAGCCTAAAAGTGCTTTTCGGGGGTGTTTTCTGGGGCTTCTGGCTTGTTTCTCCTTCTCTTGTGACTCTGTTTGGGGTGCATTTGTGCCTATTTTCGGTACAAAGGTGCCCGTTTTGGGGGTTGTGTGGGGGGTTGACAGGGGTGTTAGGCTTGGCCGCGGCAGCTTCACTCAAGTGCCCGCTCACCTGCCGCGGCCAAGCCTAAAGTACTCTTCAGAGCTGCTGAAGCGGGTTCTGAGCCCCCCGCGCGCGATCTCTCACGATCGATTGAATGGCAGCAAGATCAGTTCCAGTGCACCACTTCGACGGGGTTCGGGAGGATGTCAAGTTCGCATAACTGTCTGGCGTGGGACAACCGAACGATCAACAAGGTCAATACACGCAGAGAGCTCTCCCGAGTCGCGCCGGCCGAAGTTCTGGATGCTCTGAAGAATGAGCATGCAGGCCGACCCCGGCGTGGTGGCAGTCAGCTGAGAGGCCTCCGTGCACTCATCCGCCGCGCCGCAACGAACGCAGGCAAGTGCGACACCTGCAGCAGGGCGGTCTCGCGGGCAGTGGAGCAGGCACGGCGCGGCGGCGACCCAGTGCTTCCGAGAGGCTCTGGCTACGCAGATGAGGACTTGATCGCAGAGCTCTGCTGTGTGATCGAAGACGCGGCTAAGGCACGCCGAATGCATAGTCACGATCTGGGCCAGTCGAATCAACTGCTCGAAGCTGTCCTCGCTGACGACAGCGCACGGCAACTGCGGGCGAGCGACGGAACCCTGAGCGGACTCGGCGCCGACCTGATCGCGTTGGCGGTCCTGCTGGAGGGCCCGCGCACAACAGAGGAACAGGAAGGGGGTGGTGTCTGATGCACACGAAGATCACCTGTTCCGAGCGCGACCACCTGCTCGGGACACCCATTGGGAAAGACTGGTGCGTTGTTTCGTCACTGACCGACCCTTGGGGCGAATTCGGTGCACCAAAGATCACAACCACCTGGGGCCGCGGCTCAGAGCGTGTCCGAGATACCCGGCATCCAGAGATCGGGCAATATGCGCCGAGTCCCGGGCATCCAGACACAGCACCGTGCGAACACGAGCACTGGTTCGAACAGGAGTTTGAGTGATCTTGACAGCAGTTGTTGCAGGAATTGTCGTTGTCGTTGCACTGGCGGCGGGCGCCTACCAACGCATCAGCCTTCGCAGTGCCGAATGTGCGCCGGATGATGCTCGCTGGGAAGCGGAACAAATCGCCTCCTGCGCTGCACGCCGGAGTGCCTGATCCTCAGTCGGCCCTTCCGCGCACAGGTATCTGCGTACAACACGAAGGAGTCCATATGCACACCCGTTCATTTGCCAGAGCGTTCGCCGCCACTCTGCTGATCCCCCTCTCTCTCTGCTTGCCCTGTCCGGGTGCGCCAGAGACGACGCAGATGTCACTCCAGTGACCGTGACGAGCACCTCCGGACTGACCGTCCAGCATGTGGACGTGGACGGTCGCGATATCACCTGCGTAGTGCTCACCGGGTCGCAGGGAAGAGGGCTCAGCTGCGACTGGTCCGGCTCGGGCCAGAATTGATCGCCCCGCGCACAGTGGTTCAGTCAAAGAAACGGCTAAGAGGAGATCATCATGCGCGCACTGTTCCTACTTCACGGGGCACCTGGTACCGGTAAGTCCACGCTCATTGATAAGCTCCAGCTCGGGCACCTGACCCTCAGTTACGACCATTTTCGCAGCCTCTTCTCGGCTGCGTTTCCGTGCGCTGAAGACGGTGGTCCAGTCGGTATGACACTGCGCCTCACACCGGAAACGCAGAAGGCTGCAGTGGCCGCGGCCCAGCAGGCGCTGAAGGCGCGTCTTGCTGCGGGGACGACGGTGTTCTTCGACTCGACCACCTCTCGTACCGCTGACCAGACGAAGCTTGCCCAGCTAGCTGCGAAGTACGGCTATAAGACCTACCTGATTGATTGTCAGGGCAACACCGCACTGAAAACCCTGCTGGATCGCAACAAGCACCGCGGGATTGACCGGGTGGATGAGCAGGTGATCGCCGACATGCACGAGCGCTGCGCGACCAGCCAGCCGAGCCACGCAATCACGGAGGTCATTGACGGCACGAAGCCGGCAGATGAGGTGTACCACGACATCATGCGGATCACGGCGGTGCCCACACTCAAACTGGCTGAGGGCGCAAAAGTCGTTGTGGTCGGTGACGTGCACTCCTGCGCCGAAGCGCTGCAGGACGCTCTTGACGCGCACGAAGGCGACGCGACTCATTGGGTGTTCGCCGGCGATCTGTTTGACCGTGGTCCGGATCCGGTCGGCGTGTGGCGAATCGTGAACACGCTGGTCGCAGCTGGTCAAGCCACTGTCGTCACCGGAAACCATGAGCTCAACCTGCGAGCGGTGAACACGCACACCGCCTCGACTCGATTCACCGAGACCCGTGCCACCCGAGACGCCCTGCTCGCGGCTGGCATATTTGCAGGTGAGCAGACCGCCTTTGTGAATGCGACCATCCCGCTGCTTCGACTGCAGGCGGGCGAAGTCGAATGGCTGGTCACCCACGGTGGCGTCTCACACGTCACTAAGTGGAAGGCTGATCACGCAGGGCTGCTGAACATCAGTGATGCCGAGTGCGTCTACGGCATCGGTGACCGTGCCCACACGTACCGAGGGAAATCCTCGTACAACGTTGCAGACATGCCGTTGGTGGGATTCCAGCTGCACGGACACCGCAGAGGACGTATCGGCGAAGAGCCCGTTGCCGCCATCACCCACGATTTCCGCGGGCACCCCATAGTCTGTCTCGAGTCCGGTGTGGCCAGCGGGGGAGCCTTGTCGGTTGCGGTGGTCGATGGTGCTGTCTCCGTGCAGCGGTTCTCCGATCATGTCACCCCTGACACTGCAGCCCGTAATCGCCTCGCGCCGTGGCAGCGCAAACCGAAGCATGACCCCGAAGACGTGACCGCGCTGCTGACGCGGATGCGCAACTGCGAGTATGTGCGGGTGAAGCCCCTCGAATCCGTCCAAGGCGTGCTCGCCTGCAACTTCACCCGTGCGGCGTTCACGCAGGGTGCATGGGATGACGTCACTGTGCACGCCCGCGGGCTGTTCATCGACGAGGCGGCGGGTAGGATCGTCGCACGTGGCTACGAGAAGTTCTTTCATATCGGCGAAGTGCCCGGACGCACCTTGAGCCAGTGGCAGGACGAGGCCGTCGCCGCCTACCCGGTCACGCTTCGGAAGAAGATGAACGGCTATCTGGCACTGGTGGCCTGTGTCCGTGGCAAGCTTGAGGTCTTCTCGAAGTCGGGGATCACACCCTATTCGAAGTTCGCCCGAGGCCTGCTCCAAGGCGCCATCGGAGACAAGGGGATCGGTGAACTTGCTGGGATGCTTGCCCGCACGAACACGACAGCTGCGTTCGAGGTGATCGCCGCACGCGACACTCACCCGATCGCCGAGCCCGGGCCGGATCGGCTGGTCTTGCTCGACTGCATCCGAAACACCGTGCAGTTCGACACCGACGACGACATCCGACTCGGCATTGCCCGCCGTTTCGGGCTCGAGGTCGCCGAGACAGTGGCGGTTGCAAGTACCCCAGACGAGCTCACCCAGACCCTCGATGCCGCTCGCCATCGCGATGATGAAGGCGTGGTCCTTGTCGACCGAGACGGGTACCGCAGCAAGTTGAAAGCAGAGGGCTACGCAAACCGAAAAGCTGCCCGCACCTCACTCGAACGCGTGTGGGGAGGCCGCGCCGACACCCTCGGCAAGCGTTTCGCCGAGCTTGAATCGCGGCTGATCGCCACGGGGATCTGGGATCGCATCACGGGCGGGGATTTCGACGTCGTGGGTGTGGATGGAGCCTCACGTCTCGATCTGGCGGGAGTCTTCGACGAGCTGGAACAGTCAACTGCTGAGACTGGAGAGGGCTGAACGATGAGCCGATTGATTGCGCACGCTACACCTGAGACCACACTGACGCCAGCTGATCTGGCCGACCTGATTCGCAACGACCCGAAGGTTGCCGAACAGTTCGAGCAGGCCTATGCAAATGCCATGCGCGATGCCGGCAACAATGACGGTGTCCTCGGCCCGAACCCGCGCACGAGCACACCCGCTGCTGGTGTTGCTATGCTGGAGACCACCGAACACAACCTGACTGATCTCATTGCACCGATCATTGATGACCTCGTCGCAGACACGTGGACATGGTCGACTGCTGATCTCGCCGGCGACACCAGCACTGTGCTGGCTGCGGTCCAGCCGCCGGCGTCAAGCACGATGTTCACCGCCGCACAGCTCAATGCTGCACAAGAGCACACAGCGGCCATAGCATCGCTGGATCCCTCGATCCGACCGCAGGCCACCGCGACCGCGATGCAGCGCGACATCGATGCCCCGACCGGAGCACTGCTCGCCTCGATGTTGATGCACACGCAGGACGAGAACGCCGACGACCGCGTGCGCCGCAGCTTCTATAACCGCTTCCGACAGGGTCTCGACATCCTCGATCTGGATTCGATCGCCTACCAGATGATCGACATGAACCCCGATTCAATGAGCCACTGGCTGCCCCAGCTGGCTGCCGCGAATGCGCTCCACCAGGAATTCCGTATTCCCGAGACCACGATCGCTCGCGCACCCCTGTCGCTGCTGCAGCTGCCTCGTCTCGGCTACGGCGCGCTGAACGCAACCACGCACGAGATTCTCAACCGCTGGGCCGAGCGCGTCTTCGCACTCGAGCCGCAGGGTGATTATTTCGTCAAGACCGGGACGTTCTCCTCCAAGTTCGACTTCAGAAACGCCCGCGTGGTGAGCCCAAGCGAGGTCGCCGAGCTCGGTGACTACCTCGTCGCCATCCATGAGCAGGCACTGCAGATGGCGAGCCCACTGAACGAGCGCATCGTCTACGGTGCTGGCACGACAACCGAGTGGGTCGTACGCGAGTTCGTCCCAGACACAGAGGACTCACCAACGATCTATCACGGGCTCCCGCTGCGCTGCGAGTTCCGTGTGTTCGTCGACTGTGACAACGACACCGTGCTCACCAGCGTCCCCTACTGGGAGTCGAAGACCATGCGGCATCGCTTTGCTGCGATGGAAGACGCCAACCATCCGGACAACCGCCACGACCTGATCACGTATCTGGCCGCCGAGCCCAAGCTCAAGCGGCGCTTCAAGCTTCAGCATCGTGACGTCGAACGCCGCATTGAGCGACTGCTGCCCGATCTCGATCTGGTCGGTCAGTGGTCAATCGATGTCATGGCTGACGGGTCTGACCTCTGGCTGATCGACATGGCACAGGCCTCGTCCAGCGCGTTCTTCGACCGCGTGCCCGCTCGACTGCGCCAGCCTGCCGAGGATCCCTGGATCGCGCAGATCGCACATGCGCTGCCCAATTGGCACTGAACATTGCCCGGCTGGAGCCTCCTCCGCGCACAAAGTCAGTCAGCTGAAGAAAGAGAGACGCGAGCCATGTACCCTGCACCACCTGCGCTGAGCAAGCGAGACTTCGCCGAGCTCGCGCACGTCGATGCCAGCGACATCGTGCTCGCCACAGTGCATGGCTCGCATCTCTATGGTCTGGCTCATCCCGGCAGCGATCTGGATCTCTATGTCGTCGTACGCGAGCAGGCTCACCCAACGCAGCAGATCACCGACAGCACAGACGTCACCGTCATCGGGCTGAAGGGCTTCCTCGGGCAGGCCACCAAGGGTGTGCCCCAGTCGCTCGAAGCGCTGTACTCGCCGGTGGCGATCTACAGCGCTGCGTGGGAGCCGTTTCTGCGCTCATGGGTCTCCGGCGGGCCTCAGGTGCTCCACACCTTCGATCGCACGATCACTGCGTTTAGAAAAGTGCGCGTCACCCCAAAGCGGCTCGTCCATGCCGAACGCATCGCCATCGAACGCGAGCAGCTCGTCCGATACCGCCGTCTGTTCCCCAGACTCAGCAACGCCGAGCGCGAGCGCGCACTTTCCCGCGCTGCACAACAGCAACATGTCTAAGCGGCCGGATCGGGCGAAACGCGCGCAGCAGTCCTGGTGCCCATACTGTTCCAGTCCTGCAGGGTATGACTGCCCGGATATGTCCATCTCGAAGCGTGCCGCGCACAAGAGAGATCGACGACAAGTGCGTGCTGACATCAGACGAGAACAAGGAGGCCGCTACCATGGCTGAGCAACTGTCCGAGCACGTCCGTTTCAGCGGCGGGCAACTCACACAGCTCGCCGGCGGCTTCCCCGGTCTGCAGTCACGCTGGGACGCTCGCCTGCGCGAACAGGCCGCGCGTGATCTTGCCCTGGTCGCCGAGCGCGCCCCGGAGATCGCCGATCTCACAGTCGCATCTCCTGTCAGCTCAGACGCAGACGTCGAAGACTTCTGGGAGAACCTCGCTCGCACTGCAGCTGCGATCCGCGCAGCTGACCATGTCGGTGCCGAGTTCACCGTCGTGCCGCCAAATGCTGAGCATCCGGACTGGAACGACTACGAGTTGTCCGAGCGGCTCGGCCCGGTGCTCAGCGCTGAAGAGAACCGACACGGCAGTGATCCGCTGGTGATGCACCAGATGCTCATCGACCACGGCGGCCGCTGGATGCGTCTGGCCGGCTACGGCGATGAGCCAGGAGAGCTGCCCACCGACGAAGACGTCGTCGAACTGGCGCTGCAGCGTGCGAAAGCCGGCGTGCAGGCTCTTGTGGTGAAGCTCGTCGGACGCAAGACCGGCATCATCCGCATCGACCTGCGCACTGACATCACTGCGCCGGAGATTCACGAGCGACTGCTCGCGTACGACGAGAATTTCGGCTGGGTGTTCATCCGTATTGCCGGGCGACGACACACGCTGCTCGTTCAAGACTGGATTCCCATGGTCGACGAATACCGACTGTTCGTCGTCGACGGCAAGATCGTCTCCGGTGCCGGTTGCATCGAAGAGTTCACGCCATATGACCGTGCTGATCCAGATGACCGCTTCGATATACGTCTGCGGCGGCACCGCGGCAACGCGGTCACGGGGCAGCGCAGCGAAGGACTGCACATAGACAGCACCGTGGTCGAACGCTACCTGCGTTTCGCTGCGCCGATTGCCGCGGCTCATGGCGGCACACTCGTCATCGACGTCGCCACCACAACTGACAACAAGCCGGTGATCATCGAATTGAACCCGTTGCCGAATTCGGGGCTGTATGCCAGCAACCCGGATGCGGTGTACCGGCGTCTCGTGCGCGCCCGCGATCGCGGCTACGGCGTGTACCCGCTCATGCGTGATGCGCCAAAGCTACTCGAGTTCGCTAGGCCCATCAACGGCTTCGACGACACAGAGCCAGAGCCAGAACGAAAGGACACCCGCTCATGAACCCGATCCTCGATCCTGATGCGCCGCTGCGCACCACGTTCGTCAGTGCCGTTGCGCCAGATGACACAGTGCTCGAACACGTCGACGTCTCGGCGCACAACGACGAAGCCATCCAGCAGGTTGCAGCTGATCTACGACGTGCGCATCCGTCAGCCAGGATCGTCGAGACCCTCGAATGACTCTCTCCGGAAAGCGATGACACACCATGCCCGCACAACCACGAAGCCATAAGCGTCGCCGAATCAGAATCCGACCGTTTCACGCGCGCTCGATTCGACTCGGCATTCGCTATGGTCGCCTGACGCGCTACGGGGAGCTCGACGATCCGTACTACCGACTGCGCTCCAAGCTTCTCTTGGGCCCATGGGTGCAGCCTGATGAAGATATCGACTGGGGTCTGGCCGAAGAAGCATTCAGGCGCACACGCATCAGCCTGCAGCGTGCGCGCCTGAGCGCGATGTCGCCAGCTGAACAGGCCGCAGCCCGAGACATCGAAGACACGGTATATCGTCGGTACGTCGAAAGCTCCGAGCAGCGCCGTGCACGACAGCAGCAAGAAGAACTCGACAGTCTGCGCCACCGTGTCGCCACGCTCGAGGCTCGGGCGCTCTCGACTGAGCAGCTCGCTGCGATCTGGCAGCGAGCGCACGACGACGGTGTCGAATACGGCCGTACCGAGGCGCTCTCTCCCGGCTGGGGCGAGCAGACGCAGAATCCATACGAGCAGGACTGAGCCTCTCTTCCGAAGAAAATAGCCTCCCGCGCACAGGTGTTCATGACGGCAACGAAATGAGGAGAACCCATGAGCAACTTAGAACAGACGCAGCCCGGCGATCAGGTAATCGTCACGGCATATTACTCGCGCAGTCCGAGTGCGGTGGTGCAAACCGTAGAGCGCGTCACAAAGAGCCAAGTGGTGACCGAGGATGGCAACCGGTTCGCTCGCCGGACAGGCATCCGCGTCGGAAGCAGTGGCTCGATTTCACCCCTTATTGCTCACCCACGCGGGGAAGAGCGGGCTGAATCATTGCTCCTTGAATGTGCGGAACGGGATCAGCGCGCGCGAGACTCCCACGCCCTGGAATTAGTGGCTGAGCGGATCCGTAGGAAGACCCATTGCACCGCAGGTGAGATAGCTCGAGCTCAGGAGATCCTCTGCAGGCTTTCAGAAAGCGCATCGCCGAGCTGAGGCGTCCGCGCACAGGTGCTGCTGTAGGCAGGCAGCGCCCCAGCAACTGGAACGATAAAGGAGCACGATATGACCGAGGAAATCACCACCGAGTATGTGCGTGCGCAATTTGCGAGGCAAGAGAACTACACCGAGTGCTACGAGGGCGACCTATTTCTTACGCCAGATGGTCAGTGTTCGGCTGCCGAGTTCGACTGCTGGTTGGCGCGTGTGAAAGCCGAGACGCTGCGGGAGTTCGCTGGGTATCTGGAATGTCAGAAGCCCGAAATTGGGCTTGGCATCAATGTCACTGAATATCGGCGCGGCAAGTATGACGGCATTCTGGCCGCACAGGGATATGCCAGAGACCACGCCGCCCAGATTGAAAGCGAGGCAAGCAATGAGTGACTACACGTTGGTCGAAGAGCGTATGAGCGGGAGGCGACTGTACCAGCTTGATCAGCCTGTGCCGTGGCGAGAATACCTTGTACTCGAAGATCGCTGGGTTGCTCGGGATACGACATTCTTCGTCGTGTCACTTGGCCGCCTCGGCGATACGGCGATTTTCCCCGCCGAGCCGGATGGGTCGATTACGCAATTCGAGGCACTGCATGAGACGGATCACTGGATTGTGGACTACGACGAGTTTATCCGGGGGTGGCTGGAGGCGACCAATGAGTGAGCGGCAGTGGGTTGGTACCGAGGTGGTCTGTGACTCGTGTGGCGAACGCATGGAGTCCTTTGACGGTTTCACCGCCATGGAGGATCCGTCGGAGATCCGTGGGTCGAACGAACAGTGGCTGCAGCGATTCGACGGTAAAGACTATTGCCCGGGGTGCACTGTCTTCGACCCCAGCGTCGTAGATGCGGACGAACAGGCATGGGAAGATGGTCAGGTCGAGTATCCACGCAACGGGCTCCGCCCGAGATCATTCTGGAACACGGATCTGCAGCTCCGGCAGATGGTGCTGGACTGCTCACCAGCACAAAATCATTACGTACGCAGACGCGTCGATCTGCTCCTGAGTCACTTGAACCGTCGAACAGAGCAGGTCGCATTCCGGCTCATTCGAGAGGCCGAACGTCTAGCTGAGGGCAGCGCAGCTGGGTGAGTAGCCCGCCGTTTCAACGGGGGCACCCCGCATAGGTAATCGTATGAGCGAAGAAATCACGGCCGACCAGCCGACGCCGGTAAGCGCGCATCTCGAACCGGTCGGAGAAACCGACGGTTTCGTCGAGGTCCCGGACGCCCTGGACATTTTGGGTGCAGAAGCATCTCGCTTGCGCGCCAGCGTGCACGTACTCACCTCTGAACGAGATGCAGCACTCGCCCGCAATGACGAGCTGATCGATATCGTCGGGCGCGCCCAAGCATGGCTCCGATCCCACGAGGGAGCGGACGAGCTTCAGAAGATTCTCTCCATGGCTGGAACGGACCAGTACATGGGCCGTGAGCTCGACGACGGCGTCTTCCGCAACCTGCAGCAGTACATCAGGGAGGCCATCGGGGAGTTCGGGCTGGAAATTGCGCGGGGGTACGACGACAGTCGCAGCCTTCCGGAATCCGTTGACGACGGTGTGTCCGCCTACATACTTCGAGCATTCGCTGACGAGCTCGCCGGTCAGAGCTGGGAGGCAGACGACTTCGCCTCTCGTCTGAGCGAATGGGTGGATCAGACCTTTGGCTCCGAGGCCGATGAGGAGGGCTCTGAGCACGACAGTGCGCCCAGCGAGGCTTCCGCTGATCTGACCACTGTGGCGTACAGCATCATCGCGAGGCGCCTGAGTGCATACGGAAGTGCAGGTGACGAGTGGGAACTCGACGGCATCGACATCGGTGAGTACGACTGGGAGCGAGTGGTTGAGCTGGTCAATTCCACCGCGAGCGCATTCCTCGTTCCCGACAAGCGCTTCAAAGCGGCCTACGATCGGTTGGCATCCAGAGCCAGCACAGCAGCCGACACGGAGGGGAACCATGAACAAGAATGTGCCTGACAGCCCCAACTTCGTATTCAGCCCCGAACAGGCCTCTGCGAATCTGAATGCCATCACTCAACTCATGCGGCATGGCACAGATCGTCCGGTCTACATCGGCGAGCCGTTGGATGCCTCGGAGATCAAGCCAGCGAATTATGAGCCCGCGGCGGTGATCATCTCGGTTGCTGAATACAATCGACTGCTGCGAGCAGATGAGAAGGCTGATGCCTTTGAGCTCTCTGCCCGACGCAGCGTCGCTGACGCCGAGCCCGAGTATGGGCGTGATCTGGACAATGTCATCGCAGACCTCGGACTTGAGGACCTGCTCGCCCAAAACTCTGGACTGCAAAAAGGGGAGGACCCATCATGAGCGGGCACGTCAATGTGGTGACGCGGCTGAGTCGAAACACTTATCTGATTCTGGAGCAGTTGGCTGACTCTCGTGGGTGTCAGATCCATCACCTTCTCGAAGAGCTTGCCGACCAGACTGCGAGCGCTGCACGAGAGTATGTTTCCCCGGTTCCGCCACGCCGCAGCGCCGGACCAGACCAGACACAGGTGGAGCAGTTCCTCCGCCTTCACGCCGAGGGGCTCACCGACCATGAGATTGCCATCGCGATGAACGCACCATACAGCACGGTGGGAGCATGGCGTCGTACACACGGGCTCTCGCCCAACCCATCGCAACGGTCCGGAGATGCTGCCCGTCGGCGTCTGCATGCTGAGGGGCTCACCGACCGCCAGATCGCTGAGAAGATCGGGATGGGGAGAGCTGCGATCAGTGTGTGGCGGCGGAAGAACGGTCTTCCCATCAACTCTGCGCGCGCACGGGCGGACAAGGCAGCGGCCTGACCGGCGCGGCGGTACGATTGGTGCCATGCGCGTGCACATCCGACACATCCCGAGGCCAGCGGACCTTGCCAATGATCCGCGCTCGAGCGATGTGGACGAAGCCATCGGCGAAGCGGACACCTATGAGGCAGCGCGCGATGCTGCGCTCGCGCTGCTGGATGAACACCGTCTGATTCTGAACTATCGCGTCGAACGCTGAGGCCGTCTTTGCTGCTCCGCGCATAGACAGTCTCATGAGCATAATCAGCACCGGCGGTACCTACAGCATCTTCGACGACGGGGTCGCCACGCACGACCGTCTGCCCGGCGGAACCTACCGGGTGGGGTTCGCCTCCATGCAGGGGTTTTTCCTCACCAGAATTCCCGATGTCACGGCGGCGGCCGAGCCTGTCTATGGTGACCATGGCGTCCGTCTAGATCGTGTGTTGCGCGGCTGGCGACGCAGTACACGCAGTCTCGGACTGATCCTCTCTGGGAGCAAGGGCATGGGGAAGAGCCTGTTTGTGCGCATGCTCGCAGACGCCTTTCATGCAAGCGGAACACCGGTCATCGTCGTGGACCACGCCTACCCCGGACTGGCAGCCTTCATCGACACCATTGAGGGGGAGTCTCTCGTCATCTTCGACGAGTTCGAGAAGGTCTTCGCTGAGACCGATGACCGAAACCCCCAGCACGAGCTGTTGAGCCTGTTCGACGGCCTCAGCGGGGCGCGGCGCATGTACGCCATCACTGTCAACGACCTGCGCGAGACGAGCGCATTCATCCTCAACCGTCCCGGCCGCTTCCACTACCATGTGCGGTTCTCTTACCCTGACCAGGCGGAAACCCGAACGTATCTGCGAGACCACGTCGCGCAGGAGCACTGGGGTGAAGTCGAGGCGGCGGTCGAGTTCAGTGTGCGTGTGCCGCTCAACTACGACTGCCTGCGAGCGATCGCGTTCGAGCTTGACTCTGGGGAGAAGTTCGCCGAGGTCATTGGTGATCTGAACATCAAGCGCACCGAGACACCAAGCTACCGCGTGAGCGTCAGTGTCGAAGACGGACGAACGTTCGTCGGATCGCTGAAGCACGACTTCTCCGCTGAACCTGACGTTCTCGCGTGGCTCACCAGTGGGGGAGAGCGGTCAGGATTCACCCTGTACGTCGACGAGTCCACTGCGACATGGGACGAGTCGGGTCGACTGCACATCACACGTGACGGGCTCCGCCTCTTCGATTCCGACGAGGACGGGGAGACCCCAGTGTCTGCCGTGCTGACCCGGCAGCTCCAGCGCGAGATCGGTTACTGATGACTGCGCTGCAAATCGGGGTCGACATTGACGGTGTGCTGGCGGACCTGACCCCCGCGCTGCGCCAGCTGCTCGGACGCGAAAGTGACGACAGTCCGAACAGCTACAGTCTCAGCGCCTCCGGTTGGGTGCGCGACCGCGTTGAAGAGGCAGAACTCATCCGTGAGGTGGGGCGACAGGGGCTGTTCGCGACACTGCCGCTCATCGACGGTGCTATGGAGGGGCTGGCGCGGCTGCGAGAGATCGCCCCGGTGACGTTGGTCACAGCCCGCCACGCAGAGGTCGAGGACCAGACACGCGCGTGGATGCGCGAGAACGGCATCGACCTGCCCTTAGTGCTTCAACAGCGGAAGATCGGTTGGCCGATCCTCATCGACGACTCACCTGACCAGGTCTCTCGCACCTGGGCTACTGGGGGGTTCGGAGTCCTCTTCGACCAGCCGTGGAACAGGCATGTTGATGGCCCTCGCCTGCCCGGTTGGGGCGCTCTGGCGGTTCAGCTATGAACGGCGCACGATCATCGGGAGTCCCGGTTCTCGGGCTCCGCCTGCCGCCGAAGGTCTATGCCCTCCTTGAAAAGGAGGCCGACAGGCGTTCGCTCGAGCAGGGGGCTCCGGTTCAGGTCCACCATCTTCTGGAAGGACTTGCAACGGCGTACGTCGTGAATCTGGAGCGTGCGCGGCGGCACCCCTCTCCGAAAGGTGGTCGGCTCCCACAGGACGAGTCGGAACTTCTGCACAAGAAGATTCTGGAATTGGCCGGGAAACACACTGCGATAGAAATTGCAGAACAGGTCGGTTGTTCGTCGACAACCGTCTACCGGCATCTGCACGAGGCTGGCATCACTCCAGTGCGGCATAAAAAACGCACCCCCAGCCCCGAGGACGTCGCGCAGGTACTCACCTTGGCGAACGCGGGGCTCACTGACATGAGTATCGCCCGCCAGACCGATCTGAGTCGGGAGACGGTCAGACGGTTGCGTGTCGGCGCTGGAATACCGGCGAACTCGCCAGCCGGGCGCCCGCGGAAGCAGCGGGACACTGAGGACCTGCGATCGGTCGCGTGAGCGTCACTATCTCGTCACTTCCTATTTGGTGCAGTGATGCGATAGTGAGAAGACGCTGACGGAGCGCCGGCCGGGCTCAGTCCCGAGCTAGTGATTCCTCGAGTAGAGCCACCAGCTCCACACGGCTGATCGCACGTTGGACGAGTGCGCCGACCTGCCCCTTGCGGTAACTGCCGTCGGCGATCGCCGATAGGGGGATGTCCGCCGTCACCACCACTGGGCTGTCCGTGGCGCTGGCCGAAACCAGCATGTGTTCGCCGTCCGGTGCGGAAGAGACCTGCTTCACCAGTTCAACGCCATGGGCTTCGGCGTGGCGTTGCGCCAGTCGGTACTCGTCCGCGAATGCCTCGACGCGCTTGCGGCGCGCAGTGTCATGGAACTTCTCGACTTGGGCGTTGATCTGGGCTGCGTTGTTCAGCGTCATCTGGGATTCCTCAACTCTCGTGTGCCACAGGACTATGCGTGCACCCCGCATAGGAATGCAGTGGAGGAACATATGAGGATCGGATTCGCAGGGGACTGGCACGGCAACCGGCAATGGGCTATCGCAGCCACACAGGCGCTAATCGCGGCCGGTGCACAGGTCATTCACCATGTCGGAGACTTCGGGCTGTTCCGCTCGTCAGGCATCGGCGATTTGGTATTACCGGAACTGCTGGAGCCGATCTTGGCCGGCAGCGACATCACCTTGTACATCACACCGGGCAATCACGAGGACTGGGGCTGGATTTACCAGAATCTGAGCGACCGCGAGTTCGCTGTCACACCACACATACGGCTGATTCGGCCCGGTGACGTCGTCGAGCACGGCGGCATCCGGGTTCTGTCCGTCGGCGGTGCGCCAAGTATCGACTGCGCCTACCGTCATCGGGTCTTCCGTGACTGGTGGCCGCAAGAAGTCATTCAGCCGGAGGAATACCACCGAGCTCTAGGCCAGACAGGTGAGTTCGACGTGCTGGTCACCCATGACGTCTTCCTCGCGCACGCGCCAGGCGTCGCAGCCCAGATCGCAGGCAACCCGTACAGGTTCACTGCCGACGACCTCGCCTACGCCAGCACACAACAGGGTGCGCTGCAGACCCTCGTGGAGCAGGTGCGTCCTCGTATCTGGGTGCACGGGCACTATCACATAGCCGACTACGCGGAGGCTTCGCCAACGGGCGGCGCAACGGTCAGTCTCGGACGAGACGGTGACGCCGCAGGAAACCTCTGGATCTGGGACAGCGGCACCGACGAGCGATCGTTCGTCCGCCTGAACGAATAACCTCCCGCGCACAACGCTACCGGGAGGGAGGGTTCAGATGACCCAGACGTGCGAGAATACCGGCATGGCCGCTCTGAAGAAAATCACCCGACGTGGCACACAGCGCGCTTGGTTCCGTGCGAACCGGTTCACTGATGGGCAGCTCGGGCTGCTGGCCATGCTCGACGGCATCCGAGGACCACGCGTCGAAATCTGGACGATGGTCGGGGGAATCACGGTGGAGGGGCGAGACGTCGACGAATTTCTGCATATCGTCAGCCTGCGTCGTCGATGGGCGAAGCAGGTGCTCGAGCTCAAACATGGGGGAGCAGCGGCGGGCACACCGGATCCTAACTGGGTTTCAGACAGAATTGAGCAGGCGGTCAAGGAGGCTGTCTCCGGGACGCTCCCGTCCAAAGTGATCATTGATCTTGATCACGACCTACTGGCCGCAGGCTACGACGTCGTTTTAGTCCGCATCGACGATGTCTACGCGTGGCAGGAGCACCCATGTGCACAGGTGTTCGCTCGGCTGTGCTGGAACGGGTACGAGGAGGTCGACTGATGGGGATTACCGGTGGAGGGCGTGGGTCAAACCAGTACGGCCCACATGGCCTGCCAGTCGGCAGACCGGTTCATGGTGCGCGACCTGCAGAGGTCAGCCTCGGAGGACGTTCCTACTCTGCGGTGGAACCGGACCTCTCCATCAGCGCCGAGGTCCAGCGGATCGCAGACCGCATACGTCCAGGCACAGTGGACCGTGCGATCTGGCGTCTCCAACATCAGAAGACGAGCCTCGTATTCAACGAGCTCACATTCGAAAAGAACACGTATACCCTGCCGCAGATTCAGACTCTGCTCCACGACAACATCACGCCGGCAGGCAAGACCGCTCAGGAGACCGAGCAGGTCATCGCCTTGTCCGAAGGTGTCGACCTGATGATCTCGGATGTACGTAACCGAGCCTTTCGGTTGGATGCCGCACATGCCTGCGAGCTGAATCGCGCCATCGCCAGAGCGGATTCCATCGAACCCGGGGTCATTCGTGGAACCGGCAACGTACACTCGTCGGGGACAGTGAACGTTCAGGGGGATGTCTTCACTGCCGTTTCCGAGGCGCAGGCGAGCCGCGCCTACCAACGAGTGTTCAAACGGGTTTCCGAGATCCCGAACCCGCTTGTCCGAGCTGCGACTTTTGCCGCGGCTTCGACGTATACGCAGCCTTTCCTCGACGGGAACAAGCGAACGGCACGAGTCATGATGAACGGGTATCTCCTATCTCGCGGCTATGACGCGATTCTGATCCCGGCACGCGCCGAGCAGGAATACGTGGCTGCTGTGGCAGAGCTTTTCAGAACGGGACGGACGGCACCGTACGCCGAATTCCTTATCCGGCTTGCCCAGGGCAGTTCAAGCGCCGCCGGGGGTCGTGCCTGAGGTCAGCACAAACGACCATCCATTGGCGGTGAGGCGTTCCAGAGTCCACCCTGTCTGGCGCACGTGTGTGAATCTCCAGACCTGCTCACCGAGACGAAACTCGTCCGAGGCACTTCGGCGACCGGCCACGGCGGCAACGAACCCAGCCTCCTGAAGCGCCTCGTAGGTGTCTAGGTGACTCTCACCGGAGATGCCCTCCAGCCACCAGACGGCTTCGAGCACCGTCCGGCGCTGAATGCGACGCCGCAGCCTTGCGAAGTGTTCCGCCGGTGCGGGACGCAGCGCCACGATCGCGCCGACATGGAGGATGAGTGCGGCACCGGCAAGAACCAGTGCGCTCACACGGGCCGGCGCAATCGCAGCGGTCATCAGTACGGCCACGGGACCGACCCAGATGGCGGCGCGTTCAATGAGTGTCGTCGGATACCACGGCCAGAGGCCGAGGCCGGCCCGTCTCAACGACCGTCCTCGTCAGTGATCCTTGAGGCGTCCCACGCCTCCAGATGATCTGGGCGTGTCCAGCCGTCTTCGTGTGTGCGAGCGCCCACGAGGGAGCCGTCGGTTCGCCAATATCGATCCGTGTAACCGCGGTGCGACGCGATCACCTGTTTTGGGGTCAGGCGTTCGACTCGCGCCCTGCTGATATGGTCGCCGAGCACTCGTTCGCTGACGAGCAGCACCTCAGCGCCGACGGTCAGTTCGGTGAAATCTGTCTGTGTTTCCATGTTGGTTCCTATGCGGGAGGATCTCAGCCGATCGTTTCGAGCAGCTCCGAAGCCCGCTCCAGAGGCGCGTTCAGTTCGACGGCGAGGTCGGCGACTTCATCGTCGGGGGTGATTGCATCGATCGCTGCGATCACATCGGTCAGCTGTCGCCGGACGCGCTGCAGCCGGCTCCAGTGCAGGAACCGACGGCTCTGCTCGTCAGTGAGTGCAGAGATATGCGCACCGCTGTCGGACGTGCCCCGGATAGCTCCGGTCTTCTTCGTCCACACGCGCCCATCCTCAGTGATGACGGTCTGTGCAGTGACTTCTGTCACACGCAACACCACCCGTGCCTCGGTATCGAGTACGAGGTCGCCAGAGCTCAGGTCGTCGAGCGTGCGCCCACCCCGCAGTTGTGGTGCGTCGGGATGGAATGGCGCCTCGGACTCAGTGTCCTGAAGGATCCAGGCTCCTCGTTCGTCGATCATGGTCTTGCCCTTTCTTGGTCTCACCCTCCTGTGCGCGGTGGCTTGCAGAAGGACTATGCGCACGCTCACCACCGCAGACGCTCGGGAAGCCCGCCCCCGCCGACAGCGCCGTGACCCGGTGGAGGCGCAAGCGCTTGGACGGGATATCCGAACTCGGCTGCCAGCGCCGGAGTGACCGGATCGATCGTGGCCCCTGGGGCGGGGCGCAGCCACACCGGGTTGGCGTACAGGGCGCCGAGCTGGGCGAGCACATCCTCGCTCGTATCACCCACCTCGAACTCGAACGGATCGAGCAGTGACCGGGACTCCCACGGCTGCGCCGGCGCACCGGTGGCGAACCACGCAGACAGAGCGGGGAACCAGACAGTCGCCTGTCCGGGTGCGGGAAACCAGTCGCGCCAGTCGACGACGCCGATGCGCTCAGCTGTCCTGTTGCCGGGATGGCCGGGGGTATCACGGACTCCGGTGCGCACCGCGTGAAAGGTCTTCTTGCGAACGTTCCGAGACGCGCTGGCGTCGATGTTCGGATTCTCTGCAGTGACGAACAGGACGGTCAATGGCAGCGCCTGCATCGGACGGGAGGCGAGCAAGTGCGCCCAACGCGCGATCTTGCGCTCGACAGTGGTCGGTGTGGCTGTCAGCTCAAGAGCAATGAGCATGCCGTCAGTGCGCACCCAGACCTCATCGGCGGTGAATGTACGATTCCATCCGGTGCCGAGAATGTCCTGCACTCGGCCGACGTTCTCTCCAAGCACAGCGGACAGGGCGTGTGTCTCGGCCGCTCGCAGACCGAGCTCAGTGGCGAGTACACCATGCCGGTCGTGTCCACCGGCGCCGCTGGCACGTGTGTCGAGCCCGCCGGTGATCTTCAGCCGCTCAGCGTATGTGGTCACCGGCCAGACGAGACGTTCGACTGCGGTGTCTCGAGTCAGCCGATAGATGTTCGATCTGGCCGACAGGCTCGTCCGCGCAGCTGCGTCAGTGTGGACGCCGATCTCAACCAATCCCAGATTGAACAGGTCGGTCATCAACGCAGCCCGGCCCGTGCCGATCCGGTCGATTCCAGTGATCGCTGCCAGCTGCTCAGCGGAGACGTTCTGCCAGGATCGCAGCGCTCCGAGCACCTGCAGCGTCTCCGGCAGCCGCGGCCCGGTCAGTCTGGCACGGGCACGTTCTTCGTGCTCTGCCAGCCACCATGGACGCTTCGCCCAACCGCCGGCTTCGGCGCGGCGCAGCTGATGGATGTTCAACCAGCTTGCCTTCGAACCGACCGGCCAGAAGTCGGAGAAGTAGGGGTCGATGCGTTCGTGAGCTCGCACGCCCGCAGCTGCTGGTGAGCCGATCTGCTCCAGTCGGAGGTGTTCGCTTTCGCCGACGGCCGGCGCTGCGCTGGTCATCAGTGGTGCTGAAGCTCACGGTAGTCGTCGACGATGCCGGAGACGGTCTCATAATTGCCCAGTGCACAGGTGAATGCGGGTTGCCGTGTCTTCGACACCTTCGTGCGAATGATTGCTGTATACGGTGGCAGGTTCACGATGTCTGCGGGATCCCACTTTGACCCGTCGGCACCGAAGTCGTCGGACAGCTGACGAGCGACCTTCGGATTGTCCTGAGAGAAAGCGAGCACCGTGCCGAAGCCTGTGACAGCCTCCCGCACCTGCTGGTCGAGCTGCTCGGTGCGCTGAGTGGCGAACACCGGCTGCACACCGTAGGAGCGCCCCTGATCTCGCAGCCAGGTGATGATGTCCGAGCTCGACCCGGCGAGCAGTTTCAGCTCGTCGGCGAATATGGTCACGTGTCGGTCCTGCTCCTGCCAGCCGCTGCAGCGACGTTTGATCGCGTCGGCGAGCGTGTACATGAGCAGCCCAGACATCTGCTCGGTCAGTTGATCGTCGACGGGTGTGCCGTCACTGGTCTGTCCGGTGTTGACCACCACGGTCAGGTGCTGCTCCAGAACCTGATCCCAAGTCAGTCGGGCGGGTCTTGACCACCACTGCTCGGCGGCCAGCAGCGCCGCGATTTTGTTCCGTGGCGCCTGCATTACATCCGCCCGTCCGCGTGGCGTCACTCCGGAGAACAGGGGAGTGATCTGTGTGGCGGCGAAACCGAGATCGGATGTCTCGTCGGCGTTCTCACGCATCGCTTCAGACTGCAGCTGTCCGGCCAGCGCGACTGCGATGTCGTCCCCGCGCTCTCCGAGCAGGGCAGCGGCATAAAGGAATGCGCTGCCCGCATGCGGGATGCCGTCGATACCCTCGGTGAAGCGCCCCGGCGCATCGGCGATGACGAAGGCGGCTGCCAGCACACGGCGCAAGGCATCGAAGCTCCGCGCCTGGATGGCGTCGTCACCGAACACATAGCGCAGACCCGACGCAGCCATGCGCGCTCGGAACTCGACAGAGCCGATCTGCGGAGGGAACAACTCGATCGCTGGACGCTTGGGATCGGCGAGCTCGACGCGGTACACGGGATCCCCGGCAAACGCGGCGAAGCGGACGTAGTGCTCCGCGCCATCACCTTTGTTCTCGAACGCGATCAGTGCGTTGTTCGCGCCCGGGAAACCCGGACGAGAGGCAGGGGAGGTCTTCTCCAGACATGTCCACCCAAAGACGTTGTGCACGAACACACTCTTGCCTGTGCCGGCCGAGCCGAGCGCAACAATGCCTGCGAACATATCTGCTGCGGAGAGATGTACAGGTGTCCCATCAGAGGTACCGATCAACGGACCGATGGGTTCGGACACGACTGCCGGAGCGACGCGGGCAGCTGTCTGATCCTGCCCGGAAACGGCGCCGGCCTGCGGTGCACCAAGAGCTGCAATGAGGTCTGCGCCGACAAGGAACGAACGGCGCGGAAGGGGGTAGTCGCCATACTGTGCGTCGTGGACGACGCCCTCTCGATCCGTATACGAACGGACGGGCTTACTCGGTCGCAGTACCCGTGCTCGAGCCGGACGGAACATGCCGGTGCGGACACCCTCGCGGATGTCGCGCGCCTCCGACGGAAGCCTCCCGGCCAGTGTCAACAGGGTAGCCGCAGCACCGATGCCCGCAGCCACCCACATGAACACGGACAGCGCCGAAAGCGCGCTCACGCGTGACAGCGCCGACGCGAGTAGGCCTGCCACCACAGCCGCAGCAGCGGGAGCACCCGCGGCATGGGCGAACGTGGGCGTGCTCGTCTCAACAGGTACATCGAATCCGGGCAGCGCGGCGAACACGGATCGAATCAAGGTGTCAGCGGACTGCCGATCCTGCGCCCCGGCATAGACGCTGATGACGGTAGCGCCCTCACGAGTCGAGTGGTGCTGTGTTCGTTCGCCGTTGAACTGACCTGTCAGCCACGCCCGCCACCACTTCTTCTCACGTCTGCTGGGGCGTCGAGTCGTGACCGCCACCCACTCCCCAGCGGAAAGTGACAGTGCCAGAGCCCGCGCTGTCTCGGCAGGGTCTGCGCCGGCGACTGTCTCCCGCGTCTCAATCGAGACCCGTCGTGGCACGCGGGCTCGCACGACCGCCGGTGTTGGCGGCAGCTCGATGTCGGCGGTGTCGGCATGGGCGGCGACAGAGACCGCAAGCTTGACCGCGGCGTCGGAGGCACCAGAGACGTCTGGCGAGACAACAGCGTTGTGCACACCAGACTCGTCGCGCCAGATCAGCAGGGTGGTGCCGTCCGGACGGGCGTTCGCCCATGCCTTCGATCGCATGATGAAGGTGGTCGGATTGGCCTCGATGGCCCCAGCCCGAGTGAGCAGGAATCCTTTGGGGAGTTTCATACCTGAGACTTATGCGAATCTTGCCGCACACGCGCCCGCAGTTTCCCAGTCCAGACCGGCCCGTGCGCCCACGCCCCACACGCCCTCGCGGTGTTGTACGTCGCCCTGCGCCAAGCTGCACAGTCAGTCTCCTCACGGCGTACCAGGTTTACTGGTACTTGTTCGTCGTTGCTGTGGTGCTTGGTCGACTTGTCCTGGTGAGGGCGTGGCTGCGCCGCCTCAGCTGTCCGGTACGTCGGACTTCTGTGTCGGCTTCGCCCGGCTCCCAGTGTGTCTGGTATCCGGTGGGCGTTGCGCATGGCGCATCGCGGGGGCTTCGCCCCGGGCTCGCCGCGTCGGCGAGCACCTGCCCGCAGGGTGAGTCTCTCGGCTCCGTGTGCGTCACGGGGTGTGCGTCGCCCGCGTGCGGTGGGTCGGTGCGCAGGTGCTTGGCGGGGTGTCTTGGTGGGTATGTGCGCTGCGAGCTCGCACCTGCACTCCACCCCCCCTTCTGGTGCTGGCTGTGGCGTGTCGGTGTCGTAGCCGAGACGCCACTGCGGAGCGGTGAAGCGGCCAGAAGCCACCCCACCGACGCAGCACCCAAGAAGCTGAAACAGTACCGGCGTCCAGCGCCGACGCCGACGCCACACGAGGTGAGGTGGCGCGGGTGAGTGCAACGAACCCGGGACGGGCCACGGAACGTGGAACGGCCAGCGAGCAGCCCTGGCACAAAGGAGAGACGGGGGAAGCCGACCAGCCGACCCGTGACGTCACCACGACACGAGTCAGCGCAGACAGACGAACAGCCCCGAGCTGACGAACCAGCGGTGAGGAAGCGGTCACGACGCGCCGGCGCCTCGCGCGAGCCCCGGAACGAGCCCGGCCTTCGGCCGGGCGAGAGGGAGGGGCGAGCACATTAACTATGCCCGCCCGAGGCTGTCGCCCGAGTTCGGCTGCCGCCGGACTGCCCTGGCCGGGGCCGCAGGTCTGTCGACGATGTCTGCAGTGCCTGCCAGTCAGATGCTCTCGTTGTGAACCCGCCCGCGCACATGGTGGGTATGAGCAATGAAAAACAGGTCAGCAAGCACACGGATGCAGCGGAGCGTCACGAGGCGCTGCGTGCGGAATCGATCGAACGATCAGACACGGACGGGTTCGTCTCGCAATGGGCGAATGGGCTGGCTGCCCAGCGGGAGCGTGAGGAAGCTCTGCTGGCTGAACATGGCGGTCGTTGGGCGTTCCCGGCTCTGTTCGATCTGACTGGCGAGTTGGTACCGGCGAAGCTGATACGCACCCAGTACGGCAATGCGTGGCTGCTGCTGTCCACGGACGACCCGTACGGCTCATCCGAGGGGCTCGTCAGCCGCTCTCGTGCGCGGAAGGCTGAGCGCCGTCGGCAGACCATGGCGGCCAAGGGCTACCGGGAGGGGTTCGTGTATGCGACGGCTCGGGTCGCGGTCGTCGGCGACTCGGCGGCGACGGGGCTCAGCGGTGCGACGTCGGTGCGGTACAGTATCGTTCGCTCGGACGGTGGGTTCAGCCGCGACGTGATCTTCGCTCGTTGGGATGACGAGGATTTTCAGTGAATAAGGAGACCGTGATGTCGGCAGACGAGACACAATACGAGCACGATGTGGATTTGGCGCGCCGTGCGAGCGCAGCCTATTACTGCGAGGCCGAACCGATCATCACAGATTCCGAGTTCGACGCCCTACTGGAGGCGATACAGGCTTTCGAAGCGGCGCATCCCGAGTCGGTAATCCAACATGATCTGTTCACCCGTCCCGGCGGCGACGGGGGTGACGTCACCCATGAGAGGCCGATGCTCTCGCTGGACAAGGTCAAAGATCTTGCTGCCGTGCGGGCGTTCGTTCAGCGGATCACCGCTGCTGGTTCACTCGTGCAGTTGGAGCCGAAACTGGATGGTCTCGCGGTGTGTGCCGAGTACGCTGACGGGCATCTGGTCCGGGTCTCCACTCGCGGCGATGGGCACACGGGGGAGGACATCACTGCACGCGTGCGTGCACTGCAGGTGACCGGGTTGCCACATGCCCTCGACGGCGTTGCCGAGATTCGCGGTGAACTGCTGATGAGCCACAAGGACTTCCTCGCTACGAATATGAGACGTGTGCGTGCCGGTCATGCAGCGTTCGCCAACCCACGCAACGCGATCGCCGGGACGGTTCGCGCGTCTGCACTCGACTATGTCTCCGACGCGACGTTTATCACCTATGACGTGCCGGGGACAACGGCTGACGCACCCGCTCTGCCGGGGCTGATTAGGTCAGTGGATCTCATGGTCGAAGCCTGCTTCGCCGACGCCGACGCCCTGCTCGAGCGCCTGGAGCGCTTCGGTACCGAACGCACATCCGAAGACTACCCGTATCCGACGGATGGGATAGTGCTGAAAACGGTCGACGCCGGGCTCCGCGAACATCTCGGGCACACGTCACGCGCGCCGCGCTGGGCCATGGCGTACAAGTACGAGGCCACCTCGGCGACTACGGTGCTTCGAGACATCGTCATGGGTGTCGGGCGCACGGGCAACATCAGCTTCACCGGGGTGTTCGACCCGGTGACTGTGGACGGGTCGACAATCGGTCGAGCCACACTGCACAACTTTGACTACATCCGCTCCCGTGACATCCGCATCGGCGACCATGTGGAGGTGTACAAGGCCAACGACGTCATCCCTCGTATCGAGCGGTCGTTTCCCGCGCTGCGCTCCGGGGCAGAGCAGGTGTACGAACCGGAGCGTGTGTCCCCTGTCTCGAACAGTGCACTGGACACCTCCGAGGTGATCTGGCGTTCGACTGATCCGTCCGATTCGCTGGGGTCGTGGATCAGCTACGCGGTCAGTCGAGACTGCTTCGACATCGAGGGTATCGGCGGCGAGATCGCTGCCGCCCTTGTTGACGCAAATCTGGTCGACGACATCGGAGATCTGTTCTTTCTGCAGGAGGACGACCTCGCTGGTCTCAGACTCAGCCGAGGACGGTTCCTCGGGGAGAAGAACGCCGTCAAGATCGTCGCCGAGATCGAACGTGCGAAGGTGAAACCGCTTGCGCGGGTGATCACCGCGCTCGGTATTCGCAAATCCGGGCGCACGTTCGGTCGCCGTCTCGCCGCACACTTCCACACCATGGAGGCTTTGCAGGCAGCGTCCGAAACCGACCTGCTCGAGGTGGAGGGTGTGGGGCCGGAGCGAGTCCGACTGTTCCGCGAAGGGCTCGAACGACTGACGGACGTGATCGCCAAGCTCTCCGCTGCAGGTGTCAACATGGGGGAGGACCCCACAGCAGCAACTGACGCTGCCTCTCAGCCGCTCGCCGGGATGACCGTCGTGGTCACCGGCGCCATGACCGGGCCGCTCGCGGGTCGTTCCCGCAACGAGATGAACGAACTCATCGAGTCGTTGGGCGGGAAGGCTTCCGGGTCGGTGTCGAAGAACACCAGCCTGCTCGTCTGCGGGGAGGAAGGCTCGTCGAAATGGGTGAAGGCGAACACGCTCGGCATCCGGATCGTCTCCCCGGAAGCGTTCGCGTCCGAGGTCGGGCTCTGAGCACACACGCATAATCGGGTAGTCTTGATGAGTCGATGCTGGGGTGAAACCTCATCCCCCTGAGGCGCTGTAGGCAGCGACTCACTCCAGCATCGGCCTACCTAGCGCCTCAACGCGGCGTGATCAGCAGCTCCACGTCTTCGTGCGCCCGGCCGGCTCGATGTGGCATCGGCAGGGCGGACACGCGCATCCCGTCGTAGAGTTCACGCACAAGCGGGTGATCGTCGTAAGTGAGCGCCCACGATCCGGACAGTCTCCGTAGTGCCTGTGCAAGGCGGCGGTGATCTTCGGTCTCGAACGAGCGCTCGTACAGCCTGGGCGCGTCTTCGACATACGGCGGATCGCAGAACACGAACACGTCCCGGGCGAGTCCTGCCGTATCAAGCTCCTCGATACACGCCACACCATCTTCGGCGTCAAGGATGCGCAGGCGTGTCCGCAGCTCATGCACAACGCGCAGGCGCTGCTCCAGGCTACTGGGATTGAAGCGCGAAGCGACTGTGTTGGTACCGTTCTGCCGGGTGCCGCCGATCGCCCCGGAAGTGCCGGCCACGATGCCGGAGAAGCTGCACCTGTTGACGACGAACGCCGCGTACGCGAGCTCGAATTGATCGACTTCGGCGTCCCCATACGATCGCTCCACCAGCTCTCGGCAGTGATAGAACAGCTCGAGGGACGGCTCCGTCTATCCGACGCGCTCGCAGAGAGCGTTCCCGTCTGGTGAGAGGATCACTCTCCAGAACGCGCGCAGCGCCGGGTTCGCTTCGACCAGCCACGCTTCGGGAATGCCGAGTTTGGTCACGGCGGATATGGCAGCACCAGCCCCACCGGCGAACGGCTCCAGCCAGACTTCGCACATGTCTGCGGGCGCCTGCCAGAACAGCTCGGCCAACACAGGTGCGATCTTGGCCTTCCCACCGGGGTAGCGCAGCGGTGACGGGTATCTCATGCTCAGCTGAGAGCCGGAACGGGCAGATCGGCGCCGCTACTGTCGACGGCAGCGATCACCTTCCGTGACAGCACCACCTGATCGGAGACACTCAACCGGATGCCGGTGGTCGCGTCATACCAGCGCCTGCCGACATGGCGGAAATGGGCCACCAGCCCGATTCGCTGGAATCTGAGCGGTTCGGCGACGGTGATCCGATGTGCAGTGTGTGCGACCGTCTTCAGCTGTGCGTACTGTCGGCACCGAGCACGCCATTGACGAGCCTGCTCGTCGTCGGTGTCGGTGAGAAGATCGAGAATCCGAGTCGGACATTCGCTCTGGTACGGGCCGGAGGTCTCGTCCATGTCTTTGTACAGGAAGTTGCAGTGAACTACGGCGACGCTGAAGACGTCGCCGCTTCCTGTTTCATTGGCCGTGTGCCAGTAGTGTCAAGGAACGTGAAGTTCATTGTCGCTGCTGGTCTTACTTGGGCCTCCGCAGGAGTTCCAGTATGTTCCGTACTGGTAATTCCGGTTGCCATGTTGGCGAGCCGGATCATGTTTCTGGCCGCGTGGATGTCACGGTCGGCCGTGTACCCACAGGCCGCGCATGTGAAGGTGCGCTGGCTGGGGTCGTGTTTCGTTTTGTGCCCACATACGCAGGTCGCGGTGGTCGCGGCCCATTTGTCGAGCACGGTGACGCGTTCGTGTGCGACGAGGGCCTGTTTGACCCGGCCGAGCACTGACACTTGGAGACGTTTTCCACCGCGGGCGCGCCCGCTACGTCTCTTCCAGGTTGCGAGGGATTCGTCCTGGATGTACACCCGCTCGTTTTTGAGGAGCTCGTGAACAATCTTGTTCGCGGCGTCGTCTTTCCGGCGGGTGATTTTCTGCGCTTGCACACGGATGAGTCCAAGAGTCTTGGCCCGGTTCGCTGATCCCTTTTTCTGCCGGGCGAGTTTCCTGCGCAGCCGACGGAGGCGATCGGTTTCTTCGAACATGGCGTCGATCTTGTCACCAGTAGACAAGGTGATATGGGTTTTCACACCCATATCTATCCCAACCTCGGTACCGGGTTGGAAACTCTGAGTCTGCCTGCCAACGGCTTCGGCAGGTGGAGTGTATGTGGTCAGCATCAGATGGTACCCATCTGGGCGTTGCACCAGTTTCGCGTTCGCGAACTCTGACGAGTCCGGCAACTGGCGCAGCCCGCGCACGCGCATCCACCCGGAGATGTTCTGAATCTTCACCCTGTTTCGGGCACGATCGATTCGGTGCGTGGACCCCGACTGCTTGAGATCGACGGAACTGACCTGACGTGTGAACTTGAGACGTCCGACCTTGCGTCCGCGTTTTTTCAGACTGGACAGTGTCCGCAGATTCGCGACAATGCCAGAGAGAATGGACTGACGCGCCTGACCGCCGAGTACCCGAAACTCACGCTGTTCGATCACACCACCCGGCAATACCACCGGCACCTGATCACCAAGTTCCTTCAATACACCAGGGGTGAAATCCTCAGCGCCGATGATGTGGTTGCGCAGCCATTTCGCTTCCAGGAACAGACGCGCCAGCTGTTCGCGCTGCGTGGCACTCAAATGACTAGCCGTGATTTTCAGATCACGGACTTGGCAGATCATATGTCTGCGCCGCAGCCGTGTTGCCTTGGCAGTGGCTTTGATCTGGGCGTTCTTGGCCAGTCTGGCGGCATCGCTCATATGCTTCGGGGAACTCGCCTTCGCGACCATACGACACCACCTCCAAACCAGCCATGTTACGATGATAAGCGCCTATATAACATGGTACCAGAGGGCGGTGACAACATGGGATCCAAAACGGTGCTGAAATACCATCTCATCCTCACCACCAAGTACCGCCGGCCGGCGCTGGCTGGCATCGAACAATCCGTGTACCAAGCCATCCGAGCAGCCGAAGAACTCTCCGAATTCAAAATCCTCGCGATGCAGATCGAGCACGGCAACCACATCCACCTCGCCATCCGGACACCCCCCAACTACTCCATCTCGTCACTAGTGAACAGGATCAAAGCCATCTCCACTACCAGACTCTGGGATACCGAAGCTGAACACCTCAGACACCACTACTGGGGGACACGCCACAAGCTCTGGCACGGAGCCTACTGGTGTTCAACCACCGGAAACGTGTCCAGCGCGACCGTGCTCGACTACATCAAGCACCAGGACGGACCATCCGAACACACCCAAGACCCACGAAACGCCAACCCCGCGATTCATCGGCGCAGCTAAAGACCACGCCGCTCTCTCGCCAACGCTATCTGTAGTCACGCCGGTCGTAGCTCTTCATGGCGACATAGGCCCAGACTTCGCCGGTCTCGACGGTCTGAACGGCTGCGTAGAACGTGCCACCGGGACCGCCGATGCTGGCGCAGTCGAGAATGGTGTGCTCGGCGCCGAACTCGCGTTGGAAGAACTCCCTATCCGTCGTGCCCCGATCGCGATGTGTACCTGTCCAGCCCATGATGTCTCCTCCTGTGTATGTCTCTGAGGGAGGTTGTGCGCGGACGCCTTAATCCTGCTTCGGCAACGAAACGGAGATGCTGAACCCGGTGCCGTAGTATCCGTTGTCGTCGTTGCCGTGCACGGTGAGGACGGCCGCCCCGGGGGTGCTGAGCCCGCCGGCGTACACGGTGATCTGCAGTTCCTCATCCCCGTCGGTTCCGGGCAGGTCGCTGATGTCGCGGCAGGGGAACTCGACGCGGGTGATGGCATTGTCGAACGGAACTATTCGGTCGATCCAATACGCACCAGCCCCGCAGTGAGAACAGCCATTGTTGGTGTGGATGGTCAGTTCCACCCCGCTGTCCAAAATGAGTGTGTCCTGCTCACCCCACGCGCGAGCGTCGTGCCGACCGACACCAACGATTCGCCGACCGAGCAGCAATGCCCGCAGCTGATCCGTCTCGCGGTCGCCGAAAGACCAGCGCTCGGGGGTAAGGAAGCTGAACCTCCGCGCCCACGTAGTCGCATCCACGCGGGTGAGCCTGCCTGACGGCAGTGCCCTGTAGGCGACGGTGGCCCTGCCATGAGAGGGACCAGCGGGGTCCTCGACAACGATCACCTGTCGTGCGTCTTTGCGGCGCAGCCACAGCTCGCCGGGGAGGGGTTCTATTTCCATACCCGCACTGTGCGCGGAGCGACTCAGGCGAACGTCCAGCCGGTCTGGCGCAGGTCGCTGTGCTCGACGCGGCCGTCGTCCGTCATGAGCACGAAATCACTGCCGTCGACGTCGACGACTTCCCAGACAGTGCCGTCCTGGTTGGCGATGTCGAAGTAGGTGACTCGGTCTCCGGGCTGCGCTCGCCCAGAGACATGTGCACCGCGCTCACGGGTGACGTTGTTGAATCGGGTGGTCAGGTACTCGAGTTCGACGGCGCCCACCTGCCACGCGCGGACGGTCTCTGTATCCGGTGCGATCTCCGTCCGGCCGGCGTCAATGATGCGAACCGGGTCGAGCTCCGGCGGAAGTGCCTCAAGATCGTCGACTCCGAGCAGCAGGCTCGGTCGCAGGACCCATTGGCGCCGTTGCTCGGCAGTGAGCCGGAGCGCCCACCCCATGACGGCATGGGCGACCTGCGCTGCGGTCTTGCCTGTGGTCATGTCGACGCGACCGTTGATCAGCACCAGCGGCGCATTCGCCTGTGCTCTGCCGATCCACTGTGGGGCGAGCCGTGGCTGAATACCCGGGCGCTCCCGCAAATCAAGCCCGCTGACCTGCAGGCGCGAGACCGCATGTGGGAGATCATCGCGAAGCATCGGGTCGAAGGCGTACGCACGTGCCTCGCCCACGCACACCATGCTCGACGGCAGGCGCTCCGCGGTGGCGACGACCCCTTCAAGGCGCGCCGACCGGGTGACACGCCGAACCACTTTCGCGAAGGGTCCAGCCAACCACTTCTTCCACGGGTGCTCGTCGATGTCGGACTCACACAGTCGAACCGTTGACGCCATGGCTACGGCCGCAACCGTCGACAGGTGGTCGGACGGAAACACGACGATGTTCTGCGCGTACTCGGTTGTTCGGTCGTCGTGTTCTGAATGCTCGGTCATGATGGTCCTTCTCCTCGGTGGGTACCCTGTGCGCGGTCAATTAGAATTGCCGCGAACGGGGGAGTAGATGACATCCGATGATGAGCTGGCCCGCATTGCTGCACAGGTAAGGAAACGCATGCGCAGCAGTGCCGTGGACGTCTCGGTGAATGTGGCCGAAGCGATGCAGGTCTTCGCTCCGCTGGGATGGGCGATGTCCGCGGTGTGGCCGTATGAGGGTACGGTGCGCGCACTGGTAGCCGCGGAGAATGGCGCCTCTACTGCTCAGCTCGATCAGATGCTGACTGACGTCTGGAACGGGGAGCATGCCCGCTGGATGACAATTGGGACGGAACGGCTCCGGAGAGGCGGCAACGCTCACTGGCCATTCAAAGCTGACCTCTGGCGACGCGTCGCCTTAGTGGACAAAGCGATCGCTCACCACCAGGCGGGCGCTTATGAGGCGAGCATCCCCATCCTGTTCGCACAAGTGGAGGGGCTCTCGTTCGACATTACAGGGAAGGCCTTCTTCACCAAGCGAAGCCCCATTCCGGCGGTCGATGATGAAACGCTGGCGGGCATGGGCGGAAACCTCGATGTCGTGCGCGAGGTCTGCAATATGGATGTGGTACAGCGCCAGTCTCTGGGCCAGTTCTCCCGGCACGGAGTCATGCACGGACGGGAGCTCGCCTACGACACGAAAGTAAATTCAACGAAGGCGATCGTGCTAACCATCAGCGCTTTTGAACACTGGCTGCCTCAATCTGACAAGGTAGCGTTGAAGCTTCGATCCGAGCATGAGCGACAGGTCGCAGGCAAGACGGGTTTCGACGATAACGGGCGTCTGCTGGATGATCGGGGCGTGCCGGAACTTCGTCAAGTCAGATACGACCTTGAAGGCCGGTACATGCAGTGGATCAACACCGGAGGACGAGAACCATTCGACGTGAGCCGTGACATCTCTGAGCTCGCTTCCAAATATGGCTCCGATCACCGGCGATTCACGATTCGTGGCGAAAACCCCGCGTTCTGGTGGAGCTACGAACTGCCGAGCGGGCACGTCCTCGGTTGGGCAGCCCGCAGGATCCGCCCTGGAAAGCGTCCGCCTCACGAGTCATGGTGGTGGGATGCCCCGACCGCACCAGAGAGGGCTCCATGGGACGACGCATCCGGGTGGGCACAGTATTCCGGGGACGCTAAGGGTGCGTGGCGCCCGGACGAGATTCTCTTCTAAGCACGCCTGGAGGCACCTGCCTCCGAAGATCACTCAATCGCCTCAGCTGAGCTTGGCGATCTGGGTAGTGAGCCGGTGTCTGGTCTCCCACGGGTCACCGATGCGATTCGGGGCGAACGCGCAGGTCAGATACACGAACGTGACGAGGACGGTCTTGGCTCCGGGCTCCACCCGGTCGACCCGCCCAGTGGTTCCCTTTGCGATCCAGATCACATCGCCGGGTTTGAGGTCGGCGGCAGGGACGGTATTGGTCGGCTTCTCAGCTTGTCTGTTCGTGCTCATGACACCGTTGTGCGCGGGGGCCAACAGACCGCGGCTCTCGGTCAAGGCATATCTCGTTTCTGATCTCGGATGGCTTCGCGCTCGCGTTCGCTTCTGGTGCCCCTCTGGGGCTTCGGCGTGTGCGGCTGCGCTGCATTGGAGCGACGCAGTTCGCGCATGGCCTCGATGTACTTCGGATTCGCGCTCGGGTGGAACCCGGGGGTGCGGTTGTGTCGTGCCACGGTGGGTTCCCTCCTCGCTTCGGTGTTGATCACTGATGTGCGCGGGAGGCCGCCCGATCATCCGCCGCCGCCAGGATGCCGGCGATCCGCTCGGCCATCCAACGGAGGTTGTCGACTTCGGCGCTGCCCCGCTGGGTCAGAGTCTCCGTGGCTCGTCTGGCAGTCTGCAGATCAGCCACTGCCTCGGCGACGTCGTCGAATGAGACTCCTGCGCGCGGTCGGTTCCACCAGAACGTCCCCAGCCGTTGCTCGAGCGCCGCCGACAGGCTGTCAAGCGCTGCCTCATGTGCGGGGGTGCGTTGGCGGCCCAGTTGGTCCTGCAGGCGTTTCTCGGCCTCTTCGAGGCTGCGCTGCCGCCGCTCAAACGCCTTGCGGTCGTAGTCCTGCTGGACGTCCCTGTCGTGCTGAGCCCAGAGTCGGTGCCTCAGAAGCTTCGCCCACGCCACAGCCGGGTCGCCGGTTGGGGTGACGGTGGCGGCCGGTTTGACGACATGCATGGCTCGGCCGCCTTTGCGCACCGGTGGTGTCATCACGCCCCAGCCGACGGGTAGGTCGGCGTCGGCCGCGTCCTCGGCGAGCTCGATTGGAACCAGCAGCCACCAGCGGGTGCAGAATGCAGCCCATTCCGCCTTCGTGGGGTCGGCGAGCTCGCGCATCAGATCTGCTTTGGACACCTTGATCTCGAAGCCCTCGATCTCTCCCGAGCGCACACCGAAGGGAACCCAGAGCGCATCAGCACGGCGCGCCGAGCCCGGGATTGGAGAGCCGATCTCGTGGAAGAGCGCGCCGGTGATTCGGTTGGGGTCGCGGATTCGGTCATGTTCCAGTGCACGGTACAACTGCGCGGCGCTGGTCATGCCAACTCCCGAACAGGCCACGCCGGGTCGATTTGTGCATCCGGGGTACCACCGGCACGCAGGTACGCCTGGAACCGTTGTGCCCATGCCCGGTGCCAGAGCACCTCCTGCGCATGCAGCTCGCGCGGTGTGCCCGGGCCAATCAGCCGATAGGTCTCGATCAACTTCATTGCGAGGCGTGCTGCCATCAGGCAGTCTGCGTCCGCGGTGTGTGCCTGCTCCAGCACCGGCAGGCTATAGGTCGCGCTCATATCCGTCAACCGTCGATGTCCACGGCGCCTCGGCCAGCAGGCACGATCAATCACCAGCGGGTCAATGACATTCACCTCGGACAGCCAGTCGGTCGCAACCCCCAGACGGCGAGCCTCCGCGGCAATGAGCGTGAGATCGAACGGTGCATTGAACACGACCAGCGGTGTGCCATCCGAGGTGAGCCGCTCGAGTTCACCGACGATCCCCGGAATCGCTTCCGCCGGGGAGAGGCCGTGTGTGCGTGCGTGCGCATCACTGATGCCGTGGATCTTGGCTGCTTCGTCTGGGATGGGTATCTCGGGTGCGATCAGCCAGGACGCTTCGCTCACGTGCGAGTCCTGCTCGGAGTCGTAGATGCCGACATACGCGGTGACGATGCGGTCCGTCTGCGGGTCTGTGCCGGTGGTCTCGGTGTCAAATGTGATCAGTCTCATGTAAATGGCTATGCGGGAACGTACGCCGACCCATCCATCCCCAGCGGGGCTATTCTTTCCGCAGATTCAGCTCGTAGGCATGCTGTATCCGCTGCAGCTCGGCTTCACTGCCGCCGCTCAGGCGTTCGACGAGCTGCGTGTGTATCAGCTCCAAATAGGGCCGGATCGCGCACCTGTTCGGATCACGAACCATGCGCCAGAACAAGTCGGCCAGTGTGTCAGCATCAGCGTCCTCTACGCCGGTGAGGTCATAGACGGGCGCATTGCCGGCCAGCCGCTCATTGCGTACGAACCCGTCGGCGGTGACGGTGAAGCCGTCAGTGGCCCCGTGCACAGAGACATGTGCATCCCAGGCCTGCACGGTCTTGGCGATCGCCCAGCACGCGATGAGGAAGTCGTTACTCCAGTGAGTCAGGCTCATTTCGTAGTAGTCGTCGGCCCACGGAGCCCAGCGCTTCGGAATAGTGAGTGCATCGGCAACGACGGTTGGCACGTTGACGACGTAGTCGGCCAGCCAGTCTATGTATCCGCGCTGCTGCTCGTAGGGGTCACTCACCTGTTGAGCGTCTTCCCAGATTTGGGCACGCAGAGCAGCGATACCGTCGGCGAGTTCGACATAGCCTTCTTCGCGCGCCCGGCGCTCAGCCTGCGGGCTGGTGGTCTCCCAGCTGGTCTGAAACAGATCGTCGTACACAGCTTCGAGGAAGTCGTCATGGCCGAATTTCTGGACGCCATCGCTGCGTCGTCCCTGCAGCTTCTCAGCCCAGTATCGGTAGTCGATTTCGTCCGGGTCATCCGCGCCGGAGCGTGTTCTAAAGAAGCCCAGCATGTCGGTGACGCGAGCGAACGTGAATCCGTCGGCGACATCACCGACGATGGCGAGATACCCCGGCCAGGTGATGATGTCCCAGTGCCAGATGCCCGTGCCCGGCGCACTCATGCGCAGGTGTCGATACACGCCGGACTCTCGAATGACAGTCAGTCGGTGGTCTGCCGTCTGCTCCAGAAAGCGCGCATGCTCTTGGCGAAGACGCTCGGCCTTCGGGGTGAACGGCAGTTGCTCAGTCATGGGGGTCTTCTTAATGAGGCGGGAGCCTCAGTCCGCATCGTCCGCGGCGGCTTCGGCGTTCGAGAAGGCCTCCAGCAGCGACAGGTCGCCTGTCTGCGCGAATCGTTCGACGAACGGTTGCGTGAACATGTCGGTCAGCAGGGCGTGCTTGGCGAGAGCGGCGGAATGTACGAGCTTGTCAGAGTAGGGGTCGTCATCACCGACATGCTTATCTGCGTCCTCGAATTCGAGCTGGATGTGGATGCCGATGTCGAAGGAGCGCCCATCATCACTGTGCACGGTGAGCTCGGCGTCGATGGCGAAGTCTCCGTCCAGCTGCGAGAGGACCTGATTGACCTGATCCGGGTTGTTCTCGAGTGAGTCGAACACGCGTAGCACCCAGATGCCGCTGTTTTCCGGATAGGTGACCTTCAGCTTGACTCCAGTCTCGCTGCCGTCGTCGAGGGTGGCGTTCAGAGACAGTTCGGCTGTGGTGGTGGACATGAGGGCTCCTTTGGTTGAGGTCTTGACAGGTATGTGTGCGCGGTGCCTATTCGGGCTGGTTGGCTTTGACGAGGGTGACGTCGACGAAGTCACTCCCGTCCTGGCCGAGAGGCGTTGTCCTGGACTGGAGCTTCAGGTGCCCGTCGGCATAGACGATTCGATATTCGTGCGAGACGTTATTGTCGAGATCGATCTGCTGGACGGCGTCGCTCACGGCGTACTCGGCGTCGAAGTTGATTTCATCCCCGTTGGAGCTCAGCAGCGTTCGCAGCTGGTCGTCGTCGAAGTCCAGACCATACTGGTCGGAGAGCAGTCCTCCGAAAGAGGTTGCCGTAGCATCCGAGGAATGCTGATCAGTCTGCGGGCCGAACACAATCACCGCAGCGGAGAGTGCGACAAAACCGGCCACCGCCGCCATGCCAAAGCGATATGGACGCACCACTGGGAGCAGCGCCATGGCGATCATTATGAGACTGGTGACTGCGAGACATATTCCTGCAAATACGCGCAGCGGCGTGTCAAATGTGTATCCCGAGTTGGTCAGTGCCTCCGGGATGTCGAGCCAGATGTTTGAGGTGGTCATGGGGTGCTCCTTCGATGTCTCCAAGGACTATGCGAGACCCCGGCGGGCGGACACAACAACAGATGCCGCGGAAGAGGCAGCGGCATCTGTTGTTGGGAGTGTCAGTCTTCTGCTGGCGGGTTCAGCAGCGCGATCACCGAGGCGTCTTCGTGCTGAGCCAGGCTCTGCAGCAGAGGCTCCTGCAGGAGACCTTCTCGCAGCGCGTAGTGCGCGAACTGCGCCGAGTCTGCCAGCTTCTGCGAGATCTGGTCTGGTGCGGAGTTGAGGTCCGAGTCCTCGTGACGCAGGAGGATGCGCACATCGACATGTGTCTGTGCACCGTCGGACTGGCGGGTGACGTCAACCCCGAACTCCGCGGCAATTTCATCGGGCGTCACTTCGCTGAGCAAGTTGGTGACCTCGTCCTCATTGCCTTTGAGTCCCTCGATTGCGCTGATCGCAGCGAAGCCCGTGTTTTCGGGATAGGTGAACTCTGCGGCGAAGCCGGTGCTTGCACCGTCTTCACGGGTGGCTTCGATCTCGACAGTTGCGGTGGTGGTCTTCTGGGTCATGGTTGGCCTTTCTCAGGGGTGTGTCGCAGGACTATGCGTCTGCCGCCGAATTCCCGGCATCGCTGATGAGATCCGGAAGAGGAACGATGCCGGTTGCCACGGACAGGTCGTTGGCCTCCACCGTGAGGGGTGAGCAGGGTGCCCCCGGCTTTAGCCGTGGGGAGGAATGCGGTCGTTGAGGGTGCCTCGCATAGTCCTGTGGTGAGAGAGATTTAGAAGGACTGGTTTCGGTGAGTCAGCGGGTCAGGGTCACGAGGGTGTCGGTGAAGGGCGCGAGCCCGTTCATCGGCCTGTCTGATAATGGTGACTCTGGCTCTGAGCGGTTGTATTCGCGTGATCCGGATGAGCTGATGCGGTGGTTGTGCGGTGCGTGGCGGACACGGTTCAACATGCATCGCTCGCGTCGCAACAGATACGACAAGGACGGGAACCTCGTCCCCATCGGTGGTGAGCCCGATCTGAGGACCCCGAAGCAGTCGAGGTTGACGCAGTCCTGGACGGCAGCGGTACCAACGGCAGTGTTGGAGAGCCCAGATCGTCTGGAGCGGCAGGATTGGTTCGCTGCCGTCAAGCGGCGTGAGACTTTGAAGCAGCAGGGCAAGGATCCGGGCAGGATGCCCAGGTTCCGGTCTCGGAAGCACTCTCCAGACATCTTCGCGTGTTGGTATAACAACGGTAGGAATGCGCGTTTCCAACGGGTTGGGCGCAGAAGCGGGATCGTGTTCATCACAGGCCAGAACCCGGGCCAGTACACGGCCTCGGGGAAGCGTGAGAGTTTCGTGATCCGCATCCATGTCAGGCTCTCGGAACCTGTTTGTGCGTATACGTCCGTGCGGGTGAACTGGGATCGACGAGAGCTCGTGTTCGTCAACGACCCACAGGCAATCACACGGCAACCGACACACAAAGCTGTCGGCATCGACCGGGGCGTGGCGGTTGCCGTGGCCACCAGCGACGGGGCCATGCTGAGACTGCCGAAGAACGACCTCAAACGCGCAGACCGGTTGGTGCGCATGCACCAGCGTGCACAGGCCAGAGCGATCAAAGCCTCGGGCAAGACCACCAAAGACTACTACCGTGGACAGATGTCGAAACGATTCCGTGCCCACGCCAGAGCCATCAGTCGCCTATCCGCTAAAGCCAGCCGCACGGTCGCCGATCGACAGCAGAAATGGTCGACCGGCCTCGTGCGCGACTATGACGCGATCTTCATCGAAGACCTCAACATCGCCGGCATGACCAGTAAGACTCGGCCAGTGCCGAACCCCTTGCGTCCAGGCCAGTACCTGCCCAACGGGCAGGCACGCAAACGCGGCCTGAACCGTGTCATGCGGCAAGCATCCCTGTCCAGACTCGAGACCCTGATCAGATACAAAGCCGACCGTGCGGGCGTCCTCGTGGCCCAGGTGCCCGCCCCCTATACCTCCCAGCGCTGCAACGCCTGTGGACACATCGCAAAAGACAACCGCGAAAGTCAAGCGGTCTTCTCCTGCATCAACTGTGGACACACGGCAAACGCTGACACCAACGCCGCACGCAACATCCTGGACGCCGGAGCATCGGCACACCCGGAAATCACGCACGGCACACAACAGGGCAGGACATGCCCTGGCGATGGAGGGACATCAGACGACTGGAACCGAGCAATCGGCGAAGGCCGCAGTCCCGATGAAACGCGAACCTCAGCTGCGTAAGCAACCGGAATCCCCCGGCTTCAGCCGTGGGGAGGATGTCAAGAGCACGGCAATGGTTGCCGCACCGTCAGCCTGCTCGCCAGTGGCGGTGTCGTACCAGAGCCCGTTACTCAGGCGGAACAGTTGGCGCCCAGTGGACGCGTCGTACCGAGCTTCGACCACATTCTCGTCCTGAGACGATCGGTCGTCACTGGAGGCTGGATTCGGGTGCACGCGGTAAGTGATGTTCTTGGGGCTCATGGTTGTCTCCTGTCTTGCTGGTGGTTGTGCGCGGTGGCTTCAAGAAGGTCGGTGATCTCCCGTGCAAAACCGCGGTGCGGCCAACGTGAGTACGCACGTATCTTCTCGGCGACTTCAGCGGCCACCACCTCTCGCGGTACGAGTTCACGGACGGACGAGTAGCGGAGCCGTTCAGCGAGTTCCGAGTCGGAGCAGACCGTCCCCGCGCTGCTCCAGCTTTCATGCTGGCGCACCCAAATGCTTCGGGCGCCGTCTGGCTCTAGCTGCTCCAGCACGCATCCATCAATTGCTGGGATGTCGGGCAGGGGAGGTCGGTCTCGCTCAGCGCTGACTAGCTCATACCCGTCTTCGTCGGAACCGGCCGGATACACTAGATAGCCGGTGTAGCCTCTCGGATCTCCCTCCAGATACACGGAAGTCGCGAGGGCGGTCGTGCACGCGCGGCTCACCACGCCGGTGAGAGTGACACCGCTTCTGCGGAGGGACACACGATCCCCTTTTCGCAAGAATTCTGGGTGGGTGATCCGCGCTACATCGCTCATGTGTATGACTATGCGGGGACAGCAGGATCCGCGTCCTCCGCATAAGTGGAGGGTATGAGGCTGGAATTCTTCAAGATGGCACGTCGTGCTGGCGTATTCGTACTGGCTGCGCTTACAGCTGCCGTGCCTGCCCTAGTTGCTATTGGCCCGGCTGCGGCAAGTGAGGCCTCCAATCGATCCGCGATCTCCACGTTCTATTTGCACTCTGGCGCAGATACAGGGCAGCTTGGCGCTCAGAGCAGCCCGATCACGTGTGGCCTCAAACAGAACGGTTGCTATGCATGGTTCGCCGGCGGGATCATCTACGCTTCAGACGCATCGGCCGGCTCGATCGACAATCGCGCCATTCTCAACAAGTACGCAAGTCTCGGGTACGAAAACAGCTATCTGGGGTACCCCACCATGATCGCAACGCAAGGTCACGGGAAGCCTGTTAACGGCGCCTACGTCAACTTCCAAGGCGGTTCGATCGCTGTCGACGGCAGCGGCAACGTCACGGTCTCGCGCTCCCCGTACAGCACCGGCCTGACGGACAACTCCGGTTGTTCATATGCGCAGGGCGGCGATAGCAGCTACCGAGATACGGTCTGCTGGATTGATATGTCCAAATTCGACGAAACGGCAGCTCGCTCTTCTGCCGGACAGCAGATGACGTTGCAGATTGACGGAGGCTATACAGCTACATTCACGCTTCGCGTGTCTGGCAACGATGGGAAGAATCTCGGCGTGTATGCACTCGGAGCGCCCACATATTACGCGTCGGGTTTCGGCAACACTGGATTCACCTCTGTGAAGGGCCTTGTCAATGTAGTCTCGCCCGGCTCGGCCACACCGACAACGCTTCGCCTTGAGAATATCGACGTCCGTGATCAGAACGGCAACGCCGTCACACAGTATGGATTCGTCACAGCTGACACGGAATCGACCGAAGCAGGCGAAATCGTCACCATGCGATCTGACAAGAAACTCAACAGAATTGCAGCGCTCTATGACGGCACCAATCGTGGGTGCACGAGCGCCAACACCTCCAGTTCAGACGAAGGTCGCACGGTCACCTGCGTCGGTCAGAGCGGTGGTTCGTGGAGCAACATTACCGGCCCGTATTGGACGTTCCCGCGATACGCTACGAACAAATCTGGGAACATCGTCTACTACGCCACCGCCCCGTCATATATCGAGCAGGTGATCACGGCTGGCACTCCGAACAGTGCAGCCTTTGGTTTCATGGTGACGAAGGCGACGACGACGGTGAATGCGCCGTCTGATGCGAAGGCGACTAGCGGGAGCCCGTTGTTCACTGGCAATGTCAGTAACGGGTTTGGTTCCGATGACGGCGGACTGCGGGTACCGGCTGGCAGTGCCATCTCGACAGAGCCGAAGGTGTTTCTTTCTGGCGAGAACCTTACCTTCACTGCCAATACCTTTAGCGGTACCGCACCATCGTGGTATCGGACCAGCTGGACCTGCACGGTCAACGGAACAAAAAAAAAAAATACCAACCTCACCAGAGACGCCGACGACACCAACACACTCGTCGTCCGCAACAGCGACATTCCGATCGGCTCCGTCGTCAACTGCGCCGCCAGTATCCAGCTCAGACCCACCACATTCGTCCTCCAGCAACGACACTGGGGGAGCTAGCCTCCGCATAAATGGAGGGTATGGGACTCTCTAAACGGATTGCGGTCGCACTGCTCTCAGCAGCACTGGTTCTCGGCGGGGTCAGCGGGGCCTCCGCCACTGAGATCGGTGACGTCGACAGCAACAGCGTCCAGACCAGCCGAGACAAGATCACCGCCGCCTACGCGGATCTCAAGGACGAGTACGGTCTCGGCACCCTCGGCGGCAGGTACTCTCTGAAAGACAATGGCCAAGTCCAGCACGTCTACGGTACCGCCAACGGTCCAGGTGGCGCCATTTACGCCTCCGATAACTGGTCAGTCGGCGTGCTGGTCGAATACGGAGCCATCTGGGATCGATACGTCTCCCTGAACTATGAAAACGGTTGGCTCGGGTACCCGATTGGGCTGCAACAGTTCTGGGCAGAGGGGAATGTCACCTGGCAGGATTTTCAGAACGGGTACATCGCAGTTTCTGCTGACGGAAACGTGTCTGTAGGCTCAGGACGGTACACCGCGTCAATCAGCAACGATGCTTTCACTCGTGATGCTGTGATCCTCGCGTACTCGAACACCGGAGCGATGTCCGATGCGAGCCTGCTCGGCAAGCAGACATCAGCCATCAACTGTGGCCTCACTGCCGGTGGATGTTCTGCCTTGTTTGCAAATGGTGCCGTGTACGCCACTCGCACAAGCTCGGTCGCGATTACCGACAAGGGGATTTTGGAGAAGTACTGGGCGCTGGGGGCACAAGGGAGCTGGCTTGGATACCCTGCCGGTGAGCCAGTAGGTGGGTCCAGTACGAAAATTGGGGTGCCGGCAAATGGTGCTTACCAGAATTTCCAAAACGGAACGATCATTCGTAATGCCGACGGAACATATACAGTGACCCAGAATCCCAATTGGGATGGTTCAGACGGTAGTGGGTGCTCGTACGCTCAATCCGGTGACAACGCCTATCGCGACACCATTTGCTGGCTCGACATGGCGGACTATGACGACTCTGCAGCGAAGTCTGAAGTGGGCCAGCGGATGTCGATCACTTTGGACGGCGGATACACTGCCAGCTTCACCATCAAGGTCAGGGCAGCCAACGGCGTTTCCTCGACCAACGCAACTTTCTTCGCTCTTGCTACCCCCACACACTATGCCGCTGGTTTCGGCAACACTGGTTTCAAATCCGTGGCTGGGAAGCCCGCTTTACTCGTCTCGAACAACGATGCGACCGCAGGCGTCGCTATCACTATTTCAGATGTCTCGGTCAGGGACGCGTACGGGAATTCAACCTTGAAGTATGGGCTGGTCACTGGCGATGCAGAATCGACGGAACGGGGGGAGGTCGTCTCATTCACGTCAGACCGGCAGCTCAAAAAACTGGCTGTGCTCAACGGCGGGTCGGGGCGTGGCTGCGATGACTCCACAACGAGCACGTCAGGGAATACCGTCACCTGCACGGGGCCAAGCGGCGGCTCGGTCGTGTTCAAACAGGGGCCATACTGGCTCTATCAACAATTCGTTTCCAACCGATCCGGGAACATTCTGTACTACGCGGAGTCTCCTGGAACAATCACTCAGACAATCAAAGCTGCCTCTCCGAACGCCGCTGTCTTCGGTTTCATGGTGACGAAGGCGACGACGACGGTGAATGCGCCGTCTGATGCGAAGGCGACTAGCGGGAGCCCGTTGTTCACTGGCAATGTCAGCAACGGGTTTGGTTCCGATGACGGCGGACTGCGGGTACCGGCTGGCAGTGCCATCTCGACAGAGCCGAAGGTGTTTCTCTCCGGCGAGAACCTCACCTTCACCGCCAATACCTTTAGCGGTACCGCACCATCGTGGTATCGGACCAGCTGGACCTGCACGGTCAACGGAACAATCGACACCAACCTCACCAGAGACGCCGACGACACCAACACACTCGTCATCCGCAACAGCGACATACCGATCGGCTCCGTCGTCAACTGCGCCGCCAGTATCCAGCTCAGACCCACAACATTCGTCCTCCAGCAACGACACTGGGGGAGCTAGGGCCCGCACGCGAAAACACCCCGCCTGAGAAAAACCCGGGCGGGGTGTTTTCACGTGCGCTCAGGCGCGCTTACGGCGGCGCGACGCGGCGACCAAGGCAGCGCCAATGCCGGCGAGCATCGCCGCTGCAGCCGCACCCTCGACACCGCCGGTGTGCGCCAGCGTGTCCTCTGACGAGGCTTCCGCGGCGGTGTCGTCCAAGACAATGCTGCCGTCATCGTTCGCGGTGTACGACTGGGGGATCACACTCGTGACCTTCACTACGTCGATATTGCTATCCGGAGTAGTCTCACTGTCACTGTCAGTGTCAGTCGGGTCGGTCGGATCGACGGGCGTCACTGGATCAGTCGGGTCGGTCGGATCGACGGGCGTCACTGGATCAGTAGTCACCACGGTGAGCGCTGCCGGATCAACGGCGAAGGTGTCAACCAGCCCAAGGAGCTTCTCATCATCGGCAATCTTGATGAGGTAAAACACCGGGTGGGCGTCGTCGACGGCCTTCGGCAGGTCCACTTTCAGCAGCGCCTTGACCAGATCCTCTACAGTCACCCCGGTCACGTCTGAGATGAATTGCAGACTGACCGTCGTGTGGTTGGTGACGTAGTAGTCCGAACCGATGTATTTGTCGAGATCCAGAGTGAGCCCGCGGAACCATGTCGTGTCTGTACCCGTGCTCATCCCCGAAACCACGACATTGATGCCGTGACCCTCCTGCACTCGCTTAGAGATGTTGGTTTCGCGCAAGCTCCACTGCGCGTTGATCACCTCGGAAACCGTGACCGTCGACGTGGTTCCGTTGGCGTTGTTGATCACCTGGGTAGTGGTGGTGTCCTCGACGACTGGTGCGGGATCCTCCGGGATTTCCTCGGGCTCCTGCTCACTGGGATCCACGATTACGAGATCTTCGGTGCCGTCTGAGACGGGTGTTTCGTCGGAGGTCACGCTCAAAGTGCTCGGCTGGACGGTCTCATTGGCGACGGGCTCGTCAGGATCCTCAGAGGTCGCAACGGGTTCCGCATCTACACCATCTTGTGAGCTCAAAGTGCTCGGCTGGACAGTCACTTCTGCAGCAGGTTCGTCCGTGCTCACTGAAGCCGCAGCAGGCGTCTCCGTGGTGGCCGGCGCGGGCGTGGTCACGATGGTGCCAGAGGGCTGTGCTTCCGTGGTCTCAGCTGCGGGGGCGTCAGTGGCGGCCATCTGGGTCGCGCTCGAATCGCTGGCGAGCGTGCTGGCATCGACCTCGTCCGCGTTGGCGAGCACGGGGAATGCAGTGATGGCGATGCCGGCCGCTGCTGCGCCGATGCCGCCAATGAGAGTCTTTTTGTCCATGTTCATGCCGACTCAGCTGCTGCACCCCTTTTCGGTGCGTCGGAAGAAGCTGAGTTCCTTTCCTGGCGTAAGTTGTGCGCGGACGCTCAAATTCACACGATGCAACCGTCGCATAGTGAAACTATAGCGCGTGTTCAGGCTCCGATGAGAAACACAACTTCACGTCGCGCGTGTGACCCTCTCGTCATCAGCGAATATGGGCGATCGCCTGTCGGAAGTTCGATGGCACCGGCATACCGACGACGCTGGTCTGGCGTGTCGGGGCCGACAACCACGGAGGGGCCGGGGCGAGCCAGAAGTAGGCGCGCCAACTCGTCATGGGCGGGCTCATCCATTGAGTGTGCGTACAACCGCGGGCCTTCCTCGGGGTACGGCGGGTCGATAAAAGCAAGCGCGTCTTTGTGGTGAGCGAGACTCGCCTGCCAGCCTTGTGCTTCGGGTGCGGCAGAGAGAATGCCTGAGGCCCCAAGTTCGAAGATGCGGCCGATTCGCTCAGCCAATGTCTCCGGGCGCCAGCGCTGTTCCATCCTGCTCGCAGGCCCCGCACCGATGATGCCACTCCAGCTGAGCCTCGACAGCGCCAGCGTGCGGAAGGCGCGCCCAAGCCGTGTCTCCGGGGATGAGGCGCGTAGCTCCAAAAACCTCTCTCGCGTGGGGAAGAAACGATGGACTAGGTCGATCAGCGGCACCGGATCTGTGAGAGCCACCGCCCAGAATGAGGCGATGCCTTCGTCAGCATCGGCGAGAGTTGCTCGTGCCACCAGCCCCGTCTGCGCCAACAGGAGTGATACCGCACCGGTTCCGGCAAACGGCTCCACGAACCGCTCTACCCCAAGACGATCGGCGACCTTGGCCACATCACGGGCGAGCGCGCGTCGCGCGCCCGGTCGAGATAGCGGCGATCGCGCAGCAGGGGACAGTTTCAACAACTCGGCAGTGATCCGCTCCAACGCCCATCTCCTCGCAAGACTGGTGTCCTTCGAGCCTACCGAACAGGTGCACTGTGCATCTATAAATCAATCACATTGACGCTGTCGGCTACATGTTCCATCCAGTCGAGGTCGTCGAGCGCGAAGTCCTCGGCGTAGGTTTCGACGACCACCGTGTCTTGTGCCCGCCAGAGATAGAGCACTTGACCATGCGGTGTATCCACACGAAGCCCGGACCCCAAGGCGTGCTCCATCGGCTGCACTACAAGCCCGGAGGCAGCGCCATCCGCCGAAGAGACCATATCGATGACATCTGCAGGGGCAAGATCAAGCACCACCGCGGCACGAATATTCGATGCACCATCCGCAGACCGCCAGCAGGCGCGTGCCGTCAGGCCGCCCACCCACCCGGGGTGGTGGGTCTCGTCCGCGGGGCAGGCACGCCACCCCGGAGGAACCTCCAGCTCCAAAATGACATCACGTCGAGATTTCATCAGCCCCCCGCATAGCTATCAGCGTACGTGCTTGCCCCAACACTGTTGGGATACATGGGGTGCCTCATGGCGGTGGTGTCCTACCCGGTGTGCTGCGGCAGCAATGAGCGGAGGAGCAGATCGTGAGCTTGGTCGCAGACCTCAGCAACCGAGGGTACAGTCTTCGGTCCACGCCCTACGCATGGATCATTCATGATGGCCGCCTTTTCCCAGTCTGGCAATCACAGGACTACGTCGGTCCTGTCCCGACAGCCTGTGCAGAAACGATAGACGAACTCGTGACTGCACTCAAAACGAAGGATCCCGTATGAGCGACACAGCAAAGACAGAACCGGAGACAATCCGGCTGATTCTGCACTTCGAGAGTCGCACCCAGCCGCATCGGAGCACTGCAGTAAAACTCGAACGCACCATCCGACGTATCGAATCGGCACGTGAGTCCACCGTTCGTCCTGCCACGCTCAGCGATGCCCCTGAGACGCTGATCCTCGTGCTCGACCTTGTTTGCGCACCACCCACCTACACCATCGACACCTTGGTCGCAGTTCTCGCGGTCATCCGAGCCGAGCTCGGTGACGCAGTCAGTGCCATCACCCCCGTCGAGAACGGAGACTGATCATGGAAGACCTCACAGAAGTGCTTGGCCCCTCAGAAGATCGCTACCTCGGAGCTGGGTATCGGCGGCTGGTGACTACGGTGGACGGAGACATCGCGCGCTTCATATATCTGCCGGGCGTCGGACGCATCACTGATCACGTCACCTCTATTGAAGCTGTCAGCGCGGCCCTGCTCGCATCTGGAACGACGGGGTGGCGTCATATCGACGTGGCCGCGCCGCGTCAGCTGACGCCGAGTGCCGCAGATGTACTAGTGAAAGTTGACCGTGACGGTGACGAAACCAGTGTGCTTCTTGCAGGGTTCACAGCTCGGCTTTCTGACGACAGTGGTCAACCTCGCCACCTTGTCGCAGCGGGGAGATCTCGGACGACCGTCACCGGACAGGGGCTCGCGCACCATACGTGGGCTGAAGATACCCCCGGCGTGGTCGATTTGATCGCTTTGATGGGTGAGCTATCCCAAGTGGCCATCCAGCGAGAGCTCGGGCTCTCCCACGCTGACTACGGTCAGCTGGTCATGCGACGAATCACTCTGGATACTGTGGATGTGCTGCCGCAGGAGCATTTCACTTCGCAGACCGAGTTGCTCCGATTTCGAACCCTCCAACTGGCCGGACGAGAGGTCATCGACGTCCACACCAGCATCCTGCTGGATGGCGGGACACACGGCCGTGGGGTGCTGGCGGTGATCAGGTGAGTCGCGAGTACGAAGCCGCAACCGTCAAAAACACTGCCGCGCTCTCTGTTGGTGACGCCCGCCAGACGCTGCGCAGCATCGTAGCACTGTATCGTGGGGACGAACGCATACGGGCCGGCATGCGGCAGGCGAGGCAGGCCGACAGCGGGCGCCCGCCGGTCATTATCGATCTGTGGCGGGGGCTGTTCCCCGGCTCGGACCCGAATGCGGTTGACCTGCTGGTCTGCGCCGTAATGGGGGCGAAGGACGTTGGCGAAGCCCAGCAAGACTCTGTCGATGAAATCGCCGACCGCATGCTCGAAGTAGGTCTTTACGCGATCGAGCTAGTGGAACGAACAGGAGGTTCGCTGTGACTGAGAAACCAGTCAGGCGTCGCCGGCAGGCGGTCGTAGACGACGTATTCGATGCAGTGATCTCGCTGGCGGCGCTGGCCCCCGTAGAGCTCAACGTCATGGCTATCTGCCGAGAAGCGAACATCACTCGAACGACTTTCTACCGTCACTGGTCAGATGTCGATGAGCTTCTGTCGGCGATCCTGTCCCACCAGTTCGTCCAGCCGGTCACACCAGACACGAATACGGTTGAGGGTGACCTGCGTGAGCTGCAGGCGGCTGAGATCGCGATGTTCAATGACGCAACATTCCGCGCATTGCTCCCGCTTCTGGTGAGTCGAGTCACTCAGAGCAGTGCCGCGGCAACCACCTGGGAGCAGGGTTTCATCATGCCTCGCCGACAGTCGGTCAGACTCATTCTCGACCGTGCGGTGGAGCGCGGCCAGATCAAGCCGCAGGATGACTACACGCCTGTTTATGAAGCGCTCGTCGGTCCGCTTGTCGTCGCCGTGCTGTTCCCACAGTCACGTGAGCTGACGTCTACAGACGTCGACCGTACCGTCAGGGCGGCACTGAGCATCCTCGGCTGATTCCATATGCCACATACGGCATATATTTAGAATTCAGCGTCACATGCTTCGCAATACCGCGGGACGTACGGCGCATCCCGCGTGTCCTCTGCGCACCAGTAAGCACCGTACGGCTGCAACCGACCGCTTGCGAGGAACTCTTCGACCGCGGCGCGAACCTCCGCATCGGTATTGGCTCGCCGGAGGTCGATGACGAGCAGACCCGGTGTGCCGATCACGCCAGCTCCTTTCGGAGGACATCCAACTGCCAGCGGTATTCGTCCAGAGAGCCGCGGATGTCGTCGAAGGCAGTGTGGGCCGGTGTCTTGCCCGAGTTCGGCCCGCCGAAGTACCCGAGCGCGCCCAGCAGGAACCGATTAGAACTCACATCCAACACTCGGTAGTGCAGCCATTGCTCCAGCCGCGGCAGTTTCGCCTCGAGGAACTTACGGTCGAGAGCAACAGAACTTCCCGCCAAGCGTGCCTGTCGAGGATGAACCGCCCACTGTTGCACGTAGGCGAGCACTTCTTCCTCGATCTGCGTCAGCGGTAAGCCCGCCGCCAGACGATCCCACAGCCCCGTGCGTGTGTGCATCTGGCGGACGGTGTCGTCAGCGTGGTCGTAGAGAGCCACCGATTCCTCGGCATCGTAGTGAACCACAGCATGATAGCCGTGCTCGTCTACCAGATTCCCGGATGCGTCGGTGACGAGAACTGCGATCTCCAGCAGCTCATCATGGTTGTCCCACGGGTCGAGTCCGGTGGTCTCGACATCCACCCATACCAGCAGGGGAGCAGCAGATTTCTCCGCAGCCGGTTGGAGTGTGGTCAGTGGGACAACCGGTCGGCCTCGGGTGGCGCCGTGACCTGCAGGCATCAGGACGGCTCGCCCGGGTGCACCTGAATCTCTGGCGAGCAGACTCTCGATTTGCCAGCGTCCCTCGTATCGTGACGTGGTGACCAGGTCACCGGGTGTGAATGTATGCACGTGCTGCACCTCCTGAGAGAGGCTATGCGGGGCACCTGTCGAGTATGGGGGCTGGCGTGTCGACGGAGACTTGCCAGACCGAGATCCGGAAGAGCACGGGCACGTTCGATCAGTGCCAGCATGGGGCTAAGACGGCGAAAGAGGGTGCTTCAGCGGCACATCAACGGGCCGCCGGTGATTTTAGGCTTGGTGTTGAGTGCTCCGCTCTGAGTGGAGCGATTGACGCCAAGCCTAACACCTCTGTCAACCCCCACACAACCCCCAAAACAGGCACCTTCGCACCCAAAACAGGGGTCGCAAGAGAGCGAAAAAGCAGGCCAGGAACCCCAGAAAACAGCCCCGAAAAGCACTTTTAGGCTTGGCTGCGGCAGGTGAGCGGGCACTTGAGTGAAGCTGGTGCAGCCAAGCCTAACACCCCCTGTCAAGCCCCACAACACCCAAAAACCACCACCCCAAAACCCCGTACTTCCCCGGAAACACGCGGAACCAGCCCCCTCGCGGACACCACACCACCCAAAACCACCCACACGAAAAACACCCAAAAACCCGCCCACGTCCGACCTGTCCGCAGCCTGTCCGCACAGCCCGCGGACAACAAAAACCCCGGAATTCCGGGCCAAAACAGCCCTCCAACACCCTGTCCGCAAAAAACGCCCGAGGGGACCCCCCCTCGTATGTGAGAAAGAGAAATATATCTCCCCCAGCCCCTATATATATCTCTCTCTTTAACAAATCATTTAACTAGACAGACAGAGAGGACAGGCCCCTACAGCCCAGTAATTACAAGGGAAAATTTGTCCGCAAGCTCTGCGGACAAGCCGCGGACAAGCAGGACAAACCCGCAGCAGCCCCGAAACACCCCGCACGCATAGCTCTCTGACATGAATAGGTTTCTTGAATCTCTGCGTGCCGCCGGCGTACCCGATGTGGTTCTCTCACGTATCCCAGAGGATCGTGTGAGCAGCTCATCCGGAACACTCGCTTGGTTGCTCGAGAGTCAGCTGGTGGATGATCGGCTGTTGGCTGATGTTGCCGCAGAGACCTCACGGCACACGCGAGTGGACCCGCCACAGGCGAGCAGTATTCCGGATCCTGTGGTGTCAATGATCGCGGGGAATGTGGCTCGCACGAGTCTGGTTGCCCCGGTCAGTGATGACGGAACCTACCTCGATGTGCTGGTGGTGAACCCGTTCGACAGGTCTCTGGTCAACGCCGTCGGAGGATCCTCAGGGCGTCGCGTCCGTGTACAGGTCTGCGCTCGCGGCGCCCTGCAGGAACTGATCGCCGAGCTGTACCGCTCCGACTCAGAGCAGATGCTGGACAGCCTGGGGGAGGACCTGCGCGCCCAGCGCGAGATCATCTCCAGCGGCGAAGAGTCAGATGATGCCGCGGCGGATTCGAGTCCGGCCGCCCGACTGGTTGTCGGCATCCTGCAGCGAGCTGTGGACGAGGGAGCCTCTGATGTGCACATTCAGCCGTCACCGACTGGCGTACATATCCGCCACCGTGTGGACGGTGTGCTGCGGGAGGTGAGCACCTATGACGCGAACGTGCACCAATCCCTGATCAACCGACTGAAGATCCTTGCCCAGTTGGATATCGCCACCCGTCACAAGCCGCAGGATGGTCGTATCGGTCTGAAGCTCAACGGCGGCACCACCGACATTCGCCTTGCCATCCTGCCTTCGGTGCGTGGAGAGTCCGCGGTTATGCGAATCCTCAACCAGTCCGGTGGTCCGCTCGATATCTCCAAGCAGGAGTTCGCACCCGCCGCTCTGGAAGCCTTCAAGCAGGGGTACCACGCCTCTTATGGACTCGTACTCGTGACCGGGCCGACGGGGTCTGGCAAGTCGACAACGCTGCACTCTGCGCTGACGGACATCAACAAGCCCGAAGTGAACATCATCACCGTTGAGGACCCGGTCGAGTTTCGATACCCCGGCGTGACGCAGATTCAGGTCAACGAGAAACAGGGGCTCACCTTTGCCGGTGCGCTGCGATCAATCCTCCGCGCCGACCCGGATATTCTCCTCGTCGGCGAGCTCCGAGACGGTGAGACAGCGTCCATCGCCATGGACGCATCACTGACCGGTCACCTTGTGCTGTCAACCCTGCACACCAACGACGCGGCCTCGGCTGTTGGACGTCTGACCAAAATGGGCATCGAGCCGTTCCTGCTCGCCTCGGCGTTGCGAGTGGTAGTTGGGCAGCGTCTCGTGCGGCGCCTGTGCACCCAGTGCTGTCGGCCTGCCGAGATGTCTGCCGGGCAGCTGAGACGCCTCGGCTTCAGTATCCCCGAGGCAGCCCCCGACGAGGCGGTTGTCCATGTGCATGAGGCTGTCGGCTGCTCGCGATGTAATGACACCGGCTACCAGGGGCGGCTGGCAATCAGAGAGGTTCTTGTCGTCGACGACGTCATGCGCCGCATGATCGCTGAGGGGCGGACCGGGGCCGAGCTCGCCGAACGGGCCATCGTTGCCGGGATGGAGACGATCCGCACGGACGGGCTGCGCAAAGTCGCCGAAGGCAAGACCTCCGTCGCTGAGATTCTGCGCGTCAGCGCGTGACCGGACAGCGCACTACGCATACGGCCTTGTTGGAACCAGTGAAAGGGCAAGCTGCATGAGCCAGTTCGAGTACATCGCACGAGATGCGCAGGGGCGTCGGCGCCGCGGACGTATTGACGCGGCAAGCCGCGAGGTGGCACTGGCACAGTTGTCAGATCGGTTCGCGGCCATTGTCTCCCTTGACGAATCATCCGGCACGCTCAACAAGGACATCAACATTCCGGGGATGGGTTCTAAGGGCGTCCGCCCCAAGGACCTCGCTCTCGTGGCTCGTCAGCTGTCAACCATGGTCGGTGCCGGCCTTCCGCTGACTGAGGCTCTTGACCTTGTCAGCTCCCAGACCCAGCGTTCGAAGTCACTGGGTGCGGCGCTTTCGTCCGTTCGTCAGGACGTCGTCGCCGGATCGAGCCTGACCGAGGCGCTGGCGCTGCATCCCAAGATGTTCCCACAGCTGTTCGTGAGCCTCGTGGAAGCCGGCGAGGCCTCAGGGGAACTGGATCGTACACTGGCCTCAGCGGCGGGCGCTTTCGAGCGGCAGCACAAACTGCGAGCCAAGATCAAATCCGCGATGACGTATCCGGTTGTCGTGCTGGCAATCGCATTCATCGCCGTCATCGGCATCGTCTGGACACTCGTCCCGAAGTTCGAGGAGATGTTCGCCGCTCTCGGCGGCCAGCTCCCGCTGCCGACACGCGTGCTTGTGGCTGTCAGCCACCAGATGCCGTGGCTTGGACCGCTCATCATCGCAGTGACACTCGCGTCTGTCCTGTTCCTGCGCGCCAGCCATGACAAGGCGTGGTTTCGCCGGCGGTGGGATCCGATCAAGCTCAGGCTCCCGATCATCGGACCCCTTGCTCGCAAGCTGGCTGTCGCCCGTTTTGCGGATGCACTCTCATTACTGACGAATGTGGGCGTGCCGATCACCTCATCGCTCGATCTGGTTGGTCGAGCCAGTGGCAACTGGGTCATCGAACAGGCAGCCCGCCAAGTGCGTGAAGACGTCGAGTCTGGTCGCTCCATCCAGAGCGCGCTCCTCGCGCAGCCGGTATTCCCAGAGCTGACCACGAAGCTGATCGGCGCTGGCGAGGCAGCAGGTGACCTGCCCTCGATGCTGGAAAAAGTCGCTGAGTTCTACAACGACGATGTCACCGAGGCTACTGAGCAGCTGACCAGCATCATCGAGCCGGTCATGATCGTCGTCATCGGCGCAGTCATCGGCGGCATCGTCATCAGCCTGTACCTGCCCATGTTCCAGATCAACACCCTGATCTCCAATTCCTGAGAGGAAACCATAATGGCAGCAGCCGCAAAGCATCTCGGCTTGGACATCAGCCGCACTGGCATTCGCCTCGCCCAAGCGCACATTGACGGAAACGGCGACCTTGTCGTGGATTCATACGTGAGCCTGGATGTGCCAGAAGGCCTCATCTCGGAGACATCGATCATCGACATCCCGGCGGTGGCTCGTTTGGTCACTGAGGCTTACACAGCCGGCTCATTCACCACGAAGAACGTCGTGGTTTCGACGTTCGGACGGCAGCAACTGTACCTCCCGGCCTCGTTCGCAAAGCTGCCGCATGCCGAGCTGAGGAAGTCGCTGCAGCTGCGCACCCCGACCGATGAGCCGCTGCCGTTCTCTGCGGCCGGTGCGCAGTTCGACTTCCTTCCAGCGCCCGACGCCCCCGTGCGGGCAGGGAAGGTGAGTGGGCTGCTTGTCGGTGCCTCCGCCCAGATTGTCGCCTCGCTCGAGCAGGTGGTCTCCGCCGCTGGCCTGAAACTCGTCGGGATCGATGCCGGAGCCTTCGCGCTCGCTCGTGCGACGCAGGCAGCGGTCGGCGGTGTGGACGACGCAGTCATCGTCGACATCGGCAAGACCAACACCACAGTTGTGCAGGCGAGCTCGGGCACCGCAGTGTCAGTGCAGCTCACGCCGGATGGCGGAGACACCATCACCGACCGCCTGATGGATCGCCTGCAGCTGACTCGCGGCGCCGCCGAGAAGCTCAAGACCTCCGAGGACACGAGCGCCGTCGAGGCCTACCAAGGTGACTTCGAGGATGTCCTCGCCGAGGTGGTTTCGGACATCGCGTGGTCGGTCGAGGAGATCCTCCATGAGCACCAGCTCTCCCAGATCGTGCTCACCGGCGGTGGCGCACGGACGTTCGGCATCGACCGCGCGTTCGGCGACCGCTTCCGCATTGCAGTCAGCGCACCCCAGTTCGCTGATGCGAATGGTCAGCTGGTGTCGCTGGTCGCGGTCGGCCTGGCCCTACCTGGCGCGGGCGTAGACCTTCGTCCGGTGTCGCTGGCCGATCGGTCTGGGCTGGTACGTACCGCAGCTGTGGCAGCCGCAGCGCTACTTGTCGCCGGGGCAGCGATCGGTGTGACCGGGCTGCAGTCCAGCTCCGCCGCATCGCAGCTGGCCAGCGCGTCCGAGCAACAGCAGACTCTGCAGACTCAACTGGAGGGCGTCTCTGAGGCCGCCTCAGTCTCCACGCAGCTGCAAGTGCTCTCGGACGCACGCAGCGCGGCCACCGCAGCCGAATCGGACTGGTCCGGGATCTTCACCCGCCTGAACGCCCTCACCCCCGAGGGCATGACCATCAGCCAGTTCACCATCTCGTCCTTCGGCGCCAACGCCGAGGCCGCTGCCGACTCCGAGGGCCCCCTGAACGTCGCGGTCACGACAACGAGTGAGACCCTGCCCGATCTGACGTCATGGCTGAACGCCCTGAAGTCAGATGCTGGCGTCACCTCGGCCAAGGTGACCGACTCCCAGCGAGTTGAGGACACAGGCACGTACACAACCAGCGTGAGCGTTGAGCTCTCGCCGAACTTCACCTACCGATTCGACCAGTCAGGAGCCGCGCAGTGACCAAGGAAACCACTAAGACAAATACGGCAAACCTGAAGCTGATCACCGCGGGCGTCATCGCCGTGAGTGTACTCGCCGGCGGTGGCCTCAGCTGGGTGAACCTCAGCTCGGCCGGCGATGACCGGGAACAGGCGTCAGCCATCGAACAGAGCAATACCACTCTCACCCAGCGTGTCGACGCAGGCGAAGCGGCGCGGCAGAACTTCGATGCTCTCAGCGCGCAACTGGCTGACCTCCGCGCGAACATCCCGAGCGCGCTCGACCAAGAGGGCTTCTTCGCTGAACTCTCGGAGGTCGGCGCAACCAACGCGATCTCCATTGACGGGCTCACCTTGGGTGATGCCACGCCCTTTGAACAGATCTCCCCAGAAGTGGTCGCCGTACTCGAGTCCGTCTCCGGAGATGACGCGGCAAAGGCATCAGCGGCAGCCGATGCGATTGCGAGCGCAGATGCGTCCAGCTTGATCGCGTACCCGGTGACAGTGACTGCCACCGGAGATTATGACAGCATCGCCGGGTTCATCAGCGGCGTTCAGCACTCCACTCGACTGTTCTGGGTCAACGGCATCGACATCTCAGAGCCGGAGAAGGATCAGACCGAGTACACGGTGGTTCTCTCTGGAGACATTTTCGTGCTGGCTGACGCAGACGTGGATGTCGATCCTCAGGAAGAATCTGAAGACGTCAGCATCGAGGTGGCCGAATGAGCGGTCTGAACGAGGTTCTCGCGTACGCACTGGAACAGGTGGTCGCTAAGGGCGCCTCTGACCTCCACACCGCAACAGGTGAGGTGGCTCGCATCAGGGTCAACGGGTCGCTGCAGACCATCGCGGGTATGGATGCATCTCCGTGGACGGCGGAGCTGATGTACAGCGTGCTCGAATCGATCACTACCCAAGATCAGCGCGATCGGTTTGCGGATGAGCTCGAGCTTGACCTGTCCATCGCAGCTGCAGGCGCACGCTTCCGAGTCAACGTCCACCATCAGGACAATGGCATCGGGATCGTGTGTCGGCAGATCCCGACCCAGATTCCGAGTCTCGAATCGCTCGGCATGCCGCGCGTGCTCCGGCAGTTCGCGGCCCTGCCGCGTGGGCTGGTGCTCGTGACCGGGCCGACCGGGTCCGGGAAGAGTACGACTCTGGCTGCGATGATCGATCTGATCAACCGCACGCGCGATGAACATATCATCACCATTGAAGACCCGATCGAGTTCGTCCACCGCTCAAAGCGCTGCTTCATCACTCAGCGCGAAGTCGGGCGGGACACGAACTCGTTCCCCGAGGCACTCAAGCGCGCACTTCGCCAAGATCCCGACGTGATCCTCGTGGGGGAGATGCGCGATCTGGAGACAATCTCCACCGCTATCGCCGCTGCGGAGACCGGACACCTTGTCTTCGCGACACTGCACACGCAGGATGCGCAGCAGACCGCGGATCGAATCATCGACATGTTCCCGGACGGCCGGCAGGAGCAGATTCGACAGGAGCTGGCGGCCACGCTGCGGGGTGTGGTCAGCCAGACCCTGCTGCCAACCGTCTCCGGCGGACGGATCGCGGCGCACGAGATCCTCGTGGTCACATCCGCCGTGGCGAACATGATCCGATCGGGAACCACCCATCAGATCGTCACCGCCCTGCAGTCAGGCGCGAAGGAGGGCATGCACAGCCTCGACCAGAACCTCGCCGAGCTCGTTCGTGCCGGCCGTGTCGAGCGCGCGGTGGCTCAGCGTGCCGCCCATGATCCTCAGGCGCTGGCAGGCTACCTTTCGGCCTCCGCATAGGTGTGGTGTATGAGTCTTCGTCGAACGCGCCGGTATCGCGATGCCGGTGACTCCTTGGTCGAGGTGATCGTCAGTGTGTTCCTAATCGCCGCCATGGGGCTCGGTGTGGTCAGCGTCTTCACGTCGACGTCGACAAACGCGGCGAAGGTCTCTGAAGTCGCCGAACGTGATCGGATTCAGCAGAGTGTGCTCAACCTCGCCGAGCAGGCCAGTGTCGCAGCTTCCGAGAAACTCACCACGACTGGGAGTCAGGTTGAAGCCTGCAAGACCTGGTTCACCTCCTTCAGGCAATATCCAGTCGCAACCAGTTACCCGCTCACGGAGCAGATGAATATTCGACTGCGGGTGAACTCCACGCAGGTCTCCGGGGCTTCGGACGCGGTCTGGACTGTCAGGAAGGGGTCGATGACCGTCCCCACCGCCTCCGCCATCAACAGCCTGTGCTCTCGAGTGGCCGCCACCGATGAAAACGCAGTGGTCACCACGACTTTCCGTCTGGCAGTTCGTATCGGCGAACGAACTCCCGAGATCGAGGTGATCACCCTTGCGAAGTAGACGTCTGAAGCGGCTCCGTGACTCGGGTATGACTCTCGTGGAGACCATTGTGGCGATGGGGCTGGTCACTATGGTCCTGCTGATCCTAGCCACATTGGTGAACACCGCAGCCGGACTGAATCAAGACAGCACTGCACGCAACCAGAACATCCAGACCGCCAACACGTTCACACAGGGGCTGGAGACCGGGCTGAACGACACCGCCTCAGTGCTGCCTGACGCACAGGTGAACGCGCGCTTCGGCGGCGACGAGGCTGTCGTCGTCCTCACTCGCGATCGGGAACGGGCGCGCTGGACGTGCCGTGCATGGTGGTTGGACGACGACGGCATCCTCTGGCAGCGCACCGGCCCAGAGCTCGCGACAAACTCGTCAACGGGGCGTCCCATCGCGGCAAGCGCGTCGGCAGGCTTCTCTGCAACATCGTCCCCGGCGAGTGCTGGATGGCAGAAGGTCGCAGACGCCAGTATTCCCAGTGGGGGAGGCTTCACCGTGTCCTGGGACAGCAGCAGCCCCTACATGCTCAAAGCGGATTTCGTGATCGGCAGCGTGGCGCCATACCGGGCGCAGACCACGATCACACTGGACTCCGGCTGGTATCGATCAGCACTGGACCTCAGTGGAGAGGCGGCAACAGTATGCGCAAGCTGAGACACCGTCTCCGAAATGACTCCGGAGTGAGCCTTGCTCTGACCGTCATTGCGATTGCAGTGCTCACGGTGGTCAGTCTTGGTGTGCTCTCCGGGCTGCGCGCAACCGTCTTCGGGGCATCGGAGTCGACCGCTCAGAACCATGCCAGAAGCCTTGCACGATCAGTCAACGAGCTGGGGGCATACCAGGTCGGATACGCCGGCACCCCGAGTATTGACCCCGGCGCCTGTTACTGGTGGTCGACATCCCACACACGGCCGTCTCGGGCCCCGGCGGGGTGCACTCAGCTGACCGCGTTCTCCGTGTCGGACGCAAGCGGCGCAGTCACCGAGGGACTGTTCGAAAGCGGTGACTACGCTGATGTGGTCATCCAGTATCAGGACCCGCTGGCAGCGAATGCATCGTTGGGCATTTACGCGCCACAAGCCTCCGACTTCGCCCAGACGCCTTACGCACGCGTGGTGGTCTCATCTATGGCGTCCACGGACACGCAGACGGGCACTGTGCAGTCGAGCGACTACACCACGGTGTACTCACTCACCTTCGCTTAGTGACCCCGCGCACATGGTGGGTATGAGCACACAGACACGTAAACCTCGACGTACACTCCAATCCGACTGGCGGGCTTTTGTCGCGCGGCACCCGCTCGCACTGCCGACGCTTCAGCTTTTGGCTGTGGCTGCAGGCGTCTTGGTGACCATGGCCGTGCTGGTCGACCTCGCGGTCGAGAGCCTGCCGCGGATCTGAACACGTCCGCATAGTCCTGTCCCAGACACCAGCCTGTGGAAAGGACATCAATTGAGCATCGTCCCAGAAATCACGTTCAGTCGACATGAGGGGCGCATATTCGCGACCCTCGATATCCAGCCCCCGGTCACGTTGGAGGCTCGACGACTTCCCGACGGCGGACTGGAGCTCGACCCGGTATCCGCCGTCGACGCCGCTGTCAGCGCGGACCTCGATCTCGACTGGGCAGCGCTCACACGGCGAGTGGACGAATACGAGACCGCGCTTGCCGCAGCCCGTGCAGCCGGGCACCCCACAGCTTATGAGCAACAGCGGTGAGCTCGATCCCACTCACTGCCCAGCTGATCTGGGCCGGTGTCTTCGGTGCCGTGCTCGGCAGCTTTCTGAACGTCGTGGCTGTCCGCTTCGCCGCAGGCACAGATGCCTCTGGTCGCAGCGCTTGCCCCACCTGCAACCACCAGCTCAGCTGGTCTGAGAATGTGCCCATTCTGGGATGGCTGGCCCTAGGTGGTCGCTGCCTGCACTGCAGGACACCCATCAACATCCGATACCCGGTTGTGGAGGCGCTCAACGCGCTGCTGTGGGTGATGCTTTGGTGGCACATACCCCCGCAGACACCGCCAGAAGCCCTGCTGACCGGCCTGCAGCTGCTCACGGGATCAGCGCTTCTGACCATCACGCTCACCGACCTCGACACAGGACGCATCCCGAATAGGGTCACGCTTCCGGCTGGGGTGATGACTGCCGGGCTGATCGCCCTGACCAGTCTCGCCGGCCAGAACGAGACCGCCCACGGTGCACTGATCGGCGCAGCCGTCTACACTGCGCCGATCCTCGTATTCGCGCTAGTGGGGGCCATGGGGTTCGGCGACGCCAAGATCGCACCGGTGATCGGGGCAAGTCTCGGTGCAATAGGAATGCCCACGCTGGTGATGGGTATGGTCGCACCCTATCTGCTTGCGTTCCCAGCTGCCCTGCTGACACTGCGCCGTGGTGGGCGTGGTTCAACACTGCCGCTCGGCCCGGCACTGGCGGGAGGCTGGCTGCTTGCTCTGTTCTTCGGTAAACAGGCCGCGAGCCTGTTCGGGGTCGACATCCTGCTCGCCCAGCTATAAACGCGGCACCCCCCCCGTGTGCATGGGGCACACACCCCAAACCGACGAAAAGCGGCATGATGTTGCGATTTCCCTTGTGCGCATGAGGTCGGGGCGGTGCGCCCGCCTCCAGAATGATGCCATGAGCACTCCAAACCCAAATCCCAACTCTCAGCTAGACCTCGACACGGAGATCGACTTCGTTGTCTCGGAGATTGCCACGGTCGAGGCGAGACTCCATTGGCTTCGACGCAGTCTCGACCGGCTCAGGCAGGCTAGGACACAGACCGCCAGCGTCAGCTTCGACCAGCTGGCCGACTTGCTGAACAAACCCGAATGCACGATTTTCGATGCCCCGCGCATAGTACATCCAGACGACGGAAAGGCCGACGTCACCGCCACCAGGCGAACACACAACTAGAGAAAGACACATCATGGCGAACAACGTCCAGACCTTCTACGGAAACATCACCGCCGACCCGGAGCTTCGCTACACCGGCAACGGCACCGCCGTCACCAGCTTCACCATCGCACAGTCGGTCGGTTTCTACGATCGCGAGAAAGGCGAGTACGTCGAGAAGAACACCGCGTTCCTGCGAGTGAGCGCATGGCGTGGGCTGGCTGAGAACGTGGCCCAGTCGCTGCACAAGGGCCAGCGCGTCACCGTGGTCGGCGTCCTCGAGCAGACCTCCTACGAGGACAAGGAAGGCAACAAGCGCACCTCCTTCGAGGTCACCGCGGACGACGTGAGTGTCTCACTGCTGTACGGTAAGGCCGAGTTCGTCAAGATCGGCCGCACCAACCGCAGCGAGCCGAACGAGGACGCACCGAAGCAGGCGTCGAAGCAGGCGTCAAAGCCCGCACCCGCATCGTCGAAGCCGGCCGCACCGGCTGCTGACGACGATGACGACGACGACTTCTAGTACTCGCCTCCACAACGAATGAGGGGTCTGCCCATTCCGGGTGGGCCCCTCATTCGCATATCTCGCCATTATGGAGCTGTCCATTCCCACACCGGTGCTCATCCTGCTGGTATTGCCTATCGTATTGGGGTTGCTGGCCCGTCGGGCTTCGAACAACCATCGCATCCAGACAGATCCACAGCGAGTCTTCACAAAAGAGCAGCGCATCCACGGAGCTGCCCGCAGCGGGAACCGCTGTGAACACAAACCCATCATCGGGCGCAGATGCACCAGCCCGGGCGGGCAGGGGGACCATATCTGGCCATGGTCGTTCGGCGGCGCCACAGCCATGTCGAACTATCAGAATCTGTGTGGCGTCCACAACCGCAGAAAATCGAACCACCGCCCCTCTCGCCTGTATGTCTGGCGACTGGAACGACGACGACGACGGTATTTCCCCCAAGGGGAGGACCCCCATGTCGAATGGCGGATCGGCCGGGCGCGTTGAAGCGCTCCTCCGCATAAGTGGTGTGTATGCGCAAGTCAGGGTTTCACCGCGGGATGACCGCAGCCTTATTGGGGGCCAGTCTGTTCCTCAGCGGCTTCGCGTCTGTAGACGTCGCCGACACGGAGGCGATAAGCCCCACCACGCTCACCCCTATCCTCGCCGCATTGGACTCGGGGATCTCACAGAGCTTTATCTCGGAAGCCCAGGCAGCTCAGATCACCCCCGTGTCACGCACAGCGGCCGGTATCGCAGCAGCAAACCCAGCGGACGATGTATCGGCTCCATCTATTGAGGACGCCGTCAACGATACGAGCTCGCTCGATGAGTGGTTAGCCGCGAATGAGCAGACGTGGACTTCCATCGACACACTGGACATGGGTTGGATCATGTCAGCCGCGGTGCAGCTGAAAGCGAATAATAACGTCGATCTGCTCTCTTCACCAGAGCTGAAGTGGAAGATCGGCCTTGCCATCGCCCAGTACGACCCGAGCGGCGAGTACCGTCGTCTCGACAACTTCGCCGAGTACATGGGCGGAAATGAGACAAGCACCTACGACCATTTCGAACGCCCGGATGAAGAAGAGCAGACGGAGAGTCAGAAGGAGAGCTACGCGAAGACCGAGCAGCTCTACACTCTGCTCGGCAAGCTCATCGGTCTCAGCGATGAGAATGTCAAAGCAGCCTACGACATCGGCCTCAAATGGGCGCTCGGGCAGACCACCACATGCAATAGTGACGGCTCTGAGCTCAGCGGCACCAACGAGCTGGAGAAGATCTACAACTGGTTGCAGTCCAACGCCGAGATGACGGCGGAACAGGCTTCTGGCGTGGTCGCCAACATATCAGCGGAATCAGGAGGCATTCCTTGGAAGGCTGAAATCGCCGGCGGGAGCCTGAATGTGAAATTTGGCTGGGGCATTGTTCAGTGGACAAATGCACCGGGCTCAACTGAACAGACTGGCCGTCACAGCAAAGTCCGCGACTACGTCAAAGAGAAGCTCGGGGATAAGTTCTACACGTCTCAGTACAGCACCCCACTAGCGACAGAGGCACTGACTGCAGAGGAAATCGACCAGCTCCTCTCAGTCCAGCTCGACTACATGAAACAGGAACTCTCCACGAGCTATCAGGCGGTCTGGGACGGCATCAAATCTTCATCAAGTCCCGAGGACGCAGCCGAGATCTGGGTCAGGCAGTATGAGCGCCCCAGAGAGATTGAGAAAGCCGTCACCGATCGGCGTAAGGCTGCCGCAGCATGGTACGCGTCCCATGGCGGGAGCGGCGCCTCCAGCTCGACCTCGAGCTCGAGCTCCACGGACTCCGGCAGCTCGTCGGTACAGACCTGCTCGGGGGGCGGCGACACCGAGGTGCCGACCTATGTGGGTGACATTGCGATGCCGTTGGCGAAACTGGAAATCAGTGACCAGTATGGAGTGCGCATACACCCCCTCAGCGGTATTCGAAAGTTCCACTATGGAATGGACTACAAGGCGGTTATTGGGACACCTGTCTACGCCATCGCCGATGGGACCGTCAAAAGTGCCGGAGCGCTGGGCACCTGCGGCATCGCGATAGAGATCTACCACAACATCAACGGAAGCCAGATCGGCACGCGATCCTGCCATCTCAGCCAAGCACTTGTGAGCGCCGGAGATACCGTCACCAAAGGCCAACAGATTGCATTGTCAGGCAATACCGGCGGTTCAACGGGTGCACACCTCCATTTTGAAGTTCGCACGAGTTGGTCTTTCGCGCAGGACGGATCCACTGCAGGTAACTCGGTGAATCCTGATGAGTGGTTGAAAGCACAGGGTTCAAGTGAGTGACCGTCAAGCCTCCACTTCCGTGCGACGATGGCTGGCCGGGCACAGAATTTCTGTCGGCTTGTCTGTTTTTGCACTCATTGCCTTGGTGACTGTCATTCCCGTGACGCTCAAGGCGTGTAATAGTTCTGCCGCTCAGACTGACGCTCAGCAGGGAGCCTCCGCAACAGCTGAAGTGCCAACCCCAGACACGGATGAGAGCCCAAGTGCAGACGTTTTCGAAGGATGGCAAGAAGACTCCGACTTAGAGGGCGCCATCCCGCTGGACTCATCACAGTGGACGAGAGTCGAAGAGGCTCGCGCGGCTGCCGCATCGGGCTTCTCCTCGGCGCAGCAGCGCGCCGCCGAGATTGCCGTTCTCGCAGCGGTGCAGTACACGAGTACCGAGACCGATGAACAGCGGACGCAGCGACTCAGCAGATACTTCACAGCCGACGCTACCGGATTTGAGGGGGAGCCGACACTCAAGACCCGACTGCACGCACGCGAAGTCGGAATGCACGAAGAGGCTTATGGATGGCTCGATTCTCCCAGTAGTGCCTTCGCTCAAGTGACAGATTATCTCGGGAATGGAATTCCATACGCACAGGTCATTGTGCCTGTTGCATACGCCGCTGAAATCACCCTTGTCGGAGATGACACCATTCTGCGCTACCCCGGCAGCGGGGTCTGGTCGGTGTGGGTGCCTTACTACCCGGAGGACGGCACTCTTGCTGTCGCGATCGACGGCCCGCGACAAGACCAGGTGGAAATATGAGTGAGAAGACCAACGGAACTACACGAAAGCGTCCTCCAGAGTCCGCCAAGCCTGCCTCGCAGCCAGCGAATATGCCGGACATCGGTGCCGTCAGGGGTCTGCCCAAAAGTGACAAGAGCCTTACACCGACCGATTCACTGGCGCGAAGGCCATCGACCAACATTGACAGAGGTTTGGGTCAGGCTACTTCGAAGCATGACGGGCAAGCAATCCGGCGGGGGAGTGCTCCCAGCTTCACTGGCACCAGTCAAGACAGCTCTTCTGAAACCGGTCTGACAGGCACCGAGACGAAGGCTCTGCCTCATGCTGAGGGCTCGGGCCAAAACCGCACGAGAACCAGTGCGCCCAGTGGGTTGGACAACCTGAAAAAGGAAGCGGTCAAGAAAGCTGCGAAAGCAGCAATTCCCGGTGGCGCCGCGATCGACAAAGCGCCTGTATTGGGCAAGCTCTTGGACAAGGCTGCCGGGAAAGTCGCCAAAGGGATCAACGGTAAGAAGATACTCATCCTCGCCCTTGTCCCGCTCCTGCTGTTCTTTGGCCCGATTTTCGGCGTCGCAATGCTCATCCCCAGTCTGGGACAGTCCACGACCTCGAAAACCTCCGACTCTGTAACCTCCTCTGTTGCTGAGGACGACGTCGACACCGACACACAGGACGACATCGCATCCTGTGCCACCAACGGGCAGTCCACTAAGACTGAGGACTCGAATGATGAGTGTGCCGAGGTGACGGTGGACGCATCCAATGCGAGTTCATCGGACTCCGGCGAAGAGGTGGCAACTGGCACCCGCGCCGAGATTGTAGAGTACGCCAAGTCATTACTCGGCACACCATACCTGTATGGCGGAAGTAGCCCTGAAGAGGGCGGCATGGATTGCAGCGGGTACATGGTCTACGTCTTCAAGCACTTCAATATCAGCCTCCCGCGCACAGCGGAGGAGATGAGAGACTCTGGCCGTTCCATATCCCAATCTGAGCTCCAGCCGGGTGATCTTGTGGTCTGGACAGATCATGGGCACGTGGCCATGTACGTCGGGAATAATCAGATTGTGGAGGAGCCCCGCCCTGGTAAGAGCGCGCAGCTCGTGGACATCAGGGATGCCGATGTCACTATTTTTCGAAACGTGATTGACTGAGAAGAGGATCACATGAACAACATCCGCGAGTGGGCGCAGACCCACAGAGTCGCTTCACTGTCCATTGTCGTGGGCACCATCGTCTTGATCGGAGTCCTCATCACCCGTCCGTGGACATGGGGAGATAACGATGAGACGAGCGCGACGTCCGAACGTCCCTCTACGACAGTGGAGGTAGACCCCGGGTCGAGCGACACCGGCGAATCAACCGATATGACGGACAGCGCCGACGGTGACAGCACGGACACGAGCTCCAGCAGCAGCAGCAGCAGCAGCAGCAGCAGCAGCAGCAGCAGCAGCTCCGGCAGCTCAGACGCAACGGACGCGTCTCTTGCCCGGCAGCAGGAGATCCGCGACAATTATGGCGCTGATCTGAAACCCGCACGTTTGGAGCTGGCCAAACGTGTCGTTCAGCAGTACGTTGCCGTTGGTGCAAATGAGAACTACGAACAGCGCAGCGCAGCTATGAGCAGCCTCGTTCGTGAATTCGATGCGACTGCACTTTCACAGGTCGGACGTACGGTCTTTGGCAGAGACTCCACCACTGACGCAGTGATCACATTCACCGCCACTGACGCCTCTCTGTGCGATACGAGCACTTACGACGGAGTTGTCGCCGCTAATATCTGCGTGACCGGCGACTGGGAGGCGCAGATCACTGAAGGAACCGAGACTCATCGCGAGTACGGCTCGGGGACATGGATTGTGTTGGTCGACTACGACCACGACAGCGACCAGGCGTTCAAGATCATTGACCCAGCCAGCTACGAACTCGAATGGCACAAGGGTTGATCAACGGCGGCTGAGCAGGTTCCCCAGTCGTTCCAGACGGCTCACCCTGGTCAAAGCCTCGATGTCTCCCGGCCGGCTGGCTCCGCCAATTCGAGTCGCAGAGCTATCCAGCCAGATGGCTGCGCCCGGCAGGGCTCGGCTGTCAGCCCAGACCACAACGTCTCCGCCGGCGCCTCCGGTAAGTGACTCCACATTCAACAGCAGCCTTCTCGAGTCCGAGACCATGACCTCACGAACCCACAGCAGCTCGGCCCCGGCCTGCGCCGCGCCAGCGGCGAGTTTGCGCACACGGGATACACGGGACATATCCGCGACAGCGGCCAGCCATACCCATACTCCGACAGCGGCCGCGACTGCGGCAAGCGAACACAGAGCCCCTGGGACGCTGTACAGGTACCAGCTGAGCGCGACAGCAGCCGCGCTGGCCAGACGCTTCCAGCCAAGTGACCGCCAAACGGCGACGGCCACACCGATCGCACCGAGAAGAGCCGCGGCACCGGAGAGCCCGCCTAACCGCCATGCCACGATAAACAGCACCGCGGCGACCACTGCAGCTGCCGCGGAGACAGTAGCGAGGCTGCGGATCACGCTCCCTCGATTCAGCTCGATCTTCCACACTCTCTTTGTGGGGCGAGGGTCTTGCACCGCCTCCGGGTACGAGCTGGGCTGATCCTGTGCAGCGGCGTACACGTTGGAGACGTGCTCGCTCTGGGGGTTAGGGGTGATGGGCGGCTGCTGTTGGGCGAGATGGTCGCGATCATAGCGTGCCCGGAGTTCGGGAGTACGGATCATGTTGTAGGCCGCGTTGATGCGTGCTGTCGCTGCCTCACCGTCCGGTCCGACGATGTCGGGGTGGTTCTTGCGGACCTGGGTCTTCCATGCGGCTCGGATGACATCGTCGTCGGCGTTGCGTGTGACGCCGAGAACGGCATATGGGTCGAAGTCGGGCTCGTCGTTCACAGTGACCCCCATGGAATGAAGTAGGCGACCTGGACAAGCAGGCACACGAGAAGTTTCAGCTCAGCAAACAGGACTGGCCGCCACGGCAGCTCGTCCCGGTGTCTGCGGTAGATCACCAAGGAACGAATACCAGCATGAACCGCGGTAGGCAGCACGATCACTGACGCAGCCCAGAGCATCAGTGCGAAGACGGCCGAGTAGGTGGACTGACCTGCCCACAGCGCGACGCTGAACACGGATGGGACCAACGGCCACGAGATGCGCGAGCGGTACCGGATCAGCAGCTCGCGCGGAGTGTAGTCACCCCAGCTGAACGTGCGAAGAAACGCCCGTACCCCCGTGTCTCGACGCGGGAACAGGTGGGCGTGAAGCGCCTGTCCCCATGTGGCTTTCGGCGGTTTCTTCGATGTGCCAGTGCGGGGATCAGACTTCGTCTTGGAGGTTGTGGGTGCTGCCTTCTTGGATGAAGGTGTGGTCTTAGCTTGGATCCGGCCATTTCCGCCCGTGCCCCGCCTTGCCGCAGTGTGTCTCCGGCGCTTAGTTCTGCTCATACTTCAGGACTATGCGAGTTCCCTCGCTCGCCGGCAATTGCTCTCGCATCCAGATGCCGTTGAGCTCGGGTGACCGCGACGTAGGCGACCATGAATTCCTCACTGGCAGCTTTTTTACGTACCCCCGGCTCAAGTGCTTCAGTGAAGTCGTCGGCGATCCGGACATGCCGCCACTGCCGCCCCTTGGCCTGATGGCAGGTGGTCAGCACGCACTGCGCCTGCTCTGCCGGCAGCTGCGATGCCCTCTTGACGGCGCGACGCATCGTATCGGATCCGAACTGTTGCACCAGCTGTACCTGCCCGGCGATGTCAGGTGGGCATTCAGGTGTGTTCGCAAAGGCGACCACCTCATCCCAGTCTTTGAATGAGGCGAAGTCAGTGTCCGTGGTGAAATGTCTGCTGGTCAGCTGCTCCGAGACTTCGGCCATGCGCAGAATGCCGCGGGTTTTAGCCTCGCCCACGATACTCACGTCGACTCCTTCTGCCTGCAGGGTGAGCATCTGCCGCACCATGCCGGCATTGGTGCGGCAGATGAAGGCATCCGGCACACGGTGACTGTCGTGGTCTCGCCAGACGCTGGAGCGCTTGTTCGTACCACGGATACGGCGATCGTCTCCGAGATGGGACAACCAGTGATTGGCCTCGTCGGCAATAGCCTGCCCAAAGCGGAAAGACTGGGTGAGTGTCTGACGTACGCCGTCGAAGCTCGCCAGCGCATCCACAGCACCACGCCAGCCGTAGAGCTGTTGGGCTGAGTCGCCGACAGTGACGATCTGCGCTGACTGGTGCTTCAACAGGTTCACGATCACCGGATTGGCGTCCTGAGCTTCGTCGAAGAGCACGTAGTCCGCGTCAAGAACAGGATTGGTCAGCGCCCACATTTTCAGCACCATGTCGTGGGTGACCGGGGTGTCTGCCTGTAGGTCATTGGCTGTCTCCCAGATCTTTTTGGCGACGTGCAGGATTGCGTCGTTCAGGTCCGCGAGGGTTCGCTCATCGGGGGAGAGCTCGTACAGGACAGTCTGGGGGATGACGACATGCTCTACTCCGAGCTGTTGGTCGACCGACTGGCAGAACGCTTCCACTGCGTTCAACCCCAGATGCATTACCTGCCACGACGTGATGCGTCCGAAATCCGACCCGAAGGGGGCAGCACCCCACACTTCTTTGCGCTCCTTAGCCCCTGGTAGTTTCCCGGTCAGGCGCTGCCTTCGAGCACGCCCGAAGTGTTCATAGGCGATTGAGTGGGGCGTTCTCACTTCGGCAGTGTCCGGGAACGACCCGCGGGCGTCGCGCGCGGTGTGCGCGTTATAGGCCAGGTAGAGACCTCGCCCGGCAGCGTGCTCCGCCATTGTTCGCAGCAGTGTGGTCTTGCCGGCACCTGCGCAGGCCTCAATTGTGAGCGCTTCCTTTTTGAGGAAGACATCGAGCGCGCAGGCCTGCTCGGCGGTCAGATGCAGGTCGGAATCATTCATGCGGATACCTGTGCGCGGGGGTCTCGACAGACAACCGCTGTGTCTCCGCATAGTCATAGTCTGATGAGCAAACTGATCGGTGTCGTAGAAATCCCCGCCATTGTCGAGCCGCTGCGCGAGGCAGGCATCACCGTCGTCACCGGCGACGGCTGGATGGCTTCTGCGCGCGCCATCCGTGACTCACGCAAGACCGCCGGAGCCTTTCCCGTGCTGGTCGGCGATGTCGCCAACCCCACGCTCCAGGCGTGGGTGAACGCCATGATCTCGCAGGGAGACACCCTCGTCACCGTCGTCTCAGATGAGGGGCACACAGGCAATGTGACGGGCGCAGGGGAGCACTTCTCGTCAGTGAGCACCCCCGTGCCGATCGCTGACCTCCTGCCGTCCGGCCTCACCGGGATTCTGGGCACGCTGTACGCACTGGACGTGTACGCCGCCGATCAGGCACCGGAGGACGAGCTCTTTGATTTGGCCGTCGATGGGGGTGAACCAGAGCCCACGGCCAATGCGGGGCTCGACGATTTCGACTTCGCCACAACCGCCGATCCGACGCCATCAGCTGAGACGCCATCAGATCCCGTGCGCCCTGTCGATGCCCCGGCAGCACCGCAGGTGCCAACTACCCCGCAGACACCAGCCGGGCACGACTTCGAAGCCTGGAGTGTCCCCCGACCAGAACCGGTGACGGTGCCCCAGCCGCAGGCTGCCCTCATCCCGCCGTCTGCCCAGCAGACGCCCCCACCTGTCCAACCGGCCCCGGCTGAGGATACTGGCAGCGACCTGTTCAACGCCGCGATCACACAAGTCGAGCCAGCTGCACCTGTGGATGACTTCGGTACCTTCGGCATCCCCCAGCCGGAGCCAGTCAACACACCCCGACCACAGGC
>NZ_AUIC01000007.1 GCF_000423505.1 Pseudoclavibacter soli DSM 23366
GGCCGAGTCTTACTGGTCATGCCGGCGATGTTGAGGTCTTCGATGAAGATCGCGTCATAGTCGCGCACGAGGGAGTTCGACCATTTCTGCTGCCGATCGGCGACCGTGCGGCTGGCTTTGCCGGACAGGCGACTGATGGCTCTGGCGTGGGCACGGAATCGTTTCGACACCTGTCCACGGTAGTAGTCCTTGGTGGTCTTGCCTGAGGCTTTGATCGCTCTGGCCTGGGCACGCTGATGCATGCGCACCAACCGGTCTGCGCGTTTGAGATCGTTCTTCGGCAGTCTCAGCATGGCCCCGTCACTGGTGGCCACGGCAACTGCCACGCCCCGGTCGATGCCGACAGCCTTGTGTGTCGGTTGCCGTGTGATTGCCTGCGGGTCGTTGACGAACACGAGCTCTCGTCGATCCCAGTTCACCCGCACGGACGTATACGCACGAACAGGCTCCGAGAGCCTGACATGGATGCGGATCACGAAACTCTCGCGCTTCCCCGAGGCCGTGTACTGGCCCGGGTTCTGCCCCGTGATGAACACGATCCCGCTTCTGCGCCCAACCCGCTGGAAACGCGCATTCCTACCGTTGTTGTACCAACACGCGAAGATGTCTGGAGAGTGCTTCCGAGACCGGAACCGGGGCATCCTGCCCGGATCCCTGCCCTGCTGCTTCAAAGTCTCACGCCGCTTGACGGCAGCGAACCAATCCTGCCGCTCCAAACTGTCCGGGCTCTCCAACACTGCCGTTGGTACCGCTGCCGTCCACGACTGCGTCAACCTCGACAGCTTCGGGGTCCTCAGGTCAGGCTCGCCACCAATGGGAACGAGATTCCCATCCTTGTCGTACCTGCAGCGACGCGAACGATGCATGTTGAACCGTGTCCGCCACGCACCGCACAACCACCGCATGAGCTCATCCGGATCACGCGAATACAACCGCTGCGAATCAGGGTCACTGTTATCAGACAGGCCGATGAACGGGCTCGCGCCCTTCACCGACACCCGCGTGATCCTGACCCGCTGACTCACCGAAACCAGCCCCTCCAAAACTCTCTCACCACAGGACTATGCGGCGGCCCTCAACGGACGCATTCCTCCCCACGGCTAAAGCCGGGGGCACCCTGCTCACCCCTCACGGTGGTGCTCGGAGACGATTTCGCCAGCTTGCCAGCAGAAGGTTCGGATGTCTCCGAGGAGCTTGTCTCTGTCGTTATCGTTCAGCCCAATCTGGATCTCAGCTGGCGAGTGCTCGATCCTACCCCAGCGGCCATTTGCAGCGCGTGGCTGTTCGGTCAAAGCTGCATCCTGTCAGCCCACGCATGTTCCAAACCAGAGCCAGCTATCTGCTCCGGCGAAACCCAACGAAGATCGAACCGCACTCCATACCGTTCGGAGAGATCGAGCGCTGCTTCAACGACGGCGAATCCACTGCCGTTGCCGCCCTCGACGAACAGGTCCACGTCTGAACCCGGCCGGTCGAGCCCGGTCAGGCAGGATCCGAAGACATGGATGTTGTTGAAACCTCGAGCGTGCAGGAATTCCAAGATCTCATCACGATGGCTTTCGAGTACTTCAGATGGCCGTGCAGCGCTGACAACCGAAGATACGTGCGTTCGGTCAGCCATCCCTACCTCCCTCATTCCCGTCCCACTGCCTTCGTTCGTGATTCTATACCGCCACACAACCGTGCTGCCAGAGTGCTCGCGTCGAGCTCGCCTGAGGCGGTTTGACACAGCTTCTTCTCCGCGTCCCAGATGACCAGGCCGCCGGAGGTGTAGAGGCCAGCACTCAGCATCGCAGACAGGCCCGCATGCAGTCGATCTGCGGCCGCCCCGGAGCTTTCCCACTCGTGTGCGGACACGACGACCAAGAAACCGAGAGGCATTGGTGCGAGGTTCGCGGCAGAGGCCACCAGCTGCTCCAACCTGTTGCCGACATTCTTACCGAGGCTGCGGTCTATTCGGGTGCACAGAACTCCGAGGCTGTCGGCGGCCACATCTACCCGGCGGGTATAGAAGCGCCCCTTCAGCGGCACGCCGGTGCGGATGTGCCGGGCTCCGGCGCGTTCGAGTTCGCCCGCCGTCCATGTTCGCACCAGGTCGGCGTCGTGACCGGTGCGGACGTTTCCGTCTCCGGTCGATAGTGCTCGCGCAAGCTCTTCCATATTCGGGGACTATGCGGTCCGCGCACACAGGAGAGTATGACTATCATCGAACGTTTCCGAGCCCAACATCCGTCTCGCCGCATAAGTGTCTCTGGAGGGAATATGGACGAGCTCGACTACCTGCATGACGAGAACCGCGATTTGCACCGACGGATTCACCTCGCGGCAGAGGCCGTCCGCCACCTGCACCCGGACACGGCAGTCAGCGAGCACGACCGCCAGTGGTGGGATCAGCTGTCGGCGGCAGTGCTGACCGTCTCCCACCCGCCGCGCTACGGCAACCTGCTCGACGACGGGGGCATCCGCTGGGCCGGCGGTTTCGCCGAGGCCGAGCGTATTCAGAACGAGCTCGGTCTACCGATGTTTATGGAGCCGTCGGGCGCACGCGCATAGCCCGTAGCAACGATGCATGAGCGGGAGGTAGACAATGGGCAATCGACACAATCCGCGCCGACAGGGGTTCTACGACCTCGTCAGCGAGGGCATGCTGCTGAGCATTCACTGTGAGGGGTGCGGATGCTGGTTCAAGTGGCGGGCCACCGGGCACCCGAGGGTGAATCTGCCACCCTCGTATCACAGCCCCGCCTGCGGTGTGAAGCATCGGGAGTGGACGAAGAAGCAGCGAGCTATCGGCATGGCTTGCCGCCGTCCGGACAAACGCGTGTATATGACCGACCGCGATGCTCAGCTGGCCTGCGAAAGGCTCCGGAAAGAGACGGGGGAGCTGTTGCGTCCGTACCGCTGCCCGTGCGGCTGGCTGCACGTCGGCAGGCTGCACTATCGAATCTTGGAGACCCCGGGCGAGGCACATCGCGCCGCCTGAACGCACGCATAGCGCTCAGGTGTGCCCCGCCCCCGAACGCTCTGCTGCGCGATCGCCTGTGCGCTGTCATGTCTGCTGAGCGGATCAGCATCCGCTCCCGCCGACACAGTGTTACTGACGGTGGATGCGTCGTGGGCGCGGGGGCTCGCGCAGATGCATGATACCGGCGCTACAGGGGCGGGGGTGACGGTCGCGATCGTCGACACTGCGGTGTCCAGCGCTCGCACCCACATAGATCAAATCTGGCCGAACACCTGTGGCGGTGATGCAGACACCGACGACGGTGTACTCGCGTGGCATGCCACCAGTGTTGCCCGGATCGTCTCATCGATTGCCCCGGACGCGCGCATCGAAGCTCACCCTGTCGGCACTGCCCGCCTGGACGGCACCATCGCCTGCAGCACCGACCGGACACGTGCATTTGCGCAGGCCGTCAACGAGTCTGCCGACGCGGACGTGATCGTGGTGACGTCTTCTGTAGGCCGATCTCCGGAGCTTGATGCCGCTGTGATCGCTGCCCAGCTGCGCGGCGCAACGATCGTTGCCGCTCGCCCCCAGACCAGTGTGTCGTCCGCGTCCTGGCTGTTCGACCTCCCCGGTGTGATCGGTGTCCAGGCAGTCGACGCATCCGGGGTGGTTCCCGATCAGTTGGCTGCCGACGACCCGGACATCGACGTCTCCGCTCAAGGTGTCGGCATGCCCGTTCTCGGAATGCGGTGGATGCCCGGGCTCCGAGACGGCACCTCTTTCGCCGCCCCGGTGGTGGCCGGGCTGATCGCTGCCAACAGGGCAGACGCATCCTGTGTGCTGGCCGCAGCCGCGGTCGGGTCTGCGATCAACCCGGCAACGGCGTCGCTTCTAGCGCCCCGCGCACAGTCTCCTGCAGACACAGCAGAAACGAACTGACACAAGGAGCATCATGAGTAGGTTCACCCCATACCTCGACGCACTCGAACAGATGAGCACGCCGCATCCTGATGCTCGTATCGTTCGTGGCTGGCGTGGTTGGGGGCCGGTGGCTCCGCTGATCGACCGGATGCACGACCTTGAAGACACCACCCCGGACGTGGTGCGAATGCGTGAGCTCGGTGCGCTGTTCTCTCCGGAGAACATCGACAATTCGTTCTACACGCCCGAAACAGTCATTGACGCCTGCTGGGAGCTGGCGAGCGCTACCGGCATTGACGGTGGCGCAGCGCTGGAGCCCGGGTGCGGGTCTGGTCTGTTCATTGCCGCCGACCCCGTTGGCTTCCACTGGACCGGCATTGAGTCGGATCCGCTGGCCGCGCGCATGGCTCGACTGCTCAACCCGGCAGCGGTAATCGCCGAGCGCCCATATGAGTCGCTGGTGCACGCGCCGGGTCGCTACGATCTGGTCATCGGGAATGTGCCGTTCGCAAACACTCGCGTCTGGGACGAGCAGACACACCTGCCCAGCGACTCCGTCCACCAATACTTCATCACCCGCGCGCTGACAGAGCTGCGTCGCGACGGGCGCATGGTTGTGGTCGTCTCCCGTCACATGCTGGACGCATACAAGAACGCCGACGCCCTTGCCCGACACGGGTATCTGGAAACCGCTGTGCGCCTACCCTCCGGCGTCTTCGATGGCACGGATGTCGTCGCCGACATTCTGGTGCTGCGCCCGGGCACGGACGACGCCTCCCGCCTGACCGGCTGGTTCGACTCGCATCCGGAGCTGGTCGCCGGCAAAGTCTCTGGGACCGGCTGGCATAACGGCATTCGTGTTGACGGCGATGCCACCGACATTCACACCGCACTGGGGCACGCACTCCAGATGGTCTCCCGTGCCCCGGCGCGAACACGTATCAGTGCGGATGTGCCGGATGCGCCCGTCGCGGTCGCTGACGCTGCAGGTCGTCCAATCGGGTCTTTCCAAATCACCGCCGACGGCATCGTGGAGATCACCGCCGACGGCGCTGTCGGCGTACGCGAGTCGAAAGAGCTGCGTGCACTGGTGGAGCTGCGTGATCTCGCCATTCGGCTGCTGGACGCAGAGACGGCAGATACCCCAGACCTAGAGGCCATCCGTACTCAGACACGCGAAGCCTATGAAGCCTATGTCGCGCGCTGGGGTGCACTGGGGCGAGGCAACATGTCGGAGGGACGAATCGACCCTGAGACAGGACTGGCACAGCTGAACTGGCGCCGCCCAGCCATGGGCGGGTTCCGCCGTGACCCTGACGCCGCACTGGTACTAGCGCTCGAGGTGTTCGATCAGGATACGGGTGAGGCTCGCCCAGCGCCGATTCTCCTGCACCGTGTCAACCACGCGCCTGTCCCCGCAACCCACGCGGACACGCCAGCTGACGCGCTGGCAATCTCACGGGGTGAGGGCAGGGGAATCGATCTGGATCGCATCGCTGAGCTGCTCGGCACCGATGTGCCGACGGCACTGGAGCAGCTGAGTGGACTGGTCTTCCGGGACCCGGTCAACGATGAACTGGTCACCGCAGACGAGTACCTCTCCGGGGACGTCGCCACCAAGCTCGCCGCAGCGGAAGCTGCTGGAGCCCATGCGAATGTCCTCGCGTTGCGTGAGGTGGTGCCGCCACGCCTGACCGAGCTGGATGTGACCGTGCGTCCGGGCGCCTCATGGGTTCCCACCAGCGTCGTCTCAGATTTCACCGCGGAGGTGTTCGGGTCCCGCTCGAACGTCAGCCGGGAGGTGACCACCGGACGTTGGAGTGTTGAGGGTGGGTGGGCCGCCGGTGACGCTCGCATCCACTTTGGGACCGATGATCGGGATCCGCAGCAGCTGCTTGAGCATCTGCTGAACAACACGTCACCGGTGATCGTCCGCGAGGTGCCGAACCCGGAAGACATGTGGGGGCGTCCGCTGAAGGTGCGTGACCAGCGCGCCACTCTGGCCTGCGAGGAGCAGATGGAGGCGATCTCGGCTCGGTTCACCACGTGGATGTGGGAGGACGGGGACCGGGCTGAGCGTGTCCTGGACATCTACAACGAACGCTTCAACTCATTCGTACCTCGAAGCTTTGACGGCTCATGGCTGAGCTTCCCCGGAATGTCCGCAGATTTCACCCCGTGGGATCACCAGCGCCGCATGGTCGAACGCGTGATCTCCCAGCCCCGAGTGCTGTGCGGGCATCCCGTCGGCGCCGGCAAGACCAGCACCTCCATCATGGCGGCGGTCACGCTGCGCCAACTGGGGCTGGCGAGCAAGCCACTGATCGCCGTACCCAACCACCTGCTGGAGCAGTACGCCCGTGAGGCCCATCAGCTGTATCCGACCGGACGCTTCCTCGTTGCGACCAAAGAGGACCTGAGCGCTGATCGCCGCAGGCTGTTCGCCGCCCGCTGCGCCACCGGTGACTGGGACGCGGTCATCATGACGCATCAGGCGTTCTCGTCCCTGCCCCTATCTGCCGCAGCAGATGAGAGGGTCACTCAGCTGCAGTGCGATCAGGCGATGGATCGCGTCTACGCTGCCGGGCGAGTCAATGTCAAACGTGAGGAGAAGGCGATTCGCCGTTTTCGCACGAAAGCCCGGAAACTCTCCGACGGTGTCGCCGACGCGCAGCAGGTGATGTTCGACCAGCTCGGCGTCGACCACATCACCATCGACGAGGCGCACATGTTCAAACGCCTTGACGTCGATGCCGGCCGGGATCAGGGGTTCGCCTCCGGATCGTCCAAGCGCGCTTGGGATCTGCAGCGCAAGATCGAGTGGCTGGCCAGCCGTCGCGGCGACCGCCCGGTGGTGGCTCTGATGACTGGCACGCCGTGGTCGAATTCGATCGTGGAGACGTTCGTCTGGCAACGCCTGCTCCAGCCAGATCGTCTGGTTCGTGCCGAGGTTGCCAACTTCCCGGCGTGGGCGGCGACGTTCGTGCGCTTCGAATCGCAGGTCGAGGTCTCACCGGACGGTTCGAGCTTCCGGCTGCAGCGACGCCCCGCAGTCATTCAGAACCTGCCCGAGCTGATGGGCATGTTCGCCGACGTCGCCGATGTGCTCACCCCGGAGCAGATCGGTCTCGCTCGTCCGGATCATACCGAGACCACTGTGGAGGTCGACCCCACCGACGAGCAGGATACGTTCGTGCGAGAACTGGCCGAGCGTTCGGAGAAGATCCACAGCGGGTCGGTCGATCCTGCCGACGACAACATGCTGTTGGTGTGCAATGACGGTCGCAAGGTTGCACTGGATCCTCAGCTAGTCGGTCTGGCCGATGTGAGCCCGAAAGTCGATGCAGCGGTCGAGCGCATCGCCCGCATCTGGTCGGACACTCGCGAGCGCGTCTACGGCAGTAGAGTCAAGCCCGGTGCACTGCAGGTGGTCTTCTGCGATCTCGGCACTCCCGGTGACCGCGGCGACCAGACGTACGGGCGTCTGCGATCAGGACTGGTTGCCGCCGGTGTGCCGGCCGAGCAGATCAGGTTCATTCACGATGCGCGCACTGGGCGTCAGCGGGATGCCCTGTTCCAGCAGTGTCGGGACGGCGATGTTGCTGTGTTGATCGGCTCCACAGAGAAGATGGGGACGGGGACAAACATCCAGGATCGCTTGGTGGCTGTGCATCATATGGACCCGCCGTGGCGCCCGTCTGACATCACCCAGAGGGAGGGGCGTGCACTGCGCCCGGGCAACCTCAACGACCATGTTGAGATCTATCGGTATGTCGCCCGTGGCACTTTTGACTCGTACAGCTTCCAGACGCTGGAACGGAAAGCCCGGTTCATCGCCCAGCTGATGAGTGCCTCATCCGGCCAGCGTGAGGTCGAGGACATTGCCGAGGCGGTGCTCACATTCTCTCAGGTCAAGGCGATCGCCACCGGCAATCCGATGCTGCTGGAGCATGCCCGGCTCCGCTCTGAGGTTCGTCGACTTCAGGTGCTGCGCGCGGTGCAGTCTCAAGGTGCAGCGAGGGCTCGCAAGGAGTCGGGTGCACTTGCGTCCGAAGCGAAACGACTCGGCACTGAAGCTCGCGCATATGAGACGCTTCTGCGGCGCATCCAGCCGGCGCCCGAGGATCCCCGCGCCGAGCGTGAGCGCTTCGTATGGGCGCTGCGGAGGATGTTCGAATATAACGCCGGGTACGCGAGTGCGACCGTTCGCGGCATCAGCGTCGACCTCTCCCGCCCCGTCCCGGGCGCACCCGTAACGATGAGGACGCGCATCGGGTCGATCACACTGGAGATCGGCACATTCACCTCTCGCGGATCGGATGCCGAACGTGCGGCCACCTCCGCACGACGGATCTTCGACGCATGGGTGACGCGGTCGGTCGATGCCGAGGCAATCGAGACCCTGCATGCACGTTCAGCTGGTGCCCTCGCACAGTCTGATGAGCGGGCACGTGCGGCTGAGAACTTCGTGTTCGCCCAGCAGGTTCAGCTTGACCAGTGTGTTCGTGATCTCGCAGCGGTGGAACGCGCGCTGGAAGCGGCTGCCGCACCTGCCGAGATTCCGAACGAACCGGCGGTGGGCGCCCCGGAGAAAATAAAGGTGGCAGCATGAGCGAGATTCGATCGAGCGCTGATAACCGGCTGGTCTACCGGCTGGTCAATGTGGGTGTGGTTCTGACCGCGCTGGCCGCCACTCTGGTCAGTTGGAATGGGTTGACGTTCGTGGGTGTGTGGGCCGAGCTTCCCGGCGGGATGCTGTGGCTGATGCCTCTGATGATCGATCTGCCCATTGTGGTGTTCACCATGGGTGGGCTCGCCAGACGTTCACGGGCGGAGAGCTACTGGCTGTTCAGTCTCGCCGGGTATGCCCTCACTGTCGTCTCGGCCGCCGCGAACTTCCTGCACGTGGTCTCCATTCGGGGGCTGGACACGCTCGAGGGTGTGGTCGGCTCGTGCCTGTCTGCCATGGCGCCGGTGCTGGTGCTGCTGACCACTGAGGCGCTGGGCGCACTGCTGGCGAAACCACAGCGCGCACCGGATGCCGAACAGGTTGCCGGCAGTGTCGACGAGCTGACTCGGGCGCTGGCCGCGGCACACGCCGAGGTGGTCAACAGCCAGTCCGCGCAGGCAGAGTCAGAGCGGTATCGAGAGCACGCGGCTCGAGCCGAACAATCCCTCGCATAGTTCGTCTGGCAGCTCACATCCGTGAGCACAGATGACATTTGAGGAGGATCAGATGACCGTGACCGTCTACAGCACCCCAGGGTGCTCGCAGTGCAAGTTGACTGCAAAGGTGCTGGCTCGTGAACAGGTGGCTTACCGCATGGTCGACATCTCTGAGGATCCCACCGCTCACGCCTATGTGACTCAGACCCTCGGCTACTCGCAGGCGCCGGTAGTGGTCACTGAGACAGGGGAAAACTGGTCAGGATTCCGACCAGATCTCATCAAGGCGCTGTCAGCTGGCGGGCCAAACACACCGGGCACGCCCGCTCTAGCAGTCGCCTGAACGAGGATCAATCGCCTTCAAACGTGCGCCGGGCCGTCTCCAGATCGGGATGGTTCAGGCGCACGTCTGTGTGTGGGGTCACCGTCGATCCGTCCGCCAGTTGGACATCGCCCAGAAACTCGAAGCTCGCATGTGCTTTCCATCCATCCGGTGCGCTGCTGAGCTCCAAGGTGTCCGCTCCAGCACACACCAGATCGGCGTCGTCTCCACTGAGGTGAGTCACCGCTGCGTCGAGGCTCACGTCGGCCGGCGTCTTGTGCTGCAGGGCGAAACGTCCGCCGCTGCCATGGAGGTTGCCGTGCTGGTCAAAGGTCGTCATACCGGAACATGTGCGCTGCTCCGCATAGGTGTCCGGTATGAGCGAACCTGTCTACCAGTTCTTCCCATTCATCCTTGAAGAGGGCGAACAGCTGATCCTGCCCGGCGGGTCAGCTGCTCTCGTAAAACACTGGGATGACTTCACCGAGCAGACGGGCATCAGCCGCGACGCGACAGCGGAGTCGCCCATGCTCGCGCTTCCGCTGCCGGTTTCCGGGGGCATCCTCAGCGAGGACCTCGTCATCGACGCCCTCTGGCTGCCGTGGCTGTGGCGTCCAGAACGACTCGCCACGCGTCTCGATGGGGAAACCCCGGATCACTGGCTGCTGCGCAACGCGCTCGAGACGACGCTCAACGGCCTGTATCAGCCCGAGCAGGGCGAATGGTTGGACGCACTCGCCGTGGTGGGCCTTGATTCCGAGGAGGCGGCCACATATGAGCGAGCAGCACGCCACCTTCTCGGTGAGCCCGACGAACTTCTAACCAGTCTGCCAGACCTGCTATACCCCCAAGCGAATGCCTCTGTTGCCGCTGATCTGGCCGACCAGCTGGAGCCCATCTACCCCGCGGTCGCATGGCATCTCGCCGCCGACGACATCCTTGAACTACTGGCCAGTGTGCAGGCAAATGCGGACAGCACACGTGACCTCGTTTCGGCGGCCGAGTGGGTGATCGCGGTCAGCCAGCGCGTGTTCGCAGACCTGCCGACCCTCGAAGCGGGCAAGCCTACCTCATTAGCTGTGCTCGAAGCGGTATTGCGCACCTCCGTGCCGACATGGCCGAAATACCAGCTTGCACAGGTCGCCGCCGCGGGCGGTCCGTGGGCGTTCTTCGTTCATGTCTTCGAAGAGATCAGAGACACCACCCAACCTGCGGCCGACATTTACACACACCTGATCGACCAGTCGATGCCGGGCACCGCAGCTCAGCCCGCACTGGAAGCCGAGTAATGGCCACACGAATCGAGCGTAAGGTCGCCCGGCTCCCAGCGGAGTTCGATATGGCGGCACACAGTGACCGTCTCGGACAATGGGTGAAACACTCGTCGGTGTTCGGTCCCGACTGGGAGCTGCAGTCAATCTCGGTCGAAGAGCACACCGTCACCGCGATCAGGCAAGCAGCAGTCAGTGAGGTCAGTGAGTCCACGGTGCGGTCACGCCCGATGAAAGTCATCGGCCTGCCCCGCGGGACGAAGCCAGCTGAGGCTGACAAGTACGCCGCCAGCTACGCCGACACATATCCCGGTTTCCAGATGACCCGCTTCGACCCCTATCTGCTGCAGGCCACCGTCACGAAAATGGCTCCTGAAGAGGTCCGATGCCGGGATGCAATCGCCAACGCACTCGGCTGCAAGCCATGGGATGTTCAGGTGTTCGCCAAGTCCTCAGGCGGGTTCGACATCGAGCTGCCTCCGACGTACACCCCATCCAAACACGACGACAAGCTCGACGAAGTGGCCACCACTGTTGTCGGGCGTCCAGGCTGGTTTGTCCGCACGCAGCCGGCGAAGCTCACCGCACAGATCATCCCCGCTGAGCTGCCCGCCTTCGACAAGGCTTACCCGTACCCAGACCTTGGACATCTGCGTCCGAAGAGTCTTGAGGATTCCCTCCAACTTCCACTGGGCATGCGCCTCGGCGGCCCCGGGGAACCGAACACTCGACTGGACTTCGACTTCGACGCGACCCCGGGCGCACTGGTCTCAGGTACCGCCGGCTCCGGTAAGAGCGTCACGGTCAACGCACTCATCTTCGGTGCGCTCCAGCGCGGCTGGGAACTCGTCGTCGTCGACGTGCCGCACAAGGCAATCGACTACGAATGGGTGAAGCCGTACGTACGCGAGAACGGCTTCGGCTGCGCGTCGAAGGCCTCCAGCCTGACCGCGCTGAAACTTGTCTACGCGGAGGGGGAGCGGCGGGCGGCCCTGCTCGCTGAGCACGGTGTGCAGAAATGGCAGGAGCTGCCGGCTCCGGTCCGAGCCGAGAACCCGCTGATTCTCGTCATCATGGATGAGGTAACTGGCCTGTTCGCCTCTGACCCGATCCCCAAGGCGCTGCCGAAAGATCACCCAGAACGTGTGGAAGCTGAGCAGCACGCGATGGAAACGGACCTGTTGAAGATGGTCACGGCAAAGATCCCCGCCGAGCTGCGCTTTGTCGGCATCCGCATCATTCTGGCCACCCAGATGGCTCAGGCGAACACCGGCATCTCGGTACCGCTGAAGACCAACCTCGCCAACCGCGTACTGCAGGGGGCGAAACCGTCGAAGGCAGCCCGGGGGCACGCGCTCAACGATCCTGATGCTGCCCCGCACATCCCAGAGTGGATCAGTGCCGATAAAGGCCAGTCCCGCGGTGTCGGTGTCGCTGAGCTTGAGGGGCAGGTGCCCTGCGTGTTCAAGAGTTTCTTCGCGTCCACGGACACCTATCTGAAGGCGCTCAGTGCTCTCGGTGTCCAGCGCAATCACACGCCTGAGCCGACTGCAGCCCAGATCGACCGGTATGTGCCGCGCCTGGACGACGGTCTCGACGAAGACGGCGAGCCCGCAGCCACACTGCCGGAGCCGACGAAACGCTTCGGCGCCAAACAGAGCGCACCCGAGGAATGGGAACTCGACCCGGAAACGGGTAAACCGCTGACCGGGTTCGCCCGAGCTAACGCCGCCCGGCATGCGCTCGGTGGCTGAGAGCACGGTTTTCAGCTCCTGTTCGGCACCTACGCATATGTGCCTAGTATGAGCCGATTCGTTCCACGCACCCTCGCTGCCACCCTCGCCGCCGCCGCCCTGATTACCACGCCAACCGTCACCGCATTCGCTGCCGACGAGGCGGATGCGCTGACGACATCAACCTGCACTGACACCACCATTGTCGCCTTCCGCGGCTCTGGTGAGAAACAGGTCGACGGGAGTGCCACCGAGACGAACGGATGGGAGGGTGCGACGCTCAACCGGGTGATCTCCGGTCTGCGAGCCGACGGCGACAACTCGAACGTCATCGGTGTCGGCTGGGATGATGCTGCGAAGGCCGGCTATGAGGCCATCGCCATCAATGCCACCAGCATTGACTTCAATGACACCGCGTCCATCATGCCGCGGCTGATCGAATCGGCGAATGCAGGTGCCGCCTCTGCCTCCGAGCAGCTGGATGCGCTCGTGGCCGCCTGCCCGAGCACAAAGGTGGTTGCCCTCGGCTACTCACAGGGCGCGATGGCCGCTCGCACGCTCGCGCAGCTGCGTCCAGATGTGGTCACTGGAGCTGTGGTGCTCGGCGACCCCTACCAGGAGTCTGGCAGCGAAGCCGAACGCGAGGGCATCGTCCGCTGGTGGTCGACCGACGATTCGGGTCTGGACGATTCCACGGTCTCAGCGTCGTACTCGCATGAGACCGATCCGATCTCCGACCACGACTGGCGACGCGGCATCACCTCTGTCATCACCGATGTGGCCGAGCACACCAACTACGCCACGGATACCACCGAGGTCTCCGAGATCGTGCAGGACATTCAGGATGCGGCAGGGGCGAGCACTGAGGCAAGCGTCGCACCAGCGGTGGCTGGCATTGCCACGGACAAGGCCAGTGTGCCGATCAGGTTCGGCAGCTTGTCTACCACGCACGAGGTTTCCGTGGACGGTGCGACAGCGCAAGAGTTCACCGCCTCCGCCGGGCTGTTGGACCTCAGCGCTGGCGACCACAAGGTGACGGTCGACGGCACGGAGATCCCTGTTCACGTCACTGCATACGCAGACGAACACTCCTACCCGAACATGGGAGACAGCGCCACCGAGATCAGCGCGACCTGCACAAACGGCACGCTTACGGCCGATGTCAGCGCGGATGACACCACGCGAGCGGCTGTCCGTCTCCAGCAGGGCGTCACCAGTCTGGTCAAGGGTGTCTACGGGTCATGGCAGACGAGCGAGCTCGCCTCAGGTGTGCAAATTGATCTGTCCGGCCTCGCAGCCGGCACCTACGACCTTGTGCTGGTCACTGACGACGGTCGCCACGACAGCTTCTCTGTGAACGTGACGGAAAACGCTGCAGAGCCCCCTGTGGTGACTCCCACCGAGCCGGGGGAGACCACACCCGATCTTCCCGAGGCCCTCGACGGTGATGACGATGCCATCATCGACGACAGCACTCCGGCGACCACCGTTGACACCGTCGCGACAACGCAACCGCAAACAGGGGAACTCGCACGCACCGGCGCAGACCTCGACGGGGTCGCCGCCGCCGGTGCCGCCGCCCTCGCCGCTGCGGGCGCGGGCTTTGTGTTCGCTCGTCGGCGCACACGCGCATAGTCCATGTCTGTACCAGAAGATCTGTCACCCGAAAGGAGCCATGTCCACACAGACCGCACCTCGTAAAGGTGCCACAATCGCTAGGGGGCTCGCCCTCGCCTCCGTCACCGCCACGCTCGTCGGTGCCACTGGTGCCTTCGGGTTCACCACAGCAGTCGCCGACGAAAGCCCATCTATCAGCGCTCAGGGGTTGATCTCCGAGGTCACTGCAGCAGGCGACACAGCCGGGGCGTCAGCGCTTGAAGGTGCCGGAACAGACTCTGCCGGTCGCACAGTCGCCTTCGTCGACACCGCAGACGCCTCATCCGCGCAGCTGCTCGACGCCATCGACAACCGCAATGCCTCCGGTGCGGACATTCAGGTCCTCCAGCTCGACGGCGAGATCTCCGCGTATTCGGCCAACGACCTTGTCGGCGGCGCGGGTATCGGCTATAAAACCAGCACAGGTGGATACACCTGCTCAACAGGTTTCGCGGCATGGTCGAAAACGGGCGCTCCAGCCATCATCACCGCAGGGCACTGCCTGTCTGACGCGGCAAAGGGTGCGAGCGTCTACCGCACAGACCCGAAGCAGGAAGCCGCCGCGGGCGACACTAGCGGCTACTGGAACCCGATCGACGCGATCGGTACTGCATCCTTCGTCCAGTACGGCGGCCCCGGCAACACGACCGGGCAGAACGGAGCAGTGGACTCACTGGACATCGCCACAGTGAACATCACCAACCAGGAGGTGACGCCTCGAGCGCTGGTCACTGACTGGACGACCGCCAGCTCCGGGGATCTGTCCGCGAGCGCCACGGAAGTGCGCTCGGTGGCATCGGTCGATCCGAGCAAGACGGTGACCCGTTCCGGACGCACTTCGGGTGTGACAACGGGCAAGGTACTGCAGAATTCCGACGGCACCTATCTGACCGATGGCTGGATTCAGGTCAGTGGACACTATGTTCGTGGGTTTGCAACGACTGCGGTCTCTGATCACGGGGATTCGGGCGGTTCGGTCGTGCAGGGTAATGCTGCAGTCGGCGTACTCTCTGGCGGCGGAGAGACGACCGATGGTGTTGAGATCTCGTGGGTTGCCTCATTGGTCGACTCTATCGGCTACACCGGCGGTTACACTGTCGCGGTGATCGTGGATGCACCGGAACTGACCTCGGTTGCTGACGGCGGGCATGTCGGTACTGGTGCGACTTTGAGCGGGACAGGCCAGGCTGGCACGACGGTGACTGTGTCTGGAAGTGGTGTTGACACACAAACGGCCACGGTTGATTCGTCCGGCGCGTGGTCGGTCAAAGCACCCGCCACGCCCGGTGACTACACGCTGACGCTGAAGGCGGCCAGTGGGTTCAGTACCTCGGACTCGGTGACCAAGAAGATTGCCGTCGACCTCGGTGTGCCGGTGGTGACTACGCCGGCAGCCGTCGTCGGCGGCCTCACTGAGATCTCAGGTACCGGCGTCCCCGGAGCGACCGTCACCATTATGGGTGACGTGACGGCCTCCACCACCGTCGGCTCCGACGGCACATGGACGGCACCTGCGGAACTCGGCTACGGGAAGCACACGCTGAAGCTCACCCAGACCCAGAACGGTGTCACCTCCGCCGAGACGAGTGCTGAGATCGCCGTAGCGCCGGCCGCCCCGACGATCTCCAGCCCCATGTCTGACGCGCAGTATGAGTCGGGGAAGCCGCCAACGAGCGTCACTGGTACTGGTGAGCCCGGCGCAACGGTCACCGTGAGTATCGACGGGCACTCGTCTGAGACCACTGTGGGTGAAGACGGCACCTGGTCACTTCCGATCAGCACGACACTGGCTGATGGTACTCACTCCATTTCGGCAGTCCAGACGATCGAGGGCGTCGACTCAGCCGCCGCCTCGGTCACTGTGACTGTCGGTAACGCTGACGCCGGTGAAACCGACGGTCCGAGCACTGACAGTACTCAGCAGACCAGCGATGGCAGCTCGTCCTCCACCACAGACACCACTGCGGTCACGGATGGCGAGCTCGCGGTGACCGGCGCCAGTTCAGGGCTACTGTGGGCTGCAGTGGCTGCAGGGGCGGCCGCGCTGCTTGGCGGAGCGGCGCTCATCGTCCGCCGCATTCTCGGACGTCATTGACCTTGACGGAGATGCCGGCAGGTGCGTGAACGAGCGCATCTGCCGGTTTTTTCGTGTCCGCGCACAAGGTGGGTGCACAGTGTGCCAGAGTGACATTGTGTAAGACTAGCTAACAAGCTCACGAGAGGAACATCATGTTCGAGCACTTCGATACCGAAGCCGAAGCAACCACCGTCCGACCCCACCGCGTCACCCTCAGTGACGGCCAAGTACTGCAGGCAGACACGACTACTGAACTGGTCGACGCGCTGCTGCCGGTTGACTACCTCGCACTGGACGATGTGGCCGCGCTCGAGGCGCGAGTCGACTTCGCAGAGGAGCATGCCGCGACCGTACAGTCGCTGCTGCTGCTCGGACTCGCCGCCGATGAGGGTTTGGAGTCGCTCGGGGAGGACGACCGCCTATTCCTCACCACAGGCAAGAGCGAGCCTGTCTCCGGCGAATATGACGGGCCGATCGACCTCATTCAGGTGACCACTACCTACGAACCGTACAGCGATGACGAACCGCCGACCGGACGAATCATCTGGATCGACCCAAGCACCGAGACGTCTCTGCTGACCACGCTTGGTGCAGCATCAGAGTTCTCGTACACGACCGCGGAATAAGTCCTCCGCATAGGGCTGGTGAGAAGCCCTTGAGGAGGATCATGACCACCAGCACCGAAGCGACTCTTGCCGCACTCATCGCCGATGCCGCCGCAGGTTTGCTGCAGCCGCAGCAGGCCTATACCATCCGTGACGGCAACGTCGTCTGGCTGGATGACTTCACCGTCATTGATGGCAGGCAAGTCACCGGCGTGCTGCTGAGGGGTGACACCCTTCGTGTCGATGTCGTCGCAGGCGGCCCCTACACAGTCCCGTTCGGCGCCAGCGGCGACGACCTGCGTGACTTCGTCTTCGCCCAGGCTGTGAATGCGCTGCTTCATGGAGAACAGTTCTACGGTCCAGATCGACAGCTGGCCGAGCCTGTCGCAGCTGCCCCGTTGGAAGACGCACCCGCCCCTGGGTCGATCCTTCCCCCGGTGGAGGCGCTTCCTGCCGAAGCGGTCATTCGCGAACCCGCGCAGTCGATTGCGTCGCTGTTGCCAGAGCTGCCCACGCCCGAGGCGGGCGTCCCCGATGCACCCGCCGAGCAGACCCCCATCACGGAAGAGCCACTTGACTGGGATCTGCCGACCGAGGTCATCCCCGTCGTCCCCGAGCCGACCCCGTTGACACTGGAGGAGCCCGCTGCAGGGTCAGTCGAGGATGAGGTCGCACCAACGAGCGAACCAGCGCCGCAGACCATCGCCTTCGACCCCGAGAAGGAATCACTTGACGAATGGCTGGCGCGCCTGCCAGAACGTGGTCAACATGAGCCGAGCGTATCCAACAACCTTCGGCTCGGCTCTCCATCGCCCCTGTTGGGTGACTGATCTCGACAGCACAGAAACACCCCGGAGCTTTGCAGCCCGGGGTGTTTCCGTCTGCACAGGTGCGCATGGCTTGTGTCCATCGAAACCGATCGGCCCCGTAAAAAAAAGGGGGGGGGGGAGGGCCACGCCAGCTCGAACTCATGGGTCTGAACAAGAAGCGGACGAGGCCCTCCAACGTATACCTATGCGGAACAGGTGCGCTTGTTCGTCCATGACCGCATACAAGTGTGTCATGACCGTCGTATTCGGGAGAGACCATGGATGAACAGCTCAAAGAAGCCCTCGCCGCGCTGACCGCACTCGAGACCCTGCAACGGCCGGTCGACATCAGTGAGCTGCTCAGCTCACAGCAGCTCGACCACATTCCAGCAGAGGACAGAGAAGACATCGCAGAGCGCGCATTCGAGATCCTCCGTGCAGCAGTCGACGTCGTCGTCGGCGAGCACTTCGAAGAGGGCGAGGCCTACGAACCGGAATCGTCGGCAGCAGAGGACGCGATCTATTGAGCCGCAGCCCACATGGCTGATATGGCCGCCACACACGCTCGCGAATCGATTCTCAGAATCGGAACTCTGAACCTCCTGCACTTCGACGAGTGCATCGACGAACGGGTACAGGCGCTGTCGTGGGAGCTCGATGCGGCCAATATACGCGTCCTCCTGTTGCAAGAGGTGACTCGGCATGCCCTCGAAAGCCTTCGCCATGGCTTGGCCGGGTGGCAGATCTCAGCCGGCCCGCAGCTGACAGGTGCAGGTGATCTGCAGGCTGTGGCCACACGTGACGGCGAGCACGTTGTTCTTCGATCCACACCTGTGGATTTCCCCGCTATCGCGCCTGTTGTCGCCACAGACCATGGAATCTGGGCAAGTGTTCACCTCGCGTGGGGGCTTGGCCGGGAGAGCGAGCGAGTTGCAGAAGCAGTGCGCATCAGTCGGTGGCTCGAACCGCTACGTGGAGAACGCCCGGTATTCCTCGGCGGGGACTTCAACGCGGAACCCTCATCGCGGACGATGCGCTTTCTCACTGGCCTCGACAACGTCGACGGGGCGGATGCGGCGTGGACATCCGCGTGGAGTGGTCGTGAACCCTTCGCCACTACTCGAACGGATGGCGGATGGGCTGAGGAACAGTCTCGCCGAGTGGGGATTGTCCGCCCATACGATATGCCGGACCGCACAATCGACCACCTGCTCGTCGACGGGTGGCGATATGGCGTCAACGGCGCATTCACCCGCACATTCCGCTTCGCGGACTCCACCATCCCCGACGGGCGCGGCATCTCCGACCACTACGGCGTGGGCGCTGACGTTCTCCTGCTCGGCTGAGCAGCGCACATCCGACTGCATGACAACAACACGAGTGCGAGGACGTGACCGGGGGAGAGCACCAGGCCGTGGCACCCCCGGCAGCTTCGACATCAAGCATCAGAGCAGCGCCGAGGTAAGTCTCGATGCCGAGGCAGGCAGCGCCTTGCCCGAGAAGAAGCTGACGAAGGCGGACGAGCATAAGGCCCTGGTCGCACGCGAGCTCCTATCGGCCATGCGCGAGGGTACCGCACCATGGCAGCGCCCGTGGGCGCCGGGGGAGCTGTCGGCCTATCGCCCGTCGAATGCTGCGACGGGGCGCCCATACAGCGGACAGAACACGCTGTGGCTGATGATCTCGGCGACGCGAGCAGGCTACCCATCGAACCAGTGGATGACCTTCAACCAGGCGAAGAAACTCGGCGGACAAGTACGCAAAGGCGAGCACGGCACTCGCATCCTGATCTACAAGACCTTTGAGCGCCGCGACAAAGACGGTTCTCCAATGCTGGACGACCACGGAAAACCGATGACAGGTGTATTCGCGTCCACGGCCACTGTGTTCAACATCGCCCAAGTTGACGGCCTCCCAGAGAAGGCAACCCCCGCTGACGCCGCACCTACAGAGCGCGCATGGGAGGACGACCGTGTTGGCCAGTCGGTCATCGACTCATCTGGTGCGGTTATTCACCACGTCAGCCAAGACAGGGCCTTCTACCGGCCTTCCACCGACGAGATCACGCTTCCGACGCGCGAGCAGTTCCCCGACGCCAGCTCGTATTACTCGACCGCCTTTCATGAACTCTCGCACTGGACCGGGCATCCGTCTCGGCTCAATCGTGTGCACGGCAAGAGCTTCGGCGACCACGACTACGCTGGCGAAGAGCTTGTCGCAGAGCTGTCCTCGTTCCTGATCTCATCGGAGACACAGGTCGGTTATGAGCCGGCTCAGACCGCCGCTTACCTGAAAAGCTGGTCAGATGCGCGCGGGAGCAAAGATGCCGAGGCCGAAGTCCAGCAGGCGCTTCACGATGCTGGCCGCGCCGCGAAATACCTGCTGGACAAGATCCCGGGGCGCAGCGCATAGCCCTGTCGCATGAGCAACCCGTCATACGCCCCGGAACAGTACGCCCCGAATGTCACAGACTCCGGCGCCCTGAAACTGGCAGACTCAGCAGTGGCACCGCTGGTCGCCGCCGCACGCGGCTACAGCTGGCTTCAGGAGCCTGCAGTCAAAGGCTTCGCCAAGGACCACCACATGGGAGCGGGCAATACGAAAGTCGTTCGTCAGCTGGCACAGGTCGTCAACGACACGGGGGCGATGGTGATGCCGTGGTTCCGTGTGGACCGGGTGCTCGAGGCACAGTCTCACGGTATCGAGGCCAGCTTCGATGCTCTGCAGTATCGACCGACGCGTCCGCGTGCGTTCGGTGACGGGCACATCGCCAAGTATGAGATGCGGTTGGGAGACCCCTCCATTATTGATGTTCACCCCGCCACGCCGAAGTCGTGGTTCGAGCCCGGTGGTGTGGCGAACATCCTGATCACCGAGGGACTGTTGAAAGCTGATGCAGCGGTGACTGGCATGCTCGCAGCGGCTGGCGTCGATAAAGCCGCGCTGGCCGAATCAGATCAGCCGAGTGTAGCCCGTTCGAAACTGACGGAGGTGATGGACGCGATCCCCGTTCAAGATCGCACGCTCATTCTCGCTCTTGTCGGCGTCGGCAACTGGCATCGCAACGCGTTGGAGTTCAGCGCCATCCCCACGAAGGATGCCAACGTCATCTTGGGTTTCGACGCGGACGCAGCGACGAACATCAACGTCTGGACGCAACTGGACCGGCTGACCACCTTCCTCACCGACCGCGGCGCACGGGTGCAGTATCTGAGTCTCGAGGAGGCCAACCTCGCTGATGTCGCCGCCGGCGGCAAAGGCAAGCTCGGCATCGACGACGCCCTTGCCCGCTACACGGACTGGTCGGCGTTGATCGCCTACCAGAATCTCGACAGTATCCTCCCGGAGCGCCCGAAGGACTCCGTCGTCGCACGTGAGGGCGCATGGCGGATCGCCGGTGCCACCGACGAACATCCTGCCGGCACCTCCACGCAGGTCTGCCACGAAGTGCGCAACGAATTCGGCTCCGGTTCCGGTGACCTGCGTTGGGAGACCAAATTCCCATTCGGCGGTCGACTGGCGCAAGTCGTCTCCACGCGCAGCCCCACCCAGACAGAGATCGAATCCGGCGTCTACGAGAAGGGCTGGACGCCCAAGGACAGCCCGGAGCTGAAGATGACTGCGGTCGTCGAGATCGGCTGGGTCGACCAGTTCACTGGGGAGCCCAGAAGCACCCGGATCGAAGGTCCGGCATCCGTCGTCGCGTACCAAGAGCCCAAGGACTGGGGGAGGGCTTCTGCGAACGTGGATCTTCCCGTCGATGTCTTCGACATCCCCCAATTTCCACCCGGCAAAGATGGTCGTGATTGGTTGAACGCGGTGAAGTCACACCGAGCCGACGAGCGACAGACGCTGACTGCGTGGGACACGCTCGGATGGGTGCCGGTTCCGGACAGTGACACCTGCGCATTCATTGCGGGATCTGGACAAGTCATCGCGCCCGACCGGCAGACGCGAGAGGCAGTCGTGTCCGCCGTCACCGAGACCGATCTACCCGCAGCGAGCCGCTTCGGTGTCCGACTGCCTGCCGGGGAGCCACTCACCGAGGACTGGAAATCCGAAGTTCGGGACGCGATCAGGCGCATGTTCGACTCTTATGTCTTCAGCGGCGTCTGGGCAGACCCCGGCACAGCGGCCGTCGTGCTGGCAGCCGGTCTGCGCCCCTATCTGCCGTTGCGCACACATTCGGTCGTCTACCTTCAAGGCCCTCCCGGGAAAGGGAAGTCGTGGACGGCTGCGGCGATCGCCAGCTTCCACCAGTCCTCTCCCGGGCTGTTCGACAACAACAGCCTTCCGGCGGGTGCGAACGCGACAGCCTACGCGACAGAGATCGCAGTATCCAAAGCCAACCTCTGGATCGTCGACGACATCGCACCCACACTCGACCGGCGCAAAGCCGAAGAGCAGGCGTCAAAGATCGCCGACATGATCCGCGCCATCCACAACGCCGCGTCACGTCAGCGTGGAAACGGCAGCGGAGGACTGGCTAAGACTCGCACCCCGCGAGCGCTTCTGGTGCTCACCGCTGAGAATAATGCCCAGCTGCGCAGTGTCCGCGACCGCACGTTGGAAGTGACCTTTGGAGAGGGGTCGCTGTCCAACGGATCTGACGGCAATCTGGTGGAGCGGGTCTCCACATTCCGTGACGAGGATGATGCACCCGCGCTGATCGCCGGTGCTCTGGTGCAATTCATCCAAGCGATCACAGCCGGTCCCGGGGAGTGGGCCAAGATGGTGCGTGACGAGCGTGAGCTGCGTACCGACTTAGAGTCCGACTACCGTGTGCTGATGCAGGAGCGCGGGGTGAACAATTCCAACGTCGCTCGTAAGGCGAAGATCGGCGCCGACCTTGCGCTCGGCCTGCAGGCGATGCTCTCGCTGTGTGACGCCGTCGGCGGATTGGAACGTGAGTACGAGGCGGTCTCCGCCTATACCAAGGGGGGCTTGTTCGAGCAGCTGGGCAATCTGGTGGCTGATAACGCACTCGGACAGCAGCGTCGTTCGCCCGGTCAGACGCTCGTGGAGGCGATCCGTGGCATGCTCATCTCCGGCGACGCCTATCTGGACTCCGCGGCCGGTGACGGCACTCCACCGCTTGGTGGCGCAGCGGACGCCGGCAATGCCCAGCTGGGGTGGCAGAAGACACCGGAGGGGGAGTGGCGGCCACGTGGCCGATACATGATCGGTGTGGTGACGGAAGCCCCGGACGGGGAAGGGGAGCGGCTTGCCGTGATCATGCAGAAACCGACCTCGGGGCTGGCTCTGAAGTTTGACCCGACAATCGGTCATGGCAGCGACGGCTCCACGATGTTCCGGACATTGTATGCCGAGCACCTCGTGCACCCTCACTACCAGTCGACGCTGGAACGTACCGGACGCGTGTCCGTGCAGATTCGACGGACTCCCAACGTGCGGATCTGGGGCGTGCCGCTGTCGCTGGACGAAATTCTCGAGGGGGATCAGGCGTGAGCATCAGCACTGAGGTTGTCGGCATTGATCTGAGCCTGACCGGCACCGGACTGGCGCGCATCGGCGCAGACGGCATAGAGGTTGGGCTGTTCGGTGCCGAAGGTAAGAGGGACGCCTCGCTGGATGAGCGTCGGACTCGGATCGAAACGCTGGCAGGTGAAATCCTCGACTGGGTCGGCTCACCGCTGGCCGCTTTGGTGGAGTCTCCGTCGTACAACAGCTCGGGTGGTCATGCCCATGACCGTTCTGGGTTGTGGTGGCTGGTGGTGACAGGACTTCGAACTCGCGGTGTGGCCGTAGCCGAGCTCGCGCCCGCGACACTGAAGAAATACGTCACTGGCAAGGGCACCTCCACGAAGGACGCGATGATCGCTGCCACTGTGCGAAGGTTCCCAGACGTCGACGTCAACAACAACAATGTCGCCGATGCGCTCGGCCTCGCATGTGTGGCTTCCAGGCTCGCCGGCTCTCCTGTTGATGGCGAGCTCTCTCAGGCCAGACAGCAGGCCTACACCACATTCCTGACGAAAACCGGACCGTTCTGGGGCGTCTGATCGCCCCTCCGCATAAGCCTGCAGTGGAACTGGGAAGCGCCCAGAAAACGAAAGGCAACCACCATGTTGGAGAAGACTCACAGCGGGCTTGCAAACCGCGTCCACAACTATCAGATCAAGCGCGCCAACGGCGAGACCGGTTTCACTCTCGTGGAGTTGCTCGTGGTCGTCGTGGTCCTGCTCATCCTCGCGGCAGTTGCCATCCCGATTTATCTGAGCCAGCAGGAAAACGCCCGCCGCTCAACCGTGCAGTCGGCGCTGCAATCGGTGCAGAACAACATCGCAACCAAGGCTCTGGACAACACGGTCTCGACCAGCATGATCAACGCCGCGATCAGTGACGCTGGTTACAAGACCACTGCGAGCGCCGCAGGCAAAGGGCACGTTGTGTTCATTGAGGCGTCCGGGGTGAGCGCAACGGCCTACACCTTGACCGCCGGCTTCACTGTCGACGGCAGCACCATTCTCTACAAGTACACGGTCAACGAAAAAGGTGAGATCACCAAGGTGAGCTGACGTGACTGGCGGCGGGTGCATGAGGGGCATCCGCCACCACTCTCCGACCTGAGGAAGGAAACATGACACACACCGTTGGCAGGCGACGACTCCTCGTTGTCGGCGCGACCGTGCTCGCAGCTGCGGGAGTGGTCGGCGCAGCCGTGTCCCTGCAGCATTCGGGCGAAATCGCCGAGCACACTGCGCGTCTTGAGTCTGCGTTGTCGCAGGCCTCTGACACTGTCCGGCAGGCGCAGGAGGACAACAACGATCGATATCTTTCCGTCAATGAGGTGCTCGCGGACTATAGCGGCTCCCTAGACACCGGGCTGACATGGTCTGCCCAGCCTGGCGAATCGCAGGTCATGAATCTCGAGGTGTGGGAGCTCACCGCCTGCCTAGAGAGTACGTGCCGCACCGTTGATGCTGGTGGTGACTTCAGCGACCCCGGCGATGTTTCCAGCTCGACCGCTGCATTGAGTATGGACGCAAGTGGCTCGGAGCTGGAGACCGAGGAGATCACTGAGTGATGCGCAAACGAAGCCCCGATGCCGGGTTCACTTTGGTTGAGCTGATCGTCACTGTCTCGATCACACTCATCCTGCTTGCAGTCAGTATCGGATCATATTTGGGGTTCCGGATCTATCGAAGCGATACCACTGCAAAAGCTGCACTGCAGACCGCCAGCGAGCATCTCCAATCAGCCACGGCCACTCGATCGCTCGACGATTACACCCCCGCGCAAATTCAGTATGACAAGCGCTCCTTGTGGACCGATGATTCAGGAGCGCGTGTTGACTTTGCCTATGTCGGCTCTGCACGCAGCAGCAGCCTCTACGTCGTATCGTCAACCGCTTCATATTCACCGTTCAAGTCCTACGACACGTGGGTGCTGAAAGCGCAGGCCTCATCCGGTCGTTACTGGTGGTACACCAGCAAGACCGGTACGTTCAAATGCACGACCGTCGAAAGCTACCTGAGCACGTCGACCTGCGGCACATTCTAGGCATCAGATGCGCGGCGGCATCGGTGCGCGACCAATACGCGGAGGGGCGGTCTTCCGGTCAAGCCGCGGGGGAAGCCCGAAGAGAGGCATGCGCTCGATGACGGCGTTGTCCGCTGAGCGTGGCTCACCTTTTCGGTAGACCATGGCTTCGATGTCGTCAGCGTCGCTGCCCGGCGCGAACCGGGGAGCGGACGGCACAGGCGGTACAGGCGGCATGGCCGGGATGCCTGGAACGTCGGGGAGAGTGATCTCCGCACCGCTCTGATGCTTGGCTGCGAACTGTCCGGCATGGCCGGTGCGTGCGTTGCCGCGGGGATGCTGTGTCGGGTCGAATGCGCTCATACCAGCGAATGTGGGCTGCGCACGTTCCTACGCCGAGAACCACCAGATGAGCCCAGCAACCGCGGCCCACCCGGGCAAACTGAACGCCACCCCGTAGGCGAGACCCCTCATGAACCGGACACCCTCGGGACGCACTCCGTCAAATTCTTCTGCATGTGGTTTGCTCATGCAAATGTCTATGCGGGCACTATCCCTGATACAGGTTCGGATCGATCCCGAACTGTGTGAACCAGCCGTGGAAGTAGCCGAACACGAGTACGGCGAGGATGAGAACGAAGGCGGCGATCTTCGCCAGCTTCTTCGCCCACGCAATTCCTGTCGTCGCCGCGATCATCAGCACTGTGCCAGCGGACAGTCCGGTGATCCCGGACAGCCACGCCACCAGCTCCTGAACACCCGCTGCGAACTGCTCCATCACGCTGCCTCCTCGTTCTCGCACGCAAGCCCCTGCCGTAGAAACGTGTCGAGACCGGCGGTGCCGTCGCCGAAGCCGACCTGCCCGGAGACGGTCTCGCCGTCAACGCGCTCGTAGGAGTAGCCCACCCACCCGGTCGCGTCGGACTCGTCGCTGAGACGGTTGTCTTGGATCACCACGGAACGTCGCCCGTCTGCGCTGTCAATCGTATGTGCGGCGCCGAGACCGTTGACTACGTCTGGTTCCGATGTGGTCATGCTCAGCCCGTTGGCCTGCGCCCAGTTCGTCACCTGCTCAGCGAGTTCATCAGGCGTCACCGCCGTATCCAATCCGAGTTCAGGGGTGAAATGCTGTTTCGCTGCAAACTGACCGGCATGGCCGGTGACGGTGTTGCCGCGCGGATGCTGTGTGGGGTCGAAGTTGCTCATACCACTCATGTGCGCGGCGGGGCAAAAATGTGCCTGCTCAGTCGCTGTAGCCGAAAGCGCTCTGCAGAAGATCCGCTGTGCGTTTGTCGACCCACGGCAGTTCCTTGATGTAGAACCGACGAGTCGTTTCACTGGACGCGTGCCCGAGTAACCGTGCAGCGAGCTCCACGTCACCGAGAGAAGCGATCTCTGTAGCCACCGTTTTACGCATCGTGGAGAAAAGCACGTTCTCGACCGGCGCCTCAAGAGCGTCGAACAGCTGCTGTCCGGTCGCCCAGTTCCGGAACTTCCGAAATGCTCGATCCAAATTATTCAGCTGGTAGGGGGTTCCCTTACGCGTGCGGAACAGGTAGTCCTCTGCGTCGGAGCAGATCTGCATCTTCGCCATGATGATGTCGGCAGCAAATCTCGGTAGGCAGATGATTCGCATCTGACGCGCACGTTTCGGCGTGGGTTTGCGCTCACCGTTGGGCTGCATCGTCCCATTCACAGACACAAACACCTGGTCGTCGACAACCAACACATCTCGTTTGCGCAGGGCCAGCACCTCACCGGGTCGCATGCTCGTTCCCAGGACAATGTCAAGGATTCGGCGGATATCGAGGTTCGGACCCACTCCGCGGCGCTTCGTCGACTCCCACTGGATGAGCACCTGACGTACCACGTCAACGTCGTGGGCGCTTAGCGCCTCCCGTTCAGTCTTCGCCGGCCGGACTGGAGTCGTTGCAGCGGCGAAGTCGCGCTCGATATGCCCCATTCGGACAAGGTGCTGACACACCATACTCAGTACGATACGAGCCATTTTGGCGTTCCACGCGCCCCTCTCGTCGGAGATGCTTGTGACCACGCCCTCGAGCAGCGGTACATTGAGGTCGCTGATGCGTATCTGTGCCAAGCGGCTCTGCAGAGTCCGATTCAGGCATCGCCGATACTGGGCTAACGTCCCAGCCGCCGCGTTCGGGTGAGCGCGCTTATACGCCTCAAGCCACTGACGTCCGGCCTCTTCGAGCGTTGACCCTGAGTCAAGCGCTTGCGTGGCGCCGAGAATCTGTGCCAAAGCCTTGTGGATCGATTCCAGCGCGGCGTTCTCGTCTGCTCCTTTTCGTTCGACCTGACGTGCAGTTCCGTCCATCAGATACACGCGACACCGAGCAATCCATCCTCTGCCCGATCGACTCGCCCTGATCGGCGAATGAGTTCCCGGCGCTTTCGGTGGCCTGCTCATCTGTTCAGGCCACTTCCTGCAAGTCCGCAGCCTCCATGTCCTCGAGGTATCGGTCGACCGTCTCGCGCCGCCAGCGAACGGAGCCACCAATCTTCACCGCGCGTGGACCCTGGCCCTTTGCGCGCAGGTTGCGAATCGTCTTCTCGGAAACGTTCAAGAGGGAGGCAAGGTCCTTGATGGTCAGCAGTGGAAGCTCCGCCGTGGTGTTCTGTGTCATGTGACTGTCTATGCGCGTGGCTGCCAAATGAGCGACATAACGGGATATATCGGGATATTTGAGATCGACCGCCCCCCTGACGAGGGGTTTTTGCTGGGTTTTTGCTGGATTTGAGCATGCGCGGCCCTTTTGACTCAGGAGCGTTCCGCATGATTCCGGGGCAAAACGTGGGGCGTGCGGGACTTGAACCCGCGACCAAGGGATTATGAGTCCCGTGCTCTAACCAGCTGAGCTAACGCCCCGAGGTGCGCATGGCACCGACAATCGATTCTACCGACTGCAAAGCAAAACGGCCCTCACTGCGAACAATTCCGCAGTGAGGGCCGTCAGCGTAATCGGCGATCAGCTCACTTGTCGAGGGTGAACTCAGCTTCGATGTTGATCTTGACCTCGGGGCCGAGCAGCACGCCGCCGGTCTCGAGTGCAGTGTTCCAGGTCAGGCCGAAGTCTTCGCGCTTGATCTTGGTCTCGGCTTCGAAGCCGGCGACCGTGCGGCCGTAGCCGTCGGTGGTGATGCCGCCGAAGTCGGCCTCGAGGGTGACCGGTTTGGTCACGCCGAGCAGGGTCAGCTCGCCGTCAATCGCCCAGTCGTCACCGTCGACGCGCACGCCGGTGGAGACGAACTCGATGGTGGGGTTGTTCTCGACGTCGAAGAAGTCGGGGGTCTTGAGGTGGCCGTCGCGGTCGGGGTTGCCGGTGCTGATGCTGGCAGTCTGAATGGTGGCCTTCACCGACGAATCGGTGGGGTTGTCGGCGGTGGTCAGCGTGGCGCTGAAATCGGTGAACTGGCCACGGAACTTCGACACCAGGTGGCGGATGCTGAAGGTGACACTGCTGTGTGCGGGGTCGATCTGCCAGGTGCCGGTGGCGTAGCCGGGGATGCTTGCTGCGGTGATCTCACTCATGAGGGGCTCCATTCGAATCAAGATGTTGTTGATACTACAACTATTGTAGGTGTCAAATGCCTTTCGCGCCAGTCATGGCAGAACAATTCAGTCAGAATTCGTCACGCGTTTGGGCGGGCGGCCGCGCCGCGGGCGCTCCTGGTCGACGGGAAAGGCCGTTGAGGTGCGCGCCGCCTGCTGAATGACCTGGCGCAGCCAGTTGGTCTCGGCGTTGAGCACGCTGTGATAGCCCAGCCAGACCATGCTGGTGATGGGTTCGGGCAGCCCTTCGCGAGGAGCAGTGGAGCGCTGTAGACACGAGTCGAGATGGCGCTGGGCCACCGCTTGCCCGTCGACGCTCGGCAGCGACATTGCCAGCGAGACCTTGCGGATCGTATCGATGGTCGAAGCAGAATCGTCAACGGTGTTTAGCCAGTTGTGAAACAGATCAGTGCCAGCTTCAGTGGGCTCATAGAGCACACGGCCATGCTGAGGCTCACCCAGCTGCCGCACATAGCCGTCGCGGGCCAAGCGATCGAGCGTGGAGTAGATCTGCCCTGCGTTGACATCGAGCAGCCCAGCAGTGCGCCTCAGCAACTCAGTGCGCAGCTGTGTGCCGTAGCACGGCGACTCGCCAAGGATGCCGAGGATGCCATAGCGCACGACCACGTTGCCTCCTCATCCGGTGCATCAGTCTACCGGGTGCACTCGGTCCGCGGACGATGACACGAGGCAGCTGTGGGGAATGGTTCAGACGGTGCGCACGCCGACCACGGCGTTGTGACCGCCGAAGCCAAACGAGTTCGAGATGGCGAACAGCTCGCCCTCGGCGGGCAGCGCGTACGGCTCACCAGTCGGAGCCAAGAAGGGGATCTCGGGATCTTGCTCGTGCAGATTGATGATCGGCGGCACGACCCTATCCTGCAGAGCCTTGATGGTGAACAGCGTCTCAAGGGCGCCGGTACCGCCCAGCAGGTGGCCCGTGTTGCCCTTGGTCGCGGCCACGGGGATGCTGGCGAGGGCATCGCCCAGCACGCTGTGCAGCGCCTTGTATTCAGCAGGGTCGCCGACGGGGGTTGAGGTGGCGTGCAGGTTGATGTGCGCAACCGTCTCGGGGGCCTGGTTCGCCTGCTTCAGTGTGGCCTTGACGGCACGCGCTGCCCCAAGCCCCTCGGGGTCGGGTGCCGTGATGTGATACGAGTCAGAGGTGACTGCACCGCCGGTGATCTCGGCGTAGATGCGCGCGCCGCGAGCCAGGGCATGCTCTTCGGTTTCGAGCACGAGCACCGCAGCACCCTCACCCATGACGAAGCCGTTGCGGCTCACATCGAGCGGGCGGGATGCTCCGGCCGGATTGTCGTTGTCTTTGCTGAGTGCATGCATCGAGGCGAAGGCGGCCAGCGGCAACGGGTGAATGGTCGATTCGGTGCCACCGGCGATGATCACGTCGGCAAAGCCCTGCTGCAGGTGATCGTACGCGTTGACGATCGACTCGACCGATGATGCGCAAGCCGAGAGAACGGTGCGGGCGAACGCCTGCGCCTGAAACTCCAGCGAGATCGCAGCAGCCGAGGCGTTGGCCATCAGCATCGGCACGGTGAGGGGGAGCACGCGACGCGGCCCCTTCTCGCGCAGTGCGTCATACGAGTTGAACAGGGTCCAGACGCCGCCGATGCCAGTGGCGAAATCGACACCGAGACGAGTCGGATCGATCTCAGGAGCACCAGCGTCTTGCCAGGCTTCGCGCGCGGCGACGATCGCGAACTGCGCCGACGGGTCGAGGCGCTTGGCCTCGACGGTGGTGAGCACCTCGGTGGGGCGAACCTTGGCCTGCCCGGCGAAACGCACGGGCAGGTCATACTGCTCAACCCACGGGGCATCGATGGTAGACACGCCGGACTCGCCGGCGAGCAGCGCCTGCCATGTGGAGGCGACGTCTCCGCCCAACGGGTTTGAGGTGCCCAGTCCGGTGACGACGATCTTCTTGCTCATGACTCTCCAGTTCTCGATGCTCTGTGCTCAGGCCCGCCGAGGGTGCGACTACTTGCTGGCGCCCACGATGAAGTCGACGGCGTCTTTCACCGTCTTGAGGTTCGGAACCTCTTCGTCGGGAATCTTCACGTCGAACTTCTCTTCTGCGTTGACCACGATGGTCATCAGCGAGATCGAGTCGATGTCGAGGTCGTCGGTGAACGACTTCTCGAGGGTCACGTTCTCGGTGGGGACGCCGGTCTCTTCGTTGACGATCTCGGCCAGGCCGGCGAGGACGTCTTCAGTGGTGTGTGCCATGGTGTTTCTCCTTGTGTTGGTTGGCGGTGGACAGTCTAAAGGCTCTACGGCAGCACGACGATCTGGGCGCCATAGACCAGACCGGCGCCGAAGCCGATCTCGAGGGCGACATCGCCGCTCTTGGCCTGGCCGCTGTCGAGCAGGGCACGGGTCGCAATCGGGATCGATGCTGCCGAGGTGTTGCCGCTGTGAGCGATATCACGGGCGATGACGACCGACTCGGGCAGATGCAGCTGTTTGGCGAACTCGTCGATGATGCGCATGTTCGCCTGATGCGGCACGAACACGTCGATGTCGTCGGGGGTGAGCCCTGCAGCATCAATGGTGCGGCGAGCAACCTTGGCCATATCCCACACCGCCCAGCGAAAGACTGTGCGGCCCACCTGGCGCAGTGTCGGCCACGGCACGTCACCCTCACGAAACTCGTTGAGCGAGTTGGTCATGTAAATCGTGTCCCAGTGCGAGCCGTCTGAACCCCACTGTGTGGGGGAGATGGCCGGCGTCTCACTCGGGCCGACCACGGCAGCACCGGCGCCATCGCCGAGCAGAAACGAGATTGAGCGGTCTGTCGGATCTACGATGTCAGAGAGCTTCTCGGCGCCAATCACCAAAACGTAGTCAGCAAGGCCCGACCGCACCAGCGCATCCGCCTGGCCAATGCCATAGCAGTAACCGGCGCAGGCCGCCGAGATGTCATACGCGGCAGCCGGGGTGGCGCCGATCTGCTCGGTGAGCCATGCGGCCAACGAGGGGGTTTGGTATGGATGCGTAACGGTCGCCACGATCACCGCGCCGATCTGGCTGGGCTCGATGCCCGCCTGCTCGATGGCCTGGCGTGCGGCCCCCAAAGCGAGGTCTTTGACGCCGACCTCTGCTGAGGCGCGACGCCGGTCGATGATGCCCGTGCGCTGCTGAATCCATTCGTCGGAGCTGTCGATCGGGCCGACCAGCTCGTCGTTGGTGACCACGACATCGCCGCGCTGTGCGCCGATGCCGAGAATGCGGGAGTACTGCGGGCCGGTTGCCGTACGCAGGGTGGTGCTCATTGGGTGCCTCGTTTGTTCTGTGTGTGCTGTTCAGGCGGCCACGGTGTCACCGTGTTCGGCGATGAGCGCGACGGCGGCCTCGAGGTCTTCGGGAGTGGTGATCGCCACAGCGGGCAGACCCCGCAGCTGGCGCTTGGCAATGCCGAGGAGCGTGCCGCCGGGCAGCAGCTCGATCAGCCCGGTGACGCCGTGCTCGGTAAACGAACGCTGGTCGGCATCCCAGTGCACGGGCGATGCCACCTGCGAAATGAGCAGGTCGCGATACTGTGTGCCTGAGGTGATGATCGTGCCGTCGGCGTTGGTCCATAGTGGTGCCGTGGGATCAGTGGCGGGAAACTCCTCGCGCAGCGACTCCAAGTGCTCACGTGCGCTGAGCATGTGCTCAGTGTGAAAGGCACCGGCAACTGACAGCGGGATCACCCGTGTTTTTGCCGGGGGTTCAGCGGCGAGCTGCTCGATCTGCTCAACCGTGCCGGCGGCCACCAGCTGTGCATCGCTGTTGAAGTTGGCCGGGCTGGCACCGAGCTCACTCAGGCGGGCCAAGATCTCATCTCGATTGCCGCCGATCACCGCTGCCATGGTGGTGGGGCGCGCGGCTGAGGCCTTGGCCATCGCCTGCGAGCGTTCGCGCACGAACTTGGCGGCCACCTCGGGGGTGAACACGCCAGCGAGTGCTGCTGCAGCGATCTCACCAACTGAGTGCCCGGCATATCCGAACTGCGGCGCGGCAACACCAGCGGCGGCCAGTGCGTCGCGCAGCGCCTGGGCACTGACCAGGCTCGCGGCCACGATCAGCGGTTGAGCAACGGCGGTGTCGCGAATGGTCTCCGCGTCGGCAGTGGAGCCCGCGGCGATCAGATCGATGCCGGTAGCCTCAGAAAGGGTCTCGAGCAGCTCACGCGACTGCTCGCGTTCGAGCCAGGGAGTGAGGAAGCCGGGTTTTTGTGAGCCCTGTCCGGGCGCGGCGAGAAGAATCATCACTGCCTAGTCTGGTCGCATCGGTCACGGTGACCCTGTGGTATCGCTGCACCAAAAGTGACAGATCGCTTTGGATGAACCCCACAAACCGCGGGTCGAAAGCTGCGCATCACGGCGCTACCGCTTCATCCTGATCGGCGTTAATCGAGCCGAGAATCAGCGCCATCTGCAGAATAAGCGCGTCGCGTGGGTCGGTTGGATCCCAGCCGAGCACGTCGGTGATGCGCCGCAGCCGGTAACGCACGGTGTTGGGATGCACGAACAAGTCGCGTGCCGTGCCTTCGAGCGAGCGGCCGCTGTCGAGGTACGAGCGCAGGGTGCCCAGCAGGTCGGTCGACTGTCTGCTCAGCGGCACATAGGCCTTTTGGATAAGCGTCACACGTGCCAGCGGATCACCGGCCAGTGCACGCTCGGGCAGCAGATCATCGGCGAGCACTGGGCGAGGTGCGAGTTTCCATCCGGCCGCTGCGCGGTAGCCAGCCTGCGCCGCACGGGCCGAGGTCGACGCCTCAATGACCGTGGCCGCGGGCGGGCCGATCACGATGGGGCCGTCGGCGCACAGCGACGAAAGCTCTCGCACCACGGCTTTGATCGAGAACGAGTGTGGCTGCTCGCCGACGTTCTCAGGCGCCGACTGTCCGAGGATCATGACCAGCCGATCGGTCTGCACCCCGGTGAGAATCTCGGCGCCGGCCGCCCGAGCGGTACGCCGCAGCAGCTCCAGATCGGGCAGTCCGCTGCTGGCGGCCACCACCGCATACAGCGGCCCGGTGGTCGACCAGCCGAGGGCGGCCAGACGGCTGGGCAGCTCGTGAGTAGACTCGCCGTTGACCACCGAGTCGACCACGAGCGCCTCAAGGCGTTCGTCCCACTGGCCGCGAGCCTCGGCCGCCTGTGCGTACACGTCGGCCGCCGCGAAAGCCACATCTCTCGAGTAGTTGAGAAACGCGAGATGCAGTTCGGGGTCGTCGGCGGTGAACTGGTCTTGCACCACAGAGATGACCACGCGAATCAGCTGCAGGGTCTGCTGCAGCGAAACCGACCGAATCAGCTCGCGAGGTGCGTTGCCGAAGATGTCTGAAGCGACCCATCCTTCGGCCTCGGGGTTGTCGAACCAGTTGATGAACGACTGGATGCCCGACTGGGCGACCAGCCCGATGGCCGAGCGTCTGGCCGGGGCCAGCTCGCGGTACCACGGCAGGTCTTCGTCGAGACGACGCAGCGTCGCTGTCGCCATCTCTCCGCTGACCTGCCGCAGACGCGCAAGAGTGCGCTCCTTGTCAGATTCACTCATGCGCCGTGGGGTGCGGCTGAGCCGCATTCACGTTCAGCAGGTCGTATCGCTCGATGGCCTCGGCCGGCACCTTCTCGGCGACCACACCCGCCTCGGCCAGCTGCTGGAGCGTGCGCACCACGATCGATGCTGCATCGATCTTGAAGTAGCGTCGCGCTGCCTCGCGGGTGTCGCTGAAGCCGAAGTCGTCGGCACCGAGCGAGGCGAAGGGCTGCTCGACGAACTGACGAATCTGATCGGGAACCGCCTTGGTGAAGTCGCTGACGGCGATGACCGGCCCGGCTGTGCCATCGAGCTTCTCGGCGATGTAGGCCCGCTGTGGTGTGCGCTCCGGGTGCAGGAAGTTGTGCTCGTCGGCGGCGATGCCGTCGCGTCGCAGTTCGTTCCAGCTGGTGACCGACCAGACGTCGGCCTGCACACCCCAGTCTGCGGCCAGTAGCTGCTGCGCCTCGAGCGCCCATGGCACCGCCACGCCCGATGCGAGCAGCTGGGCCTGAGCCTTGCCAGACGCAGCAGTCGAGATGCGGTGAATGCCGCGGATGATGCCATCGACGTCGACATCGGCTGGTTCGGCAGGCTGCACGATCGGCTCGTTGTAGACGGTGAGGTAGTACATCACGTCGGGCTCGGGGTGGTTGCCACCGTACATGCGTTCCAGGCCAGACTCGACGATGTGGGCGATCTCGTACGAGTACGCCGGATCGTAGGCCACCACGGCAGGGTTCGTGGCGGCCAGCAACAGTGAATGACCATCAGCGTGCTGCAGGCCCTCACCGGTAAGCGTGGTGCGCCCAGCGGTCGCGCCGAGAAGGAATCCGCGTGCTCGCGCATCCGCCGCAGCCCACAGCACGTCGCCCGAGCGCTGAAAGCCGAACATCGAGTAGAACAGGTAGACTGGGATCATCGGCTCACCGTGCGTCGAGTACGACGTGCCGAGCGCGGTGAATGCACTGGCGGCGCCGTCTTCGTTGATGCCGACGTGGTAGATCAGCCCCTGCGGGCTCTCTTTGTAGGCCAGCAGCAGTTCGCGGTCGACCGAGATGTAGTTCTGCCCGTGCGGGTTGTAGATCTTCTTGGTGGGGAAGAAGGAGTCGAGACCGAAGGTACGTGCCTCATCGGGAATGATCGGCACGAAGCGCTTCTCCCAGCCCTTCTGCGCGAGCAGGTCTTTGAGCAGACGCACGAACGCCATGGTGGTGGCGATCTCCTGCTTACCGGAACCCTTCTTGACGCCCTCGTAGGCCTTCTTGGGAGGAAGGTCGATCAGCGTGGGATTGTTGGGGCGAGCCGGCACGTAGCCGCCGAGCTCGGCGCGGCGCTCCCGCATGTACTGAATCTCGGGCGCGTCGAAACCGGGGTGGTAGTACGGCGGTGACCAGTGATCGTTCTCTTCGAGCTGGGCGTCGGTGATCGGAATGCGCATGTGATCGCGGAACTTCTTCAGATCGTCGACGGTCAGCTTCTTCATCTGGTGCGTGGCATTGCGGCCCTCGAACGAGGGACCCAGGCCGTAGCCCTTGATGGTGTGGGCAAGGATGACCGTGGGGGAGCCCTTGTGATCCATCGCCGACTTGTAGGCGGCGTAGACCTTGCGATAGTCGTGGCCGCCGCGCTGCAGCGCCCAGACCTGGTCGTCGGTGTAGTCCTTGACCAGTTCGAGAGTGCGCGGGTCGCGGCCGAAGAAGTTCTCGCGCACGAATGCGCCGTCTTCGGTCTTGTAGGTCTGGAAGTCACCGTCGGGGGTGTTGTTCATCAGCTGCACCAGCGCACCGTCGGTGTCACGGGCAAGCAGCTCATCCCATTCACGGCTCCAGACGACCTTGATCACATTCCAGCCTGCACCGCGGAAGAATGACTCGAGCTCTTGAATGATCTTGGTGTTGCCGCGCACCGGGCCGTCGAGTCGCTGCAGGTTGCAGTTGATCACGAAGGTGAGGTTGTCGAGCTGGTCGTTGGCAGCCACATGCAGCAGGCCGCGGCTCTGAGGCTCATCCATCTCGCCATCGCCGAGGAACGCCCAAACATGCTGGTCTGAGGTGTCTTTGATGCCGTGGTTGAGCAGGTAGCGGTTGACCTGTGCCTGATAGATGGCGTTCATCGGGCCGATGCCCATCGACACGGTGGGGAACTGCCAGTAGCCGTCCATGTGCCGCGGATGCGGGTACGAGGGGAGTCCGCCCACAACAGAGTGCTCCTGGCGGAAGCCGTCGAGTTCGGCCTGACTCAGGCGCCCCTCGAGGAACGAGCGTGCGTAAATGCCGGGGGAGGCATGCCCCTGGAAGAAGACCTGGTCGCCGCCGCCCGGATGATCGGGGCCGCGGAAGAAGTGGTTGAAGCCGACCTCGTAGAGCGCTGCCGAAGAGGCATAGGTCGAGATATGACCGCCGACGCCGACGCCAGGGCGCTGAGCGCGGTGCACGAGCACGGCGGCGTTCCAGCGAATCCATCGGCGGTAGGTGCGCTCGAGCTCTTCGTCGCCCGGGAAGGCAGGCTCGTTCTCGGGAGCGATGGTGTTGATGTAGTCGGTGGTGGGGATGATCGGCACATTGAGCTGCAGGTCTTTGGAGCGCTTGATCAGGCTCATCAGAATTTCGCGGGCTCGGCCTCGACCGTGCGCCTGCACCAGCTCATCGAGCGACTGCGTCCATTCCTGCGTCTCACTCGGGTCGAGGTCGACGTAGTCAGGGGCGTACGGGTCTTGGTTGTTGACCGTCATCGCTGCCTCACTTTCTTTTGGTTGGTATCCACAAGACAGTCTAAGCGACTGAACCAAAGCTCCCGTGCAGCGTCACGTGTCGTATACGAAGTGCGCAACCCGGTACTGTGGGCGTATGACCATCGATATCGGCACCCCAGCACCCAACTTCTCTCTGCTCGACCAGCACGGCGCAGAAGTGCGCCTTGACGACTTCCGCGGCCAGCCCGTGGTGCTCGTCTTCTACCCGCTGGCTTTCTCTGGCATCTGCACCGGCGAGCTGTGCACCCTGCGCGACAACTACGCGCAGTTCAGCGAGCCCGGCGTGAACCTGCTCGCCATCAGCGTCGACTCGCATCACACATTGCGCGCGTTCGCCGAGCAGGAAGGCTACGACTTCACGCTGCTCGCTGATTTCTGGCCGCACGGCGGCGTAGCTCGTGAATATGGCGTGTTCCTCGAAGAAACCGGTGTCGCCAACCGTGCCACCTTCGTGATCAACGGCGACGGCATCGTGCGGGGCCGCTTGGTGACCGCCCCCGGTCAGGCCCGCGATTTCGCGTGGTACCAGCAACAACTCGCCGAGCTGCGCAAGTAAGCCTGTCGCGGTGGCGAGTAGGGCATCCATTATGCCGCCGTGCCTGTGATGCGCCTCAGCCGGGTGCTGATACGGTAATGTGTTGCGAGTGCCCGTCAGGGCGTGGGGCCTATAGCTCAGTTGGTTAGAGCACCTCGTTTACACCGAGGGGGTCGGGGGTTCGAGTCCCTCTGGGCCCACAATTTCAGACGTAGTCGAACTCGTTTCTGGGGTTCACATTGTCGTTTCGTAGAGTCGGCGAACTGGGGAAGTGCTTGTTCGTCGCCGGTGGAGTCGACGTGCTGCACGGCGAAAGACATGCCGCCGTCAAGCTGAGCAAGTGTTATGCGCGAGTGGATAGAAGGAGCTTCCGGCTGCCGAACGTAGCCGTGACTTCTACGGTGCCACCGAGGGCTTCGACGTAGGACATGAGAGTCGCTAGCCCGGAACGGTCAAGGTCACCAGACTCCAGCGCAGAAATCGTGGGCTGGGTCAACTTCATGCGTTCGGCGAGTTCCTTCTGAGTCACGCCCTGCTCCTCACGGATCTCACGGAGCCGGTAGGCGCGCTCCTCAGCCTCCATACGTGCGACATGCTCGGCAACGGCCTGCTCGTGGATGGGGCGCTTGGCGCGCACTTCGCTCCACGCGGTGGTCTTCGTCTTGGTGCTCATCTCACTCCTCCTCGCTGTTCAGCCACTCATCAAATCTGTCGTCGGCTATTGGGATGTTCTGGTCGTACCACTGCTTCCATCTGCCTGCTTTGTCTCCGGCAATGAGCAGGATGGCCCTGCGTTTCGGGTCGAAGGCGAACAGAATCCTGATTTCACTGCGCCCTGCCGATCCGGGCCGCAACTCCTTCATGTTGTGATGCCGAGACCTCTTGATCCGATCGGCGGTCGGCCTCCCGAGCGTGGGTCCTTCGGACTCCAGTCGGGTGATCGCGGCAGCGATGAGATCGAAGGTCTCGTCATCTAGCCCAAGCACCCACGACTCCACGTCTTCCCAGAGTCGCACTTCCCAAGACATGCAACCAGCATAGACTCAACTCGATATTGACTCAAGTAAATGATCGCGATTGTTCGCGACGTGTTCTCATTCAGCCGCTCACATGTCTGAGCCACGCAAAACCGCCGGTCAGTAGTGGTAGCGAGCTTGGAGAATGATGAAGTCTTCTCCGGAGACGTGATAGACCAGCCGATGCTCGTCGGTGATGCGCCGTGACCAAGCTCCTTGCGCGCCGTACTTCAGCTCCTCCGGTTTTCCGATGCCCTCGAATGGTTCGCGCAGGCATGCATCGATCAGGGAGTTGATGCGTTTCAGCATGCGACGATCAGCAGACTGCCAATGTTGGTAATCTTCCCAAGCGGACTTGTCCCAGACAAGACGCATCATTCGCCTCTGTCGAGCTCGTGCTCCTCGACCTCGCCGACTCGTGCCCGCTCGTAGGAGTCGAGCAGCCTGCGCGCATTTGCGGGAGACCGGAAGAGGTAAGCCGTCTCCTGCCACGCCGCATATTCATCGGCCGGCATCAAGACGGCGTTGCCCTTACGGGATACGATTTCTACCGCATCTCGATCGGCATTGATTCGCTCGATCAATGAGAAGAGCGTTTTTCGGGCCTCACTTGCGTTGATGGACATTGCTGAGACCTCCAATCATCTGATGAGTCGTACCCGATTATCGTACGAGTCATTGGAGACGGAGTCACTGTCGTGGACCCGTACCACAGTGTGTCCGCGACGTCGCGGTTGCACTGGAAGTCGACTGTTGCTTTTTACTAGTGCCGCTTGTGGCAGCAAGTGCACCGACAACTAACGCATCATCAACCGGAGGTGCAACCGCAGGATTGGACTGACCCGGTGACGTACGCAGCAAGATACGCGATCTCCGATTCATCCTCTCGCTGGGCTCCGTGCCCAAGCCTGCACCAGGTCGTCCACTGACAAACGTGGGAAGTCAGGTTGGTACGTGCGAAACAGAGCATCATCAACTGTGTAATCAGCAGTCACCTGATACATCATCTCCACCTGTTCGTGTGCCGCGCGCGAGAATAGAGAGGCTGCTCGAATCATGCGTTGCCCGACTGGAGCCAGTCGCACTTGGCGCTCAATGCGATGCGAAAGCGCCTGTGCCAAGTCGTCCCCGCTGAATGCCTCTGCCGGAGGGAGAACGACCACGTCGTGCGATTGCAATCCAGAGCTCGCAGCAACGGCGAGCAGTCCGCGGCTCACCAGCCGTGGATCAGCATAGGAGTGCTGACACCGCGGATCACCGATCCACCGCAGGGAGTGACGGTTCTCGGAAAGCACTGCATGCAGGCCACTCCACGGAACAACGGTGACTTCGGCACCGGGGCCGATGAAGTCAGCCGACCGACACACCGTGATCTGCGCTCCCTGCGATCGCGCCCGCTGAAGTTCTTTGAACCCTTGCAGTCGAGCTCTACCTTTGGCGCTACAGGGCTCGAGCGGTGTGCGTTCGGTAAATGGAGTGCCGTGAGATCGACCGTAGACATAGAGATTGTCGAGCACGACAAACGGAATCTGAGAGTCCAACGCAGCGCGCGCTATCTCACGCATTAGCCGTGGCCAGTCACGGAGCCAGACCTTGGCGGAGTATGGCAACCCCAAGGTGACGACCGCCCGATCGCATGCCTTGAGGGCAGGGGCAAGTTCGTCGCCGGTGTACGCGCTGACTTGGCGGCCTTCGATTCTCTCTCTGCCTGCCAGACGAGGTGCAGATCGGGCAATCGCGACAGCGCGTTGCCCTGTGTGCAACAGCGCAGAGACAACGGCCGAGCCAATCTGTCCAGTGGCGCCGATCACAGCAGTAGTCATGGTCACAGTGTAACGATGTACTCCTCGCCACATCCTGCTGAACCCCACGACTCCCCACAGAAACCTCCGCACAGGCAAAGAAAAGAGAGACCGACAACGCCTTCAGCGTCGCGCCGCCCGCATGCCGTTGGCGATGATCACCACCTCAGCCAGCTCATGAATGAGCACCACTTGCGCGAGCCCGAGCACCCCGCACAGCGCCAGGGGCATCAAGCCTGCGATCACGCACAGCGCCATCACGAGGTTTGTCGTCATGATGCGGCGTGCCCGTTTCGCATGCTGCAATGCCGGCGGAATCAATCGCAGGTCGTCGCCGACAAAAGTCACCTCTGCCGACTCGATCGCCGCAGCCGAGCCGTGCGCGCCAATGGCAATGCCCACAGTTGCCGTAGCGAGTGCCGGTGCATCGTTGATTCCGTCGCCAATCATCGCGGTGGGCTGCTCCGCGCTGAGCCGCCTGACGCAGTCGGCCTTCTGCACCGGCAACAGCTCGGCCTGAACATGATCGATGCCGACCTCGGCCGCGATGGCGTCGGCCGTTCGCACACGGTCTCCGGTCAGCATCACCGACGCGACCCGTTGCGCACTGAGCATGCCGACCGCCTCCGCGGCTTCCGGGCGCACCTGATCGCGCAGCCCGATCAACCCAAGCATCTGTTGCACACCATTCGCATCAGCCAGTGCGACTGCGACCACGCTCATTCCGCGCACAGCGAGTTCTTCAGCGGGCTGCTGCATTGCCGCTGAGCGATCGACCCAGTCGACATTCCCGACGCAGACTTGTCGTCCATCGATCATGCCGGATACTCCTTGCCCGGGCACCTCGGTCATATCGGCGACGCGCTCACCAGCTGCTTCACCCCTCGCTTCGGCATCGAACCCTTCGTCTTCCGCAGCATGCAGGATGCCCCGAGCGAGCGGATGCGCACTGCCCACCTCGAGCAGCGCCGCCAGTCGCACCACCTCGGCTTCGTCACCATTGGCGGCAACGACGACAACGACCTCCGGTCGCCCCACGGTGAGCGTGCCGGTCTTATCGAAGGCAACCCGACGCACGCTGCCCAGACGTTCGAATGCAGCCCCGGATTTGATCACCATGCCGCCGCGAGTGGCAGCGCCGATAGCGCTGATCACCGTGACCGGCACGGCAATCGCCAGCGCACAGGGTGAAGCCGCCACCAACACCACCAAGGCGCGCTCGATCCATGTCGACCAGTCGCCGTTCACCGCACCGATCAGCGCGACCCCGAGCGCGAGCATGAGCACCCCGGGCACCAATGGCGCGGCAATCCGATCTGCCAGCCGAGCCCGACGCCCCTGGGTGATGCGGGCATCCTGAACCAGCGCCACAATGCGCGTCAGCGAGTTGTCGCGACCACTCGCCGTTGCCTCGATCTGCAGCACCCCGGTCGTGTTGATGCATCCGGCAAGCACCGCCTCCCCGGGGGCCACCGTCACCCGAAGTGACTCACCGGTGACGGCGGAGACATCCAGGCTCGAATGCCCCAGTCGCACGTGACCATCCGTGGGAATACGCTCACCGGCGGCCACCATCAGCAGATCGCCGGCCTTCACATCAGTCACCTTCAGGCTCTGCCAGCGTCCGTCTCGGCGCACCTGTGCAGTTCTCGGAATCAACGACAGCAGCGCGCCCAACCCATCTTCCGCATGGTCAATGGCACGGTCTTCCAAGGCCTCGGCCATCGAGTACAAGAAGGCCAGCGCCGCGGCCTCAAGCACATACCCGAGGCACACAGCTCCCACGGCAGCAATGGTCATCAGCAGCCCGACGCCGAGCCTGCCGCGGCCCAAACGGGTCAGCGCACCCGGCACAAAGGTCGACGCTCCGCAGATCAGCGCCGCCCAGAGCAATGCGTGGGCCGCCCACGACGGAGGCGTTGAGGCGTCACCCACGATCAGACAAGTAAGCCAGCCCGCAAGCAGCAGCACACCGCTGGTGATGGCTCTGTTCAGTTCAGAGGGCATCGTCGCTGCCACAGCTCGCGCAACAACCGGGCACAGTGCAGCCGGCATCGCGGCACGGCTCGCCCTCATCGACAGCGAGCGTCACCTCAAGCAGGCTTTCCAGCGCTGCAGCGAGATGCGCATCGGAGATCTCATAGCGCGTTCGCCGCCCCTCTGGCTGCGCAATCACCAACCCGCATCCGCGCAGACAGCCCAAGTGGTTCGACACATTCGGCCGGGTGAGTTCGAGCGTTTGGGCAATCTCAGCGGGGTAGGCGGGCCCGTCAAGCAGGGCAAGCAGGATGCGCGCCCGGGTCGGATCAGACATCGCACGCCCCAGTCGACTCATCACGTCGAGACGCGAAGCAATATTCAGCATGTGGTGAATAGTACACTCACTGCTGAATTATTTACAGAACTACCGCACAGTATCTGGGTCAGCACCAACCCGCTCACCGGTGTCGAGTGCAGCGATGCGCTGCAGATCGCGCTCGGTCAGTTCGAACCCGAAGACGTCGATGTTCTGCGCAATGCGCTGCTCATGCGTCGACTTCGGGATCACGACGAGCCCATTCTGCAGGTGCCAGCGAATCACGACCTGTGCCGGGCTGACGCTGTGCTCTGCAGCGATTTCTGCGATGGTCTCGTTGGCCAGCACCGTGTTGGGTCGGCTGTTCTTGCCCCAGCCCGAGTTGCCGGTGCCGCCCAGCGGGCTCCACGATTCGACGGCGATGCCGTGCTCGAGCGCATGCTGGCGAAGCGGCAGCTGCTGAAAGTGCGGGTGCAGCTCGACCTGGTCGATCGCTGGCGCCACGCTGTGCTCGGCCAGCACCAGATCGAGATGGCGGATGGTCGCGTTGCTCAGCCCGATGGCTCGCGCTCGACCCTCGCTGTGCAGCTGCTCAAGTGCATGCCACGTCGCCAAGAACTCGGCGTCATCACCGAGTGGCCAGTGGATCAGGTACAGATCGACGTAATCGGTGCCCAAACGCTGCAGGCTCTCGTCGAAGGCTGCGAGGGCACGATCGCGCCCATGGTCGGCATTCCACAGCTTCGTCGTCAGAAAGATCTCTTCGCGAGGCACGCCCGAGGTAGCGATGCCGCGGCCGACGCCTTCTTCGTTGCCGTAGATCTTGGCAGTGTCGATGTGTCGGTACCCTGCCTCGTCGATCGCGAAGCGCACCAGGCGCTCAGCATCGTCGTCGGGGGTCTGCCATACGCCGAGCCCCAGTTGGGGGATCGAAGTGCCGGAGTTCAGTGCAATGGTGGGTACGTCTGTCATACCCACCACGTTAGCGGCCCAGACGCCGCAGATGTGGGGCTGCACCCAAGTATTGCTGCAGGAGGGCCGTATCATCACTGCTCAGGCGCATGGGCCGCCCATTCTGTGGGTCAACAAGCACCAATCCGTTCAGACCATGTGCGCAGACAACGGCAGGATCGCCATCCACCGTTTGACGAATCTCGAAACCGAGCTCGAAATCAGCCGCACCCACTCTGGTCACCCACAGCCGCACGAGCACCGACTCGAGTCGCAGTCGAATCGGATGTCGATATTCGATGGCTTGTCCGGTCAGAAACACCTGTGGCATATCGGGTTCGACATGCTGCAGCTGGGGGAGATGGTGCTCGCCGTAGCGGGCCTGCGCAAAGAAACTCACCCGCGCCTGTTCAACCAGCGCCAGCGTGGCGACGTTGTTGACATGGCCGTAGACGTCGACATCGCTCCAGCGCAGCTGGATGGGCACATCGAGGTACGACATCAGTCTTCTGCCAGCGTGACCTCGGTCGGGTGCAGCACCCGGCGCAGAAACTCGCGCGTGCGTGGATGCTGCGGGGTGTCGATCACCTGGGCCGCGGGGCCCTGTTCGACGATGACCCCACCGTCCATGAATGCGACGTGATCAGCGACTTCGCGGGCGAAGGCCATCTCGTGGGTGACCACGAGCATGGTCATGCCAGCGTCGGCCAGTTCGCGCATCACGGCGAGCACATCGCCGACGAGTTCGGGATCGAGCGCGCTGGTGGGCTCGTCAAAGAGCATCAGCTGTGGGTCGACGCTCAAGGCCCGGGCAATTGCCACGCGCTGCTGCTGGCCACCCGAGAGCTGGTGCGGGTACGAGTCTTCTTTCTCGGCCAAGCCGACCTTGCGCAGGTTTATGCGCGCTTTGGCCTCGGCCTCTTCTGCACTACGCCCGAGCACCTTGAGCTGAGCGATGGTGCAGTTCTCGAGCACAGTCAGGTGGGGAAACAGGTTGAACTGCTGAAACACCAGACCGATGCGGCGACGCACCTCATCGATGTCGACGTCGGGGTCGGTCAGTTCTGCACCGTCGACGGTGATTGTGCCCTCGTCAGGGGTCTCGAGCAGGTTCACGCAGCGCAGCACGGTCGATTTGCCCGAACCGCTCGGTCCGATCAAACAGACCACCTGGCCGGGCTCGACCTCAAGGTCGATGCCGCGAAGCACGTGATTGTCGCCGAAAGACTTGGTCACCCCATGGATGCTGATTGCGCTCATTTCGCCGCCTTGCTCTTGGCTTTGGTTCGGGTGGTGGAGAACTCGAACCGCTTGGCCAAATAGCTCAGCGGCACGGTGATCACCAAGTAGCAGGCGCCAGCAACCACGAGGGGAGTGAGGCCGGCATCGGCGCCGCTGAGAGCCTGACGCCCGAACTTGGAGAGTTCGTATTGGCTGATGGTCAGCCCCAGCAGATACACCAGTGAAGTATCTTTGGTGAGCAGAATCAGCTCGTTGGTGAGCGGCGGCAGCACCAGGCGAAACGCCTGAGGAAAGATGATCGACACCAGAGCACGCCCCTTGGACATGCCGAGCGAGCGCGCGGCCTCAAGCTGCCCCGGGGGCACCGCCTGCAGGCCTGCACGCAGCGTTTCAGAGATGTATGCGGCCGACACCATGCCGAGAGAGAGCATCACGGTGACGTAGATGTTCAAGTTGACCTGGAATGCCGTGGGAATGCCGTAGCCGAACGCGATGAACACCAGCAGTGCGGGCAAGCCGCGAAACAGCTCGACGTAGACCGTCGAGATCCAGCGGTATGGCGCCACCGACGACAGGCGCATGAAAGCGAGCAGTGTGCCGCCGACAAGCCCGAACCAGAACGACAGCAGGGTGTAGATCACCGTGTTCAGCAGCGCCGTGGTGATGACCTCGGGAAACTGCGCCGCGGCGATGGCCGGGTTGAAGAAGGTCGTGGCCACTTTGGGCCAGTCGGTGACCACGGCGAGCACGAGCACCACGGCGATCAACACGGCGTATTGCACGCCACGAATCACCTGCGCTCGGCGCCGGGGGCTGCTGAGGAGTCTGGAGCTGCTCAAAATCGGCTGCTTTCTCTGCCGGACAGACGGGGCTGGCGCGCCACACAGTGCGCACGCCAGCCCAGTCTAGTCGCGCTGGTCGCGGATCAGTCGTTGTTCGCGCCCCACTTCGACAGGATGCTGTCGAGCGTGCCGTCGGACTTGATGCGGTCGAGGGTGCTGTTGACCGAATCGAGGAGGTCGGTGTTGCCCTTGCGAATCGCGATGCCGTACTGCTCGTTGGTCTCGATGGTGTCGACCTGCTTGAGGTCGGGGTACTTGGCCAGGTGCTCCTTGGCGGGCGCGATCTGGTCGATCAGCACGTCGGCGGTGCCATTCTCGACCTGCTGTGCAGCGAGGGCGGCGTCTTCGAGGCCTGAGGCATTCCAGCCGTTGGCCTCGGCCAGATCTTCACCAGTGGTGCCCTGCTGCACCACGATCTTGTACTGACCGTCGGTGGCCTGTGCCGTGCTCGTGATGCCCGAGTCAGCACGGGCGACAACGGCGAGGTTGTCTGAGAAGTAGGGCTCAGAGAAGTCCATCTTGGTGGCGCGCTCATCGGTAATGGTGATAGCACTGATCGCGATGTCGCACTTCTTCGCGTCAAGATCGGCACCCGACTGCAGACCCTCAAAGCCGGAGTTCACGTGCTCGAGCTCAACGTTGAGGTCTTTCGCGATCTCTGCGGCGATATCGGCGTCGATGCCGACGATCTTGCCGTCTTGGATGCTCTCGAACGGCGCGTACTGCGCCTCTGAGCAGGCGACGAGCTTGTCGCTGCTGATCAGTTTGTCATTGCCTGCGGTGCTGGTGCAGCCTCCCAAGGCGAGTGCGCCGACCGCAAGAATGCCCGCGGCCGTGCTCAGCTTGGAGAACGTGTTCATAATGCCTCATCTCATAGGGGTTACTTCGCGCCCGATCGTGGCTGGGCACGTTGCCCCATGCTAGTGCACCCTGTGTTTCATCTGTGTGAAACACGCGACGCTCAATCGGCAGAGACCACCTGCCAGAGCTGCCGATACGCCTGTGCAGCCTCACTGCGGGGCGCGTAGGCACCGACCGCCTGACGTCGCAGGCCCATCTGCTCGACAACCGACGCCGATGGCACCACAATCGGTCGAATACTCGCATCGAGGTCGGGCAGATCAGCAATAGCCTGAGCCTGAGCCCAGCGGCGTCGATCGGCCAGCGAGAAGAAGCCCACGATCTTCGCCCCGGAGTTGTTCTCGCCGACCAGTTCGTGCACCTGATCGATGCTGCGCAGAGACAGCGCAGCTGGCACCAAGGGAGTTACCACAGTGTCGGCGGCCGTGATCACGGCGCGAGCCAGCAGCGAGGCTCCGGGAGGGGCATCCAGAATCACCACGTCGTAGTCGTCGGTCACCGCATCGAGCAGTCGGCGCAGACGCTTGCGCGACTTGGGCACGTCATCGAGGCTGGCCTCAAGTTCACGATATGAGTCATCGGCGGGCAGCACGTCAAGCCGCTCGACATCGGTGCGACGGATGGCCTTCTTGATAGAGGTATCGCCGTGCACCAAGGCCTCAGCACCGCCTTTGAGCTTGGGGCGCACCGACAGCAGATAGGTCGTGGCGCCCTGGGGATCAAGATCCCACAGCAGCACACGCTGAGTCTGCGCCCCCTGCCAGGCGAGATTGACCGCGGTGGTGGTCTTGCCAACCCCACCCTTGGTGCTGAACACGGCGATGGTTCTCATGTCGACAGACTAATGGATGGCCGTGTCGCGAAGGTGAACAGCGTTAGGCTGCGCGGGCGGTCACCGAGGTCATCGGCGCAGCAGCCGTGCTGGTGCCTGCGTTGAGCGACTCGTGGTTGGCCTTCTCGGTCACGTCGAAGGTCTCGCGGTATCGACCGAACAGCAGCTGCATCTGGGCGGCCATAGCGCTCAGCGAGTTGAAGAGCAGGCCGATGGCGGGATAGAGCACCCACTGGGCGATCATGCCGAATGAGCGGCTGTTGCCGTAGCGGCGCGGACGTTCGGGAAGCATGTTGTAGCCAAACCAGATCATCAGCAGGATGCCGAACATGGCGACTTGCTGCATCTGCCCAATGACGTAGGGCAGATCGAGCACGAGGCTGTCCATGAACGACAGTCGCAGACTCATCACAAACGGCACCCAGGCGCCGAACGCGATCAAGGGCGCGATGCACGCGAGGCTGACATGACTGTCGAGCAGCTGAGCGAAGCGCCGCAGCGAGCCCCAGAACGGGGCCGGGTTGTCGCGCGAGAACACCCGCTGAGCGACGAACGGCACGTCAGAGGCCCCATAGGCCCAACGGCGCAGCTGCTTGAACTGCGCGGTGAGGGTACGCGTGTAAGACTCGGTGAGCACGGCATCTTGGTAGATCGGCACATGAATGCTGATCACCTTGTAGTCGCCATTGAAGTGGAAGTAGCTGCGCCAGTACTGGTGACCGTCTTCAACGATGGTGCGCACGCTCCAGAAATCCATCTCGACCAGCGCCGACATGGGCTGGGCATGCGAGGCGAAGTTGCGCAGTGACATGGGGCGCATCGAGCTGATGATGTTCCAGAACGAATTGGCATTGGCGATGACGCGACTGGGGGCCGGAGCATCCCAGATATTGCCCAAGAACAGCGAGATGGGCTGGAACGACATGCGCTTGCGATTCGGATGCACGATGTACTCGTAGGTGACGTTGTCGAAGTATGCCGGATGCGGCACGTTATCGCAGTCGAGCGTGGTAACGATCACGCGGTCGTAGTCGATGCCGCGCTCGTCGAGCAAAGCCTGCAGATGACGGCCAGCGTGAGTGATGTTGCTGCCCTTACCAGGCAGCTCGTTCGGCAGATCGGCGGGGTGACGCACCAGCTCAAAGTGGCCGAACTCGCTGCCGAACTCACGCTGCAGCCGACGAGCCGTCTGCTCAATACCGGCGCCACCGCGCTCTTCGTATGCGAACAGCACGATCATGTGCTTCGGGTCGTAGGTGGTGCGAGTCAGCGCGCGGAGGGTCGGAGTGATGACTTCGTATGCTTCGTTATAGGCCGAGATGATCACCGCGTTGAACAGCTCAGAAGGCTTCGGATACTGGTCAGGCGCACGGCTGATGCGAGCTAGGTTGTCACGATGGCGCGAGAGCTGATAGGCCTTGGGTGCCTCTGTGACGCGAGCCTGGTAAGGATGCTCGAGCTGTGCCAGCCGAGCAGCCCAGTCAACATCTTGGGCACGTTCGAGCGCACTGTTGCCGGCAACGATTTCAACGGCTGAGCGAAGGGCACGAAGCATCATGAGCGCGACGAGCGCCAGCAATGCATAGGCTGCCCAAGTCGGCTGCACGAACGACAGCACGACGAGGCCCACTAGCGTGCCGAGGCTGGCAAGACCCGGCAGCATCTCGAAGAAGCGATAGCCGGAAGTGCGGTTGCCCAGCGGCAGCTCGTTGTTCATCGCGAGATCCTCTCATCGTGCCCAGTTTTAGGCTCACCCCATACAATCGCGGCAGTGTCAAGGCATCAAGCAGGTTTGGTAACGAATCGGCAACATTCACGTTCGGCAGCGATTCCGGGCACTCTGTCCTAGACTGGCGGCATGCCTCGTCTGTCCACCCGTGTGCTGCTGAGCTGTGCCGCGATCAGCATTGTTACCGGCGTTCTCTTCGTTCTCACTGGCGCATTGCACGCTGTTGTCATCGCGACGGTGCCTTGGCTTTATGGCGCACTCATCGGCCTGTATTTTCTGCCCGGAGCCATTGCCCAAGGGCTCTTCCGCCTACCCGGCGTTGCCGTTGTCACAATTCTCTTCGCCGCTGTGCTCACCGCGCTCTCACCGGTCATGTCGCTTGGTTGGGCGGTATTCGGCCCAATGGCGCTGATCGGGGTGCTTCAAGAGCTGCCGTACGCAGTCTTCGCCTATCGACGACGCACCCGGCGCGTCGCCCTGATCGGCGCCACTGCGTCGGGGCTGCTGCTCGGTGGCGTGTTTGCCTACATTTTCGAGTTCTCCCATGGGCAGATCGTCCTCGCTGCGCTGCAGCTGGTGGCGACAACCGTCAGCGTCGTACTCTTCTCTTGGCTGGGTTGGTTCATCGCCGACAGACTGCGCGCGGCTGGCGTGGGCGCATCGGGCAGATGATGAATCGAGGCATGATCACCTGCGCGGCGACAGTGCGACAGCCGCGCAGGTCTGCGGTGTCGCAAGGGGGAGTGAAGATGCAGAATTCGTTATTGGTGCAGCCCTGCCGTTTTCGGGGTGTGCTGGCAGCGTTCGTCGTACTCTGCACCGCGTGGGTGCTCGTTGGCTGTGCTTCTGTGAGCTCCGGAGCCACGTCTGAGGCGGTACACGTCGAAGCCGACCTGAGCGTGGCTCCGTCGGCGGCCTTCGACACGCCGCTCGAAGTCTCCGATATGCAGCGCACAGTCATCACCCGCGGTCGCGGTGATGCGCTTCGTGACAACGACACCATCAGCATGAAGTCGATGGTCTACCGCGCCTCTGACGGGTCTGCAGTTTCAAGTGGCGATCAGTGGCGGTACGCCTATCCGGTGTCACTCAATGACGCCGAACCGGGCATCCGCTCCGTGGTCTCGGGTCTGCCTAGCGGAAGCCGCGTCGTGGTCACCGCCACAGCCGAACAGTTCTTCGGCGACGATCGTCCGATCGATGACCTGCAGCCTAAGGAAGGCGTCGTCGTGGTGATGGATGTCTCTGCGTACCCGGCGAAGGATCGTACCACGGTGGCCACGCTCACCGACGATGAGATGCCCGAGGTCACCTTTGACGGTGCTCGCCCGGTGCTCGTTGCACCGTCATTGCAGACGGCCCCGCCAGCGCAGACGGTCTCTCGTACGCTGAGCAATGGTACGGGTGATGCACTGACCGCAGATGACACGGTCACCTTTCGTGCATTGACCGCAGCGTGGGGCGACGGCGGCATCGTTGGCGACGACTTCGCCAGCGGAGCCTCTTCTCGACGTCTGGCTGATCTGCCAGCGGGTCTGCAACAGGCTCTCAGCACAGCTCATGTCGGAGACACCCTTGAGGTGGTGGTGCCGCCATCGGAGGGGCCCGGCGACAGTCTTTCCGAACAGCTGCGTCACGAGACGCTGGTCTTCGTCATCACCATCGACTCCGTGTCACTCGGAGAGTGACACATCTACCTCAGGAGCAGCCATGACCGCACTGTCCGATCTGATCGCAGCAGCAGACCAGCTGTGGCCCGCCGCACTGGCCGAGCCGTGGGATCGTCCAGGGTTGGCCGTCGGCGACCCCAATTCGCGCGTGACGCATGTGCATCTGGCCCTCGACGTCACGGACGCGACGCTCGCCGAGGCCGCCAACTTCGGAGCAGATGTGCTCTTCACTCATCACCCCACGCTCTTTCGCCCGGCGGCAGAGGTGACTACAGTCAGCTGGCCCGGTCGGCTGGTCTACCGTGCTGTTCAGCACGGCATCGCCCTCTTTTCAGCTCACACCAATGCAGACAGTGCCGCCGGTGGTGTCAACGATGTGCTCGCCGGGCTCATCGGCATCTCTGAGCCGACACCGCTCGTGCCCAACGACGATGACCCACGCGTAGGGCTGGGGCGGGTGGGGCCGCTTTCTCCCCCCACCGCACTTGGTCAGCTCGCCGCCGACATTGCACGAGCACTGCCGTCGACGGCCTCGCAGGTACGTGTTGCCGGCGACTTTGATGAACTCGTGCACACCGTTGCCGTATGCAGCGGTGCAGGAGACTCGCTGCTCGACGAACCCGCCGCACGGGCGGCCGACGTCTACGTCAGTGCCGATCTGCGCCATCACGTGAGCATCGATGCCCGAGCTCGTGGTCAGCGAGGCCTGATCAACCTCTCGCACTGGGCCAGCGAGTGGGTCTGGCTTCCTGTCGCAGCAGACCAGCTGCGCCACGCAGTGCCTGGCATCGAAGTCACTGTGAGCGATCTGCGCACCGACCCCTGGGACTTCGCCATCGCGCAGTGAGCCGCGCGGCCATCCCACTGCACCAAGGGCTACAATGATGCACGGATGGGATGCCCATGCGATCGCGTGCCGAAGAGATTCGGCCCGAGGAACGTCCGGGCTCCACAGGGCAGGATGGTGGGTAACGCCCACCCGGGGCAACCCGCGAGCAAGTGCAACAGAAAGCAGACCGCCCGGTCGATCACGGTCGACCAGGTAAGGGTGAAACGGTGGTGTAAGAGACCACCAGTGGTCGTGGCAACACGATCAGCTGGGTAAACCTCATTCGGAGCAAGACCAAGCATGGAGGTGGGCGGCCCGCCTATACCTCCGGGTAGGTTGCTAGAGCTGGTCAGCAATGACCCGCCGAGAGAGATGATCGCACCCGCCCGAGCTTCGGCTCGACGCGGCGACAAAACCCGGCGTATCGGGCATCCCATCCACTCAGTGCGCCAGAACATCAGCGCCGCACAGCGCGTAGCGCACCCGCCTCGTGCGTGGTACCTCAGACCTCGCGATGTGCCAGCGCGTAACCGGCCGCGCCAACGATGCCGGCATGCTCGTGAAATCGCGCGGCGACCAGTGGCGTTTCAACGTCGATGAGATGCAGAAACTGGTCGGCCACACTTGAGATACCGCCGCCCACGACGAACAGGCTGGGGCTCAACAGATGTTCGAGCGTCTGATAAAAGCGGGTGAGACGTATGCCCCATTCGGCATAGTCGAGACCATCACGCTCGCGTGCTACAGAAGAGGCAAAACGTTCATAGTCTGGGTGGCCATCGATCTCGAGATGCCCAAGTTCGCTGCCGGGAATCAGCATGTCGTCATAGATGAGTGCGCTGCCGATGCCGGTGCCAAGCGTGGTGACCACGGTGAGGCCGCGCTGACCTTTGGCAGAGCCGCTGATTGACTCGGCCCAGCCTGCGGCATCGGCATCGTTGATCAGCGTGACCGGTCGACACAGTGCCTGGCTGAAATGTGCCGCGGCGGGGTGGCCGATCCAGCTGGCATGGATGTTGGCAGCCGACTTCGTGATTCCATCAATCACCACCGAGGGCAGTGCGACTCCGACCGGCAGCTCGCCGCTGCCGGTCTGCAGCTCGGCAACCAGTGCCGCCACAATCTCAACCACCTCATCTGGTGTTGCCTGAGCCGGAGTGGCTGCCTGCACGCGTTCGCTGCGCAGCTCGCCACTCAGCGTGTCGACAACGGCCGCCTTGATGGAGGTGCCGCCAACGTCGACTCCGATCGCCTGTGCCATGCCAGTCCTTTCGGCCGTCATTGATGAGGCTGCAGCTCAGTCGAGCCCAGCGGGAGACGCGGTGAGAATCTCGGGGCCGTCAGCGCGCACCACAATGGTGTGCTCGAACTGGGCGGTCCAGGAGCCGTCGGCGGTAGCGACCGTCCAATCGTCTGGCCAGGTCTTCCAAGTTGCCCCGCCTAAGGTGAGCATGGGTTCGACCGTGAACACCATGTTCTCTTCGATCACATCAGTGAAGCGTTCAGGATCGTCGTAGTGAGGAATGATCAAGCCAGAGTGAAACTCGCGGCCAACGCCATGGCCGGTGTATTCACGAATCACTCCATAGCCGAAGCGCTTGGCGTAAGACTCAATAGCGCGGCCGATGACCGAGACCTGACGTCCCGGACGTGCGGCGCGAATGCCACGCAGTGTCGCCTCACGGGTGCGGTCGACCAGATCGCGCACCTCTTGGCGCACATCGCCCACCAGGTAGGTGCGATTGGTGTCGCCGTGCATGCCGTCTTTGAAAGCAGTCACATCGATGTTGACGATGTCGCCATCTTCAAGCACTGTGTTGTCGGGGATGCCATGGCAGATGACCTCGTTGACTGAGGTGCACACGCTCTTGGGAAAGCCTCGGTAGCCCAGGTCAGAGGGGTACGCGCCGTGATCGACCATGTATTCGTGAGCAACCCGGTCGAGGTGATCGGTGGTGACCCCAGGACGCACCTCTGCGGTGAGGATGTCGAGGGTCTCTGCAGCGATCTGAGAGACTGCGCGAATACGTTCGATCTCTTCTTCGTTGTAGAGATCGCCGTGGCCAGACTCGTCGAAGTCTTTGACGTCAACGTAGTAAGGGCGTGGGATGCTCGCCGGAACAGCGAGACGGGGAGTGTGAAGGCCGCCGATGAGGTGACCAGAGGAATCTTTGGGCATACGATGATTCTACGCCGAGCACCTGAGGAGCTGTCATGAGCGAGACGAAGCGTTATTGGTTCAACACCCGCACCCACGAAGTCGAAGACGGCCCGCAGTCTCTGGCGACCGACCGCATCGGGCCGTTCGCCACCGAAGAAGAGGCCCGCAATGCCTTAGAGATCGTGCGCCGCCGGTCAGCCGAGTGGGCCGCAGAAGAAGACGCCGAACGCGATCAGTAGGTGTGTGCCTCGTCGGGGAATGCGCGATCTCGCACGTCGGTGATATACGCCTCAGCCGCCTGCGTCAGCACCCCGGCCACATCTGCATACTGCTTGACAAAGCGAGGCACACCCTGCGTGTTCAGCCCGGCGAAGTCGGTCCAGACGAGCACCTGACCATCGGTGCCGTTGCCCGCACCGATACCGATGGTGGGAATGCGCAGCTGCGCGGTGATCTCGCGGGCAGCCTCGCCGGCCACCATCTCGAGCACCACGGCAATCGCCCCGGCTTCTTGCACCGCAAGCGCATCGGCGGTGAGTTCGGCCACGGACTGCTCGTCTCGACCCTGAATGCGAAAGCCCCCCAGTCGCTGCTCCGACTGCGGGGTGAAGCCCAGATGCCCGACAACTGGTATTCCGGCGTCGACGATGGCGGCAATGCGCGTACGGATGCGCTGGCCACCTTCGAGCTTGACCGCGTGGGCCCCAGCCTTCATCAGTTTGACCGCAGAGTTGACCGCCTGCTCATCACTAGCCTCATACGACCCAAACGGCATATCAGCGATCACGAGGGCTCGCTCAACCGCGCCCGACACAGCCGCCGTTGCATCAGCAATCTGTTGGAGTGAGACCCGCAGCGTGTTCGGATACCCCAGAACGTTATTGCCAATCGAGTCGCCGATCAGCAGGGTGTCTACTCCGGCACGGTCAAACACCCGTGCAGTGAGCGCGTCGTAGCTGGTGAGCATGGTGAACGGCCGGCCCTCGTCTTTGAACCGCTGCAGATGCAGGGTGCGAACTCGTTTGGGCTCATGCGTCGTCGTCATGGCGACAAGTCTACGACGCAGTCGCGACTCGCACGGAAAGGCCCTCGATGAAGCCCGCGAGCGGTTACGCTTGAGTGGGACTCGCGAAAGGATCTCCAATGGACAAGCAGACTGATTTCGTGCTGCGCACGATCGAAGATCGTGGAGTGCGCTTCGTGCGCCTGTGGTTCACCGACGTGGTCGGCTCACTGAAATCTGTCGCGGTGTCTCCGGCCGAGATCGAGGGCGCCTTCGAAGAGGGCATCGGTTTCGACGGCTCGGCGATCCAAGGCTTCTCACGCGTGTACGAGTCAGACATGCTGGCCTTCCCCGATCCCAATACCTTCCAGCTGCTGCCATGGCGCGGTGAAGTCGATCCCACTGCGCGCATGTTCTGCGACATCACTACGCCAGACGGGCAGCCGGCCGCAGCCGACTCCCGCCACGTGCTCAAGCGTGCGCTTGATCAGGCAGCACAGCGCGGCTTCTCGTTCTATGTGCATCCCGAGATCGAGTTCTACCTGCTTGAGCGTGATTCGGTCGAGAACTGGCCGCTGCGCCCGGCCGATCAGGCTGGCTACTTCGACAACGAGCCCGGTGGCACCGCCAACGACTTCCGCCGCCGCGCCGTCGGCGTGCTCGAAGAGCTGGGCATTTCGGTTGAATACTCGCACCACGAGGTCGGGCCCGGGCAGAACGAGATCGATCTGCGCTATGCCGACGCCCAGACCATGGCCGACAACATTCAGACGCTGCGCACAGTGGTCAAAGAGGTGGGCATCGAACAGAACGTGCACGCGACTTTCATGCCCAAGCCCTTCCCTGATCAGCCGGGCTCTGGCATGCACACACACTTCTCCCTGTTCGAAGGCGATAACAACGCGTTCTACGATCCGGCCGGCGAGTACGAACTGTCGCACACCGCGCGCCAGTTCATGGCCGGCGTGTTGCACCATGCCGCCGAGATCACCGCGATCACCAACCAGTTCGTCAACTCATACAAGCGCCTCTGGGGCGAAGACGAAGCACCGAGTTCGATCGCGTGGGGGCACAACAACCGCTCGGCACTCGTTCGCGTGCCGCTGTACAAGCCGGGCAAAGGCCAGAGCACTCGCATCGAGTACCGGGCCATCGACTCAGCCGCCAATCCATACCTTGCCTATGCGCTGCTGCTCGCTGCAGGCCTCAAAGGCATCGAGGAAGACTACGATCTGCCGCCCGAGGCGCAGGACAACGTGTGGGAGCTCACGCCGGCTGAGCGCCGCGCCATGGGCATCGCCGACCTGCCCGGCAGCCTTGAGCAGGCGCTGGCCATCATGGAGGAATCAGAACTCGTCGCCGAGACCTTGGGGGAGCAGGTCTTCAACTACGTGCTGCTGAACAAGCGGCAGGAGTGGAAGGACTACCGCGCCCAGGTGACCGACTACGAGCTGCGGCACAATCTGAACCGCCTGTGAGCCCCGCCGCGGAGGCCATGCCCAGCCGCATGCAGCTTGCCCGACTCGGCTTCGCCGAGTTGTCCGAGACACTCGCACTGCTATCGCGCGAATGCGATGCACACAACTGGGCGCTGAGCATCCTTGATCGCCTGCGCACGGCAGCCGACCCCGATGCAGCCCTGCAACAGCTGCTCGATCTGGCCGAACGGTGCCCCGACCTCACTCAGGCCGACGATCATGCGCTTGACCGACTCATTCTGTTGCTCGGCGGCTCCACTGGTTTGGGTGATTTCCTGCTGCGGTCTCCTGAAGAGCTGGCCTGGTTCATCGCTCACGAGGAGGTTCCACTCGCTCGGGAGGCATACATCGCCAGCATTGCCGACGCGGCTGCGGTCATCGATGACGCCGACACCCCCGAGACACGAGCGAACCGTCTGCGTCTGCGCTATCGGCGACACTTGACGCAGGTCGCTGTGTGGGATCTCTCGGCCGACGACCCACGTGAGGTCTTCGAGCGCGTGGGCCAGGCCCTGTCAGACCTCGCCGACGCCGCCTTTGAGGCTGCGCTGCAGATCGGCACCGCGGCCTGCCGGCCACAGTTCGGCGACCTCGTCGATCAGGTGCGGGTGGCCGTGATCGCGATGGGCAAGACTGGCGCGCGCGAGGTCAACTACATCAGTGATGTCGACGTCATCTACGTCGCCGAGCCCGTGGGCGACACCGACCCCAGCCGAGCACTGACCGCCGCCACCCGCATCGTGCAGTCTGCAGTGCGAGCGATCAGCGCGACGGGTCGCGAGCCCGGTCTGTGGGAGGTCGACGCGAATCTGCGCCCCGAGGGCAAAGACGGTGCGCTGGTGCGCACCCTCGCGTCACACGAAGCGTACTACGCGCGCTGGGCCAAGGAATGGGAGTTTCAGGCGCTGCTGAAGGCTCGAGCCATGGCGGGTGACGCCCAGTTGGGCCTCGACTATATTCGGTCCATCCGACCGCTCGTCTGGCAGTCTGCGTCACGACCCAACTTCGTCGAATCTGTGCAGGCGATGCGTCAGCGGGTCACCGACAATATTCCTGCCGATCAAGTCGACGTGCAGTTGAAGCTCGGCCCAGGGGGGCTGCGCGATGTCGAGTTCACCGTACAGCTGCTGCAGCTGGTGCACGGTCAACACGATGAGCGACTGCGCGGGCGCGCCACGCTCGAGTCGCTGCGCGCCCTGTCTGCCGGTGGGTATGTCGGGCGGCGGGAGGCTGACGAGTTCGCCGATGACTATCGCACCCTCCGAGTGCTCGAGCACCGTCTCCAGCTGCGACAGATGCGGCGCACGCACCTGATGCCTCGAGACGATGCCGATCTGCGCGTGCTGGCTCGGGCGTCCAAGCTCGCAGCCGGTGGCCCTGATCTCGCCGCACTGTGGCAGCGCACCCGACGGTCGGTGCGCGAGCTGCACACCCGCCTGTTCTTCAGCCCGCTACTGGCCACCGTGGCTGCGCTGCCGGGCGAAGACTTCCAGCTGACCACCTCACGTGCCACAGACCGGCTGCGGGCGATCGGCTACCGCGACCCCGACGGGGCACTGCAGCGCATCACCTCGCTGACGAGTGGTGTGTCGCGTCGTGCCGAGATTCAGCGCCACCTGCTGCCACTGATGCTCGAGCTCTTCGCTGAAGGCTCAGACCCCGATGCCGGATTGCTCTCGTTCACGCGCATCAGTGAGAGCATCGGCGATGCATATTGGTATCTGCGCATGCTGCGTGATTCGCCAGTGGCTGCGCAGCGTCTCGCGCAGGTGCTCTCGTGCTCGCGATTTATCGGCGACAGCCTTGCCAGCCAGCCTGAGGCTGCGCAGTGGTTTGAGAATGATGACGGGGTGGCGCCACGCACCTTCGAGATGCTGCACACCGAGATGGCCGCCGTCGTGCGTCGCCACCCAGCGCAAGATCCCCGAGTGGTACCGCTACTACAGCAGCTGCGTCGTCGCGAAGTGCTGCGCCTGGCCATCTGGGCGGTGATCAACGACATCCCGGTCGAGCAAGTCAGTCGCGGTCTGTCGACCATCTCGCGTGCCCTGCTCGAAGCCCTGCTGCTGTGGATCGACCCGGTCACTACACACGGGGTGCGCTTCGCCGTGATCGGTCTGGGCCGGTTTGGCGGGGGAGAGCTCGGGTTCGCCTCCGACTTAGACGTGATGTATGTCTACGAGCCGGTTCGCGACAACGCCGATGTGCGAGCACTCGCGCAGCAGCTCGCCAAGGCAGCTCACGACTTTGTCATGCCGGTCGATCTTGACCTCGACTTGCGCCCCGAGGGGCGCAAGGGTGCGATCGCCAAGACCATCTCTGCACTCTCGACGTATTACCAGCGATGGGCCCAAACCTGGGAGCGTCAGGCCCTCGTGCGCGCAGCTCCGGTCGCCGGCGACACCGAACTGCTCGACCAGGCCATGGCTGTGATCGACCAGGTGCGCTGGGGTGCACCGCCCGACCTTATGCAGGAGCGCGAGATCAAGCGGCTGAAGGCTCGGATGGAGTCTGAGCGTCTGCCCCGCGGTGTCGACCCCAGCCGCCACGTCAAACTCGGGCGCGGCTCTCTCACTGACGTTGAGTGGGTCATTCAGCTCGAACAGCTTCGACATGCTCACGCTGATGTGAGCCTGCGCAACTCGAACACGCTGACCGCACTTGCGGCGCTGACTGCCTCGGGCATCCTGACGGGCGAAGACGCCGAGACACTGCGCACGGCGTGGTTGCTCGCCTCACGAGTGCGCGACGCCAACATGCTCGCCACTGGCAAGCCCAGCGACGTGCTCGCCGAGTCGGGTGCCGCGCTGGAGCCCACCGCACGACTGCTCGGCTACGCTGCCGGAACAAGTGCCGCTCTCGAGAATGACTATCTGCGCGCCACCAGGCGTTCGCGGCGGGTCTTTGAGCGGCTTTTCTACGGCGAATGAGTGTGTCTGCTCGCTGAAGTGTCGACGTGCAGAGCGCCTGGGTTCTCTGCCTTAAACCTTGGCAACAAGAATGGCCCCGACGCGAACGTCGAGGCCATTCTCAGTGTTGAATCAGCAGATCACACGCCGTAGTACAGCTCGTACTCGAAGGGGTGCGGACGCTGTGCCAGTGGCTTGAGCTCACGCTCGCGCTTGAGGGTGATCCAGCTTTCGATGACCTCGTCAGTGAACACGTCACCGGCACGCAGGAACTCGCTGTCAGCCTCAAGGGCCTCGAGCACGCGATCGAGGCTGCCCGGAACCTGGGGGATGTTCTTGGCTTCTTCGGGCGGCAGCTCGTAGAGGTCTTTGTCAACGGGCTCGTGCGGCTCGATCTTGTTCTTGATGCCGTCGATGCCGGCCATCAGCTGAGCAGCAAAGGCGAAGTACGGGTTGCCCGAGGCGTCGGGGGCGCGGAACTCGATGCGCTTGGCCTTGGGGTTGGTGCCGGTAATAGGGATGCGGATGGCCGCCGAGCGGTTGCCGGCCGAGTACACGAGGTTGACTGGTGCCTCGAAGCCAGGCACCAGGCGGTGGTAGGAGTTCACCGTGGGGTTGGTGAACGCCAGCAGTGCCGGAGCGTGCTTCAGGATGCCGCCGATGTACCAGCGGGCGATGTCAGACAGACCTGCGTAGCCAGCCTCGTCGTAGAATAGCGGCTGGCCACCGTTCCACAGCGACTGGTGGGTGTGCATGCCCGAGCCGTTGTCGCCGAACAGCGGCTTCGGCATGAAGGTCGCGGTCTTGCCGTTTCGCTCGGCCACGTTCTTCACGATGTATTTGAACTTCAGCAGATCGTCGGCCGCATTGACCAGAGTGCTGAACTTGTAGTTGATCTCGCTCTGGCCTGCGGTGCCCACCTCGTGGTGCGAACGCTCAACCTCAAGGCCCGAGGCGATGAGCTCGGTAACGATCTCGTCGCGCAGGTCAGCGAGCTTGTCAGCCGGGGTCACGGGGAAGTAACCGCCCTTGAAGGGGGTCTTGTTGCCCAAGTTACCGCCGATTTCTTCACGGCCTGAGTTCCAAGCGGCCTCTTCGGAGTCAACCTCGTAGAAGCTGCGGCCAGCGTTGACCTCGTAGCGCACCGAGTCGAAGATGAAGAACTCGGCCTCTGAAGCGAAGAAGGCGGTGTCAGCGATGCCGGTCGAAGCAAGGTACGCCTCGGCCTTCTTGGCGGTCTGGCGCGGGTCTTTCGAGTAGATCTCGCCGTTGCGCGGGTTGAAGATGTCGTGGTTGAACACGAGGGTCTTCTGGGCGCGGAACGGATCGAGGTATGCAGTCGTCACATCGGGGATCAGCTGCATATCTGACTCGTCGATGCTCGCGAATCCGCGGATCGAGCTGCCGTCGAAAAGCTGGCCGTTGACGAAGTAGTCTTCATCGACGAACTCTGCCGGAAGGTTGAAGTGCTGCTGAACGCCGGGGAGGTCAGTGAATCGGATGTCAACGAATTTGACGTCCTCATCCCTGATGAATTTCAGGGCCTCCGATGAATCTTTGAACATACCTGCTGCTCCATCTTGAATTCAGGGATCCGGTGTGGATTCCGGATCGTTAGTGTCAGCGTAGACCGACCCGATTACCCCACAGTATCCCGAATGTTTCCGGCATGTTACAGGCGCGCGGATACAATCGGTTTTGTGCACGAAGATTCCTCCGCCTCCACCATGCCCGATCCGTCCGCAGCAGTTTCCGCAGCAGACTTGGCCGGCCTCGGTCGCCGCCTCATCGGACTGATCGTCGATTGGGGCTTGGCCACCCTCGTCTCATACGCGTTCTTCGGTGGCAACCCGTGGGCAACCATGGGCATCTGGGCGCTCGAGCAGATCACTCTGGTGAGCACGCTCGGCTACGCCTTCGGCCATTTGGTCACCGGCATTCGAGTCGTTTCCGTGCACACAGGTGGTGCACCTGGCTTTGCACCAGTGGTTATTCGCACCGCTCTGTTGGCGCTGTTCGTGCCAGGCCTGATCTGGGGCAAAGACGGTCGACCAGCGCACGACCGCATCGCCGGCACTGCAGTAGTACTGGCGAAGGCCGCCCGTCGCTGATCAGCGCCCGCGAATTGCCTTGTGATCGGGGCGCACCCGGTTCGGATCCATGCCCTTCGGCACGCCATAGCCACTGTCGAGAGAATTCAGCCGATTGGCCACGGCAGTGACCTCGGCACGGGTCAACGCCGGTTTCAGTTTGGCCAGCGAACGGTTGATTGCTTTGAGCTTGATGGTCTTCTCAGTGCCATCGCCCACGACAAGGCGCGTAACGGTGATATTCGGTACCACGCGCTGCACCTTGATGCGCTCTTCGTTGAGCAGTCGCTGTACGCGAGTGGGGCTGCCCTCGGCGATGAGCACCACACCAGGGCGCCCGATCACTCGATAGACAGCATCTTGAGTCTTGGGGTTCACTGCCACCGGCAGCTCAGACCCCTGCCACGAACGCTTCAACGATGATCGAAGCACAGCGCCAACAGCACCTGGCTGCCCTTCGATCTGCGAGTAGGCGACCGATTCGGCCTTGCGCCCCAGCACAATGAGCGCGCCGAGCACGCCCGTCAGCACACCAAGCAGCACCCAGCCGACAATGGCGAGCCAGTGACCGCCGAAGACGAATAGCGCCAGCGCCACACCGATGAGGATCGGCAGCACCAGAGCAAGCAGAATCCACCAGAGAGACGAGGGATCAGCGCGCGTGGTCATCTTGAAGACCTGTACCAGCTGACCGATGCGTCCCGAGGATTTCTGCTTCTTGGTAGTAGACATGCTCTCTAGAATACCCGGCGCCGCTGCCCTTTCGTGCAGCAGTTGTACACAGGCGTCAGGTGTGTCGATTTTGTCCACAGTTGCAAGGATGTCGTGGCCGATCCCCAGCTGCTCAGCCAGACTGATCACTATGCAGCACGCCAGCACGACGTCGAGTATCCCCACCTCATCGACGGTTCCCACCTTTGACCCCAGGGCCGGCGTGCTGCAGACCATAGCAGGCAGTCCCACGCACCAGATCTTGGCATTCTTGCGTCATCCCCATCTCCGGTGCGCGCGGCCGATCGACGATGGTGACGAGGCAGCGAGCGATGCTCATCCTAAAGAGCAAGCAAGCGTCACCTTGGTGCCGCAGGTGATCGCCGAGTCACTCGGTTCCCGGCTGCGCATCCAAGGCGCCCTCCAACGTGGCCAGGCGCTCCACGTCATTTTGGCCGCCGCCAGTGTGCTTCACTATCTGCTGCAGAACGGCTGGTCAATCGGTCGACTCAGCGTTGACGACATCATGATCGCGGTTGATGGCGACGTGCTGTTCGACGTTGCAGCACAGGCGACGCCCTGCAGCATTCGTACGCTCAACAACAGCGAGCTGACCAAGATCACTACCCTCGGCGACCGACTGCTAGCCCAAGGTCTCGGGTCACCTCAAGAGCGCGCGCAAGAGCGTGCCGTGATTGGTCGTCTGCTCGCAGGTCTTGAACACGATGAAGATCTCGACCGCGCGGCGACGCTGGCTGGGTGCATCGAAATCGGAAGACCCATGAAGTTCAACCGAGTGCCATCATTCAGCAACGAGCTATTGCAGGTCAGCGAAGCATCGCCCGGCCCAGCTGCTGAGCGCGCCGGCCGACGAAGGCGTCGCTCGGCAGCAGAACGCTCCCTGCGACCGGTCATGGCGGTGCAACGTGTGCGCGTGGTCTTGGGCACCATCGACGGGTTGCTCGAGCGCTTTGTTGATCAACGCGAACAGCGCGCTCACGCTGCAAGCGTGAGCGCTGAGAAGCCCACCGTCGTCAAGCGATTACTTTCACCGACAGCGATGGCCACGGCGCTGAGCGCCGTGGCCATCGTGTGGCTGGTGTTGACCAGCTAGATATACTCAATCAGAGCCCGAGCGCCTCACTGAAGTCGAACTTCTCGAGAATGCTCTTCACTTCACCCAAGAACCGTGCCGCATCTGCACCGTCGATGACTCGGTGGTCATACGACAGACTCAGATAGGCAACCGACCGAATTGCGATGGTGTCTTGGCCGTCGACGGTCAGTACGCGGGGCTGCTTGGTGACCGCACCGGTGCCGAGAATGGCAGACTGCGGCAGCGAGAAGATCGGCGTATCGATCAACGATCCGCGAGAGCCGGTATTCGTAATGGTGAACGTGCCACCGATCACGTCATCAGGCTTCAGCTTGTTCTCGCGTGAACGTTCAGCCAAGTCAGCGATGCCGGTTGCGAGACCTGAGAGGTCGAGTGCGCTGGCATCATGCAGCACCGGCGCATACAGACCCTGCTCGGTGTCGACGGCGAAGGCAACGTTGTCATGGTCGTGGTAGACCACGTCGTCACCGTCGATCGATGCGTTGATCGCCGGGTGGGCGGGCAACGCATGCGACGCAGCGTAGGCGAAGAATGGCAGGAAGGAGAGCTTCTGCCCGGTCTTGCTCTCGAATGCTGCTTTGTGCTGCTGGCGGAACGCAGCGACCTTGGTTAGGTCGACCTCGACGATCGAGGTGAGCTGTGCCGCATTCTGCAACGAGTGCACCAGGCTCTTGGAGAGTACCTTGCGCAGACGCGAGAGCGGCACCCGCTGACCCCGCAGGTCGGAGGCCACTGGCAGCGCGTAAGCTGACCCAGCTGTATCGGCAGCGGCAGGAGACGAAGTCGCCGCAGCCGGGGCGTTGGCGGCCTGCGCTGCCTGCGCCTGCAGCACATCTTCTTTGCGAATGCGACCACCGACGCCAGTGCCGCTCACTGCGGCCAGGTCAATGCCCAGACGTGCAGCCAGTTTGCGCACGATCGGAGTGACATAGGCATGCTGAGTGACCGCGGCCACCTTTTCATCACGAGCCGGCGCTGCCGGCGCAGCAGCCGCCGGCTCGGCAGGAGCAGCCGGCTCGGCAGCGGGAGCCGCCACCGGAGCGGGCTCAGGCTGCGAAGCAACAGGCCGCGGGGTTGCGACCGCAGGTTGCGGCTCAGGAGCAGACTCTTGAGCCGGGGCTGGAGCAGCAGGCGCAGCAGCAGCTGGCGCAGCGCCCTCGCCGACGTAGGCGAGGGTGGTGCCGACGTCGACGGTCTCGTCTTCTTGCACCAGAATCTGCTGCAGCGTGCCAGCGACAGGGGAGGGGATCTCGGTATCGACTTTGTCGGTCGAGACCTCAAGCAATGGCTCGTCAACCTCGACATGGTCGCCAACCTGCTTCAGCCAGCGGGTCACCGTGCCCTCGGTCACCGACTCACCCAGAGCCGGAAGAACGATAGCCTCGCCCGAGCCTGTTGCGGCGGGTGCGGCGGTGGCAGGAGTCTCAGCGGCCGGAGCTTCAGCTGGAGCGGCAGCGGCCGGTTCGGCGGCAGGTGCGGGCTGTGCCTCAGGCTCGGCGGTGGCCTCTTCGGCAGCCGGAGCCGCGGGTTCGGCAGCATCAGCTGCGCCGTCGCCCACTACAGCAAGTGTGGTGCCGACGTCGACGGTCTCGTCTTCTTGCACCAGAATCTGCTGCAGCGTGCCAGCGACAGGGGAGGGGATCTCGGTGTCGACTTTGTCGGTCGAGACCTCAAGCAATGGCTCGTCAACCTCGACATGGTCGCCAACCTGCTTCAGCCAGCGGGTCACCGTGCCCTCGGTCACCGACTCGCCCAGAGCCGGAAGTACGATCTGCTCACTCATGTGGTGTGTCTCCTTTGGATCTGGAATCAGTCTAGATGGCGTGCAGGGGCTTGCCGGCCAGATACAGCGCAGCCTCGCCGATGGTCTCGGTCTGTGTGGGGTGCGCGTGAATCAGCGGCGCAATGTCTTCGGGGTAAGCCTCCCAGTTCACGATGAGCTGTGCCTCGCCGACAAGTTCGCCGATGCGACCGCCGACACCGTGAACGCCCACGATGGGGCCGTCGATTCGACGCACGAGCTTCACGAAGCCACCAGTGCCAAGGATCGAGCTCTTGGCGTTGCCTGCCAGGTTGTATTCGTAGGCGGCGATCTGATCGTCTCCGAACTCGGCCTTGGCTTTGGCCTCGGTGTAGCCGACCGAGAACACCTGCGGCTCGCAGTAGGTGACCTTCGGCACGTTCACATCGGCGATAGCCACAGGCTCGAGACCTGCGATCTGCTCGGCGACGAAGATACCGTGCTGGTAGGCACGGTGTGCCAATTGCAGGCCTGGAACGATGTCGCCCACGGCGTAGACGCCAGGAACGCTCGTCTGCAGGGTTTCATCGACGATGACGTATCCGCGGTCGAGAGTGATGCCCACCTCTTCGTACCCCAGGTTCTGCGTCACGGGGCCGCGACCAACAGCCACCAGCAGGTAGTCGGCAGTCAGCGTAGTGCCGTCTTCGAGCGTTGCGGTGACCTGTTGGCCATCCTGCTCTGCTTTTTGAAAGCGCACACCGAGGTGGTATTTGATGCCGCGCTGCTTGTAGATGCGCTCGACATACTTGCTGATCGATACCTCTTCGTTGGGGACGAGATGGTCGAATCCCTCGACGATCGTGACGTCGACGCCCCACGACTGCCACACGCTGGCGAATTCGACGCCGATGACGCCACCGCCCAAGATGATGGCCTTCTTGGGGATCTCGGTGAGGGTGAGAGCCTGCTCGGAGGTGATCACGCGCCCTTCGATGTCGAGCCCCGGCAGTGACTTGGAGTATGAGCCGGTGGCAAGCACGACATTGCGTCCGCGGTACACCTCACCATTGACGGTGATCGTATTCGCCGAGGTCAGACGACCCTCACCGGCGACGACCTCAATGCCACGAGCCTTCAGCAGCCCCTGCAAGCCTTTAAATTTGGAGGCGACGATACCCTCACGGAACTTGCTGACGCCGGCGATGTCAATCGAATCGAACAGCGCGGAGACTCCGTATTTGCCAGCCTCGCGCACCTCATCGGCGATCTCGGCGGTGTGCAGCAGTGCCTTGGTAGGCACGCAGCCGCGGTGCAGGCAGGTGCCGCCCAACTTGTCTTTCTCAATGAGGGCGACGGTGCTTCCGAGTTCACGCGCGCGCAGAGCCGCGGCGTAGCCGCCGCTTCCTCCACCGAGAACGATGAGGTCGAATTCATGCTCAGACAAGTTGATCTCCTTGGTTGGCAGATGGGTGACAGATGCGTCTATGCAGAGTCTGCAAAGAGCCTACTACGGGGCTTTCAGTGCGCGAAAACGTATACGTCTCCGTGTCTTCGGGTTCTCGGACACCTGTTCGAGTGCACCGTGCGCTGCTGGCGAACACGGATCAGCCATGCCCGGTTGTGCAGACAAGTACTCTGGATATATGCGATTCCGTGAACCCGTCTATCAACTGCGCGCCGAACTCGGCACGCTGCCCCGAAACGCCCCGCTGGTCGCGGCGCTGAAGGGCTATGCCGACGCGGGCTCAGTGGTCGAGCTGTTCAACGACAACCTTCTCGAGCACCTTGAGTCGCAGCCGGTGGTCTGGTTCGACCCCGATGAGCTGCTCGACTATCGTTCTCGACGCCCAGTGGCATACCTCGAAGCTGATCGTCTGACCGAGATTTCGCGCCCGTCTTTGCAGCTTTCTCTGCTGCATGATCAGACCGGCGCTCCTTTCTACCTTCTGCACGGTTTTGAGCCCGACTTCCGATGGAATGCCTTCTTGAAAGACCTGACCGGGCTGATCGACGATCTCGAGATGAGCACGGTCACCTGGATGCACTCCATTCCCATGCCGGTGCCCCACACCCGGCCCGCGAGCAGTGCGGTCAGCGGCAATCGTCCCGAGATCATTGAGCAGTTCAGCGTGTGGCACCCCACCACCTCGATGCCCGCAGCGGCACTGCATGTGCTCGAGTACGACTTAATCGAGGCAGGCTACGACGTCGCCGGCTTTGTCATGCTCACTCCGCACTACTTGGCTGAGACCGAATATCCACCGGCCGCTGTGGCCGCCACCGAACGCGTCGCCGTGGCCACCGGCCTTGCACTGCCAAGCGACGACCTGCGCGAAGAGGCACACGATTTCACCGAACGTCTCAACGAGCAAGTCGCAGACAACGCCGAGCTGCAGACCATGGTCGCCAACCTCGAGGTGCGACACGACGAGTACCTCAAGTCGCTGACGCCGGGCGCGCTGAGCCCCGATCAGGTGCCGAGCGCCGATGAAATCGGTGCCGAGTTCGAGAGTTTCTTGGCTCGACAGCCCACCGGCGATGATGACACCGATTCAGGCTCAACACTGTCGTAACTCGTCACTGTCATAACTCCTCACAGGCCGGTGTCGACGCTGCGCGAGGTCGCGGCACAGCCGCATCGATTCACCACGTGACGCGAGTCAGCTGATCTGAGATACGCCAGAGCCGCTTGGCCTCGGTTTGTTCATCAGCAACACGACCGATCTCGACCAGCTGCGGTTGTTGCCCGCGCACTGCTGGCGAGACCAACGATCCGCCCGGCACTGCCTCACTGTGCAGCGCAGTAACCAACGTGTTGGCCTGGGTAGTGACATCGAGACTGCGCACGCGATCGACCAAGGGCCGGGGGATGGCCGCGCCGAGCCCCAGCGCAGGCTCTGGCTGAAACGCCAGGGAACGCACCCGCTTCGGGTAGTCGCGGACCCGTGGGTCACGGGTGCGGCGGTCGAGTTCACGGGCGAACAGCAGCTGTGCCCGCTTGCTCTGCGCGAAGGCTCGGCCGGCGCGATAGCCATGGTCGAACCGCAGATCGTGGAACCGGGTGCTGGCCATGCGCCAGACCGAAGACGTCAGCGACACCACCGATGCCTGTTTGGCTGCGCTGGTCAGCAGCAGACCCGTCCAAACGAAATGCCCAAGGTGGTTGACCCCAAAGTGCCATTCGAAGCCGTCTTCAGTGAGCGTGCGCGAAGCGATGCCACGTACTTCGGCGAGATTGAGCAGCAGACTCCAGTCATCATGACGCACAAGGTATTCGGCGGCGGCATCTTTGATGGAGTTGATCGACGAGAGGTCGAAACTGATCGTGTCGATGACTGCATCAGGGGCAGCCTGCAGCAGCTCTTCGCGCAGCGCCTGCAGGCGATCGTTCGATCGAGCCGTCAGTGTGAGGGCGTAGCCATGCTGCGCCAACAGCCCCGCTGTGGCGCGTCCGAGCCCCGAGTCGGCACCGGTGATCACGGCATGCCTTGCGGTGGATGGACTGGACTTACTCACAGCACAATCCTAGCCATCGATCTCTCGCGAAATGCCGATCTACGACAGATGCCGAGATCACGAAACGATCACAAATCGCTGGGGCGACTCTGTCTTCTCACACCACCGGGAATAGAGGTGCCCACTGAGACGTTCACATGAGAGCGGACAGGTGTGTGGCTGCGGCCGATCGCCTGCATCCGTGGTTTAATTGGTTGTTCTCGCGCGGCTCTCCGTGACGTGCGGTGTGAATGGAAGGCACGACATCCCTGTGGCTGAGAAGAAGACTGCGCCGGTGAGCGACGAAACGACGACGACCGCCAGCGCTCCCGCATCTACCACGAAGAAGAGCACGAACCGCACCTCGACGGCCAGCGCGACAAAGAAGACCACCGCCAAAAAGGCACCGGCCAAAAAGGCCACGACAACGAAGACCACGGCCAAAGCCAGCGCGGCGAAGAGCACGACCTCACGTGCGAAAACTTCCGCCGAGGGTGGCACAAAGAGTGGCGGCGCGAGCAAACCCGCAGGCACCAAGAAGACCACCGCCAAAAAGGCACCGGCTAAGAAGGCCGCTCCCAAGACTCAGCCAGCCGAGCAGCCCGAGGCTCAGGCACCTGTTGAAGAAGTAGCGACCACGACAACGTCTATCGACACTGCCGCGGTGGCCAAAGCCACGGTGCTGCCAGGCGGCGGCTATGTGCTCTCGAACAAAGAAGAAGAAGACGTTCCCACTCAGTCGACGGCGATTACTGGCGCGACTATCGACCCGGTCAAAGACTATTTGAAGCAGATCGGCAAGGTTGCCCTGCTCAACGCCGTGCAAGAGGTTGAGCTGGCCAAGCGCATCGAGGCCGGGCTTTACGCCGAAGAACTGCTTCGCCGCGACGAGGCCGGCGAGACCACCGGCAAGAAAGCCAAAAAATTCTCGCCGGCACAAAAGCGAGAGCTCAAGTGGGTGGTGCGCGACGGCACCAAGGCCAAGAATCACCTGCTGGGCGCAAACCTGCGTTTGGTGGTCAGCCTCGCTAAGCGCTACACCGGCCGCGGCATGCAGTTCCTCGACCTCATTCAAGAGGGCAATTTGGGTCTGATTCGTGCGGTCGAAAAGTTCGACTTCACCAAGGGCTTCAAGTTCTCAACCTATGCCACTTGGTGGATCCGCCAGGCAATCACGCGTGCGATGGCCGATCAGGCTCGCACCATCCGCATTCCGGTGCACATGGTCGAGGTCATCAACAAACTGGCGCGCGTCCAGCGTCAGATGCTCCAAGATTTGGGCCGCGAGCCCACCCCCGAAGAGCTCGCCGAAGAGCTCGACATGACCCCCGAAAAAGTCGTCGAGGTGCAGAAATACGGCCGTGAGCCGATTTCGCTGCACACTCCGCTGGGCGAAGACGGTGACTCGGAGTTCGGCGATCTCATCGAAGACACCGACGCTGTGGTGCCGGCCGATGCCGTGGGCTTCACCATGCTGCAGCAGCAACTCGAAAGTCTGCTCGATTCGCTGAGCGAGCGCGAGGCCGGAGTCATCCGCATGCGCTTCGGCTTGGGCGATGGCATGCCCAAAACCCTTGACCAGATCGGCGACACGTTCGGCGTGACCCGTGAGCGCATCCGCCAGATCGAATCCAAGACGATGGCCAAGCTGCGGCACCCGTCGCGCTCTCAGGCGCTGCGCGACTACCTCGAGTGATGGCAGACACACCACAGCAGAGCGCCTACTCTGCCAGCCAGCTCTCGGTGCTCGAGGGCCTCGAAGCAGTACGCAAGCGCCCGGGCATGTACATCGGGTCGACCGACTCCCGCGGACTCATGCACTGCCTATGGGAGATTATCGATAACTCGGTTGACGAGGCTCTCGGCGGGTTCGGCTCTGAGATCGAGATCGTACTGCACCCCGATGACAGCATCGAGGTGCGCGATCGCGGCCGTGGCATCCCCGTCGACATCGAGCCCAAGACCGGACTCAGCGGTGTCGAGGTCGTCATGACCAAGCTGCACGCCGGTGGCAAGTTCGGTGGAGGCTCATATACGAGCTCCGGCGGCCTCCATGGTGTTGGCGCGTCAGTGGTGAACGCGCTCAGCGCCCGACTCGACGTGCAGGTCGATCGCGGCGGCAAAACCTGGCAGCTCTCGTTCCGACGTGGTGCACCCGGCATCTTCGATGATTCGGCAGGCAGCGGCGCCGATGCGCCGTTCACCCCCTTCGACGACGCCACCCCAGCAGATCAACGTCTGCGAGTGGTCGGCAAAGCCAAGAAGGGCGTCACCGGCACGCGCGTGCGCTACTGGGCCGATCCGCAGATCTTCACCAAGGGCTCGCACTTCAGCCTTGCCGACCTTGAGGCCCGCGCTCGACAGACCGCGTTTCTCGTACCCGGCCTGCAGCTCGATCTGCTCGATGAGCGCGAAGCGCAGAACAGTCATGAGCAGTTTCGCTTCGACGGCGGTATCTCTGAATTCGTCGACTATCTGGCCGCAGATGCGCCCATCACCGACACGTGGCGCATCGAGGGTGACGGCCATTTCACCGAGACAGTTCCGGTGCTCTCCGACGCCGGTGAGATGGTCGACTCCGAGGTGCGTCGCCAGGCGCACGTCGACATCGCGCTGCGCTGGGGCACCGGGTACGACACGGCCATCCGCTCGTTTGTGAACATCATTGCCACCCCGAAGGGCGGCACCCACCAGACCGGCTTCGAACAGGCACTGCTGAAAACGCTGCGCACGCATATCGCGAAAAACGCGCGCAAGCTGAAGGCCGGCACCGACAAAGTCGAGAAAGACGATGTGCTGGCCGGTCTCACCGCCGTGGTGACGGTGCGTCTGCCCGAGCCGCAGTTCGAAGGCCAGACCAAAGAGGTGCTCGGCACCCCGGCTGTTCGTCAGATCGTCTCCCAAGTGGTGGCCAAGGCCCTTGACGAACGACTGACCTCGACAAAGCGCGATGACAAGGCGCAATCGTCGCTGCTGCTCGAAAAAGTCGTCAGCGAGATGAAGTCGCGAGTGTCTGCTCGCGCGCATAAAGAGACCCTGCGCCGAAAGAACGCCCTCGAGTCTTCGACGCTGCCAGCCAAGCTGGTCGACTGCCGGTCGAACGACACCAGCCGCACCGAACTGTTCATCGTCGAGGGCGATTCAGCGCTCGGCACTGCCAAGATGGCGCGAAACAGCGAGTTTCAGGCTCTGTTGCCTATCCGCGGCAAAATCCTCAACGTGCAGAAGGCCAGCCTCGCCGAGATGCTGGGCAACGCCGAATGCGCCAATATCATCCAGGTCGTCGGCGCGGGTTCTGGCCGCACCTTCGACCCCGATCAGGCGCGTTATGAGCGCATCATCATGATGAGCGACGCCGATGTCGACGGCGCGCACATTCGCACGCTGCTGCTGACCCTGTTCTTCCGCTACATGCGACCGATGGTCGAGCAGGGGCGAGTGTTCGCCGCTGTGCCCCCGCTGCATCGCCTAGTGGTGCCCGGGCGGGGCCGCCAGCCAGCCGAGATGATCTACACCTACAGCGAAGACGAGCTGCATGAGACGATCCGCCGGCTCAAACGCCAAGGGCGCTCGTATAAAGAGCCCATCCAGCGCTACAAGGGCCTTGGTGAGATGGATGCAGATCAGCTCGCCGAGACCACGATGGATCCTGCGCATCGCCTGCTGCGTCGGGTGCGACTCAGCGATCTGCAAGAGGCTGAGGGCGTGTTCAGCGTGCTCATGGGCTCAGAGGTCAACCCGAGGCGCGAATTCATTCTCGAGGCCAGCGGCGAGATCGATCGCGAGCGCATCGACGCCTAACTGCAGTCATCGGCAGCTACGGCACAGCCGACACAGGATGCCCCACTTCAGTCTGCGGCCAAGCCCACTGCGAGCACCGGCTCGGCCAGTGGCTGCCCCGAAGCGTCTCGTTTGGCGAGTGTCTTAGGCAGGCTCACCGGTGCGCCCTTCGCGCCGCTCGCCAGCGGAAGGCCCTCGCCGACCCACGCTTTGAGCACTGCGTCTTCACCGCGCAGAAAACGCTGCACACGCACACCGCCGGTGGCGCGGCCTTTGGCGGGAAACTCCGACAACGGGGTGATCTTGCCTGAACCAGGCACCACATCGGCCAGGGCGGTCGAGTCTCCCGCGATGGTGAGCACGAGGGCACGTCGCATGTTGTCGATCACAGCGAAAGCCACGACGTCGTCACCGTCGGGCATCCTGATGCCGGCCATCCCGGCGGCCGCGCGGCCCTGTGGGCGCACCGTTGAGGCGGGAAAGTGCAGCAGTTGACCGCCGGCGCTGACCAGCACGAGTTCTGCGGCGTCGTCTGCGCAGCGGGCCCACACCACCTCGTCTCCGTCGCGCAGGGCGATGACCTCCCACTCCGGTTTGTCGGGCACGTCGTGCTGCACGCGTTTGATCACCCCGCTGCGTGTGGCCAGAGCGAGCGGCCGAGTGTCGTCGAGCGCGCACACGGTCAGCGCGTGTTCTCCGCGCTCGAGTGTCACCAGGCTCGACAGGGGTACGCCGGCTGAGAACTGCACGAGGTTGGGGCTTGCCGCCGGCAGACTCAGCACACTGACACGCAACATGCGGCCGCGAGAGGTGAGCACCCCGAAGTCGCCTCGCACGCGTGCATCAATCGCTGCCATCACGGCGTCATTGCGGCGGCGTTTAGGCCAGACCAGCTCGTCGCCGACGGCCCAGCCCTCAGGGGCGTCTACCGACGCTGCCTCCGTCAGTGTCTCGTCATCACCGAGACGAAGCACGCGCCCACCAGCGCCGAGCAACACCTTGGTGGGTGCATCAGCGATCTCGAGAGGCAGGTCTGCAGTGACTGTGCGAGAGTCTTCGGCGACCAGCACGGTGCGGCGGGGCTGGTTGAGTGTCTTGGCCACAGCCTCAAGCTCTGCGGCGACTTGGTCGCGCAAGAGCCCCTCGTCACCGAGCAACGCAGTGAGTGCCTCGATGCGCTGACGCAGGTCGTCGCGCTCGGTCTCGAGTTCGATCTGCGAGAACTTGGTCAGTCGCCGCAAGCGCAGTTCGAGAATATAGTCGGCCTGAGCCTGCGTCAGGTCGAACACACTCATCAGTCGGGTGCGGGCCGCCTCAGTGTCGTCGCTGGAGCGGATGACCGCGATCACCTCGTCGATGTCGACGATAGCGATCAGCAGCCCCTCGACCAGATGCAGTCGCTCTTGTGCCTTGTTGAGTCGAAACTCGCTGCGTCGACGCACCACCGCGATGCGGTGATCGTTGTAGACGCTCAGCAGCTCGATGAGCCCCACAGTGCGCGGACGCCCGTCGACGAGCACCACGTTGTTGACACCAAAGTTGGTCTCGAGCGGAGTGTGGCGGTACAGGCTGGCCAGCACGGCCTCAGGAGAAAAACCGGTCTTGACGTCGATGATCAGCCGCAGGCCGTTGTTGCGGTCGGTCAGGTCATGCACATTGCTGATGCCCTGCAGCTTTTTGCTGTTGACTCCGTCTTTGATCTTTTGAATGACGGCCTCGGGGCCGACCATATACGGCAGCTCGGTGATCACGATGCTGGTGCGTCGGGGAGTGGTGCGCTCAATCGTCGCGGTCGCCCGCATAGTGAATGACCCGCGACCTGTTGCGTAGGCATCGGCAATGCCGCCGAGCCCAATGATGCTGCCGCCGCTCGGCAGATCTGGGCCGGGCAGCACACGCATCAGCTCTTCGAGCGTGCTCTTCGGGCGGCGCAGCAGTCGCACGGCCGCGGCGATAGCTTCGCCGGGGTTGTGCGGGGCCATATTGGTGGCCATGCCGACGGCAATGCCGCTCGCACCGTTGATCAGGAGGTTGGGGAACGGCGCGGCCAGCACATCCGGCTGAGTGAGCTGGTTGTCGTAGTTCGGAACGAAGTCGACGACGTCTTCGTCAAGGTTCTCGGTCAGCAGCATCGCCGCCGCAGTCAGCCTGGCCTCGGTGTAGCGTGATGCTGCCGGACCGTCATCGAGCGAGCCGAAGTTGCCATGGCCGTCGACCAGTGGCACTTCCATCGCAAAGTCGCGGGCCAGACGCACGAGGGCGTCGTAGATGGCCGAGTCGCCGTGAGGGTGCAGTTTGCCCATCACCTCACCGACCACGCGAGCCGACTTGACGTGCCCCTTCTCGGGAGCCAGCCCCATCTCGCGCATCATGTACAGGATGCGCCGCTGCACCGGCTTGAGGCCGTCGCGGGCGTCGGGCAGCGCACGGGAGTGGATCACCGACATCGCGTACTCGACGTAGCTGCGCTGCATCTCTGTGGTCACGTCGACGTCTTCGATGCGCTGCGGGTCTTCGGTGGTGACCTGGTCGCTCATGCGGTCGCTGCCTCTCGGTGTGCGAAGGGGATCTGTCTTGGGCAGTGCGGGCACGCCCCGGGTGTGTGACAGACTGGGGGAGTGCTTCGGAGTCTACCCCGCCCACCCCAACAGATCGCGCATCTCGACGCCGTGGCGCGCTCTGGACTGGCCGCACTGTGTCGCGAACGAGATGTGATCGACTTCGGCATCATCAACCACTTCGGGGTGGTCGTGGCCGACGGCTTGGGTGCGGAGAATCTCGCTGAGCGGGCCGGTTACGCTCGGCATTTGCGTCGGCTCGACGAAGTGGGAGTCTGCGAGGCAGCTTTTCCGACGACCACTGCAGCATCGCTGACTGCCATCGCCACTGGTCTCGACCCGGGTGCCCACGGCATCGTCGGATACTCGCTATTCGACCGCGACACTGGCGCGTTGCGCAACCAACTCACTGGCTGGGGCCCCGAGATGCAGCCAGAGGTGTGGCAGCCGGCTCAGACGCTGTTCGAGCGTGCCGCTTCGGCTGGTATCGCCTCGTTCGCCATCGCACCGACTCGTTACCGTGACTCGGGATTCACCCGCGCGACGTTACGCGGGGCGACCGTCATTGCCGCCGACAGCATCGCCGAGCGCTTCGAGGCGATGAGCGAGCTGCGCCGCCGCCACTCCCGCACATTCGTTCAAATCTATGTGCCCGAGCTCGATCAGGCCGGACACCGCTTTGGCTGGCAATCAGCACGGTGGTCGGCAGCGTTAGAGGAGCTCGACGCTGAGATTGCGGCGGCCTCGCTGCATCAGCGCCGGAGCGCGACCGTGCTGACCGCCGACCACGGCATGCTCGACGTGCCGCGCAGCGAACAGATTCTGCTCTCGTCGTGGGCTGGTCTGAGTGAGGTTCGCGCGATTGCCGGGGAGCCCAGGGGCGTACAAATCGTGCTGCACGACAGCAAGCAGTCTGAGAGTGCTGCCGACGACCTCGCGGCCTGGCTCGCGCAACAGCCCGGCGGATCGGGCATCGCCGTAGTCACCCGCGCCGAGCTCGTCGACTCTGGATGGATGGGCGCTCAGGTGCTACCGGTATCCGAGCAACGACTTGGTGATGTACTCGCCATCGGCATTGACTCTCGTGCGGCGATTCCTCTCGATGCCGCTGAAGACGCGCCAGCCCGACGCATGATCGGCCAGCATGGTGGGCTCAGTCAGATCGAGCGGCGCGTGCCGCTGCTGCTGCTCTGAACACCCGTGACTCAGGCGTCGTCGCCGGGGGCTTTGGTGCCAAAAACGATTTCGTCCCAGCTGGGCAGGCTCGACCGACCTCGGCGTGCCGATGACGATGACTGCTCACCACTCGCCGAAGCATGTGGCTGCTCGTGCGTGTCAGACTCAGCGACTGCCTTGGGAGAATCGATCTGCTCATTCGGGGCGACCGGCACCACGCGCAGCGGGGCCGCCTCGTGTTTAGCCTCATGATGGCGACGAAGAGCCTGCAGCAGATCTTCGGTCTCACTGTGCACCCGAGGGCGTTCAGCGGGTTCGTCTGCGGTCGCGGCGCTGTGAGATGTCTGAAAGCTGTGGGCAGTCTCACGCGCAGTCGGCTGCTCGGCGCGGGGCTCTGGCGTGACCTCAGCCTCAGCCTCTGCTTCAAGTGGGAAGGTGTCAACCTTGGTCGCTGCATCGACCACGCGAAGCCTGGGAGCCTTGACTGGCTGCAGGTCTTGAGCCTGAGAGAGGTCGTTGGCTGCCTCGTTGGCCGGAGTGAGCTGGCGACGCCGGGGATCGAAGAACCAGCGGGCGTCGTAGCGCTGACCACTGACTGCCCACTCGATCTGCACGGTCCAGCGGCCGTCTTCTTCACGCCAACTCGACCAGCGGGTGCCTTCTGCCTGGCGAGACACCAAGCGATGCACGATGATATGGCCGAACGTCGAAGTCTCGTGGCCTTCTTCGTTGAAATGCAGCGGAACCTCTTTTGCCTGATCGACGATGTGCTCGAGCTCGGCGACCACGGGCGCTTCGAACTTCTCGACATACTCGACGTCAACACCGTAATGCTGCGCCACTTGATCGGCAGTCAGCCCGGAACGCAGCTGCGTCTGCACCTCCCGAGGAGAGGGGAGCGGGTTGCGTGAGTTGGCCGGCGCCGGGCGGGTCGTACGGATGGCCTGGCGCAGTTCGGCGGTCAGACCCACCGTGTACTGATCCCCGGCCTCGTCGACCAGCACCAGGTGGTCGTCATCGACCCCGACAAACTTGAGCTGTTGCACATGTCCTCCTCGAAGATCCCAGACTCGCTCAGGTCAACTGTGCCACTCGTCTGGCATGAAACGGTGCACCTGCGGGGCGAGCCGCGAGACCGCGCCTGAGAAGTCTGCATCCATCATCTCATGCCCATGTTGTGGACTGACCACAGCCGGTTTGCATAAACGTCTGTTGTGGTGCATGCTATTCGCGCCACAGCCAAGCAGAACGGAACTTTACACATGGCCACTGATTACGACGCCCCTCGCAAGCAGGAGGACGAGTCGGACTCTCTGGACGCCCTGAAACAGAGCATCCCGACCAAGCAGAACACCTCGGTCGACGACGAGGGCGACTCCAGCGAGTACTCGCTCGCCGACGGCCCCGACCTCTCAGAGGCAGAGCTCGATGTTGTCGTGCTGCCACCGCAGGAGAACGAGTTCACCTGCGTCGAGTGCTTTTTGGTGAAGCACCACTCTCAGCTGGCCTACGAGAATGACCTCGGGCCGGTGTGCAAAGACTGCGCTGCCTGAGCCAGCCGCAGCTCGGCCGCGAGTTCGTCGGCGTGCCGCGACCCGAGCAGCCAGTAGGGCGTCGGGTCTTCCGGATCAGTAACCTCTACCCGCACCAGATCTACGCCGCCTCGCACGCACAGATATGCCCGTACGTCAAGGCGACCGCGAAGCTGCTCCAAGGCTTCGTCGCCTCGACGATAGACCGTCACTTCACCGAGCGCAGCAAGGGGAATGCGCGCACGACCGGCAAACAGCTGTTCGTCAGAGACGCTGATCACGGGGCTGGCGAACCAGCTGATCAGAAAGATCAGTACGTACAGCGACGGCCCCACAATGTAGCCGACTATCGGCTGCACCTCGTAGAACACCACGGCAAAAGCCGGGATGATCAGCACCAGTGCAAGATATGCACCGCCGTGGGGACGAAGACGTTCGCTGTAGAGCATGGAGATGCGCAGACCCTCTCGTATGTGCCCGGTGTGGTCGATCTGGCGACCTTGTAGGCTGTGTACGTGAATTCTACCCACGAAGTGCTGTACGTCGGCCCCACTGCGCCCGCCTATGCACGGCCCGGTGACGCCGGTGCAGATCTCGCGGCGGCCGAAGCCGCAGTGGTTCCAGCTCATGGTCGGGCCATGGTTGGCACCGGAGTGAGCATCGCTCTGCCAGCCGGCCTGGTCGGTCTGGTGCACCCTCGCAGCGGGCTGGCCGCCAAACACGGCATCACGGTGCTGAACACACCGGGCACCATCGACTCCGGCTATCGCGGAGAGATCAAAGTCATCCTGTTCAACACCACTGACGAACCATTCACAGTCTCCCCTGGGGATCGCATCGCCCAATTGGTGATACAACGCTATGAGCACGTTGAGTTCGTCGAAGTCGATCGACTGCCCGGCTCGGCACGCTCTACTGCGGGGTTTGGCTCGACCGGCATCACCCCAACCGACCCGCGCAGCGCGCAGCACAGCTAATCAAAGGAGTCCCCACAGTGTTCGGTAAGAAGCGCAAGGCTCATCATGACGACGTTGAGCTTGATGACACCACCCAGCCAGAGCAGTCGTCGGGCACAGACGAGTCAGCAGAACCCACTGCTGACTTCACCCCCAAAGAGGTCATCGACGACCGTTCCATCGACGGCCCGTTCGACTACAGCGAAGTCACCGAGATCAAGCCCTACATTGACTTCGGGTCGGTGCTGATTCCACCTGTGCCTGGCCTCACCATCCGCGTCGAGGTCGAGGAGCCGACCAAGCGGCCGGTCGCCATCACCTTCGAACGCGAAGGCACCCAGTTGCAGGTGCAGGCGTTTGCCGCACCCCGAAGTGAGGGCCTCTGGGCCGAGGTGCGCGATCAAGTGCGCACTCAGCTCGACGCACAGAAGGCTTCGCATCGCGACTTCGACGGCGAGCTCGGTATAGAGATTCACGCCTCGGTGCCGGGCAACGACGGCGCCACGCACCCAGTGCGCTTCATCGGCGTCGACGGTCCGCGCTGGTTTTTACGCGGGGTCATCTCCGGAGCCGGCCTGAGCGAAGAGAGCACCGCCGTGCGCGTCAACGATCTGTTCCGGTCGATCGTCGTGCGACGCGGCAGTGATCCGCGCGCACCTAGAGAGCTGTTGCCGTTGGTGCTGCCAGCTCCTGATCAGACTGGCGCCAATGACACCAAGTGACCCGAGACTGACTGAGCTGGCCAATCGCGACTCGCTCGACGCATCCACCGTCTGGAAAGCGCTCGGGGGCGTGCGCGGGCTGTTCGAAGCCGTGCTTCCGGGGTTGCTGTTCGTCGCGGTATTCACCGCCACAACACGCCTGTGGTGGGCGGTCGGCGCCAGCCTTGCGGCCGTCGTCGTGCTCGCGGCATGGCGTCTGATCGACCGTGGCGACCTGACGCAGATCGCCAACGGCCTGTTCGGCGTCTTACTCAGCTCCGGCCTGGCTCTGCTGACTGGTCGTGCGTCGGCCAACTACCTCCCGGGCCTGATCGTCAACGGCACAGTGGCTGTGGTCTTGGGCGTTTCAATCGCTGTGGGCTGGCCGCTGATCGGCGTGCTGATTGCCGTGGCACGAGGCAATGCTCAACTCGCGCACGATCACCCCCTCCTGCGTCGCGCAGGCGCATGGGCGACCGCGGTATGGATGTTCGTGTCGCTGTTGCGTCTCGGGGTGCAGCTACCGCTGTACCTGCAGGCTCAGCACGACGATCAAATCGCCACCTTGGGCATCGTCAAACTCTCGATGGGCCTCCCATTGCTTGCCGCGGGCGTGGTCGTGTCGTGGCTGCTGCTCCGCCCGGTGACCGCCATACTCGACCAAGAAACCGAATCTACAGATGACAAACCCGCACAGTCCTGCTAGTGAGGCGAGCCTTACTGGCATGCGGTGCCTGTTCGTCGCACAATTAACGCGAATTTCAATGATGAGAGGGGCAGCATGTCCGTAAACAGTTTCGGTGCCCGTGACACACTGACCGTCGGTGGCCAGGACTACGAGATCTACCGGTTGGACAAGGTCCCCGGTCATGAGGTGCTTCCGTTCAGCCTGAAAGTTCTGCTTGAGAACCTTCTGCGCACCGAAGACGGTGCCAACATCACTGCCGACCACATCAATGCGCTGGGCAACTGGGATCCCAACGCTGAACCGAGCACCGAGATTCAGTTCTCGCCGGCTCGCGTGGTCATGCAGGACTTCACTGGCGTTCCCTGTGTCGTCGACCTGACCGCCATCCGCGACGCCGCGAAGAAGCTCGGTGCCGATCCAACCAAGATCAATCCCTTGGTACCGGCAGAGCTCGTGATTGACCACTCCGTCATCGTCGACGTCTTCGGACAGTCCGATGCCGTGCAGCGCAACGTCGAGATCGAATACGAGCGCAATGGTGAGCGCTACCAGTTCCTCCGTTGGGGTCAGCAGGCCTTCGACAACTTCAAGGTGGTGCCGCCGGGCACCGGCATCATCCACCAGGTGAATATCGAATACCTCGCTCGCGTGGTCTTCGACAACAAGCTGCCTGATGGCACCATTCAGGCCTACCCCGACACCTGTGTCGGCACCGACTCACACACCACCATGGTCAACGGCATTGGCGTGCTGGGCTGGGGCGTCGGCGGTATCGAGGCAGAGGCCGCCATGCTCGGCCAACCTGTCTCGATGCTGATCCCGCGCGTCGTCGGTTTCAAGCTCAAGGGTGAGATTCCCGCTGGCGTGACCGCCACCGACGTGGTGCTCACCATCACCGAGATGCTTCGTCAGCACGGCGTGGTCGGCAAGTTCGTCGAGTTCTACGGCGAGGGTGTTGCCAGCGTGCCGCTGGCCAACCGCGCCACGATCGGCAACATGAGCCCCGAGTTCGGTTCGACCGCCGCAATCTTCCCAATCGACGACGTGACCATCGACTACCTGCGCCTGACCGGCCGCAGCGAGGAGCGGCTGGCGCTCGTCGAGGCCTACGCCAAAGAGCAGGGGCTGTGGCACGATCCGTCGCACGAGCCGCACTTCAGCGAGTACCTTGAGCTCGACCTCTCGACCGTCGTTCCTTCGATCGCTGGCCCGAAGCGCCCGCAAGACCGCATTGAGCTCAGCGAGTCGAAGGCTGCGTTCGAGAAGGCACTGCCGACCTACGCCACGGGCAAAGATCAGGCTCCGGTCTCGTATGCCGGCCAAGACTTCGACCTGAAGAATGGCGCCGTCGCGGTGGCCGCGATCACGTCATGCACCAACACCTCGAACCCCTCAGTGATGATCGCTGCCGGTCTGGTCGCCAAAAAGGCTGTCGAGAAGGGTCTGCACCAGAAGCCCTGGGTCAAGACGTCGCTGGCTCCGGGTTCAAAGGTCGTCACCGATTACTACGACAAGGCGGGTCTGACTCCCTACCTTGAGCAGGTCGGCTTCTACACCACCGGTTACGGCTGCACCGTCTGCATCGGCAACACCGGCCCTCTGCCGGAGCCCATCAGTGAGGCAATCAACGAGAACGATCTGGCCGTCACGGCAGTGCTCTCAGGCAACCGCAACTTCGAGGGGCGCATCAGCCCTGACGTCAAGATGAACTACCTGGCAAGCCCGCCGTTGGTCATCGCTTACGCACTGGCCGGCACCATGGACTTCGACTTCGAGACCCAGGCTCTCGGCCAAGACGCGGACGGCAACGACGTGTTCCTGCGCGACATCTGGCCGACCGCTGAAGAAGTGCAGGAGACCATCGACTCGTCGATCGACCGCGATATGTTCGCCTCGAAGTACGCTTCGGTGTTCGACGGTGACGAGAAGTGGCGCAGCCTGCCCACCCCCGAAGGCAAGATCTTCGAGTGGGACGACGACTCCACCTACGTGCGCAACCCCCCGTACTTCGACGGCCTCACCCTGGAGCCCTCACCCGTGCAAGACATCCACGGGGCTCGTGTGCTCGCCAAGCTGGGCGATTCGGTCACCACCGACCACATCTCGCCGGCCGGATCGATCAAGGCAGACACTCCTGCAGGCAAGTACCTGCTGAGCAAGGGCGTCGACCGTCGCAGCTTCAACTCGCTGGGTTCGCGTCGTGGCAACCACGAGGTGATGATTCGCGGCACCTTCGCGAACATCCGTCTGAAGAACCTGCTGCTCGACGGCGTTGAGGGTGGCTACACCCGCGACTTCACCGTTGAGGGCGGCCCACAGTCGTTCATCTTCGACGCGGCCGAGCACTACCAGGCAGAGAACACTCCGTTGGTTGTGCTGGCCGGCAAAGAGTACGGCACCGGCTCAAGCCGTGACTGGGCTGCCAAGGGCACCCGTCTGCTGGGCGTCAAGGCGGTCATCGCTGAGAGCTTCGAGCGAATCCACCGTTCGAACCTCATCGGCATGGGCGTTGTGCCGCTGCAGTTCCCGGCGGGCGAGAGCTACGAGTCGCTGGGCATCGATGGCACCGAGATCTTCGACATCGAAGGCATCGAGGCACTCAACGAGGGCGAGACCCCGGCCACTCTGAAGGTGACCGCACGTCCGAGCGAGTTCTCGCCTGAGGGCAAGCAGCCGGTGACCTTCGACGCCGTGGTGCGCATCGACACACCCGGTGAAGCTCACTACTACCGCAACGGCGGCATTCTGCAGTACGTGCTGCGCCAGCTGGCTGCAGCCTGATCTCTAGGCACCACCACGATCGAGACCCGTCACACCGTGTGTGTGGCGGGTCTCGCCGTATCATTGATGAGGTATCGCTCATGCGCTGTGGCACAGACCACCAGCCGAGCGGGAAGGACGCGACATGAGCGACGAGCTGCTTCCGGGCATCCATTCGCCGCGTGACCTCGACGACTTGAGCCACGCCGAACTTGAGCAGCTCGCCGGCGAGATTCGCGAGTTTCTCATCACAGAGGTATCGCAGACCGGCGGGCATCTTGGGCCCAACTTGGGCGTGGTCGAGCTGACCATCGCACTGCACCGGGTATTCAAATCGCCGAGTGATCCCATCGTCTTCGATACCGGTCATCAGTCGTACGTGCACAAGCTGCTTACCGGCCGCCACGATTTCTCCGGCCTGCGCAGCCGCAGTGGTCTCGCTGGCTATCCGCAGCGCAGCGAATCAGCACACGACATCGTCGAGAGTTCACACGCCTCTTCTTCGCTCTCATGGGCGGATGGCATCTCACGGGCGCTGACTCTTCGGGGGGAGGGTAACCGTACCGTCGCTGCGGTCATCGGCGACGGCGCGCTGACCGGGGGCATGGCTTGGGAGGCCATCAACAACATCTCCGAAGACAATGATCGACGCTTGGTCATCGTGGTCAACGACAATGGTCGTTCGTATGCTCCCACCATCGGGGGCATGGCGCGCTATATGAACGAGATTCGCACCCACGCAGGGTATGACCGTGCGTACAAGGCCAGCCGTCGCTTCTTCTATCGCATGGGCAAACCCGGACGCTTTCTGTTCAATACGGTGCGCGGCGGCCTGTACGGTTTGCTGCGCGCGCAGACCAACGAAGACTACGCACTATTCTCGAACCTCGACATCAAATACATCGGCCCGGTAGACGGCCACGATATCAGCGCCCTCGAGATCGCCTTTCGCCAGGCTCGCCGCTTCGGGCACCCCGTCATTGTGCACGTGATCACCCAGAAGGGGCGCGGCTATGAACCTGCACGCGCCGACGTCGCCGACCAGTTTCACGCCATCGGTCGCATCGACCCCGACACTGGTCGCCCCATCGCCTCCGTACGCACCGTCAGCTGGACCGCCGTCTTCTCTGACGAGATTCTGGCTCAGGCACGTCGCCGGCCTGAGGTTGTAGGCATCACCGCGGCCATGCGCATTCCCGTCGGGCTCGATGCGATGGCCCAAGAGTTTCCCGATCGCGTGATCGATGTGGGCATCGCCGAAGAACACGCAGTCGCCTCGGCCGCAGGCCTAGCATTCGGTGGCCTGCACCCAGTCATTGCCGTCTATGCGACATTCCTCAACCGTGCTTTCGATCAGGTACTCATGGACGTTGCGTTGCACCATGTCGGCGTCACCTTTGTGCTCGATCGCGCAGGCATCACCGGCCCCGACGGCGCCAGCCACAACGGCCAATGGGATCTCGCCGCGCTGCAGATGGTGCCCGGCATGCGCATCGCCGCACCACGTGATGCGTCGCGCCTGCGCGAAGAGCTCGCCGAGGCTCTCGATGTCAGCAACGCTCCGACTGCACTGCGTTATCCCAAAGGCGCCGTGGGTCCAGACATTCCTGCAATGCTTCGCCGTGATGACGGTGTCGACGTGCTCCGTCAGTCAGCTGAACGTGAGGTGCTCATCGTGGCAGTCGGTGCAATGGCGAGCACCGCGCTTGACGTGGCATCTCGCCTAGATGCCCAAGGCATCAAAACCACTGTCATCGATCCTCGCTGGGTGATTCCGGTAGCCGACTCAGTGGTTGACTTGGCTGCCACACATGCCGTGGTGATGACTCTCGAAGACGGCGTGGTCACCGGTGGAGTCGGCTCAAGGGTGCAGCAGCGTCTGTGCGATGCAGGTGTAACGACTCCCGTGCTCGTGCGCGGAGTGCCAGACGAGTTTCTGCCACACGCCTCACGCGAGCAGCTCATCGAGCAGGTCGGGCTCGATGCCCAGTCGCTGACTGCTGATGTCGTTGCCGAGGTATTACGATGGCGAGCGAGCACGTATGCGGCCGACGTCATCAACCAGCATCAGACCGACGACGACTCCTCAGCTGCCGAACTCTAGTTCGGTTCTTGCCCCGCAGACTCCAGAGCGTGCACCGCAGCCGGTGCGAACAGCTGGATCTGCCACTCGCGCGCGCCTGAGGCGACCAATGCGCTGCGAACCGTCTGAGCATCCACCGGGCCGTCAAGCTGCCAGGCCAGATCGCGCAGTGCCTGCGGTGCGACGAGATTTTCGCGAGGCAAATCATGTTCGTCGGCCACCGCTGTGGCAGCCGACTTCAGCGCTTCGAGTCGCTCATGCGCTTCAGGATGCCGTGACGGCCACGTTCGATGACCTGGAATGCCGGTGGATGGTGCACGCAGACTGATCGGTTCGTCGGTTGACCGCCCGCGCTGCACAGCTGCCCACCAGTGCCGCAGCTGCGTGCCAGCAGCCCGACCGTTGAAGTCTTTGAGCGCGAGCAGCTCTTGGGAGTTGCGCACCTTTGTGGTGGCTGCGGCAATGATGGCACGATCAGGAATGAGTCGATGCGGCGAGAGGTCGCGGGAACGGGCGATCTCGTCACGTTCTCGCCAGAGCTCACGCACAATCTTGAGCTGGGCCGGTGTGCGAACTGACGAAAGGCCGTGCGTTTTGCGCCATGGCTCTTCAGGCGCAGGTTTCGGGGTGAAACCGAGCTCAGCGTCGAACTCTTCATGGGCGAAGGAGAGCTTGCACTGTTCGTCGAGCAGCTCGATCAGCCGAGTGCGCAGAACGTCGAGGTATTCGACATCAAGGGCTGCGTACGCGAGCCAGTCGCCAGGCAGCGGTCGGCGTGACCAGTCTGCAGCCGAGTGCTCTTTTTTGAGATGGATGCCCAACAGATCGTCGAGCAGACCGCCCAGCCCGACGTGTGGCAGGTTGAGCAGCCTCGCCGCGAGTTCAGTGTCGAACAGTCGCTCAGGCTGCAGCCCCAACTCGTTGAGTGAGGGTAGATCTTGGGTGGCTGCGTGAAGAATCCACTCGGTCGATCCGATGACGCTCTGCAACTCATCGAACGCGCTCTGATCGAAGGCAACCGGATCGACCAGCACGGCGGGGGCGTCTCCTCGGCGCAGCTGCACGAGGTACGCACTCTGCCGATATCGAAAGCCTGACGCCCGCTCAGTGTCGACAGCGACTGGCCCAGACTCACTCGACAGCCAGTCGAGTGCCGTCTCAAAGTGCCCTGCCGTGTCGACCACGAGAGGATCGCCCGAGGGCGGCGCCACCACGAGGTGTGACTCATTGCTTTGGATGTTCATCTTGCGCCCAATCCTGCGCCGATGGTCGGCAGCAGTACAGAGATCTCGCCAGGAACCGGCGGGAGGCTCGCCGCTTCGGCGACCAAGTCGATCCAGGCGAGCAGATGGGGGAGCATTGGCGTGCCAGGTTCAGCCGACCAAGAGGCGCGGAGTTCGATCTCGGTGCCGTCGGTCTGAGTGCTCAGCGCGCCGAAACCCGCGTTGATGGTCTTGGTTACGGTGCCTGAAATGGCGTGAAAGCGAGTCTTGTGCGCGTGCAGCGCATCTTCGAGCCACGACCACACCACACTGGCCACGAAGGGATCGAGCCCGAGGTCGCTTTCGAGCGGCGCTTTGACGAAGACGATCACACGCAACGGAGAATCCCAGGCTTCGGGAGCATCGGGGTTGTGCAGCATCACGAACCGGGCGCTGGCACGCGAGTGCACATGCCGCCCGGCAGAGTCGATCTCGATCGAGAACGCCACCGCCTCGGGCGCAAGATGCGAAGGAGCCTCGATGCGCTCGAGTGTGATGTCCGAGCGATGCCGCACCTCAGCGAACTCGCGCAGAACGCGAGCGAACTCATCGCTGGTCTGGTGCGCTGCGCGGGGATCGGTCACGAGAAGCAGACTAAAATGAGAAACGACCGTCAGCGTTGAGGCTCGCCGTGCATGTGCATTTGTCGACGTCTGGCCAGCTGACACCTCGAGAGGAGCGAAATGCCCGAACGCAGAGACAACCGATCCGAGGCCCCCCGCCGCGCAGAGCACGGTGTCTCGCTGCTTGGCGTGATCGCCGGCGTCACCGGTGCTGCGGCAACCGTTGCCGCTGCTGGCGTGGCTGCCAGTGCGCTGCTGGCCAAGACTGTAGTGTCCCCGCCGAAGCGACGCCCAGAAGACGTCCGGGTGCAGGCGGTGTGGTCTGATGCCGACGGGCTCCTCATTACTCTGGCTGCCTCGCCCGAGGCCAAAATGGCCGGCGAACCCGGCATCTATAGCTTCTGGTTCGACGAAGGGCGCGGGCACGCCGTCATCGGGGCCATCGTCGATCAGACCTGGGACAGCATTACCCGGCGCGTCGAACGCGTCGACTTCGGCGAGCTCGACGGCACGGTGCGCCGCGGGCGCATCAACGGCTGGGTCTGGCTGACCCCTGAAGGGGCAGGCTTCGACTACGAGAACGTGGTCATCGACGGCCCGCTGGGCCCCAACCCGGCATGGCTGGTGCCGGCAGCCGAGCCGTCAACCGACTGGGTCATCCATGTGCACGGCCGCGCATCGGCCCGCGCTGAGGTCATCCGCGGCCTTGCGGTGGTGCAGCAGGCTCAGGCCAACTCGTTGGTGGTTTCGTATCGCAACGACGGAGAGGCCACTCCGAGCACCGACAACCGTTACTCACTCGGCGACACCGAGTGGGAGGATGTTGAGGCCGCAATCGACTTTGCAATCAGCCGCGGCGCTAGGCGAATCGTGCTGGCCGGCTGGTCGATGGGCGGAGCGATTGTGCTGCAGACCCAGGCGCGCACCCGGCACGCTCGGCGCATCGCGGGGTTGCTGCTCGACTCTCCAGTTGTCGACTGGGGTGATGCACTGGCATATCAGTCCGATGCCTCGCACGTGCCAGTACCGGTGCGCCAATTCGCCTTGCAGTTGCTCGGTCGTTCTTGGGGCAAAGTCGCGACCGGCCTCGATGAGCCGATCGATCTTGCCACGCTCAACTGGGTGGCTCGAGCCGGCGAGCTCAAGAAGCCCATCCTGCTGCTGCACAGCGACGACGACGGTTTCGTACCGTCAGGGCCTTCGCGTGAGCTTGCTGCGGCACGGCCAGATATCGTGACATTCGTGCCGTTCAAGACCGCCCGTCACTGCAAACTCTGGAACCACGATCAGCAACTCTGGGAGTCGAGCGCGCGGGATTGGCTCGACGCACGTTTCAAGCGATCCTGAGGCTTCGCTGCCAGTGCAGCAGGCACTAATCAGATGCCCAAGCGCTGCTTTCGACGCACCTGACCTTTGATGCGGGCAAGAATGCCGGTCATGCCGTTCAGCCGCAACAGCGACACCGCCCGGGTCAGGCCAAGGGTGCTGGGATAGTCGCCCGGAACTGCAAGCACTTGCTCAGCAGTCAACCCGTCGAGGCCCTGCACGAGAATCGAGGCGAAGCCGCGAGTGGTCGGCGCTTCGCGCGGAGCCTGCACATGCGGGTGCACGATATCGCCGTCGAGATCGACCACCAAGAACACCGGAGACTGGCACTCCGGCACCGACTCAAGCAGCCCCGGGTGGTCTGCATATTTTTCGGGCAGTTCGGGCAGCTCTTCAGAGAACTCGAGCAACAGCTGCAGTCGGTCGGGCTCGCTCAGAGCGTTGAAATCCTCGGCGATGGTCGCCAGAGAGTCGGGGAGTGCGAACTTCTCAGATGCTTCAGTCATATGGTCGAGTCTAGTGACTGCGCACGCGCACCCCAGTGAGCAGAAAAAACGGCAGGAGCGCTGGGCTCCTGCCGCTTTTCGTGACTCCTCGGTCAGGCTCAGGCCTTGGCGTATTCGCCACGAGCCTCGCCGGCGACGACCGGCACACGCACGCTCGAACCCCATTCGGTCCAGGAGCCGTCGTAGTTGCGCACGTTGTCGTAGCCAAGCAGGTACTTCAGCACGAACCAGGTGTGGCTCGAACGCTCACCGATACGGCAGTAGGCCACGATGGTGTCGCCCTCTTTGAGGCCGGCCTCGTCTTGGTAGATGGCCTTGAGCTGATCGGCGGGCTTGAACGTGCCGTCTTCGGCCACCGCCTTGGCCCATGGCACATTGCGCGCGGTGGGGATGTGACCGGCGCGCAGCGACGACTCTTCAGGGTAGTCGGGGGCGGTGGTGCGCTCACCGACGTATTCAGGCACCGAACGCACGTCGACGAGCTCTTCGCTGCCCAACGCCTTCAGCACGTCGTCGCGATACGCACGGATGGGGGCATCGTCGCGTTCGACCACTGGGTAATCGGTTGCCGTCGGCTGCGGCACCTCTTTGGTGACCTCGCGCCCCTCAGCCAGCCACTTCGCGCGGCCGCCGTTGAGCAGGCGCACGTCTTTGTGGCCGAAGAGGGTGAACACCCACAGAGCGTATGCAGCCCACCAGTTGTTCTTGTCGCCGTAGATCACCACGGTGTCGTCGCGGTTGATGCCTTTTTTGCTCAGGAGTTTGGCAAAGCCCTCACCGTCGACGTAGTCGCGCACAACCGGGTCGTTCAGATCGGTGTGCCAGTCGATCTTGACGGCGCCGGGGATGTGCCCGGTCTCATAGAGCAGCACGTCTTCGTCGCTCTCGACGACGACGAGGCCCGGGGTGCCAAGATGATCGGCCAGCCACTGAGTGGTGACGAGGCGCTCGGGATGTGCATAGGCTGCAGTGGTGGGGTCTGTGGTGTCGAGTTCGACGGTCATTCGTTAGTCCTCCGTGATATTACGGCTCTCTGGCGAGGGCCTCGTTGCCACGAATCTAGCGCACTCAAACGGGGTACATCCGGCGCGGTGCAACATTTCTTCAGATGTTCCACTACAGTGAGTTCGGTCACCGCTGACTGTGCCCGCGGTGACCTGCACGGCCTCGGCCGACCGCGCACGCTGCCAGCCTGCCGAGAGGAACCACGAATGATCTCGCATCTCGTCGACGTCCACCCGAACCTCGATCCCGACGCTCTCGTCGCCAACCTGGTGCCGCCCAAGCTGTTCCGCGAAGTCTCGTTCGAGTCATATCGCACGAATCCGGAGTACCCGTCGCAACAAGAGGCAGTCGATGCGCTGCGAACCTTCTCAGATCGTTGGGGCGGCATGAAACGGCGTGGTCTGTTCTCGCGCCGCCCCAAGGCCAGCAGTCAGGCCAGCGGCATCTACCTCGACGGTGGCTTCGGTGTGGGCAAGTCTCATCTGCTTGCGGCGTTGTGGAACATTGCTCCACAGCCCAAAGCTTTCGGCACCTTCCTTGAGTACACATCGCTCGTGGGCGCATTGGGGTTCGAGCAGGCCGTGGCGAAGCTGCGTGGCTACACCCTGTTGTGCATCGACGAATTCGAACTCGATGATCCCGGCGACACCATGATCATGACCAGACTGCTCACCGAATTGGCCAAAACGGGCACTTCGATCGTCGCCACCTCCAACACTCCGCCGAATGCACTGGGGGAGGGGCGTTTCGCGGCCTACGACTTCCTGCGCGAGATTCAGGCGCTCTCCAGCATCTTCACCGCACTGCGCATCGATGGCGAAGACTACCGACGCCGCGACATCGACAGCGAGGCACGACCCTGGCAGCCCGAAACGCTCGATTCGCTGGTCACTGCCGAGGCATCCACCGATGTGCGCGTCTCTGTCGACACCTTCGCCGAGGTCATCAAACACATCTCGACTCTGCACCCGGTGCAGTACTTCGCGCTGGCCCGCAGCGCTGACCTGTTCGTCTGGTCGGGCGTAGGCAGGCTGTCGGCGCAGGATGACGCACTTCGGCTGGTGGCTCTGGTCGACCGCATCTACGACGAAGAGATTCCCATCGCAGCCGCTGGCCTGCCACTGACCTCGGTGTTCTCGCAAGAGATGCTCGACGGCGGGTACCGCAAGAAGTACCTGCGCTGCGTCTCGCGTCTCGACGCGCTCACCTCACTCGCGCACGACCGATTCGACACGCTCCCGACCGCATAGCCGTGGCGGCATGTCACATGTTCGAAACATGCCACCTGTTCTTGTAACATCACCGCAATCTCAGCGCGCGCTTCCCGAAATCTTCCGCTGGCATCCTGAATCTCAAATACCGCAGGCGTGAGACGGGAATCCACGGTTCCCGCCTCACAGTGCAGTCTCACTGCACTTGAGAAAGGAACAAGTCCATGGATTCGGGTCAATTGGCGTGGTATATCGCCGCTACCGCATTAGTGCTGTTCATGACGCCAGGTGTGGCGTTCTTCTACGGCGGGCTCGCCCGCTCTAAGAGCATCGTCAACATGCTGCTGCTCAACTTGGGCGCCATTGGCCTCATTGGCGTGCTTTGGGCGCTCTATGGCTTCAACATGACGAATGTCACGGCAGGCGAGGGCAACTGGATCCCCGGCTTCGTGGGCGATCCGTTCTCTGACTTCGGCCTGCAGTCGCTGGCCACGGGCGAGGATGCGAACACCGGTCTCGCCGGCGTCGCCTTCGGCGCCACCTTCGCGATCATTACTGTCGCGCTGATCTCGGGTGCCGTCGTCGATCGCGCCAAGTTCGGCTCGTGGATGATCTTCGCTGCCGTGTGGGCAACCCTGGTGTACTTCCCGGTCGCCGGCTGGGTCTGGGGCCTCGACGACGATGGCCCCACTGGCTGGATCGGCGCTCTGGGCAACAACCTCGGTTTCTCGACGACCACCATTGACTATGCAGGTGGAACTGCTGTGCACATCAACGCCGGTGCTGCTGCACTCGCGCTGGCCATCGTGCTGGGCAAGCGCATCGGCTTCCCGAACCGCGAGAAACTCGGCCGCCCGGCCAGCGTACCGCTGGTTGTGCTCGGCGCTTCGATCCTGTTCTTCGGCTGGTTCGGCTTCAACGGTGGCGCTGCGGCCAGCACTGAGACCCTTGACGGCATCGGCCTGATCACCATCAACACGCTGATCGCCACAGCCGGCGCACTGCTCGGCTGGGTCTTCCTCGACAAGCTCACCAAGGGCTACGTCACCGCAACCGGTGCCTCTTCAGGCATCGTCGCCGGCCTCGTCGCGATCACTCCCGCCTGTGCGAACCTGACCCCGCTGTGGGCCATCGTGCTCGGCTTGGTCACCGGCGCGGTCTGCTCGGTCGCAGTCAACCTGAAATACAAGCTGGGCTACGATGACTCGCTCGACGTCGTCGGCGTGCACCTCGTGGGTGGCTTCATCGGCACCCTGTGGCTCGGCTTCTTCGCCACGGATACCGGCCTGTTCACCGGTGGCAACTTCGAGCAGCTGATCGTTCAGTTCCTCGCCGCCATCTCCGTGGCCGTCTACTCCTTCGTAGTCGCCCTGATCGTCGGTCTCATCATCGAGAAGACCATCGGGTTCCGCGTCTCCGAAGAGGATGAGCTCGCCGGCATCGACCTGCGGGTGCACGGCGAGGAGGGATACGTGCTGCAGAGCTGATCGTGGACTCAGCGTCCCTCCGGGGTGCGGATGCCGTTCTGGGCGGCATCCGCACCCCATTTTTCTGCGCGATTGGATTTGCACCTGTGAGCGAGAATGTGCCTGCACTGCGGCGCCGACCCGTTCATGACGCGCGAGCAGCCTGGCTGGAGGCCGCTCAAGCCCGTATACGACCGCACCAGACAGCCCAATCGGGCTGACCAGAGCTCATGCCGCACGATGCATATATCGCGGTTGCCACAGTATGGATGTCCGAAACAGCGCCTTACCCATCTCGATTTGCATTCTGCCGGAAGGGTACGCTAAAGTAATCGAGTCGCCGCAAGGCGCACGCGGATGTGGCTCAGTTGGTAGAGCACCACCTTGCCATGGTGGGGGTCGCGAGTTCGAATCTCGTCATCCGCTCGGAGAGTTCGTCAGAGCAATCGAGAAGAGCAGGTTCAGCCTCTCAGCAACATTGCACAACGAGCCGCCATTGGCCTCCTTCCAGGGGCCGTTTCATATGTTCGCATATGAACACAGGCATGGTGGAGTGGCCGAGTGGCGAGGCAGCGGCCTGCAAAGCCGTATACGCGGGTTCGACTCCCGTCTCCACCTCGAGTTCTTGTTTCGATGAGAACCCAGCCGGCTTCGGTCGGTGACTCGTTCACGCGAGCGAGGGCGATTGGCGCAGTCTGGTAGCGCGCTTCCCTGACACGGAAGAGGTCAGCAGTTCAAGTCTGCTATCGCCCACCAAAGAAAGCCCCCGGTATGCCGGGGGCTTTCTTATTGCTCATCGCCAGTGCGCATCGTGGGTTATCGGGGTTATCGGCCAGAAAGAGTGGATGGGGTCGGGTGTGTCAGCTTCGTCCGGCCCATCCTGATCGTTGCCAGAGTCCTTCTTCGGGGTTGAGTGCTGTGTCGTAGAGCTTGGGTCCGATTGGTTCGTCGGCTTGGTGTTGTTGGGTGGGTTTGGTTTCTGGTCGGGCGAGGTCGAGGGCTTGTTCGAGCGGGAGTTCGTGCAGGGTGAGGAACCATTCGATGGTGAAGCGCTCGGGGTTTGGTGCCGCTTCTATGCGGGGTGCGGCTCTCGTATGAGGGCCGCGTAGTAGGTCGCCTCGAACTCTGTCGGGGTGACCATTCCGAGACTATCGTGGAGTCGCCGGTTGTTGTACCAGTCGACCCATCCGGAGGTCGCGTATTCGACGTCGGCGATCGTCTTGTACGGGCCGTCGTGGAACACGGTCGTGCGGATGCACTCGGCTTTGTAGAGCCCGTTGATCGTCTCCATCAGCGCGTTATCGTAGG
>NZ_AUIC01000008.1 GCF_000423505.1 Pseudoclavibacter soli DSM 23366
CTCCGCAGGTACCAGCTGCACCGGCCGACGACTTCGGTACCTTCGGCATCCCCCAGCCGGAACCAGCGGACACAGCAGTACCAAGTGCGGGCGGTTCACCCGTCGCGCACCCCACGCCGGAGACTGAGCCACCTGCAGCGCAGGCAGAGCGCACGAGGCATTTTGCAGCGCCACAGCACCGACGTGTGCGCTCGCACGCAGCTGAAAGCGCCCAGCCTCCGACCGTTTCACCGGCAGTGGAGGACTCCGCAGCGCCCGAAACCGCTGAGCCAGCTCCGCCGGTGGCTCCGGAGCTGCTGATACCCGCCGTGCCGCTAGTCGTCGGCGACACGATCGCTCCGCTGCCCAAAACCGACGAGCAGCTGGCTGAAGAGGAACGCCAATCCCGCCAGACCATGCTCGACGACCTCGCAGCTCGTCCGACACTTGTCGCTCCCGAGGTGGGGCATATCGCGCCCAGAGCCCAGCTACCTGTGTACGCCGAGTCCGACACACCTGTAGTGTTCACCATGGCGGGTAAGGGTGGAGTGACCAAGACAACCACCGCACTCGCCGTCGCCCACCGTGCGGCAACCTTGTACGGCAAACGCGTCACCCTCATCGACATGAACCGCGGTCAGGGCTCCATCTGTCAGATGCTCCGCATGGACACCGAGCGGGCAAACACTGACGAGGGGCTTCCGACCATCTACGACATGGCCGTGACCAAACGCCCGGAGACATCCCTGATCCTGCCCGAGCGCTCCAGCCACTTCCGGCCAGCTGACCTTGAGCCGATCCCGTTCGCGCTTATGCTTGCTCCGACTGACCTACTCAATGACCCGCTGCTCATCGACGATCAGGTCTACCGAACCGCCATTGAATATGCCAGAACCGTCTCGGATCTGGTCGTCGTGGACACGCAGATCGCCGAGTCTGCGGATATCTCGGGGCTGATCGATAACGTCATGGCGCCGTTTCTGCGTGAGCGCGGAGCTTGGGTCGTCGGCCTGTTCGACAACAACCGCGAAGCACGCGACAACCTCTTCGCCCGCTTGCGTGACTCGTTTGACGGAGCCCCGAGCGGGCGGGTACTGATCAGCGTTGCGCTGATCAGAGACCCCTCGGAGATCGGACAGGGCATCCTGGCTGATGTCGAACAGCACTTCTCCGGCATGGGGCAATACCTCGGACCCATGATGTTCGCACCAGAGCTCCGGGATCACTTGAACGCCGGCGTGCTCGACTCGGCGAATCCGGCAATCGCTCCAGTGATTGACAAGATCGTCACCCGTACTTTGGGGGTTCAGAGCAAGGGTGTGGGAGCAGAGCTACCTCAGACTCGGCGGGGCCGCCGCCGCCGCCTGTTTGGAGGTCGCCGATGAGGCCGCCTGTGGCTCCTCCGACGGCAGAGACTGTCGTCACCCGCCTCGAGGCGATATTGCACGCCCGGGCGGCCGCGGCGGCTCTGGAAACAGATCTGCCGAATGATTCTGGACACGTCGTGCTCTTGCCTGGGTTTGCCATGGCTGCCCCAGCACTGAACGTCGGGAACAAGGCCCTGACAAAGACTGCCCTACATCACCGTCTGCGCTGGTCTGCACCTCTCGTAGTGCTGGTTGACGAAGCCCAGCCAGAGCCGGTTCTGGGGTGGGAGACCAGCTCCCTCGGACACACCCTGAGGGGGGAGTATGTGGCTCGCCGACGCCATGGGGAGCGCTACCGGTCTGCAGATCAGCTCCGACGCATTCTCCAGCGTACCGTCGGCCGAGGAACTCGCGAGCGGGTCAGTTTGGTGCACGCGTTCGAACCGTTCGTGCGCACCAGTGTCGAGAAGGCGAATTTCTCTCTGTCGCAGGATATGGGCGTCCTCCAGCAGGAACAGCTGAACAACCACTGTGACAACCTGCTCGATGACGAGGCAGTCGACAACATCGTGACCAACCTCGTCTACGGCGACAACGACAGCGCCTCCGAGGTCGACAAACTGGTCACCCAGAGCCTCGAACCAGGGGGGCTCGATCGCTGCGATATCGACAGGCTCTTCCGTTACGGTGTCTGGTCCCGCTCTCGGGCAGCTGTACAGCGCGCTATCGGCGATCCACATATCGGACCGAAGATCCGCAAGCTCGCCCGAAGTATGGGGCCAGATACGAGCTTGGGAGAGCTGCTCGACGAATACCGGCGCCTCTACCCGCGTGAGCATCTGTCATGGGAGCGTGCGCACAAAGCGTTGGTACCCCCGCTGGCTCAGGTCGCCACTTTCGCCGCCGATACCTCCGAAATGGACCGCCGCACCGCCGCAGACTCGGAGGAGCTATGAGTACGCCGCTGGCCAGCGGGCGTCCGGCACTGGCGCGGGCCCGGCGCGTCCGAGCTGAACACCTGCTCGCAGTGGATGAGGGGCTGCTGAGCATCGACGACGTCATTCGAGCAGCCATGGTGGAAACTGGCCGGCCGCTGCGCCGGATCACACTACGACAGCTCCTGCTGGCACAAAGGGGTGTCGGACAATCCGTCGCGAGTGATGTACTCGACCGGTTGGGGAAACTTGTCAGTGGCGTTCCAGCACGGCCGAATATCGGCTGGCTGCTCGACGGCAGAGCGGGTGGTACACGCCTGCTCTGCTTCCTCGACGCAAGATTTACCGGCTCTGCCGGACCACACGCAGGATGGCCGTACCAGGGGAGACGATGAGATCAGACGACGCAAACCCGAGCGCACAGCTCTGGTTGGAGGGACGAATCACCCGAGACGAGTTCATTGCAGCAGTGCGCGATCCGGTGCGCATCTGGGTTCGCCGCGCAGGCGAACGCAATAGTCTGCCACCCGGGGAGTTCGAGGATGCAATCGCTTCGGTGCAGATTGCTGTGGTGCGTCTGATCATCCTGCATGATGAGAATGCTCAGTTACGTGATTCGGTCACCAATTGGTCTGCGTTGCTGCGGCAGGTCGCCACACGAGAGACTTACCGCTACTGCGCTGCTTGGCGCCGTCATGGGGTTACGGGGCTTTCATCAACAGTCAAACGATCGGCCCGCATCACCAAAACTCGGAGGGAGCTGACTGCCAAAAACGGATATGAGCCCACTGATGAGCAGGTGCTTGCGCACATCAACGCCACGGTCGAACGCACAGTAGCCAATCCGACGAAGGCCGGTGCCTTTGTGTCGGAAGCTGATCTGCACAGCCACACCGTCTCAACGGGGCAGGACATCACGATGGCGAACACGCCAATTGCCGACTCGGCCGAGCAGATCAGTGATGCCCGGCTGCTGGTCGAGCAGATTGTCAGTCGGTGTCGCGTGCATGATGCGCAGACCGCGCAGGTCGCCCTCGTCTGGTTGGAGGAGGTACCTCTGACCGGAGTGGTACACACCATCGCTGAAGTCCGAGCCCGAACCAGCCTCACCGCGGCACGGGTACGTGAGCACATCGGCGTCATCAAAGAGATCGCCGGAGACATCCTGACGCGCAAATAAGGTGTCCGCGCACAGTCCTCCCCAGACGAAAGGGTGGGACATGAGCGATTCACCGGCAGCGCAGTTCCTCGAGGAACTGGTCCATGACGCGATCGGTCAGGATATCGAACCCCGTTCCGGTCAGCTGGCCCTGACGCAGGACATCGAAGCCCACGCCGAATTAGCTGGCGAGGCTCCCACCGGTGTCGGCAAGTCGTTCGCCGCTTTGTCCAACGCGGCGACATGGGCAGCCTCCGGTGAACGGACACTCATCTCCACCGAGTCGCTGTCATTGCTGTCTCAGATCGTCGCCAAAGACGCCCCGGCCGCCCAGCAGACCGACCTTCGCCTGAATGAAGGCGAACGCAGCTTCGATCTCGCAGTGTTGAAGGGCTGGTCCAACTACGTCTGCCTCGCCCGTGCGATCACCGCCGCGCACGAAGCAGCAGGTGACCAGTTCGCCGGACACCCGGACCCATCCGACATCCCGTCACTGACCGAGAGCTTGCGTGCACTGCCGCCGACGACCACTGTCGAAGTGGATGGCACCGCCTACACTGCCGGTGAGATCACACCGCTGCTCCAGTGGGCTCTGGACGAGACCGTTGGGCATACCGGCGACCGTGCACAGTACCCGGGAGCCCTGCCTGAGAACCTCTTCCGTCAAGTGTCCATCGACTCTGATGAATGCAGCCGAGACAAATGCCCGCTCTGGGACCTGTGCTACGCCCGCAAGGCTCGCGAGCAGGTCGAACAGGCCGACGTCATTGTCACCAATCATTCTGTGCTCGCCGTGCAGGCCGCACAGGCCGTTCCGGTCGTACTCGGCAACTCCAAGATCCGACAGATCCACCACGTCATCGTGGACGAGGCGCACGCGCTTCCCGGGATCGTCCGAAATCAGGGGCAGCAGGAGGTGTCGTCGCGCCGGGTGAGGTCACTGATGCGCAGCGCCAAGCGACTGCTCGCCGTCGGCAGCGGCAAACGAGTCGACGACTGGTTCACTGCCGGAGCCGCTCTCTCCAAGGCGCTCGATTCCACCATCACCGGAATCCTTCGCACTAACCGGGAAGATGGCCGCCTCGGCGTGAACGACCGCCCATTTACCGATGACTTCCGCGAACGAGCGGAGGCGTGGGCTGGACAGCTAATCGAGCTGATCACGCCACTGGAGAAGATCGCCCAAGCCGGTCATGATCTCAAAGGCGTGCAGTCCGGAAAACACATCCACTCCGCAGTGACCCGGTTCCTGCAGGCCATCGCTCAGGTCGCCGAGCACACCCCCGGTGTGGCCCGCTGGGTGGAACTGTCACAGCAGCGTGACGGCTCAGAGCTGCCGGTGCTGCAGTCAGCTCCGGTGAACGTCGGCGCACTGATCCGCGCCAACCTCTGGGAGGCGGAGGGCGGACCCGAGGACGAGCCGATCCACCCGGTGGACTCGGTCGCGGTGATCAGCGGCACCCTCCCGCAGAACATCGGTTCTCAGTTGGGGCTGGACGCCGACTGGCGCGACTATGCATCTCCGTTCGACGACGCCTATGAAAACAGCTTGCTGTACGTGCCGAAGTTCAGCGCCGACCGGGCTGAACAGATCGCTGAGAAGAGTCGCTACGGGAAGTGGAAGTTCTCCACCACCAAGCATCGCGACACCGCTCTCGCTGATGCAGTGCGTCTGGTCGGTGCCTGCAGCGGTGGAGCGCTCGTGCTCTCTGCGAACTCATCGAACGGTCGAGAGTACGCACGTGCGCTCAGGAGCGCGTTCCCCGATCGAACGATCCTCGACCAGTGGTCAGGCGTGGGTGTGCAGGAGCTGGTTCGACAATGGCGTGAGGACGTCTCCGCCGTGCTGGTCGGCACGAAATCAATGATGACCGGGGTCGACGGACAGGGGCGCACCTGCGAACTCGTGATCATCGATCGCCCAGCCCGGGCGGCACGCAACCCTGTTGACGAAGCCAGACTGCAGCTGATCTCCGATCAGACCGGCGACCGATGGGGAGCTGACCGTGAGGTGTACGTCGGCGATGCGGCCATTCTGCTCGAGCAGGCGCTTGGCCGACTCATTCGATCCGCCAGCGATGTGGGTGTGGCGGCCGTGCTGGACTGCCGGCTCACAAAGACGTCTGTGGTCAGCTATCCGACGCTCACCCGGGAGAAGTACATGCATGCAGCGCGACGCTTCACTCAGAAGACTACCAACATCGAACGGGCAATCGAACGCCTGCATGCACTCGGCGAAACGGTGGCCGACCGTGCGGCGTAAGCATCTGATTCTCGCGCTCGTGCTCGCCGCTTCCTTTGGGGGCGGGGTGCTCGTGCGCCTATTCGTCGGCAGCATCTGGCTGGTGCCGTCGTCGTCCATGTCGCCGACGCTGGAGACAGGTCAGCTGATCCTCACCCTGCGCCCCGGTTCCGGAATCGGCTCGCTGGAGCGCGGCGATGTCGTCGTCTTTGACGACCCGGGCGGCTGGTTGACCGACGACGTCAACAATCACAGCGGCGCACTGGTCAAGCGTGTCATCGGGCTACCGGGTGACACCGTCAGCTGCGCGACCGGAGCCGACCAGATGAGCGTCAATGGCGAATACATAGACGAAACCGCGTATCTGGGCGACACCGCAGCTTGCACCCTGAGCTTCGAGGTCACTGTCCCAGACGGCTCTGTCTGGGTGATGGGGGACAACCGGAGCAACTCCGCGGACTCGCGCTACCACCAAGACCTCCCCTCTGACGGATTCGTGGACGCGAGGCTGATCAACGGCCGGGTCGTCTGGCCAAACATCCGCGCATAGGCATTCATATGTTCACCCACCTGCACGTGCATACCGAGTATTCGCCTTTGGATGGCGCCAGCCATCTCGGCGACCTTGTCGCGCGGGCGCGCGCCGATGGGCAGACGGCTCTGGCGATCACGGATCATGGCAATGTCAGTGGTGCGTGGGCGTTCCAGCATGAGTGTGAGGCGGCGGGGATCACTCCGATTCAGGGGTGTGAGGTGTATGTCGCGGTGGGTTCGCGTTTCGAGCGGGAGGCCATCGTGGTGGCCAGCGCCGATGACAGTGCGGACTGGGATGAGGAGAGCGAGCGCAGCAAGACCAAGCGCTATCATCACCTGACTCTGCTCGCGATCAACCGTCGTGGGTGGAAGAACCTGAACGCCATGTTGATGGATGCGGAGTCTCATGTCTGGTCGCATCCGCGAATCGATATGGACCTGCTGGCCGAACATGCTGAAGGCATCATCGTGCTCACTGGATGCTTGGGCGGGCCGGTGCTTGGCAGTGTGGCTCAGGCGACCGCCTCAGCGGCTCAGGCTGCCGAGGCCGAGCAGGCCTGCGCCGACGTGGACGGGGAATTCCTCCGGGGCGCCCAGGTGCTGACCTCGGTCAGGGAGGATGTGTTTGCAGCGTGGGATGCGGCGGCGGCTGCGCTGGATCCTGCTGAGCGCAAACGCTTGATGTCCCCAGCACAGCTGACTTCGCCTGAGCAGGTGCCGGAAGCGATGCGCGGTGTCGCTGTCAATGTGCTCGATTGGTATGCCGAGCGTGCCCGGTTGGATCGCACCGCACCGCATCCTTTCGTGGACACGTTCGCTGCCGGTCGAGTCCATCGTCGTGCGGCTGAGCAGTGGGACGCTTACGCGCGTGAGAGTCTGGATGCGATCATTGCGGCGGTCGGGCGAGACAACGTGTACGTGGAGATCATGGAGCACGGCATTGCTGAGGAGAGCGTTGCTGTCGCCCGGGTGGCCGAGCTCGCTGCGGAGTATGGTCTGCCGCTGGTGGCGACCAATGACTCGCATTACACCGATGCTGCCGATGCGCACACGCATGAGGCGATTCTCGCCATGCAGTCGAAGAAGACTCTTGATGACCCGAAACGCTTCCAATTCCACGGCGAGGGGTACCACCTGCGCACCGAGGCCGAGATGCGCAGCCTTCGCCCGGAGCCGTGGTGGCAGCAGGCCTGCGATAACACGAACGAGGTCGCGGCACGTATTCGTCCACGTGTGCTGCCACCGGTGCGGATGCGCCTGCCCGCCTACCCGGTTCCGGACGGTTTCGACTCGGAGATCGACTACCTGACACATCTGGTGTACGAGGGAGCCCGACGCATCTACGGCGATCAGCTGCCGGGGGCAGTGGTCGAGCGCATCGAGCATGAGCTGTCTGTGATCGGGCAGATGGGGTTCCCCGCGTACTTTCTGATCGTTCGCGAGATGATCCAGTGGGCCAAAGATCACCGCATCATTGTCGGGCCGGGCCGTGGCTCGGCTGCCGGAGCAATGGTCTCCTACTGCCTGGGGATCGTGACCATCGACCCGTTGCGTCACAACCTCTTGTTCGAGCGGTTCCTGGAACCGGGGCGCAAGGGCATGCCCGACATTGACACCGACTTCGAGAAAGCCCGCTTTGACGAGGTCTACGACTGGGCTCAGCAGCGTTACGGGCTCGACTCGGTCGCCCGTATCGGGACGTTCGCGATCGCCACCACCAAACGTGCGATCAAAGACAGCGCCCGCGTGATGCATGAGAACGGGCTGGGCGACCGACTCTCGAAGGCGGTGCCGACAGTGGAGGGCAAACCGTACTCGTTCGCCCGCCTCGAAGACACCACCGACCATCGCGGAGACAAGTTCCGCACCGAGGTCGCCAAGGCGGGGCAGCGCGGTACGGCTATCGTCGATCTGGCGAAAGAGTACGCGGACACCATCGCCGGTGTGGGTGTGCACGCCTGTGGGGTGATCATCTCAGCGAAACCGTTGGTCGGTTCGGTGCCGCTGCGTCTGGATGCCAAAGAGTTCAAGAACGGACGCCGGGTGCTGGTCACCCAGTGGACGGGGCCCGAGCTCGAAGACCTCGGTCTGCTGAAGATGGATATGCTGCGCATCCGCAACCTCGACGTCATCTCGAAGGCAATCGAGTATGTGGAGACCACCCGTGACGAGGTCATCGACTACTACCACCTGCCAGACCCGGACACGCGAGACGATCCGAAGGTGGCGCGGGCGTGGCAGCTGCTGCGCGAGGGCAGAACCGCCGGGATCTTCCAGATGGACTCCGACGGAATGCGTCGCCTCGCGCAGGCTGTGCAGCCGACCGAGCACAACGACCTGACCGCGATCCTCGCCCTGTACCGGCCCGGCCCGATGGGTGCCGGCATGCACGACACGTACGCGCGTCGCAAATCTGGTGAGGAACCGGTCGACTACACCTACCTGACCGACGATCCCGAAGAAGCCCGCTGGATCGACAGTGTCCTGGGCACCACCTACGGCGTGTTCGTCTACCAAGAGGACCTGATGCGACTGGGCACCGTCGTCGCCGGCTTCGACGCCGCCATGCGCTCCAAACTGCGCAAAGCCGTCGGCAAGAAGAAGAAAGCCCTGCTCGACGAAGTGTTCACCGCCCTGCGCGAGGGAGCCGCCAAAGAGTTCCGCGACGACAACGGCGACGTGTACTCGCCGAAGTTCCAAGCATCCACGGTCGAACACCTGATCGACGCCATGCAGGGGGCCGCCGCGTACCTGTTCAACAAATCCCATGCCGCAGCGTACGCGCAGGTGACGTTCAACACAGCCTACCTGAAAGCCAACTGGCCAGCCGAGTACGGTGCCGCGATCCTCGCCTGCACCGACGACGACGACAAACGCCTGACCGCCATCCGCTCACTGCAGGAAGAGGGCATCGAGATCCTGCCAGCGGACGTGAACCTCTCCGGGGCTGAGACCGCACCGGTCGGGGAGACCTCCATCCGGTTCGGACTCACCGAGATCAAAGGCGTCGGCTCCGCAGGCGCCCTGCTCGCCGAGCACCGCCCCCAGGGTGGGTGGACGAGTCTGGCGCACATCGTCTCCGTTCTGGGCTCCAAAGTGAACGTCGGTGTGCTGGAGGCACTCATCGAAGCTGGAGCCCTCGACCAGCTCGGCCCGCGTCTTGGGCACCTCACCATCGTGCGCGCACTGTCCGTCGGCGATGACATCCCCGTCCCAGACATAGACTTCGACCTGCTCGAAGCGAGCATCCGGCAGCGCCGCACACTCGGTGTCGCCCTCGGCACCAGCCCGCTGTACCACCACCGCCGACAGATCAAACAGTGGTCAGTACCCGGCATCGAAGACTCCCGAGGCGCACAGCTGGGCACCCGGCCCATGCCGCTGCACCGCATCCCCGACGCCCAAGGCGCTCGAGTGCTGGTGGCAGCCGTACTCGCTCAAGCCAGCGAGCGCGCCTACTCCAAAGGGCAGATGCTCCAAGTCACCCTCGAAGGTTCCCACAGCACCATGCGCGCCACGATGTGGGCTGAGGACCTCGCCCGTCAGCACGCCAGCGACGGCGTCCCGCCAGCTGGTTCCATCGTCGCCGTCTCCGGCCGTGTCCGTGTCCGTGAAGTCGAAGTCACCGACGAGACCGGGGAAGTCACCTCGGTCGAGCTGGTCAAAGAGCTGACCATCCAGCACATGTGGCGCATCAACGTCCACGACGACGACCGACCAGCCGAACCCCGCCTGAGCGTCGACGACTTCGCACACGCCTTCGCCCTGATGAACCACTACAGGCTCGACCGATACCGCGACCTGCCAGCCGAACTGCGAGCACAGCAACCCGAGCAGACCCAACGGATGCTCGAACCCCTGCGCAAACGCCCCGTCATCACCGCCGTCGTCTGCCCGGAATGCGGCCGCCACCGCTACCTGACCGGCACCGCACCAACACGCTGCACCATGACCATCGGCTGCACCGGACGACCGGAGAAAGCTTCGGCGAGCACCCGTCTGGCGCCGTCGGAGATCGTTCCGGCAAAGCCTGAGGGTGCCGCGGACGCAGAAGATCCCACCGACCGAGCAGACGTTCCCAATACGGGCGTCGTTGAGTCGGCCCCGACGAAGCCGGTACACGCGGTGCCGTCGGAACGCAGAAGTGGAGGAATCCGAGGGCTCAGCAGAAAAGGATAGGTCTGCTCCTTGACAGACCGCACCCGAAAGGAACGCCTCTAAGGGAAGCGCTTCTTTCGGGTGTGTTGCTTAGGAGCGGGCTGTTCAGGCTGCCAAGCCGTGGGAATGCCGGGCTTCCAGTCCCAGCAGGAATGCGTGGATCTCCTCGCTGGTGTGCAGCGGGTTCTTCTCTGGGGTGACGTCTTTGAGCACGACCCGCTCCCGCAGGACGGCCAGCAGGTCATCGGGAGCCCCGGAGATATCCACCACCGGACCGTCCGTGCCGTCAGAGCCGCCATCACTGCCTTCGCCGCCTTCACCAGTGAGCGCGTCGGTGAGAGCCTGGGTGAGGCGTCCGTCCATTTGCTGCATGGTCTCCAGCGTCTTCATGATCTCCGACCATGGGTCCTCGTCGGACTCGGGGAGACTGAACACGGGCAGCACCACGATGCCGCGGCGCCCATCGGACTTTCTGCGCAGCACACGACCGATCGACTGGGTGACGTCGACAATGCCGCGACGGGGCTCGGCGAACACGACCGCGTCTAGGTCTGGGACGTCCACGCCCTCGTTCAGACAGCGGACGTTGGCGATGGTTCCGCCGTGCTCGCGGAACGCCGCCATGATCGGGTCACGGCGAGCTGCCGGCATGTCACCTGTGATCACCTCGACCCCGTTGGCCCGGGCGATCTCGCGTGCATGAGCGACCCGGTTCGCGTACACGAGTGTGCGTGCGACGGCGGCATCTTTCCCGAGCCGTTCCAGCACCACTTTGGTCAGCGCCGCCCGCTGCCTCCAGCGGTCAGGGGCGATGCCGGCGGGGATGTCGCCACGCATGTCCAGAATCACCAGCCGGTAGTCGGCGATGATGCCCAGCGCGATCGCCTGGCCGAACGTGAGTTCGTAGGCCACATGGCCGAAGAGGTCGGGGTTGTCCAGACCTGTCGTCGACCCCACACGCGGGGTGGCGGTCTGAAACAGGCGCGCACGTGCGCAGATGGTCTTGCACACCTGCCTGCGGATCGTGCTGCGCCCACGTCCGGCCAGCCAGTGCGCCTCGTCGGCGACGATCAGATCGAACCCCGCCGTCGGAGCCGCAGCCTCAGCCACCAGATGCACGGACTGATACGTCGCAAAGATATACCCGCACCCCTCGATCCATTCGCGGATGCCGTCGATCTCATGCAGCACCGGGGCGCTCAGGCTCGACTCGTCCACCTGCAGCACGTCATCGTCCGGACGAGCCCCCACGGTGTCGTCGGAACATACGATGGCCGCCTTGATTCCGGGGTGGAGGTGCTGCCACGCCTTGATCGTCTGATCGAGCAGGGCGAGGTTCGGCACCAGCACCAGAGCCCGGCCACCGATCGCGCCACGCCCGCGCCGAGCCGCCAGCGCAATGGCCACGATGGTCTTCCCCGTCCCACACGCAGACACATGCAGTGCCCGACCATCACGGGAGAGGTTCGCATCAATCGCGTCGACAGCGGCCTGTTGATCATCACGAAGAATAAGAGTGCTCATGAGAATACCTATGCGCGGACATCCCAACCAGGCAGCTGTTGATCCAGCAGGGCTCGGCGCTCGGGGGAGAGCTTGCCTCGTCTGGCGGATTTACGCTGCTCATTCAGCCACATTCCCTCCGGTTCCGACTGCTTCGGGAAACGTCCGTGCTCGGCACGGAAGACAGCGACATTGGCGAGGTGGTTCTCGAATGGGTGGCGCTGCGGCGCATTGGTGTCGTTCCAGCCGGGCAGCTGCTGATCGAGAAGAGATCGCCGCTCAGGTGGGAGGGAGCCTTTCCTGGCCGCTCGGCGCTGATGTTGCAGCCACTGCCCCTCCGGCTCGCGGTTCTTCGGCAGCCGTCCATGCTCGGTGCGAAAGGCAACGACGTTGTCGAGGTGATCCTCTAAAGGATGGATCTGCGGCGCATTGGTCTCGCCCCAGTCCGGTAACTCTGCGTCCAATAGAGCTCGGCGCTCGAGGGAGAGGGTGCCTCGTCTGGCGGCTTGGCGCTGCTTGTGCAGCCACTTCCCCTCCGGTTCCGACCGCTTCGGGAAGCGACCGTGTTCAACATAGAAGGCAGCGATATTGGCGAGGTGATCCTCGAAGGGGCGAACCTGCGGCGCATCGGTCTTATCCCAGCCGGGCAGCTCTGCATCCAATAAAGCTCGACGATCGGGTGATAGGGTGCCCTGTTTGGCCGCATAACGCTGTCCGCGCAGCCATTCCCCCTCTGGCTCGCATTTCTTCGGCAGCCGTCCGTGCTCGGTGCGAAAGGTAACGACGTTGGCGAGATGGTCTCTAAAAGGGAGGTCCCTGGATCTACCTGGGACATCCCAGCCGGGCAGCTGCTGATCCAGCATGGCGCGACGTTCGGGCAAGAGATTGCTCAGATAGGCCTCACGGCGCTGCTTGTGCAGCCACTTCCCCTCCGGCTCTGACTGCTTCGGGAACCGCCCGTACTCTATAAGGAAGGAGACGACGTTGGCGAGGTGATCCTCGAAGGGGCGAACCTGCGGCGCATCGGTCTTATCCCAGCCGGGCAGCTGGCGATCCAATAGAGCTCGGCGCTCGGGGGAGAGATCGCCTCGCCCGGCGGCTTGGCGCCGCTTGTGCAGCCACCTCCCCTCCGGCTCTGACTGCTTCGGGAACCGCCCGTGCTCGGCTCGGAATTCCGACACATCCAGCACATGCCGCAACCATACATCACCGAGCGGGTGCTCTGCCCTCCAACCGGGGAGAAGCCGATCCGCCAGCTGCACATCGGCGTGGTCGGCAGTGCCCGCTCTGACCTGCTCGCGCAGGGCGAGGGTGTACCGCTCAGTCTCGGAAATCGCGCTCATACGGTGGGACTATGCGGATACATCCCAGCAGGGCAACTCTGCATCCAATAGAGCTCGACGCTCGGGGGAGAGGGTGCCGTGTTTCGCTGCGTGGCGCTGCTTCTGCAGCCATACCCCTTCCGGCTCCGATTTCTTCGGAAACCGCCCGTGCTCGGCGTGGAAGGCAACGACAGCGGCGAGGCGATCTTCGAATGGGCGATTTTGGATCAAGTCCCAGCCCGGCAGCTGCTGGTCAAGTAGGGATCGGCGCTCGAGGGAGAGCTTGCCCTTCTTGGCTGCTTGGCGCTGGTTGTTCAGCCACATTCCCCCAGGCTCGGTCTGTTTCGGCAGGCGCCCGTGCTCGGCACGGAAGGCGACGACGGCGACGAGGCGATCTTCAAAAGGACGGACCCGCGTTGAATCCCAGCCCGGCAGCTGCTGGTCGAGTAGGGCGCGACGCTCAGGGGAGAGGGTGCCTTTCCTGGCTGCCTGGCGTTGATCGACCAGCAGCTGACCCTCCGGCTCAGGCCTCGTCGGGAACCGACCGTGCTCGGTGTGGAGGGCAACGACGTTGGTGAGGTGATCACGCCACACATCGTCGAGCGCCACATTCCAGCCCGGCAGCTGCTGGTCCAACAGGGCGTGACGCTCAGGGGAGAGGGTGCCTTTTTTGGCCGCCTGGCGTTGTTTATTCAGCCACGCCCCCTCCAGCTCCGACCGAGTCGGGAACCGTCCATGCTCGATGTGAAACTCCGACACATCCAGCAGATGCCGCAGCCAGGTATCACCGAGCGGATACTCCGCCCTCCAGCCAGGCAGAAGCCGATCCGCCAGCTGCACATCAGTGTGGTCGGCGGTGCCCGCTCTGACCTGCTCGCGCAGGGCGAGGGTATACCGCTCCGTCTCTGTGATCGCGCTCATGAACGTCCTTGTGAGCGGGCATCCCAGCCGGGCAGCTGCTGGTCCAGCAGAGCGCGGCGCTCGGGGGAGAGGGTGCCTTTTCTGGCGCGCTGACGCTGATCGACCAGCCACTGACCCGCCGGCTCCCGCCTCTTCGGCATGCGGCCGGACGTCTCGTGGAAGGCGACCGCTGTCTCCAACCGCGCCTGCCAGACCTGATCCCGCTTCGTGTCCCAACCCGGCACGAGCGCGTCGAGCTTCTGACGGCGTTCGTGACTGATCTTCCCCTTCTTGGCGGCTTCTCGCTGGTCCGCCAGCCATCGCCCCTCGGACTCACACTGTCTCGGCAGACGGCCGAGCTGTTCAACGGCTGCAGTGAGCCGCTCGAGATGGGCGTTCCAGCGGCTTTCGTGATCTCCGCCTCGTCCGTTGATGTCTCCGCGCCAGCCGGGCAGCCGTCGATCGAGCTCGGCTGCTCGCTCAGCGGAGATCTTGTGCGTGATTGCAGCTCGACGCTGGTTGGCCAGCCATGCTCCCTCTGCATCACGTGCGCGTGGGACTCGTCCATGCAGGTTGTAGAAGTCCGCTGCCCCGCTCAAATGCGCGTTCCAGAGCTCGTTCTGTGTCACATTCCATCCGGGGATGCGCGCGTCCAACAGGGCTCGTCGTTCAGGTGTGAGCCGTCCGGTAGCCAGCAAGCGGCGTTGGGTGTTCAGCCAGCGTGCGCCGGGCTCGCTGCTCTTGGGGCGCCGGCCGAGCTCGCGATAGGATGCGGCTGCGGCCTTGAGGTGTTCTTCGAATGTGTCCTGCCCAGCTCGCTCCCAGTCGGGCAGTTGTTCGTCCAACAGCGTCTGGCGTTCAGGTGCGAGCGTGCCGCGTGCCAGCGCCTGCCGCTGAGCGCTCAGCCAGTGACCCTCCGGCTCATCCTGATGGGGGAGCCGCCCCTGTGCACTGTGGAAGGCAGCGACCGCGGCGACGTGGTCGGAGAATGGTCGCTGTCGGGGCGTGTCCCAGCCGGGCAGGTGCCGGTCGAGTTGTTCACGGCGCTCCGGGGAGAGTTTCCCCCGCTTGGCGAGGTTGCGCTGGTTGTTGAGCCAGACCCCGGTCGGCCCGCTGAATTTCAGCGAGTCTCCCTGCTCTTTGCGAAGCGCTGCGGCCTGCTCCAACCGTGCGTTCCAGACATCCTCCAGGGTCTGATTCCAGTCGGGCAGGTGGCGATCCAGCTCGGCGCGTCGCTCGTCGGGCAGGCTGCCACGTCGAGCAGCCCTGCGCAGCGTGAGCATCCACTCGCCATTGGGCTCAGCTGAGGTGGGGAGACGGTCGTGTTCGCGGTGGAAGTCGACTGCCTCTGATAAACGATCGGCGAAAGACTTGCGGGCGGCGCGACGGCTGCTGCTGGTCGGGTTGGGTCTAACGGATTTGTTGCTGTGTTGTTCGTTCATGCAAAGGACTATGCGCGGACATCACATTTTTCGTGCAGGGGCTGTTATCCCCCCGCAGCGGTGCGCAGCTGCTCGGCAATGCGCACCATTTCCTGTACGGTTTTTGGGGAATTGCGCACCCAGGTCAGGGCCGCTGCACTGAACCAGCCTGACCCGTCCGGCGTGCGCCAACCCGTCAGCAGTGCAGTCTCGGATTCCCAGCGCCAATACGTGCCAGAAGCCGTCGTCCCCATGATGACCTCGCTCAGCGGCGGTGCATGGTCGAGCCGCAGCCGGGGGTCCAACACAGCGGTATGCAGGTCCAAAGCGATGGCTTCGAGCTGCGAGACGGTGGGGACAGGGCTGGACGACATCAGACGGTCGTGTACATCGGCGTGCCGCTGTAATCGGATTGCCACCCGGTGACCAACCACTGCCCGTCACGCTGAGTGACGCTCAACCGGTAGGTGCCCGATACAGCGCAGGCATTCTCTCCAACGCCGTCTTTGGCTTCGTCAGTAAGCAGCGGCAGCGCGGCTTCCTCTCCGACGCCGAGTTTTGCCTCAACGGACTGGAGAGCTGAAGCGTCATCGACACGGTAGTTCCCGCTGTAGGAGTAATCGAACTCGAGGTACGGACCCCCGTCATGGTCCACCTCAAGAGTTTTCACAGCAGTGATCTCCGCGTTCAGGCTGCTCCAATGTGTGTCCCCGTCACTGATCGGCACAGGCAGAAGCGGGTCATAGGTGTGGTTGATCAGCAGTGACGCAATGGAGTCGGATGCACTGATGTCCGCTTCGAACACCTGGTTTCGGTACATGCTTTCGATAATCGGAACGGCATTGGACGACCCGAAAGCGGGGGAGTCGACTACATCAGCGAAGACCTCCACCGCAAACGCCTGTGCTTGGGCCACATCCTCGGCGTCGAACCCAGCAGCCACCACAGATTCATCCCACAGCGATGAGGTGTCGGCCAGTAGGGGGCCGCCGTCCTTGACGATCAGCGGCGTGTACTCGCCGGCGTCATCCTGCGCCAGATCTGACCCGGCAGCGAAGGCGTCACTGACCAGGCTGATGCTCCGCTCCTGCACTGAACTGGAGGGGGTTTCGCTGGCAACGCTCGCGCCGGTGGTCACTGTGCACCCAGAGGCTCCCAGTGCGGCGAGGGCGACGAGGCTGACAACTCCAGTGAGACGGGTGGCGATTTTGCGGGTCTTGATGTCCATGTCAGACGACTATGCGGGCGGCATCAATTCCGCCGACTGCGCACTCGGGTGTTGATCAGGTCGACGAGCACTTCGGTTGCAGTGGCGTCGGCGTCTTCGTCGACGTGCACATCGTTGTCTCCGCCGATGGTGGCGTCCAGGAAGCGGGCTTTTCGAGCTAGGGCTGCCTGCACGATCGGATCCAGCGTGCCCTCGCACACAAGTGTGGTGATGCTGATGTGGTCGGCGGTCTGGCCAGCTCGGTGGACGCGGTCCTCTGCCTGCACCATGATGCCGGGGGTCCAGTCCGTCTCCACGAAGATCATGGTGTGTGACCGGGTGAGGGTGATGCCGACGCCGGCGGCGTGAATGGAGCACACCAGCGCCCCCAGCTTGCCGGATTGGAAGGCGTCGATGAGTTCATCGCGGCGGTCGCGGTTCATGCCGCCGACGATCATCGCGGCACCGTCGATGCCGGGCACCCTCGCAGCCAGTGCCTCTGTGACTTCACGGTGGTGGGTCCAGACGATCAGGGGGTCGTCGAAGGTTCCATCCGGGTTGCGTGTGGCGTCGATGTGCTCGGCGATCATCTGCTCGGCCGCGTCGATCTTGCACAGCCCTGCTGCTCTGCGCAGTTGGGAGATGTAGGCGAGGTTGCCGGTCGCGTACTCGAGGATATCCTCGTCACTCGGCAGTGCCCCGGTGTCCTTCTTCCACGCTTTCACCCATGCGTCGATCTTCTGGTTGACCTCGCGGTGTGCTTTGGTGAACTCGGTCATCGGTGCGTCGACGTAGACAGCTGAGCGGCGCTTGTCTGGCAGTTGGGGGAGCACGTCTGTTTTGCGGCGCCTGATCATCACTCCAGTGCGCAGCCGTTCTGCCAGCCATGACTCACCCGACTTCCGGGGGCGCAGGCGCCCGTGGTGGTCGATAGTGCAGGTCTCGTCCAACAGCTGTCCGAGCCCATTGAAGACAGTCACGTCGACGCCGATGAATTCCATCAGGGGCGCGAGCTCTGCCGGGGTCTTTAGCATTGGTGTGCCGGTGACGGCGATCCCTGCAGCGTGGGTGTCGGCAGCCAGCTGCAGCACGGCCTCACTGCGTTTGGAGCCGTAGGTCTTCCCCCGGTGCGCTTCGTCCCAGATGATCACGTCCGGGCCCCAGGCAGACAACTCGGACGCCAGTGACTCCCGTGCCGCCAGCAGACTGTCGGAGACGACGACGGCCACCGGGCGGTCTGCGGCATCCACCGGTGGCGCAGTGAGTTTTCTGACCGGCTCGGCAGGCTCACCCACCGTGAACACCCCGGCAGTGGCGTCGACGGCACTGACCCCGCAACGGGCGAGCTCACGACACCAGTTCGTGATCACCAGTGGCGGAGCGACCACCAGAAGCCGTCTGGACCCCATGAGCGTCGCCGCGGCAATCGAGGTGTACGTCTTACCAACGCCCGGCTCATCCGCGAGCATGCGACGACCGCAGGCCACCGCCATGGCCCCGACCTTCTGGTAGGGGTAGAGGTCGATGCCGAACCAGTCGGGGAGGCGCCCCACCCTTTCGACCATGAGATCTCGGTCTGTCCGGCTGAGCTCTCGCGGGCGGGTCACGTGTGCTGCCCGGGTGAGCGTCTGCTGCAGATCTGCGTCCACCGGGACTGCCGTCTCATAGCGTGCCCTGGAGCAGGCGATCGCCTCGTCTGAGAACAGCAGCCCGGGGCGTGGCTGGCGCCCGCCGGGGCAGACGTCGGCGATGGGCAGTCGGAACAGACTGCGTTTCGCATCCCAGACTGCGGACAGGCCGAGCAGCTGCTGGCAGGCGGTGCGTCCGGTCAGTCGGGGGCGCACCAGCACCTGGCGGCGGTTGCGGGCGAGTTTAGTGACCGGGCTGGCTGCTTCGGCGATGCCTTCACCGACTTGGAAGCCCCACAACTGCAGCAATGCGACTGGGTCGGCCCCGATGCCGTTGGTCTCCCAGGCGCTTCCGTTCCACCACAGGGCGCCGGAGAGCTGCTTCTTCAGCCAGTCACGCAGCGGACGCCCACGCTGGGTGTCGTTCTTCGGAAACTGCAGCAGCACGGTCGGTACGCGCGCATCAGGGTTGAGGGTCGCTGTTCTCACAGAAGGGGGCTATGCGGGGCCCTTCAGTATCGAGGTGCCTCGCGATTCCCGGCTCTGGCGGAGAACGCATCGAGCGCCGCAATCACCGGGGGTTGAGCAGGAGGCCCCCGGGTGAGTGTGTGCAGTTCCGACGCAGGGCACCGGAGAGCTCCTTCTTCAGCCATTCGCTGTTCTCCAAGAAGCGGGCTACGCGGGGTCGGCTTCGTATCGGATCGTTCGTATGCCCGCGCGCTCGGCGCTGGTGGCACAGTGCGTTGCGCCGCTGCTGCCAGCACGAATGAACGCAAGACACACATCGGCGCCCGCGGCCACCATCTCGGCGTTGCGGATATACCCCGCAGATCGCCCGTGTCGGCGCCAGTCGGCCGGGTGTACTTCGACGGCTGCGCCGAGACGGACCGCAGCGGCCCCGGCGAGACTGTCGGCACCGCGGGCGCCGCCATGGATGACCACGACAGGGCGCCCGGTTTTGGTGTACTGCTCGATGGCTTCGCGGATCAGGTCTGCGTCGACCCAATCGCGAGAGCCGGTGATAAGGATGCGCAATGGCTGCTGGGGCATGTGCTGGCTCCGTCCGGGATGTTTTCGAAGATGGTGCACATCAGCCCCGGCGAGGGGGATCGCCGGGGCTGATGTCTTCCGCATGACAGTCAGGGGGGCGACTGTGGCGGCTGCAGGGGCGCTGTCAGGGGGTGTCAGCGTTCCTGCAGGTCTGTGGGGCCGAGATCAGTCAGATGCCGCAGGATCTTGACCTTTCGGTTCGCGTCGTTCTTCAGGGTCTCATGGGCCTTGTAGACGACGACTTTGTGGCCGACGAGCTCCGTGGCCCGCTTGGCCAGCAGGAGCCCCTCCGGGGTGTCGGTGCGATCGGTGCGGATGACCTCCACGCCGTCGGGGAAGGTGTAGTCCTTGCGCGCTGCGACGTATCCGGTGTGCACTTCGTCGCGCAGGCGTTCACGGGTCCACTCATCCGGGTTCTGGACGAGGTAGACAAGCCCGCGGGTGCTGGACTTCTCTTTCTTGACCAGACCGACGACAGCGGTGAACACGTCGCATTCGGCGATGGCCTGCGCCGCAGTCACCAGTGGGTTGTTCTCGCCGCCGAGGCGTGCAGACAGCTCGTAGATCTTTGCCTTCACACGGGCGTCGTGCTCGCGGGAGGTTTCGCCGTCGATGTGCTCGGTGGCCGCGAGTGCGTTCAGGATGACCAGGGTCTGGGTGGTTTCGCTCATGAGGTTCTTTCTCTTCTGTGTTGTCTATTTGGGACTATGCGGCGACGTCGAACGGGTCGCGTACCAGCGGTGCGAGAGCTTCGAACTCGACGTGCGGCAGCTCTGTCTGATCCCACAGCCAGACCGACTGGTCGATGAGGGCGATCACGTTCTTGCGCACCCGGGTGGCCCAGGCTTTCCAGTCGTCGACACTGCCTCCGCTGGGAACCGGGGTCGACTCGAGAACGGTGAACAGCAGTCCGCGGACACGGGTGTTCGCCTGCGTCTGCCAGTCGGTTCGGCCGGTGATGTGTTTCTCACCAGCTTGGACGATCTTCGCCAGCAGCACTGCCAGCTGTCGGATCTGGCCGCGCTTGATGGTCACGTCCGGGAAGGACTGACGCAGCAGGGCGGTGGCTCGGTTGACCAGCCCGAAGACGGCGCCGGCCGCGTATGAGCCGATATTCAGGTCGTCGTTGCTCAGCTCGTCCCATGGTTTGCCCTCGTGCAGGTGGCGTGGTTCGGCGGGGACTGCGGTGGGTTTGGTTTCGGCGGTGTCAGTCATGATCGGCTCCTTGTCCTTCGGTGTCTGTTGGACAGGACTGTGCGCGGACGCTGAAATTTGAGGTCGCAGCCGTGGAATCGGCAGCTGAATCTTCGACGGAGGAGGTGTGGCGCGTTCGCTGGCGCACTTGCCTGCGTCAGCAGCGGCCGGACACACCTGTACCAACGGGCACCACCCACACAAGGGGCCTGTCTTGGTGTCGTAGCGGCCAGTGTCAGCGAGCACGTTGTGGGTGTCCCAGTGCGCGGCGAACGTGTGAACTGTGGTGTCAATGGCCTTCTGCGACAGGTCGATGTAGCGTTTGCGCCCGACCATGGTGTACAGCAGCTGGCCGTTGACCACGTCGCCGATCTCGAACATCCACTTCTCACGAGGATCCGCGTGTGCCTGTCGGAATGCCTCGGTGTCGCGCTCAGCGAGGATGGTGCGGATCGCGTGCACATACAGCCGAATCTGGTCGCCGTAGTGGTCGCCGTAGCGAGCGAGTTTACGCTCATCTGACCATTTCCCGGACTTGTAGTCGTCAATGGACAGTTGAGGGTGCCCGTGTTCGTCGGTGCCGTCGATACTCACTCGGTCGAAGAACCCGATCAGAGGTACTCCGATACCAGCCAAGGGGAGTCCGAAGACACCGAGCTCGGTGGCGTACACGTCCACTTGGGCGGGGTCTTCCAGATCCCACAGTCCCAGCGAGATTGTGTCGAGGTACTCCGCCCAGCGAGCCTGCGTGGCGTGGTCGTCAAACAGGTCGCGGGCGAACGCATCACGCCCGGCCCGGTAGGTGTCTCTGGTTCGCTGTTCAGGTGGAAGCGTGAACATGTGCTCGAAGATGTCGTGCATGAACGAGCCGGCATCTCGGGCGAGGAATGGGTCTACCGGTGATGGGATGATCTGTCCGGCGGCCCATTGGGCATGACAGCCCTCCATTGCGTTACTCACTGACGCGGAGAACCATTTGCGTCGCAGGCGATGCTCGGCGATGGTCTCGGGGTCGACGACCAGTACGTCGCCATCCCATGCGACACCGTGGATCAGGGGCTCTTCTGGGTCGATGGGTTTCTGCGACCGATACTGCTCGACCAGTCGATTCGCTCCGGGCATGTGTTCCTCCTGAGGAGGACTGTGCGCGGGAGTTCGAAAACACGGCCAGATGGCGAAAGAGGGTATTTTCAGCGGCACATCAACGGGCCGGGCGGTGACCGTAGGCTTGGTGTTGAGTGCTCCGCTCTAAGTGGAGCGATTGACGCCAAGCCTAACACCCCTGTCAACCCCCACACAACCCCCCCCCAAAAAGGGCACCTTCGCACTCAAAACAGGCACAAACGCACCCCGAATACGGTCGCAAGAGAGCGAAAAAACAGGCCAGGAACCCCAGAAAACAGCCCCGAAAAGCACTTTTAGGCTTGGCTGCGGCAGGTGAGCGGAGGACAGTAGCGAAGCTGGTGCAGCCAAGCCTAACACCCCCTGTCAAGCCCCACAACACCCAAAAACCACCACCCCAAAACCCCGCACTTCCCCGGAAACACGCGGAAGTAGCCCCCTCGCGGACACCACACCACCCAAAACCACCCACACGAAAAACACCCAAAAAATACAGCTTCGTCCGACCTGTCCGCAGCCTGTCCGCACAGCCCGCGGACAACAAAAACCCCGGAATTCCGGGCCAAAACAGCCCTCCAACACCCTGTCCGCAAAAAACGCCCGAGGGGACCCCCCCCTCGTATGTGAGAAAGAGAAATATATCTCCCCCAGCCCCTATATATATCTCTCTCTTTAACAAATCATTTAACTAGACAGACAGAGAGGACAGGCCCCTACAGCCCAGTAATTACAAGGGAAAATCTGTCCGCAAGCTGTGCGGACAAGCCGCGGACAGACAGGACAAACCACCGCAATAGCCCAACTCCGCACACATTCGCCGCCGCAGCGCACATTCGCTCGCATGAGCACCACGACCACGTTCGACCCGACCAAGCATCCTCGCGGGAACGCTCTCACCGGGCACGCCGGCCAGTTCGCGACCAAGGAGCAAACCAGCTCGGAGGTGCGTCTTGGCGGAAGCAGGTATCGGCGCCCGCAGCGCCATACCGGCGCTGGCCTCTCCGACGCCGAGATGCTTACCGAGGCGCGACGCCAGATCCAGTCCTACGGGAAGAAATGGGGGCTGAGTTCCGACGAGCGCGATGAGGCTCTGGGGGACCTCATGCTCGACTTGGCTTCGAAACGCCACCGTGGCGCCGAGGTCTCAGCTCGGCTGGTGAACTTCGGGGCCCGAGCAGTCGCCTCGCGTTTCGTAAATGGACGCCACATCCGTCACGAGGACTCTTCGGCGATGATGCAGCTGAAAACGGATGCAGACGCCTTTCGCGAGCTGACCGGTCGTGTGCCCACCAGCCGCGAGCTGACAGTCATGGCGAAACACATTCGCGACAACTGGCACGACCCCGAGCACCGCCCTAGTGAGAATTTCCACCGCAAGATCTTTGACACCAATGCACTGAGTCTGGAAGCACCACTGTTCGAGAACGGCAGATTCACCCTCGGCGACACCCTCACCGCGGATGTGCTCGCGCACGAGTCCATTGACGTGGACGCACTCACGGATGAGCAGGTTACCCGCCTGATGGGGGAGGTTCGGCTGCGTCGTCCCGCTGCACATTCGGTCGAAGACCCTGACGAGCTGATCGCTCAGATCCCTCAGCCGGCCACGCAGATGGCGCGTTTCCGCACCGGAGCTGCCTTCGACGAACGTGTCTTCGCTCCGTGGCCAAAAGCAGACCAGCGGCAGCGTGAGCTGATCGCAGACCGGCTGATCTCCACCGGCGATCTCGCCGAGCGGATCTGGCAGACGGCCGTTCGCCAGGCAGCTTGAGCCGCCCCTACGCATATGGATTTCACAGAGCCAGCGACGGCACAAAAAGAGAGGCGATCATGAGCACCATCCCCACCGACCTTCCGGTCATCACGGAGGCCGCATCCAACGTGAACCTGAGGGGCAGCTGGACAACCTTCTGGACCACTATCAGTGGTGCGCTGCAGGGCGTCTCCGGCGTGTTCACCATGCTGACCATCGCCGGTTTCGCCATCATCATCATCAGCCTGTTCAAGTTCCTCTACGACAAGCGCAAATCCCAAGGCGCAGGCGGCATCGCCGGACAACAGGCCAAGCCGATCTGGTGGGCGCTGGCCCTTGGCGGCCTGTTGATCGCCCCGGATGTGCTGGTGCCATTGTTCCTTGGCATCTTCGACATTCTGATCAATCTGGTCATCAACATCGGCACCAACGCCGGCGTCTGGTAGGCCGAAATGAGCATGTACTCCCTGACGGAGCTGACCGGACGTAAGCGCAACGAGGACCGCACCATTGTGATCGCCACCTTCGAGGCGAGCAAGAAGGCGTGGGTCTCTGGTCTGGTCGGCGCCGCCGGGGGTACTTTGCTGCTCATTCCTCTGATGCTTATCAGTCCGGCGATCCCTGTTCTCGGCGCCGTCTTTGGCGCTATAGCTGCGGTCTGGCTGGTCACACATCGAACCAGAACCGGCCTACAACAACCGCTGTACCGAAAGATTCTCGATCGAAAAGCGGCCAAACAGCTCCACGGACAGCTGCTGATGTGTATGCGCCCAGTGCGGACTGGTGCCGGCCTGTCTCACGTCATCAAGTCGTCACGTCCGGTCGTACGAGCGGAGTGTACGCATACGGAGAAGGCATGACACAACTCAGGCTTTGGTGGCACCGCGCCATGCTGACCATACTGGCTGCGGCAACTCCACTGATCGGCCTTGCCCACGCAGCTGACACCAACACCTTGCCTGCGTGGCGGTGGCTGGGGTCAACCTCGAAGCTGCACTCTATGGTGTCCTGGTCGGACATGGAACAGCTCATGGGTGCTCTGTCTCGCGGCACCATCCAGACCTGGATTATGGGCATATCGCAGGGCATCTGGGCCTGCACCATCGGCCTGATGAAGTTCGCGCTCGTCGACTTCGACCCGACCACCGGCGCCTCCAGCACTATCGACACCAGCACGAAAAGTCTCGCGACCAGCGTGATGGGATCGACCCTGATCGTCATGGCTGTGGTGATCATCATCTTCTCGGCGCTGTGGAAGAAACGCAAAGGCGTCGGTGGCTCAGAACCGTGGCGCCGTGTCGGGTTCGCCATCGCGGTCGTATCCATTCTGAGTGCGTTCGCATTCACCTCCATGACCCCGACTAAGGCCGTCGGCGCCATTTCGAACATCGCTCAAAGCAGTGTCGGGGCAATTGCCACCGATCTGAACTCAAACTTCGACAACGGTGGTAGTGGGCTTTCCGAGTACTACATCGACCGGATGCATGAGGACTATAACAGCCAAGAGGGTGCGAACGCCCAGCTCGACCAGATCAGCCGGCTTTGGGAGCAGTCGCAGTTGCGAGCGTACAAGCGCATTCAGTTTGGCAGCAATAACACCATCGGCGATGATGTCTACGCACCATGGCTGGACCTGATCACCCGCAGTGACATCGCTGACATTCGGAAATATGCTGGTTGGGATGGTGACGGGAACAACATCGAATGGTGGGCCCCAGCTTTTCTGCGCAACCAGACCACTTTAGGGGACAGCGGACTAGAGGACCGCGCGCTTTGGGCGTGGGCTGCATGCTATTCCGACAACGGTGGGATCAACTTCAAGGTTCGTGATGTATTCACCCCCGTAAACTCAGGGGATAAATCTTTCCGGAACATCTATTCTGACGGCGGTGGCAATCCTGACAGCGGCAATACCGAGTGCAACAAGATGTTTCTTCAGAACATTGAGGCGGGCGGCGACTTCCAGTCGGAGAAGACCCAGGATGACACCGACTACATCATCGAGAACTCCAGTGATCAAAACGCCACCGCAGTGAAAGCCGCTCAGATCCTTGACTTCGGCGATGCTATTCATGGTAAAAACGCTGCAACCGGCACAATGGAGTCGGTCAGCTCGTTCATTGTTGCTCTCGTTGACTTGGTGATCTTCGGCATCATCTTCGGTGGCGTGATCATCTTCATCAAGATCATGATCATGATCCTCACCGCCGTGCTGGTGATCGCCCTTGTGGTGTCGTTGTTCAACCGCAACGGCCCCGACATGCTCAGGCGTTATCTTGTCCAGTGGATGACCTACCAGTTCCTTGCCGCAGGAAGTTCACTCCTGCTCGCCGTCCTGCTTTGGGCAACAACGTTGGTGTCTCAGGCGATCAACGACACCATCAACGGTTGGGGTGCCACCTTATTCACTCAGCTGCTGCAGATCTGGGTGCCCGGCATCTCGCCAATCGTGACGATCGTCGCTCTGCACATGGTCTTCAAGAAACTGCTGAAAATGCCGAGCCCATTCACTATGGATGGTGCTGCCGCATGGGCGACTGCAGGCGGTGCGGCACCGGCTATGGTCGGTTCAGGTGTCGGTTCCTGGCTTGGATCGAAGGCCGCTCATGCCGGCTCGTCAGCAATGTCGAAGGCCACCGGCGGTCGCCTCGGCGGCAAGGGCAACGCCTTGGACGCGTCCAACGCGAAGAGCGCGAACCCCACGGGCGCCGGGGTGGGCGCATCCAAGAAGGGCGAGAAGCCGCCCGTGGAGATGTCCAACAAGCAGGCAAAACGGCTTGCGAAAGCCGGGCTCGACCCGACCGCTGCGCAGGAAGCCCTCAACTTCGCCAACGCGAACAAGGAGGCTAAGCCGATCTCATCTGCCGAGAAGGCGCGGAAGGCGCTGGCCAATTCGGCGCTCGCTCATCCGTTCAGTGCACTTGATCGTAGGCAGGCCGACCGCAAACGCTTCCTGACAGCTGGCCCCGGCATGGGGACCCGGCTGAAGGCGCTGGCGGGCAGCGATGATGCCAAGATGCAGCTGAGTGCCGCTGCCGACCAGCGCAAGATCGAGAAGAAAGCACTCACCGAGTTCCGCAGTGCACAGCCGAAACCGGTCCGCGAGTCGTTGGCTGCTCTCGGGCATGCCACGCTCGACGGGGCAAAGAGTGTCGCTCACAACGTCGGCACCTCCGTTCAGTCGGGCATCTCCCACGTCCGCGAGAACCCATGGCAGGCCGTCGGGGTCGCCACGAAAGTCGCCGGCGCTGCAACTATCGGTGTCGCAACCGGAGGTCTCGGCTTCGCTGCCATCGCCGGTGGCGCGTACGCAGCTCGCAAGACCCAGCGCACGGTCTCTGACAGCCACGCTATCGCCAAGGCCCAGTCGGCACTGGATATGTTCGAGAAGCAAAAGAGGCAGACCGACGGTATGGGTGCGGATAAGAGCCAGATCGAGCGGGCGCAACGTCCAGTGAACGGGTAAGGGTAACCTATGGTAGAAAGACCAGCCAAGACGCTCGCCCAGCAGCCACGGGACTTCCTCGGACGATGGACGGAGCTTCGCAACTCGATACCGGAGACCGACCCGATCATGACCGCCGACGAATACTACATGGGCTCGACTTGGGACAAGCCCGCTGCTCCCAGAGACCCGGAATCTCTGTACCGGTTCTGGACCGACCCGGATCTGCGCATCCACCCGAACGCGATTCTGAACTTCATCGACATGCATGACGGACTTGCAGATACAGCACATCGACTGTTCTTGGAATCTATCGGGAAATTCTGGGCGGATCAGAAGGACAACGGCGCGCGGTACAAGTCCCAATGGCTTGAGGTGCAGCAGCAGGCCAAGAGAGAACTTGCCCAGGTGGAGAAGATCGCCGACGCGGCCTGGTATCGAGAGAATGCCTCCCGGCTCAACCCGAACACAGCAGAGATCGTGTTCCGTTCGTCCAAAATCCTCTGGCAGGCACAGCTGTTCTACGACGAAGACGATCGCCAAGCGGTACGGAAGATGAAGCTCGTCATGCCGGTTAAGGGCAACCCCGTTGTCACCGTTGAGGATATCGAGAACCGATACCACCTCGTCGAACAGAGTGGTGAGCCAGCCGTCCCAGAGATCGGCTACGTCCCCTTCCACCTGAAGAATCTTGGGAATCGATCTGGGTGGGACTATCCGGCCCGGTACGAGTCTCAGAACTTCGACGAAGAATGGTAAAAATCACGACCAGCAACCCTGCGCTGAATAGATAGCCCGGGAACTCTGGAGAGGTGGTAGCGCGCGGGGGCATGCTCGATGCGATGGCGAGCCTGATTGCCCGGAACACCGGCAAGATGTCGACACCTTCGGCTTCCGGAACCCACCCCTCCCAGAAAACGGAGCAGCCGAGCAACATGGATGGTCGGTACGCGAACAAACCCCACTCCGCGCCTGAAGTGCAGCTCTAGCACGGTACGGTGCCGAGGTCGTCGGCACCAGTGGTATCATCACATGGTGTAACTGTATGTCCGGGGGCGCCGGCTCGGCCCTCAGCGACTTCGTCGACCCAAAGGAGTGCTGCGTATGCCCATTGTCTTCTTCCTGCTGATCGCGCTGGTCGTGTTGGCGATCATCGGCGTCGTCTGGTTCGCCGCAAAAGTGATGGGTATCCCGGGCTTCTGGCCGGTCGCCGGCGTCGGCATCACCGTGCTGTTCTTCTGGTCGGCTCGGGGTCTGTTCAAGGATCTGTTCTTCCAGATCCCGTCCGGTGTCCGCTGGACTGGGGCCGTCGTGCTCGCGCTGATTCTGGCCTTCGCTCTGATCGCGCTGGTGCGTTGGATGATCGACGCACCGAACCGCAGAGCCAGGGCGAGCGCGTTTGCCGCCCAGCGCAGGGCAGACGAGGCCGCAGCCGCACAGGCTGCGGAGGACCGTCGTGACGCACTCATGCGCGAGGCCTTCAACCCGGATGGAACCCTCCGCAAACGCACTCCTCCCGCCGCCTCAGAAGCACCGACGATTCCGCCGCGAATCACCCCGCGGCCACAGCAGCCCGCGCCGGGGGAGCGCGACCTCGACACGGACTGGTGATCGCGGTTCGGACTGCGCACACATCCGCATAAGCCTTGCCTGAAGGCGGAATCAAGTCGGTTCCGCCGGAGAGGCAGATATGACTGCTACCGCAACCGCGGACCAGATCGAACGGGCTCGTGCCGAGCTCGAACACCGTGCACCGGCTGCGAGCGCCGGTGCCAACACAACGACCGAGCAGGACGGCATCGACTTCGTCGTGCGGCGCAGCGGCGTCGCTGCGCACTTCGTCCTCGCGCTGGCAGCCATCCTGCTGACCACCGTGCTGATTGGGGTGCTGCAGCAGGCGATGTGGATCGCGCCATTCTTCGCAGCCAAGCTCGCTCTCGCGGTGTCTTCAGCGGCTCTGGGTATCGTGCTCGTGCTCACCGTGGCGCAACTGCCATATCTTGGGCGGCAGGCGTGGACCCCGTCAGCACCGGCCGCCCAATAGGTCCCGCGCACAAGTGCCTTGTGAACTGTCAGGAGGCACAAGCATGAGTTTCGGTTTCAGGGGCTGGTCGCGTGGGGCCGCCTCACGCGTCTACGTCACCCGCGCAGGTGTGCCGATCGGACACATCGACCTTGTGTCTGGTCGGCGCCACCCCCGCGCTGGCGCAGCCGACTGTCTTGACGAGGCTGCGCAGGCACTCTCAGCGCGTCTCGGTGGTGTGACCGCACCGGAGTTGGAACCCATCGTCGGCGACCTCGCCGACAGACGCCCGGGGCAGTCGATCGAACGCCTGGCGGACAGTAACGAGCGGTTCGCCCAAGGGCTCGCAGCGGAGCAGCGCACTGCCGCAGTATTGGACGCCGCCACCGGAATCCGGGTACTGCACTCGGTGCCGCTGACACGCGACCACGACATAGACCACATCGTCGTCACTGCCGGCGGGGTGTTCGCGATCAACACGAAGTCGACGGTCCACACCGTGCTCATCCACGACGGCACGGTCAGCGTCGCAGGTTACCGACAGGAGTGGCTGGCGAAGGCAGACTCCGACGCTGGAACGCTGGAGACCCTGCTCCGCCGCCAGGGGCTCGCCATCGACGTCACCCCGGCGGTGGTGGTCTGGGCAGCCGGCGTGGACGGGTACGATGCATCCGTCATCCCGGGGGAGCAGCTCGATCAGGCTGTGCACGCATGGCTGCACGAACACACACTTGCGGCACCCGTGGCTGACGCAGCGTACGAGATCATGCGCCGCCCGGACTTCTGGGCTGGGTCAGCTCGTTGAACAGCTGATTGCAACTTAGCGCTGGAATCTATTGTTGGTCCTGAATCCGCTCGATTTGCTTGTCCAGAATTGGGAGATCCTGTTCAAGCGTTGCCCAGACAATTCGCAGATCGATGCGATCATAGGCGTGGGACACTATGTCCCGCATGCCGATGAGTGGCCTCCAAGGTAAGTCTGGGTTCGACTCCCTAAAGCCGGGCACATGCTCATCCAGCCGCTGTAAGGCCGTGGCTGCACCCACGATCACCCTCTCAGCAGCATACGCAGCCATCCAGTTTTCTGGCCTAGAAAGCGTTTCCAGATCTTGACATCCTCCCCACGGCTGAAGCCGGGGGATTCCGGTTGCTTACGCAGCCGAGGTTCGCGTTTCATTGGGACTGCGGCTTTCGCCGATTGCTCGGTTCCGGTCGTCTGATGTCCCTCCATCGCCAGGGCATGTCCTGCCCTGTTGTGTGCCGTGCGTGATCTCCGGGTGTGCCGATGCTCCGGCGTCCAGGATGTTGCGTGCGGCGTTGGTGTCAGCGTTTGCCGTGTGTCCACAGTTGGTGCAGGAGAAGACCGCTTGACTTTCGCGGTTGTCTTTTGCGATGTGTCCACAGGCGTTGCAGCGCTGGGAGGTATAGGGGGCAGGCACCTGGGCCACGAGGACGCCCGCACGGTCGGCTTTGTATCTGATCATGGTTTCGAGTCTGGATAGAGACGCCTGCCGCATGACACGGTTCAGGCCGCGTTTGCGTACCTGCCCGTTGGGCAGGTACTGGCCCGGCCGCAATGGGTTCGGCACCGGCCGAGTC
>NZ_AUIC01000009.1 GCF_000423505.1 Pseudoclavibacter soli DSM 23366
GCGTATTCCGCGATATCGTCAGCGGTCAGCAACGCCCCGGCACCGAACGCGATACCGGCAGCGATCCACCCCGCAGGCCCCGACAGGAACAACCCCGCCACCGCGGCGACGACGACCACGACCGTCGCGACCGTGACCAGCACTTTCCACGCATCCGAGTTGGTGAGTTTCTCCCACCAGGAGTCCGCGGGGATCGCGTGCTCGGTCGCGGCCTGCAAACGCCCGGCCGTGGTGTGTGCATCTTCCTGGTACGACTGCTTCGCAGAGGCCACCAGTCGCCTGGCCGCATCCAGCCGGGCCTGCGCGTCACCGACCTGGGCCGACGCTGCTCCGACACGGCCTGCGGCGTCCTGCTGCTGCCGGTACAGAGAGCGCACCACAGACCCCGACGGCACGCTCAACCCCGACGGCACCTGATCAGACGGTGCAGATCCCCACTGCTGGAACACACGATTCTGTCTCGAGTACTCGGCCTGCGCAGACTGCTGAGCCGACTGAGCGGAGGCCAGCGAGGCCTGCGCCGAGACCAGATCAGCCTGAGCCGCCACCGCAGCAGCCAGACCTTGGTCGGCCGTCGACTGGTGAGACTCCATCACTGACGCCCACCAGTTCAACGCGTCACGGGCCTGCGAGAATGAGTCTCGCACCTGCCAAATCTGGTTCGGGAAGTCGCCGAGCTTGTCACGAAACACGTCACCGGCCTGACCGACCCAAACCCCCGAGCTGGAGGCGGAGCGCACCTGCTGGAGCGTGGCCTGCACATCAGCAGCCACCGACGCCACCCGATCCCACCGCGACGCCAACCCACGCACACCAAACGCATCACCCGGGGTCGGATCCCCAGGCTGATCAGCCGGCGACCAATCACTCAACCTGCCCACAGCACACCCCCACCGCTGGTCTGCGTGGTCAATGAGGCAGCGATCTGCTGGTCTGCGTCTTGGTATGACGCGGCCGAGTCAGAGAGCATGCCAGACAGAGAGTCGATGTTCGTGTCGATCTTCTCGGTGACCTCACCCCAGTGGGAATCGAACTCCGCGGCAGCACCACCGACCTGGCCGTCACCGAGGGCGCCATGGTCTATGCCACCGCCGAAACCGTGCAGCCGATTCGATGTGCCACGCATCTGCCCGGCAAGGCCCGTCAGTGCACTGATGTCCACCTGAAGATCAGGCATAAAATGTCTCCCCCTCGACCAGAGAACTATGAATCTGCTGCCGGACCCGACCCGATATGTGCGTCAACGTTCAAGTCGGGGCGGCTGCGCGTGCAAGCTTCACGCCCCGCACGCAGTGTGAGGAACTCAGTTGCCGAGCGATGAGGCCAGCGACGAATCCGTCTGCTGGAACTGTTCGGCCGCACGGTTGAGGAACTGGGAAAGCCCGTCAAGACCGGCGATCACCTGTCGAGTCCCGGTGTCGAATTCCGTATATGAAGCTCCGAATGCCCCTGAAGCCGTATCAGTGACGAAGCCCTCCGCAATGAGGTTGTCGACCAGGTTCTTCAACTGCGTAAGTTGGTCTTCGAGCTGACCCTTACCAGTGGTGAGCTGGCTTGCGACAGTGCTGAGCTCGTCATACGTGACCTTGACATTCGCCATGGGGATTCCCCTCCAGTGTTCTCCCGTGCACCGATCTGGGCACATGGGAACCTTATCGCCGCGTGGCCTTCCCGCACAACTGGGCATTCGCAGCGTTACGTAATGTTCACCGACGCACCAGTAGTCTGGTGTCGTTCGTTTTCAAGCAGATACAGGGGGTTTCGATGCGTGTGCTGGTGAGCGTGCTGGACGTCGCCGCCGGTGCGAGTTCGACCGTCTTCCTGGACGTCGAGGCGGAGTCTTCGGTCGCAGCCATTGTGCCGACTCTGCTCAACGTCACGGCGAGTGAGGCGTCGCCGGATCGGGTGCAGGTCGCTGTGGACGGCGTTGTCTTTCCTTCTGATGCTCTGTTGGGCGAGACCGGGCTGCACGAGGGGTCGTGGGTTTCGCTCTTGGGTGTCGCGGATAGGCCTCAGCCCGGGCCGGTGATCCCTGATGCGGGTGTGCAGGTGCGTGTGGTCTCCGGTATTGGGGCTGGTCGTGTGCATTATTTGACTGCGGGATTTCTCACGTTGGGCGGTGACGCCGGGGTGCATGTGCGCACTCGGCAACAGGGCGTTCCCGGGTGTGACGTGGTACTGGTCGTCGACGGCGACGGGAGTATGGCTGCGGTGCCACAGAATGGGTCCTCCTCTGCGGCGACACTGTGGGGAGCACCGCTTTCTGAACGCACAGCGCTTGCGTGGGGCGACCAGCTCTCATACGACGATGTCGTCGTCGAGGTGCAACCAGCGGGCGTTGAGCGCGCTGCCGTGGATTATGTGCCGGAGCGCGGAGTTTTTGCCTTTAATCGGCCTCCGAGGATCGTGCCTCCCACTGTCGAAGGAAGGTTTCGTCTGCCCCCTCGACCGCAGGAGGAATCGAAGCACTCGATCCCGTGGCTGACGGCGCTGCTGCCTCTGGTCATGGGCGGCACCATGGCTTTGGTGTATCAGCGGGCGACGATGCTGCTGTTCGGATTGTTCTCACCCCTGCTGCTGGTGGGAAACTGGGTCGCCTCGAGACGATCGGGGCGTGCGCAGTATCAGAAGCGTCTGGGCGAGTACGAGCATGATCGCACCGAGATCGAGGCCGACACCTTGACAGCTGTCGCGGCGGATCGACGGCTGCGCCATGACCGGTTTCCCGATCCTGCGGCCGTGTCAGTGATAGCCGCCGGGCCGACGCCACGTCTGTGGGAGCGCCGCCCCAGAGACACTGACTATCTGCAGTTGCGGATCGGTACGCAGACCGCACCATCTGTCGTGAGTCTGGATGATCCCGAACAGCTTGAGCACAGACGTACCAGGCACTGGGATGTGCAGGACGCCCCGGTGACGGTATCGCTGGCTGACGTCGGGGTCGTCGGGGTCTCTGGCGATGAGAGCGCAGACGCTCTGATCAGCTGGTGGCTGGCGCAGGTCGCAGTGCTGCATTCTCCGCGAGACACACAGGTGTATCTCCTGGCAGCACCGGAACCGGGGGACCGTGGGACAGCGGCACGGTGGGGCACGACGAGATGGCTGCCCTCGCTCCGCCCAGCTCTCGGTCAGCCGGTGATGCGCACGGTGGGTTTCGGGGCAACTGACATCGCGGCACGCATCGCAGAACTGATCTCACTGATCGATCAACGGCACGAGGCCGCTGGCAAACAACGCACGTCCCCAGTCGGCTTCGGGTCGACGGTGGTGGTGTTCATCGCCGACGCGCACAGACTGCGCACGATGCCCGGCCTGCTCAGGGTGTTGCGCGACGGCCCGGCTGTAGGGGTGTTCTGTGTGTGCACAGAGACGGATCCCAGGCTGCTGCCTGAAGAGTGTCAGACTGTCGTGGACTGCCGCCGTGCCCGTGTGCGAGTGCAGCGGCAGGCGGAAGAGACGCTCAGCGATGTGCGCCAGGATCTCGTGGATGATGCCTGGACCGATTTCACCTGCCGTGCCGTCGCCGGTGTCGAGGATGTCAGCCCGAGTGTGACTGACTCGGCCGTTCCAGACTCATCGCGACTGTTGGACGTGCTCGGCCTCGACTCCCCGACCAGTGAGGCAATCGCCGCGAGATGGGCGTTGGAACCGGCCTCGACATCCGCCGTGATCGGGGAGTCCCTGGACGGCCCCTTCGCCATTGACATCCGCACAGACGGCCCCCACGGCCTGATCGCGGGCACCACGGGTTCGGGAAAGTCTGAGCTGCTGCAGACGATTGTGGCCTCACTCGCCGTCGCAAACACGCCGGAATGGATGACCTTCGTGCTCGTCGACTACAAGGGCGGAGCCGCGTTCAAAGACTGCGTGGGGCTGCCACACACTGTCGGCATGGTCACCGACCTCGACTCCCACCTCGTGGAACGTGCTCTCGCCTCCCTTGGGGCGGAGTTGGCGTTCCGGGAACGGGTGCTCGCCACCGCTGGGGCGAAGGACCTCGAAGACTATGTGGTGCAGCGAGAGCGCCAGACCTCACTACCGGTGCTGCCGCGACTGCTGATCGTCATCGACGAGTTCGCCTCTCTGGTGCGTGAGCTGCCGGATTTCGTCGACGGTCTTGTGAACATCGCCCAGCGGGGACGCTCCCTGGGTATTCACCTGCTTTTGGCCACGCAACGTCCGAGCGGAGTCATCTCACCGGCCATTCGAGCCAACACGAACCTGCGCATCGCCCTGCGCGTGACCGACTCCGCGGAGTCTACTGACGTCATCAACGCCGACGATGCGGCACAGATCTCAAAGTCCACACCTGGCCGTGCCTTCGCGAGGCTCGGATCGACCTCACTGGTACCGTTCCAATCCGGTCGGGTCGGCGGACGTCGCCCGACGCGCGGCGACGCCGCGCCTGCGCAGCCGTTGATCACCACCATCGGCCTCGATGACCTCGCTGCGCCATCGCCCGTGCGAAGACGCGCGGACGATGGCGCAGATGCGGAGTCTGCAACAGATCTCACCAATCTCGTGACCGCCGTCCGCGAAGCATGGCAGGCACGAGGAGGGAACACACCCCGCCGACCGTGGCTGCCGGAACTGCCCCAGATCGTCACCCTCGACCAAATCCAGCCACTGTCTGAATGCCACTCCCGTACGGGCACTGCGAGGAGGCCACCCGCGGCATTCGCGCTCTCAGACCAGCCGGATCAGCAGCAGCAGGTCACAGAGACCGTCGACTTCGACGACTTCGCCCATCTGTTCGTCGTCGGCGCACCGCGATCGGGCCGAACCACAGCTCTGCGTACTATCGCAGCATCCGTGAGCGCACGTTACCCGGCGGACCGTGCACATATCCACGCCATCGATTGTGGCGCCGGCGGACTCACCGCGCTGCGTGCGCTGCCCAATGTGGGCTCGGTCATCGCCCGACATGAGACAGATGGCATGGTGCGGCTGCTCGCACGTGTGCAGGACACGATCCGTCAACGACACCGACTGCTGACCAGCGCCGGCGTCGCCAACCTGACCGAGCTTGAGCAACTCTCTCTCGACGAGGCACCGCCGCGTCTGATGATGCTCATCGATGGTTGGGAGGCGTTCACCGCGATGTTCGCCGACGTCAACGCCGGTCAGATCGTCGAGGCCGTGCACACGATGCTGCGCGAAGCGGCGTCTGTCGGTGTGCACTTCGTCATCGCCGGCGACCGACAGCTGCTGGTCGGGCGGACCGCGACACTCACCGACCGCAAGATTCTGCTCAACCTCACCGACCGTAACGACTACGGATTCGCAGGGCTCACACCGAGAAAGATGCCCGAGTCCATTCCTCCGGGGCGTGCCTTCACCGCGGGGGATGGCACCGAATTGCAGATCGCCGTTGTCAGCGCCGACGCTTCCGCAAGGGCGCAGGCAGACGCGATCGCCGCAATCGCGGGACAGCTCGCAGAGAGAGACCGCAGCATCCCGAGCGATCAGCGTCCCCACGCCGTGCGACTCATGCCAGAGAGCCTGACATGGCAGCAGCTCGTAGACGAGGCGGACGGCCTGGCCGGGCTAGCACTCGGGCTCGGCGGTCAGGACGTCACCGTGCAGCAGTTCTCGCCGGAACTCACCCCGACTCTGCTGGTGGCGGGGCCCGCCCGTTCGGGCCGCACCAATACACTTCGCGTCATCGCCGCGGCCGCCGCAGCACATGGGTGGCGGTTGACAGTGATCACTCCACGCGACAACGCGCTCACGGAGCATGCTGCCGCGCTTGGTGCGACGGTGCTGACCGACCCGGCCACGATTACCGAGCAGTCGCTCACGCCGTTGATCGACGACGCACGCCATCTGCTGCTCGTCGACGACGTCGAGCTCACACGTGACATGCCCGCCGAAGCATGGCTCAAACAGATCATCCCGACCCTGATCGACCACCAGGCGGCGATCGTCATCGCAGGCACACTCGGCGACGTCGCGACCGGCTTCAGCTCGTGGAGGGTGGAGATCAGAAAGAACCAGCAGGGCATCCTGCTCGACCCACAGCAGCTGACCGATGGTGACCTGATCGGCACGCGCATCACACGTGCAGAGATCAACGCTGAGGCGCCAGCGGGGCGTGGCTGGGCCAACCTCGCCGGCACCGGGCTGCGCGCCGTGCAGATTCCGCTGGCCCCAGCATCCACGGTCAACGCTGAGAACACTGAACAGACACACCGGACGGTAGCAGATCACGCGCCCGGCAGAGAGGCACACTCATGACCGCATTCGCCATCACGATCCCGTCCGAGTGGAGTGAACTCGACGTGCGCCCGAACACCAGAGACGCGTCGATCACCGCACTCGTAGCAAAACGCATCAACGAGAACCCCGAGCTGCGCCCACTGCGCGCAGACCTCACCAGATACCTGCGCACCACCGCGAGACAGGCATGGGATGCCGGAGCCCGATACTGCGCATGTTTCGCCATTCCCGCAGACGGCGCACTGATTCCCGGCTCAGTCACGGTGTCGTCATTGCCAAGACCGCCGAGAACACCCGGAGCAGACGCTGAGGCAGCCATCATCACCCAGATACAGAGCATCAAAGACACCGAGACCACACCCGACACGCCACTCACCCTTTCGACGGCAGTCCTGCCGAAGGCGGGCCCAGCGCCACGTCTGACCGGAATCAGAGACATGCTCATCGACCGTGACCTCACCATCGTGCGCAGCCTCATCATGCAGACGTTCGTGCCCGCAGACGATCAGATCGCACTCATCAGCTGCGCGTCGCCTGCACTCGATCTCGCCGATCCGCTCACCGAACTGTTCGACACCGTCACCGCAACATTTGAGCTCACCGAGACCGCAGATGCGTAAGCGCCACACGCACAAGAAGACCGGGCAGACCCTTCGTGCCACAGTCGCGTCCACTGCGCCTGCCGGCGTCGGGCATTACGATCTGCGAGCACTCGAAGCGGCCTACGGCACCAGCATGCACGTCACCACGCCCTACGTCCTGCCCAGACGTTCTCAAGAGATCGTGAGTACGCCCCCGCGAATCACCTCCGTGCCGGGGCACACACCGCCACCCCCGCGTCTCTCGCAGACCAGCGCACCGAGAGTGCGCGAAAGCAGATGGAAGCTGATCATCACGAATCACTCCGAGCACACCATCACCGGCCCCACCATCATCGGACGCCGCCCCGATCAGACCTCACCCTCTCAGCACACCATCACGATCGATGACCCACAGCACATCATCTCGCGCAACCACATCGAAATCGCGCCAACCTCTGACGGCAGGCTCTGGGCAGCCGACCTTGATTCAGGAAACGGCACCTATCTCACGCACGACGGACTCACCACACGCCTCCACCCACGCACCCGCACCATCATCACCATCGGCGACACCCTGCGCATCGGCCCCCATACCATCCGCATCCATGCACAGACCAGCGGGGGCATGTGATGGGCAGGTTGAGTGATTGGTCGCCGGCTGATCAGCCTGGGGATCCGACCCCGGGTGATGCGTTTGGTGTGCGTGGGTTGGCGTCGCGGTGGGATCGGGTGGCGTCGGTGGCTGCTGATGTGCAGGCCACGCTCCAGCAGGTGCGCTCCGCCTCCAGCTCGGGGGTTTGGGTCGGTCAGGCCGGTGACGTGTTTCGTGACAAGCTCGGCGACTTCCCGAACCAGATTTGGCAGGTGCGAGACTCATTCTCGCAGGCCCGTGACGCGTTGAACTGGTGGGCGTCAGTGATGGAGTCTCACCAGTCGACGGCCGACCAAGGTCTGGCTGCTGCGGTGGCGGCTCAGGCTGATCTGGTCTCGGCGCAGGCCTCGCTGGCCTCCGCTCAGTCGGCTCAGCAGTCTGCGCAGGCCGAGTACTCGAGACAGAATCGTGTGTTCCAGCAGTGGGGATCTGCACCGTCTGATCAGGTGCCGTCGGGGTTGAGCGTGCCGTCGGGGTCTGTGGTGCGCTCTCTGTACCGGCAGCAGCAGGACGCCGCAGGCCGTGTCGGAGCAGCGTCGGCCCAGGTCGGTGACGCGCAGGCCCGGCTGGATGCGGCCAGGCGACTGGTGGCCTCGGCGAAGCAGTCGTACCAGGAAGATGCACACACCACGGCCGGGAGGTTGCAGGCCGCGACCGAGCACGCGATCCCCGCGGACTCCTGGTGGGAGAAACTCACCAACTCGGATGCGTGGAAAGTGCTGGTCACGGTCGCGACGGTCGTGGTCGTCGTCGCCGCGGTGGCGGGGTTGTTCCTGTCGGGGCCTGCGGGGTGGATCGCTGCCGGTATCGCGTTCGGTGCCGGGGCGTTGCTGACCGCTGACGATATCGCGGAATACGC
>NZ_AUIC01000010.1 GCF_000423505.1 Pseudoclavibacter soli DSM 23366
CCCGCCAGCTTCGGCTGGACCGCCGCCTTCGGCCTCGTCGTCACCCTGGTCTGGCTCTACATCGAGTTCCTGCGACTGTTCGCGATCCTCGCCTCAAGCCGCGACTAAACCAGAGAGCTATTCCACCTGTCGAGGCGGCAGCCCGAGCGCCCGCTCTCGTTCAGCTTCGAGGTCGATTCCCGCCTCTGACAGGGCATCAAGTCCGGAGGCATACGCCGTCTGCAGTTCGGTGTCGTTCGAGAGTACCTGCCATTCCGCATCGCCGACGAAACGCCGTATTGCGCCCTCATGGTGCGGGGCGGCGGGAGGGGTGCGGGGCGGAACCGAAATGGCGCGGACTTCGACGCTGCTGGCCAGTGTCACATTAGGTACCGGACCGAGGCAGATCAGCAGGTCAGGCTCCATCTGATGCAGCAGAAGCGATGCCTCCGGCTGGACATCAGCGATCGGGGATCCCCAGAACGCCTCGCGCACCAGCCGCGCAGCGTGGCCGCTGGCGAATACACGTGCATTCCCGTCGAGGTTCGCCAGGGCATTTTTCAGCCCAGTGATGACCGGGTCGCTGCTCGCAAGCTGCGTGGGGTCCATCCGATCGTACTGGCTGATGACGCGCCCACGGCTGAGCTCAACTGCGCCGTGATCGGCCAACTGAATTTCCGGCACCGTGCCGACGACCAGTACGATCTTCGGCGCCGGAGTATCCTCTATCGCTTCGAGACACTCGACCAGTATGTCGAGCCACTCGCTCTGTGAGACTGGCCGATTCGCGTAGGTGCTGCGCCCGAGCACTTTGTACCAGTGCACGGCCAGATCGCGGACGGGCATCTCGAAGTTCGCCAGTTCGTCACCTTCTTCGACATCCCACTGATATGCCCGTATTGCGAAAACGGGGGTGACCAGGTCGTAGCCTGGACCGAAATTCCCGGCCGCTGTGGCATCGTCGTCTGGGGTACACGGCGTCTTCAGCGCTTGCTCTCTACTTGCCCTCGCGATTTGCTCGAGGATGCCTAGGCCGTACTCGCTGACTTCGTATTCGCTCATGCAACGGAGTGTGCGCGGAGACGTATTCCGAGCAAACTCTGCTGGCGCACTGGTGGTTCAGTCAACCCAGCATTTTGGTCAGCAAAAACCCTTCTCGTATTTGCTGGATTCGGGATAAATCGGGATAATCGGCCTTGTCACATCAAAACCGGTGTTGCGCCAGATGCCAGTAAAACAAAGGGATCGAGGGCTTTTACAGCTCTCATCGCGAGTGGGACCAGCCAGCGGGTGGAATAACCCTTGGTCGCGGGTTCAAGTCCCGCACGCCCCACGT